>NZ_RJPN01000004.1:0-161217 GCF_003944225.1 Streptococcus cristatus
AACCTTACCCTTAGGTTGTACAGATTGGCCAAATTGGTCTTCTAGTCTAATGTCATAAGCATCGTAGAGCTTACCTTCTAGGCTTTGAGCTGCTACTTTCTTAACCTTCAAGGCCACAACTTGATCAAGCGTAGACTTCATGCCAATCACTTGAACCTTGGTAGCTTCGTCCGTCAAGATACGCAAGTTATTTTCTGGCTTAGATGGTTTAGATGGCTCTACAGGCTTCTCTGGTGTAGTTGGTTTGTTTGGTTTTTCTTCCTTGCTTCCAACTTCCACGATTTGATCTACTGGATCTTTGGAAACGAAGCTATCGCGAGTCACACGACCGCTTTCCTTGCCATTCTCAATCGTCACTTCAACAAGCACGGTCTTTTCGCCAGCTTTGCCTTCTTGGACAACTTTTCGGGTGCCCTTAGGCAATTGAGCATTTTCACGTTCGACGGTATTAAAGCCAACCTCTTCAGTCACCACATCCAAGCGTGGCTGCTCGACAACCAGATTCTTAACGCCTTCTGCTGGTGTAACTTGCTCAACTGGTTTGCCAACTTCCACAATCTTGTCGACTGGGGATTTGGAAACAAAGCTGTCACGAGTTACTCGACCGCTTTCCTGACCATTTTCGATGGTCACTTCAACAAGCACGGTCTTTTCGCCAGCTTTGCCTTCTTGGACAACTTTTCGGGTACCTTTAGGTAATTGAGCACTTTCATGTTCAACAGTATTAAACGGCAGAGTCTCTGTCACAATATCTAGGCGTGGCTGCTCGACAACCAGATTCTTAAGACCTTGATCTGGTGTCACTTGCTCAGCTGGCTTGCCAACTTCCACAATCTTATCAACTGCGTCTTTGGAAACGAAGCTATCGCGAGTCACACGACCAGTTTCTTGGCCATTCTCAATCGTCACTTCCACAAGCGTAGTCTTTTCGCCGTTCTTGCCTTCTTGGACAACTTTTCGGGTGCCCTTCGGCAATTGTGGGTTTTCACGTTCGACGGTATTAAACGGTAGAACTTCTGTCACGATATCAAGTCGTGGTTGCTCGACAACCAGATTCTTAACGCCTTCAGCTGGAGTGATTTGCTCAACTGGCTTGCCAATTTCCACAATCTTGTCGACTGGGGCTTTGGAAACAAAGCTATCGCGAGTCACACGACCAGTTTCTTGGCCATTCTCAATCGTCACTTCCACAAGCGTAGTCTTTTCGCCGTTCTTGCCTTCTTGGACAACTTTTCGTGTGCCCTTAGGCAATTGTGGATTTTCGCGCTCAACGGTGTTGAACGGTAGAGCTTCAGTTACCACATCCAAGCGTGGCTGTTCGACAACTGGAATCTTAACTCCTTCGTCTGGAGTCGTCTTGTGAACTGGCGGTGTAGCTGGTGTATCTTCTAAACTATTGAGATAAGTTGTAAATTCTGCCAAGCGAGTCGGAGTTAACAAGTGGTTATTTGTCACGTAAGCAGCCACCTGCAAGAACTCTTCTACTGCTTCACGATTAGCCTGACTTGTCAACATCTTAGCACGCGCAAGAGCCTTATCATAAGCACTTGTGTCCAGAGCAGCCTCGCTTGTTGTTGGTAGATTAAAGACTAGTTCCGCCGCTGATTGGTATTCATTTTCGCTATCGCCATAAGTCTGAGTACCTGTCAAGACAATCTTCTTAGCCTTGATAACCCGACCAAAGTCAATAGTTTTAGTTGCTGCATTATTTGGCCAATTATTGGCTGAGAAACGGTGTTCTTGACCTGCTTCATCCGTTACCACCAGAGTTACATTTTTGAGATTACCATTTGATCCTGAAGAACGTGGTACATAAGTCAAACCTGTCAAATCAGTTGGTTCTCTCAAGACCATAGTAGCCGGTTTATTAGCACCACCACCAGACCACGGTGTATGCCACAGGCTAGAGCGGTTACCATCAAAGGCTTTAGCTAACTCTTCTCCTGGCTGTGCAGGTGCTTCCAGAGATTCAAAGTCTGCTGCTTTGAGGGAAGTCTTCTTCTCTACCAAGGCAGCCTTGAGGTGATCCACTGCAGCGATTGCCTGTCTAGCAACATCAACTGAGATGTCATCATCCTGCTGAGTCAAATTATAAACCGCATCTTTCAACGCATTCATAGACTCAGTAGTGTAATTCGTTCTGGCAACTAGTGGCAGGTAGTTGTTCACTGCTTCGTCAATCAGCATCTTACCTGTCAGCTCGACTTCTTCAATTTGTAGACGATCCATTACAAAGTCATTGTAGCCACGGAAGTTTGCATCTCCGCCTGCATCACCATTTGTATTCCCACCTCTAGCAGTAGAATAGATACCAATCCAAGTATTGCCATCTGGCGCTCCCGTAACGAGGAAGGTCGCTCTTTTGGCTTTTTGAGAGCCTTTCCAAGTGTTTGGTAGCTCATGCACTTGTGCATTGCCCAAATCACTAGTCCATTGGTTACCTGCTTGCTTCCAAGTTACTTCACCATTGCCGCTGACAAAGGCGTAAGTGCCATCAGAGCCCGCTTCGTAGTCAAAGGTTACTCGATAAGTCTTACCTGCTTCAAAGCGGAAGTTTTGCGGAATAGTTTGGTAAACCATGCGTTGACGGCTAACTAAACCATTGGTCTTGAGTGACCAGTCGCCCTCGATAACATCATCAATCTTCTTACCATTCCAGCCACGTTGTGTATATGGTGCGTTCTTTTCTGATAAGTGAGTCCGATTGTCCTCAACACCTTCGATACCACCGATAACAAATGGGAAGATCCCTTGACCGACATTTTCAAAGTTCTGTTTGAAGACACCTTTTTGGTTATCATGACCGCCGGCATACATTGTAGAATTATTCTCAAAGACTCGAATTTCATCAAAGTAAGTTGCTTTTTCACCTGCTTCACGGCTCAGGGTCAGAGTCACATTGGACACGTCATCACCTGTCGTGAAGTAAACATACATATTTTGGAAATAGCTGGTGTTGTCCACTGTCGCATTGCTACGATTTGTATTGTGAGCATATGCCTTAACATAGTTTTGAGCAATAGATTTATTAGTATAGTTGGTGATTGTCTTACCACCTGATTGGACTGTGATACTTGCCTTAGCATCACTTCTATTATCCACTCCGACATAAGCAGCATACTTAGTATTTGGCTTGAGACCCGTTAATTTCTGAGTCAGAGTCACAGTACTTGTATTGTTTTGAATACGGAGCATATCATTGGCACCCTGTGACTTGACAATCTCAGCCTTAGACTTGTCGCCTGTAATTGTCCAATGATCCAGCTTGCCACTGTTGAAGCCTTGGTCATAGATATGCATTCCTTCGCTCCAAGACATTTCCTTGTTGACCTGTCTTGTACGATAGAGAACGTATGGCTGATTTGCCAAAAGATCCAGCGTCAGCTGATTATTCGTCACTGTCAGCTCTTGCTCTTCAACCTTACCTTGGTCGGTCAGCTTATAGAGGTAAACCTTATCATTCCAATCACTCGGCAGGGTCCAAGTTGTCTGGCCTGCTTTTGTATTGTAATAATACATCTTTTCTTGAGCTTTTTCCAGCTTATTACCGTTGGCATCCCAATTCCATGGCACCAGATAAGCTGAGCCGTCTTGAATCACGCGACCATTAAGTGTAACTGTTCTTTCACGGTAGCCTGGATTTGCCACATCGTTTGATTTACGGCGAATAGTAACTTGATTGTTGTCCCTGTCTGTCAGACCGATTTCCATTTCTGGTGTCCACTTGTAGCTACCGCCATTATCATTCATGGTAACCGGATTACCATTCTTCCATGTTGTGACAGTGAAGTGTTGGAAATACTTGGTCATGACATCATGAGCAAAGAGGTTGGTCACGTAGCCATTGTAGTCACTCCGTCCTTGCCAGCCCTCAAAATCCTTCATGCTGTAACCACCAAGCAGCGGATAGTTGGCTGCGCCGCCATAGGACGGATAGTCACCAATCCAAGAATCTTTTTGGTGGTTGCGGATAAAGCGGACAATGCTACTGTTAATCCCCTTGTTGGTATAGCCACCATAGGTCAAGTCAGCTGCCCAGTGCTGGAAGGTAGAGTCGTACTCACCACCATGGCCCCACTCAATCGCAAAGCGCCAGCCTTGTTGGTTGATTTCTTTTGCCAAGACGTGAGTTGCCCAAGCACCATTATCACCTGACTGACCATTACCCCAGACATCAACATAGATAAAGTCTAATCCTTCGCCAAGTTTTTCTTTCAAATCTTGCCAGCGTTTGAGTCGACCATGAGCGAGGTCATAGGCAGCATCAATATTGATACCTTGGTCCAGCCAGTTCCAGCCATAGCTATAGCTACCGTCAGGATTCTTGCGTAGGATTTCCTCTTTGAAATATTTGGATTCTGGATAGGTTTCTGATGCGTTGACGTGGATACCGATGTGAGCACCATATTCCTTAGCCTTGGCGATCAGAGTTTTGAAATCTTCAACTCCACCGATTCGTTTACCAATATCTGCATAGTTCAAGTGACCTGAGTCATGCCCTTCATTTCCATATCCCTTCAAGAGGACACCTTGGCCAAGTCCATCGGTATGAAGATTGATTTTCTTAATACCATCCAGAGTCATCAGGAATGGATTTTGTGCTTGAGAGCCAAAGTTCATGGCAATCCGATAAGCGGTAATGTCTTTAACCTTTTCCCAGCCTTGCGGGTTGTTCATGATTTGACGATAAGCTACAGCAGCATCCTGCCAGTCTACTTGATTATCCTTGTTGGCATCTTCGGTCACGACCACCTTAGCACTTGGCAATTCCAAAGTATAATCTGGGTAAACAATTCCTTTATATTCTTTTTGCCATTGCCATGGTGAGCTCTTGATTGCGACATAGTTAGCGTTACCCACTGTTTGCTTGTAAGCAGTCAAGCGTGTAAAATCGTTTGATCCACCGCCAAAGCTGTTTTGAGAGTTACTCCATACACCAGCCGCCAGCTTGTCTGTTGAGACAAATCCGTACATGTAGCCCTTGCGCAAATCCGACATCGGATTGGTCACATTGATATGGTCATCTCCGCTGACATGGGTATTGTTGGACATGGTCGCCCCATCAAACTTAGCACCTGCCTGCTCGCTAGATACAGATACTAAAGCATTATCTGCAAAGTTGATAGAAGAAATCAATTTTCTAACATCATCGACTGGCTTACCAGCCTCGACTTGATTGTGGTTGACGATTCTTGTCACATCAAAGTGCAACTGGTTGTCCACTACTTTCAAGCGAACGGTCATTTCTGCATCAATCAAATGCTCTGGATCCTGCAAGATCAAATCATACTCAGCTGTCTGCTCATCAACCTTGCGGTAAGTCACTTTCGGCTTGATAGCATGAGAGTTAATAGTGACTTGATCCAGCTGTTTGACTTGACCTGTCAGTGTGTGCTTGTTGACTGTGTAGCTCTTGACACGCGGGAACGCCTTATCAATCAGAACTTCCATCGTTGCTGAGTGAATCTTATCATAAGTGACTTTAGAGTCATCTACAACAGGACCTGTTTCCTTTTCTCCTGTCGGCTGAGTTGGGGTCATGCCTTCTTGGTTATCTGTCTTTATCAAAACAGAAGTCAGTTCAGTGCCCTGATAAGTACCGGCCTTGACCAAAATCTTGCGCTCATTCTTGAGATTTTCCTTGACTGCAGCTGGTAAGGTCACTGTATTAAAGAGTTGCTCGCCATTATTGGTCGCATTGAGCTGACCATCTGCTTTCAGAGTTACCACCAAGTTATTGCTTGAACCTTTTTTCGGTGCTGGTACACGAGTCTGACGATACCAAGCACTATTGCCATTGCCTGGCGTTTTATATTCCCAGAACCAGCCTTCTTTGTCATAACCGACAAAGACATTGTTTGATGTATCTTTATATTTCATAAAGACACCAAAGCGGCCGTGGTTTGTTTCAGAATTTTCTACAAAAGTTAAGTTGACGCTAGCATTTCCTTCTTGATCTACCTGCAAGCCTTCTTTCTGGAAGAGAGCTGGGTTCTGGTTGTTATCATGAGTAGATTTTGAGGAGAGTTGGTTATAGCGTACACCGTTCTTCTCAACCGTAGTGACTGTTCCATGCTGCTCTGTTGTTCCGACAGGAGTCCACTCAGCTGTCTTCTTAGCTGCAAATCTTGCAACTAAATCAGGATCTGGAACTGTTGGTGTTGGTGCAATATAAGGTGTGACTGCTTCTGGAGCCGAACCTGCGGCTGGAAGTCTCGTTCCGATTACAGAAACAGCCAAATTATGAATACTTTCGATGTTGCCTGATTTTATCTTAGTAATCTTCTGACCAGCCGAATCATCATCTGCGTAAAACAGGAGTGTCTTACTGTCTGCCTGAGTAACAAAGGTAGCTTCCTTGCCGTTTTCTAGCTCAAATACTGGCGCTTCATTGACAATCACTTCGTGATCAAAACGCAGGGCAACGAGTCCTTCTTCTGTGTGTTTCGCGCTGACTACCTTAGCCTCTGTAGGATAAACACTGTTTTTCAGTAAGAAATCCCAGTTAAACTTCTTGAAGGAGAGAGTATAGTCATTTTTATTCCCTTCCGCTCCTTCATAGAGCAAGCCAAACTCTTGATCATTGATTTGTTGCAGAGAGTTGTAGGCAAATTTTCCTTTATTGATTTCCCGATGAGCAATCCAAGTCAGATTGCCAGCCTGATCCACTCTGGCAACTCGAACATGACCATTATTTCTGCCAGGCCCGCTTGCATTCGCCAAAATCACATATTCTTGTCCATCTTTGACTGTGCTAATCGCTGACATTTGTACATAGACATCAGGCACATCTTTGTAGCGTTTCACTTCAGGAAGCCAAGTAGCACCTCCATCTTCACTAGTTGCAACCTGCAGGTCTCGCGTCAATCCACGCATGAACAATTTCAGCTGGCCGTTTGCTAACTGCACGATGGTTGCTTCAGTGTTTTGAGCCGAAGGATGATTCATGGTGCTGGATTGAATCTCTGTATTATTCACTCTGCGACCATCATTAACTGCTGCCCCAGAATGCCAAGTTTGTCCATTATCATCTGAATAGATAACCCGAGAAGACTGAGAACCATGTAAATGGGAAGATTCGTTAGTCGAATAAGTCGGAATAACTAAACGTCCCTTGTGCGGGCCTGTATGAAGACGAATGCCTGTACCAGGGCCGACCCCGTAGAACTTCATCCAGTTTTCCTTGACCATAGGAGTGATATCACGCGGAGCAGACCAAGTCAGTCCATCATCCTTACTCACTGATGTCCATAGATAGCTAGTCCGAGCGACACGGAAAGGCGAATCTTTCTTAGTCGTGAAATAAATATTATCAATCAGGCGGTCTCCGTCATAAAGGTCACCTTTATCTCGATAGTCTTTTTCCTGTGGATTGACCACTACACGATAGGTTGTCGCTACACCGTTTGCATCATAGACTGTTCCATTTTCACGAATTGTATATTTTTGACCATTTTCGTGATAAAGAATCTGATAAACCTTACCATCAACCGTTGTATAGGCTTCTTCGTTTTTAGCAGGCAGGTCAAAAACAGCCCGCCCTTCTGTAAACATATCATAGATGGCATGAATGGTTCCGTCTTTATCCTGAACCATAGCCACATCAATCGTTACAGGAGAGCCCTGATTCGGATCCGTTGCTTTGGGATTATTGCGCAAATTGACAATCGTCTTTTCTGGCCCCCAAGTCTGGCCGCCATCTGTACTACGGCGAATAACTGTGCCGATATCCCCCCAGTCTGACGCATGCAAGCGGCGCTGATCCGCAGCTGCAATCAAGGTGCCTTTCTGAGTCTTTAACAAGGCCGGGATTCGATAGCTTTTAATTCCTTGACTATTAGCCTGACCGCCAGCTCCACTCTCAAATACATCTGTCTTTTCACTCAGAGAGGCACCAGGAGCTAGCTGTCCTTCAAGTTCTTTCCGCTTGAAAATCTGGCTACGCTGAGCTACTTCCTCTGGCGAAAGAGCGCGGTCATAAATAGTTAGATTTCGAACGGCAAATGTTCCTGGCCAATGGTTTTGCTTACCACGCACTGTAGCACCCAGCTGCATGTTGGTCAAATCCGGCATGTCACTCAGGAATTTCCCTGACTGATAGCTGGTTCTTGATAGAACCCCATTGACATAGAGGCGCACGCGACCCTCTGGCGAATCTGGTTTTAGTCTTTCTACTGTATAGGTGATGGAGTTCCACTGACCAGCATTGACTTTCAGAGGGGCAGTGTTATAATTTTCATAGAATTGCTGCCCATTGCGATCACGACCTTCGACAACTGCTGTTCCATTATTGACCGCAAGAGTAAAGTATTCGTTGACATGCGAGGAGCTAGAAGCAGAGAATACACTATAAAACTTTGGTGAGTTTGTATCTGGCTTAAACTCCAAATGAACCGTTGCATTCTTTAATTTTTTTACTTTATCTAGCTCGCTGGATAGATCCTCTTTGGCGTGATCTGTTTTGTTAATCGTAATATCTTCTTTTTCCAAGACAGGCTTGACATTCTTTAAAGAACGGGAATAATAGTCTCTTTCAACCGTTTCTTCTGTCTCAGCAGTTGCATCAGAAGGTTTTTCTAAAGTGGTACCTGTATCTGTTGATGTAGATACGGGTGTAGCTGCATTTTCTGTAGATACTGGTGCAGTAGCAGTTGCTGCTGCAGGCTTATCCTCTTTTTCTACTTTCCCATTTACCTCAGAAGATGTTGTCTCTCCCGTAACTTCAGTAGCAGGAGGTGCCACACTTGGTTGAGATACTGCAACTACTCCTGCTGGGCTAGTTGTTGTCTCTGCTAGACTGTCAGCCGATACTTGATTGACCCCAAACAAGATTGCTCCGATTATAACAGAGCAAACACCTAAAGTTAGCTTGCGAATCCCAAACTTACATCTTTTATCAAATAAATCTCTATCCATTTGACAACCACCAATAGTAAGCGTTTACAATAGGCCTTAAAATTTTTAGGCTGTTATAAACCCCTTCTATCCCTTTCTTATTTTATGTTAATATACTCTTTTTTACTATATCAAATATTTTAAGAAGTGTCAAATTATTTTACAGTAGAAATGTAGATTATTCTTAGAAGAAAGATAGAAAAATCCATTTGAAATCTACAATCAATACTAGCTGCTCACTTCAAATGGATCATATTATTTAAATCATATTTATCTAATGCTCACTTTGCCAGTGCGATAATCAAGGACAATTCCTGACTGGACATTTGGGACAAAAACATTGAATTCCAAACTTCCATCGCTGGACTTGGCTTCTAAATGCGAGCCAGAGGACACCAAATCATTTGCCGAAGCATAGATCAAAGTGACACGATAGCGGACTCGCTTATTCTGGTCCAAAGCACGGCGAATCTGAGTTTCATAGTAATTCTGCCCCGTCGAGTTGTCTTTATTGGCCTGATTGGCCCAGGCTGTTTGGACTGCGATATTGGCTGGATTGCTAGTAGAGGCGTCAAAGCCCTTTAAGCCACCGATAAGAGAGTAAGCCAAGAGATGCCCGCGATCCACTGCATGGTTGTATTCACCTGATAGATGTTTGACTTGGTGCCAACCGGCCGGAACCCAAGAAGTAGACGCATTCCCTGTTTCTTCCCGTGATTTATACTGGCGGGTCGATTTGGCAAGCAAGGCATTGGCAACTGTTGGAACCGTCTGCCCCTGAACCATCTTCGTTTTATTATCCGCATAAGGGGCACTCGACACTTTGGCATCTAAGTTCGTTTGATTCCCATTGATGATGAAGGCGCCAGCCCCATTCCACTCGATTTTTCCACCAAGTTGAGAACGCACTGAGTCTGTGAGAACACTCTCAGCCAGTGTTTGATCAGGTGTACTGGTATCCCTATTTTGACTAATGGCTGACGATGTATTTACTGCTGGTGACTGAGTGCCATTTCCAAAAAAGTAGGCTCCCAGTGATAAAGTCAGAGCAACCAGAAGCCCAGCTATAGTCTGAGTAGATTTAGTGCTCTTTTTCTGTAATTTCTTTCTTTTTGGCATCTTTCCTTTTCCATTTAAAAGGACTGCGCAAAATTCTGCACAGTCGGTAAATTAGTGAACACTCTCGGCAGATCAATGTCCAGTGAACTTAGAAACAAGTTCATACCAAGTATCTAGCGATAAGATAGACCAAGGATTTTCTGCATTTCCAATCACGCCATATCCGATGACCAGACCAAGACAAAAAATGATAAAAGCGACTACCAGCACCAAGGCAATGATGCCTAGTTGTCTAGCCAAATATTTCCAATTTTCACTCATCATCTTCTTCCTTTACGCGTTTGACGTTGGCACCAAGAGCCGCCAATTTTTCGTGAAATTTATAGTAGCCACGATCCAAATGAACTAACTTGCTAACTTTTGTCTCCCCTTCAGCAATCAAGCCCATCAAAATCAAAGTCGCACTAGCCCGAAGATCTGTCGACATCACTTCTGCTCCTTGCAGGCTGCTACCACCCCAAATCCGAGCGGTATCCCGCATAATATCGGAGTGAAGGCCCATCCGTCGCATCTCTTCTAAGTGCTGGAAGCGGTTTTCAAAGACCGTCTCAAACATGACAGACTCTCCTTGAGCTATCGCCATCAAGGCAGTAAACTGAGCCTGCATATCGGTTGGGAAACCTGGATAAGGCAAGGTTTTGACAGACACAGCTTTTAACTTTGAAACATCTGAGCGGACGCGAATTCCTTCCTCTTCTTCCGTCACTTCTACACCCATTTCTTGCATCTTTGACAGAAGGGGACGATTGTGCTCCCAAATTGCATCCTCAATCAGCAAATCACCACCCGTCATGGCAGCAGCAACCATAAATGTACCAGCTTCGATACGGTCTTGCACGACATTGTGCTCAGCTCCATGAAGTTTTTCAACACCGATGATTGTTATATTCTCCGTTCCTGCCCCTCTGACTTTAGCGCCCATTTTATTTAACAGTAAGGCCAAGTCGACAATTTCAGGTTCTCGAGCAGCATTTTCAATAACAGTTGTACCTTGAGCTAAAGTTGCCGCCATCATAATATTCTGTGTCGCACCAACACTTGGGAAGTCCATGTAAATATGCGCCCCCATCAAACGGTCTGCCTTGGCTTCGATGTATCCAGCAGTCTGCGTAATCTGAGCACCCATTGCCTCCAAGCCCTTCAAATGAAGGTCGATAGGCCGGCTACCAATCGTACAACCGCCCGGCATGGACACTTTAGCATGCCCATTACGAGCAAGAATGGGACCCAATACAACAATCGAAGCCCGCATTTTGCTGACATACTTATAAGGAGCCTCTTCGGTCAATGGTTTAGTCGCATCTACAACTACAGTATTTTCATCTTGATCAAAGTCTACCTGCGTATTCAAGCCACGAACAACATTGTTCATGGTAAAAACATCCGAAAGGACTGGCACATTTTTAAGAGTTGTTTTTCCCTCACTGGCTAAAACAGTTGCTGCTAACAGCGGAAGCACCGCATTTTTAGCTCCTTCAATCTTAACTCTGCCAACCAGACGGTTATTTCCACCCTGAATAATAATTTTTTCCATACTAACTAGTTACTCCAAACCTTATAAATTCATCCTTACTATCATACCATAAAATCAAGATTATGACCTTATAAAGTTCCATTAAAAATTGCCCGACTCATGTCATAAATACCAATAAAAAATAGGCTAGTCATGTAGCCCAAGGCTATACTTAGCAATAAAATCAAAAAACGAATTTTGATGGCATTATCAGCATTTACTTTTAAAAATTTTTCCCAACTGACCACTGTCGCCAAAAGATGAAAAGACATAAAGATAAAGAGCAGATGACTGCATAATCGAAACATTAATTCTATCATAGATTTTATTATACCATAAGAAGAGCTATTTCTAGCGGAAAGGAGTATGAGGCAGCAAAAAAGAATGGAAATTCCATTCTTTTTTCATTACATTCTTGTTCCAACGTTAATACGGTTGATGGCACGCTGGAGGGCGATTTTAGCACGTCGCTCTTGGTCAATCAAATGCTTGTCTTGGGCTTCTTCGATCTCTTTCTCAGCACGTAGCTTAGCTCGCTCGGCACGGCTGATATCAATATCACGCTCACGCTCAGCTGAGTCTGCGATAATGGTAATCACATTATCAGCAATTTCTATGATGCCACCGTTGACCGCAATCCAGTCAATATGCTTGTCATCATCAATTCTGCGTACCTTGACTTGATCCACTTCCAAAACAGCAATTGTATTGATATGGCGAGGCAAAATCCCCATTTCTCCGTCAATCGTTTTTACGGAAACAAATGCAGCACGGTGGTCATAGATCAGACCATCCGGTGTAACGATTTGTACTGTCATTTGAGCCATCATTCACCTCTTAGAATCCCATTTTTTCTGCTTTAGCAATAACATCCTCAATCGAACCGACACCACGGAAAGCATCTTCTGGTAACTTATCGTACTTGCCTTCGAGGATTTCTTTAAAGCCACGAACCGTCTCAGCTACAGGCACATAAGATCCCGGCTGGCCAGTAAATTGCTCCGCAACGTTGAAGTTTTGAGATAGGAAGAATTGAATCCGACGCGCACGCGCAACCAAAGTCTTTTCTTCATCTGACAACTCATCCATACCTAGGATAGCAATGATATCCTGCAATTCATGATAACGTTGCAATACGCGTTTCACTTCGGCAGCCACTGCATAGTGCTCTTCACCAACAATCTCAGGAGAAAGAGCTCGAGAGCTTGAAGCAAGTGGATCCACGGCTGGATAAATCCCCAATTGAACCAATTTACGTTCCAAGTTGGTTGTAGAGTCCAAGTGGGCAAAAGCTGTCGCTGGTGCTGGGTCAGTATAGTCATCGGCTGGCACGTAGATGGCCTGGATAGAGGTTACAGAACCTTTCTTAGTCGATGTGATACGCTCTTGGAGTTGTCCCATTTCAGTCGCAAGTGTTGGTTGGTAACCAACGGCTGACGGCATCCGTCCCAAAAGGGCAGAAACTTCAGAACCTGCCTGCGTGAAACGGAAGATGTTGTCGATGAAGAGCAAGACATCTTGACCTTCCACATCACGGAAGTATTCTGCAATCGTCAAACCAGTCAAAGCAACCCGCATCCGAGCACCTGGTGGCTCATTCATCTGACCGAAGACCATGGCTGTTTTCTCGATAACTCCGGATTCCTTCATTTCCCAGTAAAGGTCATTCCCTTCACGGGTACGTTCCCCAACACCGGTAAATACGGAAATACCACCATGCTCTTGGGCAATGTTGTGGATCAATTCTTGAATCAGGACGGTCTTACCAACTCCGGCACCACCGAAGAGTCCGACTTTACCACCTTTCAGATAAGGTGCTAACAGGTCGATAACCTTGATACCTGTTTCTAAGATCTCTGATGAAGTAGACAACTCATCAAAGGTTGGAGCTTTCTTATGGATTGGCTGGCGCTCTGCATCATCCGCAAAAGGAGCATCCAAGTCAATGGTATCTCCCAAAACGTTAAAGACGCGACCAAGTGTTTCTTTGCCGACTGGCACAGAAATTGGACGGCCAGTATCTAGCACTTCCATGCCACGAGTCAACCCATCCGTTGATTCCATAGCGATGGTCCGAACCACTCCATCACCAAGCTCAAGAGCTACTTCAAGGACGATTTTTGATTTTTTTTCGTCATTTTTATAGACTACAAGTGCATTATTGATCTCAGGTAGCTTGTCGCCAGCTGCAAACGCTACGTCTACAACCGGTCCGATAACCTGAGTAATTTTGCCTGAGCTCATTCTTTTCTCCTCTTTATACTATTTATTTTCTGTGACACTATTCCAGTGCACTTGCACCCGCCACAATCTCAGTAATTTCCTGCGTGATAGCTGCTTGTCTAGCACGGTTATACTGAATGGTCAAATCATTGATAACTTTTTTAGCGTTATCCGTTGCTGTTTGCATGGCTGTCATACCAGCAGCATTTTCAGCAGTTTTTGCGTCAATAATGGCCCCGTAAATCATACTTTCAGCAAACTGAGGCAAGAGCTGATCTAAAATCGCATTTCGACTGGATTCTAGTTCTAGATTGAGGATATAGCTCTCATCCGCTTCACTAGGATCCAAGTCGACGATTGGCAACATCTGCTCTACCCGCATCTGACTGGTCAAACTGTTGACATGGTGGTTATAACACACATAAAGTTCATCAAAAAGCTCATTCTGATACATTTCAATGGTCTTGGAAATGATTTTCCGAACTTCATCAAAACTCGGATGATTGGCTAAACCACGCAATTCATAAATCGGCTGAATGCCTCGTGCGCGGAAGAAATCCGCTCCCATTCCACCGATCGAAATAATGACATAGTCATCTTTTTCATGGTATTCCGAAATCAATTCCATCATGGATTTGAGAATGGTTGCGTTGTAGCCACCGACCAAACCACGATCAGACGTAATAACAATATAAGCCGTTTTCTGAACCGGTCTGCTCTTTAGCAGTGGATGATGGCTAACATTTTCTTCCTCATGACCATGTAAAAGGTCTGTCAAGAGTTTCCGAACCTTAGAAGCATAGACTTGAAAGTTCTTTGCTGCTTCTTCGGATTTTCCCAACTTAGATGCAGAAACCATCTGCATCGCGTTTGTGATTTGACTGGTGTTTTTTGTGGATGCAATTTTATTTTTGATATCATTTAATGAAACTGCCATCTGACACCTCTATTCTTATTTGAAGTTAGACTGATTGATAAATTCAGTAATAGCGGCGTCCAGCACTTCTTCACTCGGCAAATCTTTTGTCTGACGAATTGTTTCATAAATATCTTCATGATGAGCATCAAAGTAAGCGAAAAGCTCTGCTTCAAACTGAAGAATATCATCTACTGGTACTGCATCAAGGAAGCCGTGAGTCAGCGCATAGAGGATCACAACTTGTTTTTCTACTGGCAGTGGCTCATGAACTGGCTGTTTCAATACTTCTACTGTACGGCGTCCACGGTTAAGTTTAGCCTGTGTTGCTGCATCCAAGTCGCTACCGAACTTAGTAAAGGCTTCTAGTTCACGATAAGAAGCAAGGTCGATACGCAGAGTTCCTGCAACCTTCTTCATGGCCTTGATTTGTGCAGATCCACCTACCCGAGATACGGAAGAACCGGCATCAATAGCTGGGCGAATACCTGCGTTAAAGAGACCATCTCCAAGGAAGATTTGTCCATCTGTGATTGAAATTACGTTGGTTGCGATATAGGCAGAGATGTCTCCTGCCTGCGTCTCGATGAATGGCAATGCAGTGATTGAACCACCACCTAGCTCATCAGAAACCTTAGCCGAACGTTCAAGCAAGCGGCTGTGAAGATAGAAAACATCCCCTGGGAAGGCTTCACGACCTGGCGGACGGCGAAGCAAGAGAGAAAGTTCACGGTAAGCTACCGCTTGTTTAGACAAATCATCATAAACGATGAGAACGTGCTTACCATTGTACATGAACTCTTCTGCCATTGCTACACCGGCATAAGGTGCCAAGAAAAGCAAAGGAGAAGGTTGAGAAGCTGACGCTGTTACCACGATAGTATAATCCAAGGCTCCGTACTGGCGAAGAGTTTCCACCTGTGTCCGGACAGTAGATTCCTTTTGACCAATGGCAACATAGATACAGATCATATCTTGCCCTTTTTGGTTGAGGATCGCATCGATGGCAATACTGGTTTTACCAGTCTGACGGTCACCGATAATCAATTCCCGCTGACCACGACCAATCGGTACAAGGGCATCAATAGCTTTCAAACCTGTTTGCAATGGTTCTGATACAGACTTCCGTTGCATAACTCCTGGAGCTGGTGCTTCTACAGGGCGTGTTTTAGTTGTAGCAAGCTCACCCAAGCCGTCAACAGGACGACCGAGCGGATCTACGACACGACCAATCAAAGCATCTCCAACAGGAACTTCCATGATTTTACCCGTGCGACGAATCGTATCGCCCTCACGAATATCTGTAAAATCACCCAAGATAATGATTCCGACATCGGTTGACTCCAAGTTTTGGGCCATACCATAAGAACCATTTTCAAAAATCAAGAGCTCGCCACTCATGGCATTATCAAGGCCGTGGGCACGAGCGATTCCATCACCAATATAAGTGACGACCCCAGTTTCTGTGACGTCAAAATTTGGCTGGAAATTTTCAATTTGTTGCTTAATTAAAGCGCTGATTTCTTGTGCGTTAATCGCCAAAATTCACACCACTTTCTATTTCAAATTTTCTTTTACGAGTTGTAATTGACGTTTTATACTTGCATCAATTGTCTTATTATTGGCTGAAATGACGAAGCCACCAATCAGGCTAGCATCTAATTCCTGCTTGAGCGAGCGAACCTTGAGGCCCATTTTTTGCTCAATCATTGGTTTCAATCTTTCTTTTTGACTGTCTGTCAATGCTTGAACAGATTTAACCGTCACTTCAAATTCATTGCTTTGTTTCTCAATCTGATGCTGAATTTCTATCAACATATCGTAGAATAAATCTGCTCGATGATTGAGAATAACGACTTCGATAAAGTTATCAATCAGCTGTGAATCTGAGTTTTGAAAAAGTCGAAGAGCCTTCTCCTTTTCTCCCTCATCAACGCCAATATGTGATAAAAAGTCAGCAAGATTTGTTTCCTCAAACACGGCCCTAATTTGGCTTAGTTTTTCAAAAACATCTTGTTGCTGACCTTTTTCAAATACTAATTGAACAAAAGGCAAGGTATATTTTTCAATTACCGCATAGTGCTTTTTGTCCATTAAGCATCTCCTAATTTATCAATATAACGATCAATGAGCTCACTGTGTGCTTTTGTATCAAGCTGCTGGCTCAAGATCTTACTTGCAAGACTTACTGTTAGGTCAGCCACATCGTCTTTAATACTATTCAAGGCTTCTGCCTTGCTTTGAGCAATTTCCTGATTGGCTTTTGCTTTCAAACGTCCAGCTTCTTCAGCTGCATCCGCTAAAATTCCAGCCTTATTTTTTTCAGCTGTTTCCTTAGCATGTTCGATAATCGTCGTTGCTTCCTGACGACTTCCTGCTAATTCATTCTCACGTTTTTGCGCAAGTTCCTCAGCCTTTTTGCGGGCTGACTCAGCCCCGTCAATATCATCCGTAATCTTTTTAGAACGTTCTTCTAAGATACTGGTAATATTGCCCCAGGCAAACTTCTTTACTAAAAAAATTAATAAAAGGAAGGAACCAGCGATGAGAATAAAGTCACCAATAATGGCACCGATAGTTACGTGCATTCCTTTTCTTCCTTTCTACTTACTATTCTTCACCGTTTATTTTCTTACCGATATACATCGAAGACAGCATGGTAAAGACATAAGCCTGGATACATGAAATAAATATCGAGAAGGCTGTCCATAACATACTACCTAGGAAAGCAGCTGGATACCAATAAAATGCTTGTTGTGACAAGGTAAGCAACAAGCCAGCCAAAACTTCCCCTGCAAAGATATTTCCGAAAATCCGCAGAGCCAGAGAAGCAAAATTGGTAAATTCTTCCAAGATATTCATTGGAGTCATAAATCCAGGTGTTGCAAAAGCTTTTAAGTAATCTTTAAAACCACGACGACGGATTCCTTCAACATGACTAATCAATGTAATGATAAAGGATAAGGCTAGGTCATAGCCCAAATTTGCCGTCGGAGAAGTCCAGAGATTATAGCCATTGGTGGTCTGAACTTTAGCCATCAAACCGATATTATTGGCAACTGCAATAAAGAGAAATAGAGAGAACATAAACAAAGAGTAATCCTTGATATACCGTTCTCCGATATTATCTTTTGTAAAACCAATGACAAAATCATAGACATATTCTAATAGGTTTTGCTTTCCTTGAGGTCGGATGGACATTTTTCTACTGCCCCAGTAGATAAAGCCAAAGACCATCAAAACGGTCACAAGTGACATAGCAAGCAGGGTCAAATCAAAGGATATTGGGCCTAGCTGAATAGTCGGATTAAGACTTTCTTCCAAGGTTTGACACCCCCTTTTCTAAAATAGAAAAAACTATTTGATAATGAAGGACATAACCAAAGTAACGAAGAAAGTACCTTCAACAAAAGCGACACCCATGATGAGCAAGCTTCTTAATTGATCGACCATTTCTGGCTGACGTGAAGCTGCTTTAAACAGATTGCTCATAATCAAACCTTCAGCTAATGAGACGCCAAAACAGGCAATACAAAGTCCTAAAAATGTTAAATTCATGATGAATTCTCCTTTTATATTTTTTAAATGTACCCCATTAGTTTACTCCTAATAAAGTTAATAGTCAATTATTTTGTGATATTGTAAGCGTTTTTCGCACTTTTCTTTTAAATTTAAAATAAAACTTGAATAAAGGTGCTTTTCAAACATTTATCCTATAAAAATCCAAGCAAAAATGAGATTGGGACAGAAATCGGTAATTCGTTAGAATTCGATTTCGTCGTCCCACCTCCGCACAGTTGAGTAGGGCTGTAAAAGCTGATGAAATAAGCGTAATAGAGCCCACTCAACCACTGCGTCTTGCTCGACAATCCAAAGACAATTAAGAGGCTAGGACTTTTGTCCCAGCCTCATATCTGTTCCATTTGAGGTAAAAAAATCGTGAAGCGCATCCACCTATTCTCAACTGCTTCAAAGCGATAAGTGAGATGGTGCTTTTCTAAAATCTGCTGCACGATGAAGAGCCCCAGTCCCGTACCGCCATCCTTGCGATTGCGACTGTAGTCTGGTCGATAAAATGGCTGGAAAATCTGCTGGATCTGTGAGTCATCCAGCACTCGCTCAGCTTCATTTTCTACAATTAATATCCCATTTTCTAAACGAACTAGGATTTCTCCGCCTTCTACTGTATAATGGAAGGCATTGTCAATCAGATTTTTAATAGCCTTTAGTAAATAAGTTTTATTACCTCGGACTTTTGTTTCTGAAAGTTGGATATTAAATTGATAGTGCTTGAGGTCAGCCAGAACCTTGTAGGTACTGATATTTGCTTCAAGCAGCTCTTTGAGAGAGAAGATTTCTCGCTCTGTCTCCATGGTCATTTCTAGTTTTGAAATGGCTAGGATAGACTGAACTAAGCCTGATTGCTCTTCCAATATTTCGCGGCACTTCTGTAGGTATTTGTCCCGATCTTTAAAATCACCCACTCCATAAATCATCCCGTCAATCATTCCCATCATGCTAGTGATGGGGGTCTTGAGTTCGTGGGAGGTCATTCGGAGAAATTCTGCCTTTTCGCGCTCGCTTTCTGCGACTTTCTCATTTTCTAATCGCAGAGCTTCCATGCTAGCTAAAAGGTTAGCATATAAGTGATTGATATCCTGAGCCAGATCGGCAATTTCATCATGCCCTTTCACCTGACAGGAAACGTCTGGAAGCAGACTTGTCATTTGCCGAGTGCTAGAGGAAATATCCTTAATTCGCTGACTGGAGGTCCGACTATAGAGATAGGCAGCAAGCCCACCCAGACTCAGCGACAAGAATAATACAAAAGGATAGAGATTGAGCAAAATCCGACTGGCATCCGAAACGGGTTGTAGGGAATATTCCCCTCGCAGGACTACTTCTTTGCCGTCCGACGTTTGAAAGCTTTCTGACAGAGTCTTGCTTTCATAGTTACTATTGGCGATGGTCGGAACAATTGTCAGCTGGAGAGAGCTTTCTCCATTCGTTTCAAGTGCTGGGTAAAGAATCGTATTGTCTTTCGCCAGCAAGGTGAACCAGATCTGATTGCTTTTTTTGCTATAATTACTCAAGAGCTCACTGATTTCTTGGCTAGACTTTCCCTTGACCTGCTTGGCTACCTGAGCAAACTCACGCTGGGCTTCTCCTCCCTTGACCTGCTGGTAATAAACCGGCATGGCAAAATAGAGAGTGGATAGAACAATCGTCACAACGACAAAGATGATGAAAGTCGTCAAGAGGAAGTTCTTTTTGACAATCTTCACGTGTCTTCTCCTCCAAGCTGATAGCCCATACCTGTGATGGTTTTCAGAGGGATACCTGGGATTTTCTTACGAATGTTCTTGATGTGATTATCTAGCACCCGGCTATCTAGCTCACTGTAGCCCCAGATGGTATTCATGAGCTGATCACGGGTTACTAAATGATCCTTTCTCTTGGCTAGAGCCTGCAAGATCTCATACTCTTTCTTGGTCAGAGGCATCTTTTCTTCTTGCCAGTAAACGGTACAATCATCGATAGAAACAGTCAAATCACCAACAGTAATCTCTGACGCAACCGTATTTCGTCGCAGAATATTCTCAATCCGTTTAACTAAGATTAGTGGTGAGAAAGGCTTGGTCACATAGTCACTGATGAGGTGGTTAAAGCTGACCAACTGAGTGTACTCATCATCTAGCGCCGTCAGGATCATGACTGGAATCTGAGAAGTCTTGCGAATTTCCTTGAGGACATCCAGTCCACTCATGGTTGGCAACATCATGTCCAAAATAACTAAGTCAAAAGACTCTGCTTCAAATTGAAGCAAAGCCTCGCCTCCATCAAAGACTGGTGTAACTGCATAGTTACTTTCTTTTAAAAATTCACAAATGACTTGATTGATCGTAGTATCGTCTTCCACTACTAAAATCTTGTGCATATATGCTTGATTCTCCTTTATTTATTCAAATCGCAGGGCTTCAATTGGATCCAGCTTGGATGCTTTCACAGCCGGCAAGAGCCCAAATACTACTCCTATTATACAACAAAAGAGCAAACTTACAAAGACAGAAAACAGAGATAAAATATATGGATAGGCCAAAGACTGGGTAATAGCGAAGCCAGAGGCGATACCTGCTACTACGCCAATAATTCCTCCCATCAAAGTCAGGATAACCGCTTCGATCAGGAACTGCTTGAGAATGATCTTTCTCCGAGCTCCCAGAGCCTTTTTAATCCCGATTTCACGCGTCCGCTCTGTCACTGAGACCAGCATGATATTCATAACACCGATACCTCCAACTAAGAGGGAGATGCTGGCAATACCCGCTAGCAAGACAAAGTTAGACTGGTTAAGGTTATCCAATTGACGTTCAAATTCTTGCAGATTTAGCACACCAAACATATAGTCTGACTGAGGCATCTGCTGATTGAGGTAATCACTAACTTTCTTGGCCACCTTCTTCAAATCATCGGCTTTGTGGGTCTGAACGGTGACTTCTGGGCTGACATTGATGGTATCAAAAATCCGATGCCATTGTTGCAAAGGAATATAGGCCACCTTTTCCGAACCAGAGGTTAAGCCACTCTGCTCAGTAGACTCAAAGACGCCGATAACTTTAAAAGGATTGCCCTTGACTTCTACATACTTACCGATACCGTCTCCCTTAGGAAAAAGAGTATCATAAAGAGACTTTTCTAGGTAGGTTACTTGTTCTTGATTTTTGAAGGCTTCAGAGTCAAAGCCCTCCCCTTCCAACAGTCGTTGCTGCTTGATGTCAGCTACCGACTGGGAAACTGCCTGAACCTTGCTAGATGACTTTTGGCTGAGATAGTAAATCTTTTCATCCGCCCCATAGGTCATCAAAGCATTTTTAACTCCAGGAATTTCCTTGATTTTGGACAAGACATCCTCTCCCATGAAGGGAATGTAGGAAGGCTTCTGCGCTTGAGATTTCTCTGGAATAGAGGGATCGATGGCGCTTTTCTTGTCGTAGACGACTTTGATGGTATTATTGCTACCACCGATCAGCTGACGCTTGGTATTTTCCGTATTTCCTTCAATGATGGAAAAGATAGCAATAATAGCGCCAATCCCGATGATAATCCCCAGCATGGTCAGCATAGAGCGCATTTTGTGGGACAGGATGGAGTTTAGAGCTACAAAAATATCTTCCATATAGCCCCCTTCTATCCTAATGCCCGAGTCTCTATATTACCGTCCCGCAAGACAACCGTTTGCTTGCAAAGCTGAGCCACTTCCGGCTCGTGGGTAATGATGACAATGGTTTTGCCTTCTTCATTAAATTGCTTGAACAGCTCCATGATCTGAACACTGGTCTTGGTATCCAGTGCCCCAGTCGGCTCGTCTCCCAAGATAAAGCTGGGATTGGTCACCAGAGCACGCGCAATAGCTACCCGTTGCTTTTGACCGCCGGACAGCTCCATAGGCTTGAAGTCACTTCTCTCTTCCAGACCGACCAATCGCAGCATTTCCAAGGCGCGCTCGCGTCTCTCTTTTTTAGGAACTTTCATGTAAGTCAGAGGCAATTCAACATTTTGACAGGCTGTCAGCTTAGGCATGAGGTTGAAATTCTGGAAAACAAAGCCAATCTTCTGATTACGCAAATCAGATAGTTGGTTGTCAGACAGGTCAGAGACGTCAGTCCCTTCGATATGATAAGAACCTGCGCTAGCCTTGTCCAAACAGCCGATAATGTTCATCAAAGTGGACTTACCTGATCCAGACGGCCCCATAATCGCTAGAAAATCCCCCTCTTTCACATGCAAATCAATTCCTTTCAAAATCGGAAATTCCTGACTGCCCTGTTGATAAGATTTGTGGATGTTCTTAAGCTTTAACATTCTGTCCTACCTCCATCCCGTCTTTCATGCCTTCTCTAGGCGTCGAAATGGTATCCTTCATAGTCAAGCCTTCTGTAATCTCTACCAAACGGTCAGAGACTTTCTTGGTCTTGACTTCCTTCATTTTCACCTTTTTACCCTCTACCTTCCAGACATAGGTCTTGCCATTTTTACTGAAAGTATAGGCCTTGTTGACGACTACCTTACCGGCCTCAGGAGCATTTTCCACGACATTGACATAAGAATGGGAGCCTACAAGTGGCATTTCACCGCCTTGGTCCAGCTCGACAGTATAAGGATACTTGCCTTGGTTGGGATTTTCCTGTTGTTTATTTCCACCATTGCTATTTCCAGTATTTGCAGTTGTCAAGGTGCCGACTTGCGTCACGGTACCACTCCAGCGTTTCTTAGGATCCTTGCGGTCCACGACATCTACTCTCTGGCCCACGCTCAGCTTCTCACGGTCAAATTCACTAACGCTACCTTTGATCAAAGTTTTAGACTTATCCATGATTTCGATAAAGGTTTCTTCTTCCTTTTTAGCCTTGGATTGAGTTGGTAAGTCTTCGTTCATAGAGGTAATAGTTCCCGCTGTATCAGCTGTCACAGTATCATATTTCATGCGGTCTGATTCCGTCTGAGCTGTCACCTGAGCCTTTTCGGCCTCAATCTGAGCATTCGTTACTTCATTGTCAGCAGTCTTAGCGTCACTTAGCGCTTGAGCCAGCTCGTCTTCAGCAGATTTTATCTGATCTAACAAAGACTCATCCTTACTAGAATTGTATTTATTCTTAAGAGTATTGAGATTAGCTAGCTTCCGATTATACGTTTCCCATTTGATAGATGCGCTAGTTTGTGCAGCCGTAATGCTATTGGCCTTAGCTTGAGCATCATACTGAGCAGACTGAGCTGTCAATTCCTGAGATGTCACATAGGAAAAGAGAGGCTGACCTTGTGTAACAGTATCGCCATTTTTGACGAATACTTCTTTAACTTCACCTTTTGATGGGTCAATCTTGACCTTACTACTATTGTTAGCAACTACTTCTCCAGATAAAACTAGGCTTGTTTTTTTACTGTTATTAACAGCATCTTGGACCGTCAGTGAATCAATCTTATTATCGACCATTTTCATGGCTTGTTGTTGATTAACCTGATGAAGAAGTACATAGCCTCCCAGCCCTGCACAAGCAAGAATGACCGTGCTCCCCAATAGAATGGTTTTACGATTCATTTTTTTTATTTGAAACATATTGCCTCCAACCTACAAGTTCTAACTTTTATTTATCAGTTGATTCAGATTCATCTGTTGGTAATTCTTCTCCATCCGCTGGGATTTGAATCACATTTCCGTCCGGCATGGTATACTCTGTCACTTCCTTGCCGTCTACTGTTTTCGTTTTTTGATCAACAGCATCTTTCTTAAAATCTACTTTTTTCCCATCACTAATTTCTTTATTGTCAGCATTCTTAGAACCACATGCAGCTAGGAAAAAGACAGACATTCCGATAAGAGTTACAAGCATAGCGAATTTTTTTACGTTCATTTGATTTCTCCTTTGTTTAGAAAACAGGAATTTTGAGCTTTCCTGATCGTATTTGTTTTTTTGAACAATTCCATTCTATCAAAGTGGTCTATCCCCTTCCTACCCACCATCTGTTTTTTATCTATTTTTTGATAAAATTTGAGATTTTCCTCTAGATACAGGACTTTTCCTATCCAAACAGCTTCTTAAGTCGTTTTATGGTATAATAGATTGATTTTAAAAAATGAGGTGGAAACATGACTCAAACAGTTTATTTTGGAACATACACCCGACGAGTTTCCAAAGGAATTTACAAGGCAGGTTTTGACACTGAAAAGGGACAACTCTCAAACTTAGAATTAGTAGCCGAAGAACCAAGCCCTACTTATCTAGCCTTTGACCAGGCTGGTCATCTATACACCGTTGGTGCCAAAGACGGACAAGGGGGGATTGCGGCCTATGACCAAAAGAGACAACTTCTCAATCATGTGGTTGAAGAAGGCGCGCCGCTTTGCTATGTTGCTGTAGATAATGAAAGAGGACTTGTCTACGGGGCTAACTACCACAAGGGACAAGTGCTGGTCTACAAGCAGCAAGAAGATGGCAGCCTAAAACTGGCTGATTCAGACACTCATGTCGGGCAAGGACCTCACGCCAATCAAGCCTCTGCCCATGTCCACTATGCTGACTTGACTCCCGATCAATATCTGATTACTTGTGACCTCGGAACAGATCAAGTCACTACCTACGATGTGACGGAAGACGGACAACTGAACAAATTGGCCACCTACACATGTGCTGCTGGAGCCGGGGCACGCCACATTGTCTTTCATAACCACTATAAAATTGCTTACCTTATCTGCGAACTAAATTCTACCATCGAAGTATTGATTTATGACGGCGTTGGTCAGTTTGAACATCTACAAACCATCCCAACTCTCCCAGCAGGATTTGAAGATTTTAACGGCACTGCAGCCATCCGCCTCTCTGCCGACGGAAAATTCCTCTATGGCTCTAACCGCGGCCATGACTCAATAGCTGTTTATCAAATTCTAGCTGATGGAAGTCTACAGCTCGTTGAAATCACGCCAACAAAGGGCAAAAATCCACGCGATTTCAATATCACACCTGACCAAAACTACCTCATCGCTGTCCACCAAGATTCGGACAATGCAACTGTTTTCAAACGCAATCCTGAAACAGGCCGATTAACAGAAATTTCTCATGATTTCTATGTGCCAGAAGCTGTCTGCGTGACCTTCCAATAATTAAAAGAAAATTATCAAAGGAGCATTCAAGATGAATCCAGTAGAATTGTTTAACCAAGTAAAAGAATTGATCGAAAAGAAAGATTTTGATGCAGCTAAGAAGTTTGTCGAAGACCACAAAGATGAGCTAGGCGAATACTTAGATAAGGCAAAAGATTTAGTAGCAAATTCAAAAGGGCTCAACGACGTCATCAACAAAGTTAAGTCTATTTTCTAAAATCTTATTTAAAAAAGCTGTTGGATAAAATTCCAACAGCTTTTTATTTGATCGAGCCTTATTTAGTCCATTTCCAATTCATAAAATCATGTAATTCTTCCAGTCGTTCCCTTGTCAAGGGTTGAGCAAGAAAAATATCTTTATCGACATCTTTGTCCTTATTAAAATCATGTAAGTCAACCTTTTCATAAACCATCTTATTGGCAAGAGGGAGTTGACCATTTACATAGGTCGTGATTTCTATATCACTTTCACTAAAAAATGCTCCATAATAATCTTCCCGAACCACTACTGTCTGCCCTTTTTCCTCAAGATAGGCATAATGAGTCACTGGAACATAAACTCTAAAAAGATAGCCAATTATAGGAGAAACTGCCAATAGCAACAAGCCTAAAGCAAGAGCGGGATAAAGAACCCACCTATATCTTTTTGCCAATAAATAGAAAGCGAGAAACAAAAAGGGAAAAGCAAACCATGGGCTGAACTGAGGATACCAGAATATACTGGTGATTGTAAGAAATAAAAGAACTGCCAAAAGCGCCAGAGAGCTTGATTTGCGTTTATAAGCCAAAAAGAGGCCTATAAATAAAACAGTAAGAGCTGGCCACTCTCTGCTTAGGATATACAAAATGAAATAAAACATCCCAAAAGTCTCCCCTTTTTTATTAAAAATCCCTTGAGTTAACCTCAAGGGATTTGCTTCATTTCATTAGAATGAATTATTTTTTCAAGTTGTAGAATGATTTCAATCCACGGTATTCAGCAACTTCACCAAGTTGATCTTCGATACGAAGCAATTGGTTGTATTTAGCGATACGGTCTGTACGTGAAAGTGAACCAGTCTTGATTTGTCCTGCGTTAGTTGCAACTGCGATGTCAGCGATTGTTGAATCTTCAGTTTCACCTGAACGGTGTGATACAACGGCAGTGTAACCAGCTTCTTTCGCCATTTCAATAGCGTCGAATGTTTCAGTAAGAGTACCGATTTGGTTAACTTTGATAAGGATTGAGTTAGCTGCGCCTTCTGCAATACCTTTTTCAAGGTAAGAAGTGTTTGTTACGAAGAAGTCGTCACCAACCAATTGAACTTTACCACCAAGACGTTCAGTAAGAGCTTTCCAACCATCCCAGTCGTTTTCATCCATACCATCTTCGATAGTGATGATTGGATATTTGTTTACCAACTCTTCAAGGTAGTCGATTTGTTCTGCAGCAGTACGTACAGCAGCTCCTTCACCTTCGAATTTAGTGTAGTCATATACTTTACGTTCTTTATCGTAGAATTCTGATGAAGCACAGTCAAATCCGATAAATACGTCTTTACCTGGAACATAACCAGCAGCTTCGATAGCAGCAATGATAGTTTCTACGCCATCTTCAGTTCCTTCGAAACGAGGAGCGAATCCACCTTCGTCACCAACAGCAGTTTCCAAACCACGAGATTTAAGGATTTTCTTAAGAGCATGGAAGATTTCAGCACCCCAACGAAGAGCCTCTTTGAATGATGGTGCACCAGCAGGTACGATCATGAATTCTTGGAAAGCGATTGGAGCGTCTGAGTGAGAACCACCATTGATGATGTTCATCATTGGAGTTGGAAGAACCTTAGTGTTGAATCCACCAAGATAGCTGTAAAGTGGGATTTCAAGGTAGTCAGCAGCAGCACGAGCTACAGCGATAGACACACCAAGGATTGCGTTCGCACCCAATTTACCTTTGTTTGGAGTACCGTCCAAAGCGATCATTGCACGGTCGATAGCTTGTTGGTCACGAACATCGTAACCGATAATAGCTTCAGCGATAACGTTGTTCACGTTGTCAACTGCTTTTTGTGTACCAAGACCGCCGTAACGAGATTTGTCACCATCACGAAGTTCAACTGCTTCGTGTTCACCAGTAGAAGCTCCTGAAGGAACCATACCACGTCCGAAAGCACCTGATTCAGTATAAACTTCTACTTCAAGTGTTGGGTTACCGCGTGAGTCGAGGACTTCGCGAGCATAAACATCAGTAATAATTGACATTTTGACTCTCCTTATTGTTTAAAATTATTTACTAGTCTATGATACCTCAAAAGCGCTTTTTTTTCAAGGAAAAACAGCAGCTTTGCTTGAAAAATCACAATTTTTGAAATGCAATCGGTTACATCCTATCTTTTTCTTAACAGTTTGAAAATCAGAAGTCCTTTATTTATGATATACTAGAAACATGACAGATCTAAATAACATTATCATGGAAAAATCTCAGGGAAATGCTAAGCTCAATCCTGATGAACAACGCAAATTTCTGGAAACTTTTGAAGAGCGGGTGATTGGCTACTGCTCTATTTCTGATGCCAATTCTACTCTTCTAAAGCAGCATTTTAAAGAAATAGTTGAGAAGATCACTGAAAGCTACCAGCCCGTCACAGTCAAAATATCGCCTGAAGTCATATCCAGCCAGCAGGTTTTCTACCTAAAAACCGCCAAAGACTTAGGCTGTGAGGCCACCATTGTCTCCGCTTTTTGCCAATCCTCTCCTTTTGGCTTGGTAATCCATAGCGATCGTCCTGTGACTGTGGAAGAAAAGGACTTGAGCAAGCAATTTGCCGATGTCCTCCACCCAGCAGATAGTAAACCATCTCCCCTCAAGAAGACCTCCCTTTGGAAAAAAATGTTTCATAAATGACAAATTTAGAGAAATTATTTACCTTTTTCGAGGCGGAAAATCAGCGTAATTGGGACATTTATCAAACTCTTTTAGACGAGCATGTCGTCTGGGAGCTGCATGGAGAATCCTCAGAAATCATTCAGGGAAAAGAAGCCTACCTCCACAGGATACAGGAGGCTTATCAGAATAGTTCCACACAGTTTAGTTGCCAATACTATCACACCAATTCCGAGCAAAGTCGGATTCTAACAGTTTTGGTCAATGACCACGGAGACCTTTCCTGCGATCTATTTGAATTTACAAACGGCTTAATCGTCAAAGAGATCGAATATTTACTGAAAAAGAGGCTGGGACAAAAGTCCTAGCCTCTTAATTGTCTTTGGATTGTCGAGCAAGACGCAGTGGTTGAGCGGGCTCTACTACGCTGATTTCATCAGCTTTTACAGCCCTGCTCAACTGTGCGGAGGTGGGACGACGAAATCGAATCCTAACGAATTACCGATTTCTGTCCCACTCTCTTTTTTTGATGGCTAATAGGTTGCCAATATTGCGAGCTGTACGAACCAGATTTTCCCTCGCTTGAGCTAAGGTTACGTCCAAATCCACCACTTGCGAGATAATGGGAAAAGCTGCATGGATATTCTCCCTAGGAAATGGAGGCAAATCATCAGCCAAACTGCCACAGATCGCAAGAACGGGAATCTCTTTTGGCGTCCTCCTTGCGATTCCAACTGGGGCCTTTCCCGCCAAAGACTGCTTATCCATGCGCCCCTCACCGACAACAACCAAGTCCGCTTCTTTAACCCTGCGGTCAAAATCCAACAAATCCAGACAGGTATCAATTCCTGACACGACTTTCCCCTTGGCAAATGTGACCAGCCCTGCTGCCATGCCTCCTCCGGCACCAGCACCAGCTTGGGTGAAAATCTGCGGATTGGCCAGTTCATAGAACTTCCTCATTTCCTGATCGACAGATGAAAGAAGCCATTCAGACAAGCCTTTCTGTCGTCCAAATACCTGAGTCGCTCCCTGCTGCCCACATAAAGGATTGGACACATCTGTCAAAATTTCGATTTCTATATCATTCAGGAAAGTTGGAACACGTTCCGCAGAAATTCGGGCAACTCTCCCTAGAGAGGAACCGATAGGTCGCAGTCGATGATTGTTTTCATCAAAAAATTCATAGCCCAGACCGGCTGCCATACCGATGCCTCCATCATTCGTCGCCGAGCCTCCAACACCGACTAAAATCTTTTTGACTCCATGTTCGACCAAATGAAGGATCAGCTCCCCCAGACCTCTGGTTTCTAAACTTAAGGGATTACGTTTTTCCTTAGGAATTAAAGCCAGTCCCACTAAATCTGCCATTTCAAAAAGCGCTAGCTGCTCTTGTCTTGCATATTTCATTTCGACTGGCTGGCCGAAAGGTCCGGTTACCCAATGGCGAAACTCTTTTAGCTTCATAGCAGAAATCAAGGCAGCTACAGTTCCCTCGCCGCCATCTCCAATAGGCAGCAAGTCAAAAGTCGCCTCTGGCAAGGCTTGGGAAAAGCCTTCTTTCAAGGCTTCTGCTACTTGAACAGCAGACAAACTTTCCTTAAAAGAATCTGGTGCTAACAAGATATGCATCGTGCCTCCTATTTTTCTTTCCCATCTAAAATATCCATTACTTGATAGAGATCATAAACATTGATTTGATAGGGCGCTTGCTCTCTTACAATTGGCTTGGCGTTAAAAGCAATTCCAATGCCTGCTGTTTGAATCATAGGCAAATCATTGGCGCCATCCCCCATGGCAATGGTTTTATTTAATTCCAAATTGTTTTCTTGAGCCCATTCTTTCAGCATCTGAACTTTGGTATCTTTGCTAACAATCTCTCCCAACACACGACCTGTAAGCAAGCCGTTCTTGATTTCTAAGCGATTAGCCTTTACATAGTCAATTCCTAGCTGCTCAGCCAGTCTATCCACCGTTTCATGAAAGCCACCTGAAACCAAGCCAACCTTGTAGTCCCGCGCATGCAGCTCATCTACTAATTTTTTGGCGCCAGGCGTGAAATGAATCTTGTTAGCTATCCGAGAAAAGATAGTTTCCGGAAGTCCCGCCAAAAGTGAAACCCTCTCCCGTAAGGCAGCCTCGAAATCCAATTCTCCGCGCATGGCTCGCTCAGTGATAGCAGCGACTTGCTGCCCAACTCCAGCTTCCTCGCCTAGCAAATCAATGCCCTCTTCCATAATAAGAGTGCTATCTACATCCATAACCAATAAACCATTGACCTGACTCATCTACTCACCTCATATTTTCTGTGATTTGTTGTATTATACAGGATTTTTAATAGCAAAACAAGCTAGATTGCAAAGAAAAAAAGTTCCCGAAGGAACTTTCTTAGAAGCGAATATTTTCGCGTGTTTTTTCATATGAGTTGATGAAACGAGCTGAAACTCCGGGCTCAACAATATCCAAGGCTTTTGAAATAATTTCCAAAGATTTTGCATAATCAAATTCAACTTCAAAGGCATGAAGGGATTCATTGAAAGCTGCCTGCACATTATCATCGAAGGAACGATAACGGTTAGAGTATTGTAGCAACTGCTCTGTTAAGGTAGAATTTCGAACGATTCGATATGTCTCTTCTTCCAATTCACTCATTGTATTTGCCAGAATCTCTAACCAGCGGTTAACAGATTCGATATTCACACGAGTTGCCTCCAACTCTCTTGCCAGCTCCTCAATATAGTCGCTTGCTCCAAAGAAAATTGTTAAGAAGGACTCTGGAATACCCGGTAAATTACGTTTTTCCATAAATCGCTTAATCGTATGCAATTTATTGGCGTAAATCGTAACCTTTTGACGGGCATTGACATCGTCTTTTTCGATCTTTTCTAGCTGCTCACCAAGTTCAATCTGTTCATCTTCGATTTCTTTCAATCGGTCTTGAATAGCTTCCAACTCTTCTCTAACCAATGAGAAAGGTTTCTTCATTTCAGCTGTATCTTCAAGTGAAGAGTGAACGACTGCTTCTTGAGCAGATAATTCAGATTTCAAATCCTTGATATGATTTATTTCAGGCTCTGGCAACAAGAAGGAATGTGATAAACGTTCCATTTCGCTTTGAAGCTGTTGGTTATTCTCTTTAGTGTGTTCTAGATAGTCAGGAAGGTAGTTCACCAATTTCTCAACGACTTTATGAGCCTCAATCTCTCGAGTAAAGATGGCATACAGAGCATCGATTTCCTCTTGAATTTGTTCATTCTCATACAAGGCATTATCCAACTCCAAAGCCGCAAGATTTTCTTCATTTCGTTTCAAACTAGCACGAAGTTGTTGGAAACGCGCCTCTAAGTCAGTCTCAATAAAATGATAATTGGTTTCCAATAATTTACGGTAGCCAGACTCCAAATCTTCTAACTGATCTGGTAATTTCTCAGTCAAGTCTTCTACAATTGCTGGAACTTTTTCAACGATCTGTGTCAATGCTAAGATACGATCTTCTGTTTTGTCTAAGATTTCTGCCGCTTCCACAGGATCCCCTGAAGAATTGAGAGTTACAAATTGAGAGAAATCAGACTCAATATTTTCCATTTGCTTCTGAATTTCTGCAAGAGCTCGTCCATAAGCGTCAGGATTGCTAGCTACAGTATGCTGCAAATTTTCAAATAGATCTAGGGCGTGTAAAACTCGTCCGCTATTTTTAGATTCTTGTTTCTTCAGATCTTCTAAAGCTTGACGAATCGCATGAATATCCTCACTGATTAAATCAATTTGGCTTTCAATGTTTTCGATCGCATGCTTGGCTTTGAGGAAACGGAAAGAATTATTGTAGCCCTCTGCCTCAAAGAGATTGTTCTCAATATCAGCAAATGAATTTAAAGAGAGGTCTACCCATTTTTGATTCCATTCACGGAAAGTCACTTGACTTTGCCCAATCAAATGTAAATTTTTAACTTCTTCCACTTCATCATTCACGGGAAGATTGTAAAGTTCCTCTTTTTTCTCCTCCAAACTTCGAAGCTTCGCTTCATTTCGTTTTCTCATATAGATAGCAGTAAAATAGCCTAAAATTAATAGTGCTGCTACTACAATAATGAGAATAATCAGTCCATTAGACATATAAAACTCCTTCATTCTTTTACTAAAAAGCAAACATATTGATTATATCACAAATTCATTTGTAATGGTTGTTTTTTCTAACTTTTTAGACATCAAGTGTGCTATATACTGCATTTTTTTCGATAAAGTCACGACGAGGTTCTACACGATCTCCCATCAGCATATCAAAAATCTTATCAGCTTCCGCTGCGTCATCGACAGAAACTCGCGCCATTAGACGGTGTTCTGGGTTCATGGTCGTTTCCCACAACTGATGGTCATCCATTTCTCCCAAACCTTTGTAGCGCTGAATCGTCGGCTTAGAGCGACCTTCGCTATAGCGCTCGAGAGCAGCTTGCAGTTCTTCTTCTTGATTAGCACCTGGCTGGATGTATTCTTTTACCTCGCTGCCGACCTTGACACCGTAGATGGGTGGTTGGGCGATGTAGACATAGCCTGCTTCCAAAACTGGCTTCATGTAGCGGTAAATCAAAGTTAGGAGCAAAGTCCGAATGTGAGCTCCGTCCACGTCCGCATCGGTCATGATGACTAATTTATGATAGCGAGCCTTGCTGACATCAAAGTCAGCCCCAAAACCAGTTCCCATAGCAGTAAAGAGACTGCGGATTTCTTCATTAGCCAGAATCTTATCCATGCTGGCTTTTTCAACGTTGAGAATCTTACCGCGAATCGGCAAAATAGCCTGAAATTCACGGTTACGCCCAGATTTAGCTGAACCACCCGCTGAGTCTCCCTCCACGATGAAGAGTTCTGTTTCCTGTGGGTTGTTGGACGAACAGTCGGCCAATTTTCCTGGCAGATTGGAAATTTCCAAGCCAGACTTCTTGCGGGTTACTTCCCGAGCTCGCTTAGCAGCAATTCTAGCCTTAGAAGCCAAAATTCCCTTTTCAACGATTTTTCGAGCCACCGCAGGATTTTCCAAAAGGAAATCAGAGAAGGCTTCACTGAAGAGGCGATTGGTAATCTTGACCACTTCGCTATTACCCAGCTTGGTCTTGGTCTGACCTTCAAACTGTGGGTTGGGATGCTTAACAGAGATAACTGCTGTCAGTCCCTCACGCACATCTTCCCCAGTCAGATTGTCCTCATTTTCTTTGAGAAGCTTATTTTTCTTGGCATAGTCATTGATAACCCGAGTTAGGGCTGTTCGAAAACCTTGCTCATGCGTTCCACCCTCGTGGGTATGGATATTATTGGCAAAGCTCATGACTGTTTCATGGTAGCCGGTCGTATACTGCATGGCCACTTCAACCGTAATATCGTCCATTTCGCCATCAGTGTAAATCGGCGTATCAAAGATTGCATCCTTATTTTCATTGATGTATTGAACATAGCTGGCAATCCCGCCCTCATAGTGGTAATCCTTGGCCTGTTCCATTCCATCTCGCTTATCAGTGATGGAAATTCTGAGACCACGATTGAGGAAAGCTAATTCCTGCACCCGTTTATTAAGCTTCTCAAAGTCAAATTCTACTGTTTCAGTGAAAATCTCTGGATCTGGTGTAAAGTGAACGGTCGTACCTGTACGATCTGTCTCGCCAAGGACTTCTAGATCCGCGACTACATGACCACGACGGTATTCTTGGTAATGAATCTGGCCGTTTTTATAAACGCGGACATCCAGCTGAGTGGACAGGGCATTTACAACGGAAGAGCCTACACCGTGCAGACCTCCTGAGACCTTGTAGCCACCACCGCCGAATTTTCCTCCTGCGTGAAGGACAGTAAAGACGGTTTCCACAGCCGGACGGCCTGTTTTCTCCTGAATATCAACCGGAATGCCTCGACCATCGTCAACAACTGTAATCGAATTATCTTTTTCAATAAAAACTTGAATGTGAGTGGCAAAGCCAGCCAGCGCCTCATCAATCGAATTGTCAACAATTTCCCATACTAAGTGGTGCAAACCTTCCTTGGAGGTCGAACCGATATACATACCAGGGCGCATCCGAACGGCTTCTAAGCCCTCCAAGACCTGAATCTGACTGGCGTCATATTCTTGCGCTAGTATGTCTTGTTGCTTTTCTTCTGTCATGTTATTCCTTTTCTAGTTCAATATCTACAAATTCTTCAAGATTTTTCATATTATCAAAGAGATAGCAGCTAAAGCCTGCCGCCTGACCAGCTTCGATATCAATCAGCCGATCTCCTATAACCAATCCAGACTCAATCTGGTATTTATCTTTTAAATACAGCATAGACTCAGGATCTGGCTTACGTTTAAAACCATTAGCAGCCGTCACTACTTCTGTAAAATAAAGAGCAATCTGCGTCTTCTGCAAAATCTCTAATACTTGATCATCTCGGTGAGAAATCAAAAAATTTCTGCCACCCTGCTGGATAATTTGTGCTAATAATTCTGAAGCTCCCTCAAACAAGATCGGATGTTCTAATTCCTTGGCTTCATTCGCCTTATAAAACTTTAAAAATTCCTTATTTCCAGGGGCAAACTGGCGGACCGCATAATCTGTTGAGACCTTGAGAGCCTTATAAACTTCATCATGACTCCTAGTCAGAGCAAAATCCTGCAAGGTATGGACAAAAGCTGCGGTTGAAGTCTCATAATTATCCAAGAGAGTCCCACCCAAATCCCAGATGTAATCTTGATAATTCATACCCTTTATTATATCATATTTTTTGAAAAAAAGGGCTTTTATTTATGATGAAATAGCATATTTTCATTGATTTTTCATCCAACTTAGACAGAAAAAATTCACTCGAAAATCGAGTGAATCTTTTAGTTCTCAAAAACGTCTTTAAAAAGCATGGAACTTGCTAATTGGTCCGCATCTCCGCCTAGCTGGTGAACCAACTCATAGGCAAAAGGCAGGGCTGTAGATGGACCACGGCTGGTGATTAGCTTTCCATCTACGACAACGGTCTGCTTCTGATAGCTACCGTTCTCAATGTTGGCTTCCTCTCCATCGTAGCAAGTGAAGTTCTTGCCATTCAGCAGGCCTGCGCGATCAAGAGCAATCGGAGCCGCACAAATCGCTGCGACAAATTTATCTTCTGCTTGAAATTCCTGTAGAACTTCCATCAAGCGGTCATCATCTCGCAGATTTGTTGATCCTGGCATACCGCCTGGAAGAACGACCATATCATAAGCAGATAGATTCCCATTCCAGACTTGATCGGCTTTGACAGTAATCTGGTGAGAGCCTGTCACAGCCTCCTCAAAACCAATCATATCACAGATAAAGCCTGCACGACGCAAGACATCGACAACAGTGAGGGCTTCAATTTCTTCAAAGCCATTGGCTAACATGAGAGCTACTTTTTTCATGTACAACACCTTTCTAGGATACAAGGTATCCACTTCTTATTTTATTTTTCTAAGTACAATTTTTTTACGAACAGACGGAGTCACGGCATGCTTCTCCTCTTCTAGGCTATTTTGATAAGAGACAGACAGTAGGAGGCCGATTCCGATGAGATTGCTAACGATGGAGGAGCCACCTTGGGAAATGAAGGGGAGTGGAATCCCTGTCAAAGGCAAAATCCCTGTCACAGCACCAATATTTTCAAAAATATGAAAGAGCAGCATCATAATGAGACCGGTCGAGATATAGGTGTAGAACTGATTGTTGGACTTAATAGTAATCTGAAGCATACGATGAATCAAGAACAGATAAATAACAATCACCAAACTCGAACCAAGAAAACCAAAATCCTCCGCAATCACGGTGAAAATCATATCACTCTCACGGACAGGTACTAGAAGATTTGAGACATTAAATCCTTGACCTAGCAAACCACCACTTCCGATAGCAATCTGTCCTTGTGCCTGCTGATAGGTTACTGTCTGAGCATATTCAAAAGGATGGAGCCAGGCTGAGATTCGATTGATCTGGTAAGTCGGCATCCCTAAATCATGGAGAAAAGCACGGCCACCATTTGAAATAAAGATCAACATAAAGACAGTAAAAAGAAGGGATACTGTCAAGAAAACTGGCAGGATAATCTTCCACGAAACACCAGATAAGAGAACAATGCCGCAGTAAATTGCAGCAAATACTAGAGCTGTCCCCAAATCACTCTGCAAGGCCAAAAGTAACAAAACCGGCAAGGTATATAAGGCTAATTTTACAATCAAAAAGAGATCTAAAGCAATGGTCCGCTCATAGTTCTTATTTTGCTGCAGAAACTTCACTACAACTCTCGACAGCATCAAAATATATGAAATTTTCATAAATTCAGATGGCTGAAAGAGAGTAACACCGAGAATAGATACCCAGTTTTTCGCCCCTGTAGAAGCCACTAAGCTCTCACTATAAAATACAAGCGGAAGAACCATAAGTCCTAAGCCTAAAAGATACAGAAAAGGCGTCATCTTCCAAAGAAACTTAGTGTTAAAAAACATAACGATAAAGCTAATCAGAAAGCCTAATAAAATCCAAACTACTTGCTGACCAACAATCTGCAAGACATTATTTGGATAATCATGGCTAACCGCTATATAAATAGCCGTAACTCCGATTGATAGTAAGAGCAAGACAGGTAAAAGCAAGCTGTAATCAATCCGAGACTCAAATGTTCTTTGCTTTGAAGGCATAATTTTCCTTTCTTACAAAAAATATTGGATAATCAAGCTAGAAACTGCGACGCAGAACCAAGCAAAAGCTCCGGTTAATAACGGTCCCGCTCCAGCTTCCTTGAACTGTTTGAATGAAACCTTGGCTCCAATCCCGGCTAAGGCCATAGCCATCAGCCATTGGGATAACAGCTTTGTGTAAGGAACTAGATTTGATGGAAAAATTCCCAAGCTGCTCACCACAGAAGCCAAGACAAACCACAAAATAAACCAGGGAAAAATTTTCTTCAAGTCTACTTTTTGAGCTGACCGCTTATCTCGGACATAGCGATAACCTGCAAAGATGAGGCAGGCGGGTACAATCATCAAGGCTCGGCTTAGTTTGACAATGGTTGCCAAATCGCCCGCCGCTTGACTGTAAGTATAACCTGCCGCGACGACTGACGAAGTATCATTGATGGCCGTTCCTGCCCAAGTCCCAAAATAGACATCAGACATCTGCATGAGATGACCCAAAAAAGGAAAGATGAAAACAGCTAAAATATTGAAAAAGAAGATGGTTGAAATAGAAAGTGCAATCTCCTCTTCTTCTGCTTCTAAAATGGGCGAAGCTGCTGCAATAGCTGAACCACCACAGATTGCCGTTCCAAAGCCAATCAAAATGGTTAAAACACGTCTCATATTGAAGAACTTTCCAGCGGCATAAGCCGCTAAAAAAGCAATCAAAATGGTTAAAAGACTAATCTTCAAAGAAGATAAACCCGTCGCAGAAACCTTGCCGATGGACATAGAAAAACCTAAAAAGATAATAGAATATTGAAGCAGTTTCTTTCCTGCATAGGTCAAGCCCGGCTGAAAGGCATCTGGTAGTTTCCATAAATTATTGAGCAAAATTCCTAATACAATGGCAAACACACTGGATCCAATCAGCGGAAACCAATTTCCTAAACAAATGGAAACAGCCGCTATCGCAAATGATAGAGCAATTCCTGGTAGATTCTTTTTCACGTCATAACCTTCTTCCTATCCTTTTCATTATAGCAGATTTTTGGCATCAGTAGCCGAGAAAATTTGCAATCATTTAGAAAAACAGCCAGATAAATTGACTGTTTTAAAGCAGTTTTAGCCGAAAAATTCTCTTAATTCCTTTACAATATCCCGCTGCGACAGCATTTCTAGAGATGCCAATTGATTCAGATTTTGCTGGATCTGCCGACCGTAGCGCTTGGTTGAAATACGATTGTCCAGAAGAATAACCGCCGACTTCTGATGTTCATTGCGACGGGTTCGCCCCATGGCCTGCTTCAATCGTAAAATAGCTGACGGCAACTGATAATCGTAAAAAGGATTTTTGCCTTCTGCCTTCAGATGATGATTGATTTTTTGAACAAAGAAATCTTTGGGATTATCAAAAGGAATCCGCGTGATGAGCTGAATGATTTGCTCTTGCTGTGCAAAATCCGCTCCTTCCCAGAAACTGCCCGCTCCTAGCAAGATAGGCGCCTCTCCCTTGTCAAAGCGCCGCTTGATATTGGCTGGCTCGCCGTTCTTATACTGGGCCAAATGCGGCATGGTCAGCTGGTCTGAAGTGGCCAGCAATAAATCCTTGGAGGTAAAGAGAACCACCATCGGCAGATTCAGTGGAGCTAAGCTCTCCAAACTTGCGACAATCCTCTCAGCATATTCCTGCATTGATAATTCCACCACATCTGGAAAACCTAGATCTAAGAAAAGTTTCTGCAGGGGCTTCTTTTGCTGAGGAAGTTTATAAAAATGATAATCCTCAAAACCTAGTAATTGAGGCAAATTCACCTTGGAACTAATCTCTAAAGTAGAGGAGACTAAGATAACCTTAACTGTCTCAGGCAGGAAATCCTTAAATCTCATGAGTTCTGAGCGCCCAGCATGAAGCCTTGTCACACGATGATCTGCAAATTGTTCTTCCGTTAGCCAGTAGTATTGGTACTTGGTTGAAAACAATTCCCTGAGCTCTGGTAGCAAGCTTTCATCCAGCTCAGACACATCCTGACGCAACTTGGCTATCTTCTGTGAATCCAATTCACTGGTCTTACCCCGCTGCTTTTCAGCAGCATCCGCCAATTCAAATTGGATGCTTTGCAGGAGACGTTCTTGTAAAATCTGTTTTTCTGTCTGCAGAGCCTGGATGATAGTTTGCAATTGCTTGGTCAAATTGATACTGGCCTGCGAGAAACTTTCCAAGGCAAAAAACATTTTCTGAGCCTCGTCCACCACCAGCATCCGATTGTCCAGCAAAGTCTGGTCATCTTCTAGGCGCGTCAAAAGATAAGCATGATTGGTAATCACGACACGACTGCTAGCTGCCTTGACCTGCCCCAGTCGCCAAAAATCCTCTTCATAAAAGAGCGAATGCTTGCTTAATTTCCCATCATGGCGTATCTGGCTAAAATAAGACTCAAAACGATAAGCCTGGCCGATTTCATTTAAATCACCTGTCTCCGTTTCTGTCAGCCAAACCAAAAGCTGCATTTTGCAACGATTAACAAGTCGATTATCATCCAAGACCGAGAGACTTTGATAAAAATAATCTAATTTCAGATAATTTTCGGGACTTTTGAGATTATGAAAGGAGATATGAAAGACTTCCTCTAAGAGTCGGCCTTCCTTTTGCATCAGCTGATCCTGTAAAATCTTCGTCGGAACGGTCACCAAGACTCTCTCCTGACCATGAGCCAAAATAGGCAATAAATAACCAAAAGTCTTGCCAAGCCCTGTCTGGGCCTCCAAAAAGCTAGCCGCATTCTGACTAAGCGCCTCACTAACATACTGCGCAAATCTCAGCTGCTCAGGACGCTCGTCCAGCCCCAGCAGATAAAGGTTGGTCAGAAAATCCTGCGAAAGTTTCTTTTCTGGCGGCAGAATTCTCGGCTTTTTCAAAAAGATGCCATGCGTCTCCTGCAAAGCCTGACCAGAATCATCTGGCATCGACTGAAAAATCTCTTCGATCGCTAGCCGTGACTCATAGATGAGACTATCGGAAAATTCCAGCACCTTCTCCAGCAAAGCTTTTGGCAGTCCTGCCATCTTTTTTTGGATTTTTAGAAATAGCTGAGCTGTTGCCTGAGCATCTGCTAAAGCGGTATGAGCATTTTCCAGAGGAATCTCCAGAAGTTCGCACAGATTGCCTAAGGCATATTTATCAAAGGTCGGGTAAAAAACCTGAGCTAGTTCCACCGTATCTACTCTTGGAGTCAGCAGGTCAAAGCCTTCCCAAAAGAGAGCTTCCGCCAAAAGATTGGCATCAAACTTGACATTATGGGCGACAAAAATCGCATCCTCAATCAGCTCGTAAACTTCACGGGCAACCTGTGAGAAATCCGGAGCTTGACGCAAGCGCTGATCATCCAATCCTGTCAGCTGTTTAATATGCTCATCCAGATCCTCATGCGGATTCACATCTGTTTCATACGTTTGGCAAATCACCCCGTTTTCAATGATGACAATGCCGATTTGAATAATTTTTGCATTGCTGTTCGCACTTGTAGCCTCCAAGTCGATGACAGCATATTTATAGTTCGATTGTGTCATACTGCTATGATTATATCACAAATGCCAGCCTGATACATCTGAAAATAAGCTGAGCCTCAAAATAAATTTTGTGCAAAATTTCTGCTTTTTTGTTACACTCTTTATTGAGAAAACATACACAGAGGAAGCCCAATGAAAGTTCACAAAATTGTCAATCTCATCGCTTTTGAAAATACTTATATCCTTGAAAATGACCGTCATGTCATCGTAGTTGACCCCGGCAGCGACTGGCGGAAAATCCAACGCAAGCTAGAAGAAATCGCTAAACCCATCACTGCTATTTTGCTGACTCACACGCACTACGATCATATCATGAGTCTGGATAAGGTCCGAGATAACTTTGCCAATCCGCCCGTCTATGTAGCGGAGAGCGAAGCAAGCTGGCTCTATACTCCTACTGATAATCTATCTGGGCTTGACCGCCATGCAGATTTGGAAGACGTCATTCTCAGACCTGCCGAACATTATTTCACCTATCACCAAGACTACCAGCTGGACGACTTTCATTTCTATGCTGTGCAGACACCTGGTCATTCTATCGGCGGAGTTTCCATTATTTTTCCAGAAGATCAGGTCGTTCTGACTGGCGATGCTCTCTTCCGTGAAACCATCGGCCGTACAGATCTACCGACTGGTAGCATGGACCAGCTCCTTGCTGGCATCCGCGAAGAATTATTTGTCTTGCCCAAAGACTATCGCGTCTATCCCGGTCATGGAAATGACACAACGATTGGCCACGAAAAGAATTTCAATCCATTTTTCTAATAAACTAATAATGAGGTAGAAATCAAGACTGCCTCATTTTTTTATCTAGTAAATGACTATTTCTACATCTGCAGATGAAATTAGAATGAAAAGTTAGGAAATTGCCTCTATGACTCCCATGTCTTTTCGCTTTTTGCTTATTATGATATACTTAGTCCATAGAAAACAAAGGATGGTCTTCATGATGGATAAAAGAAAAATTTTGTTAATTCTGCTGGCTATTTCAGCTATAATAACTCTCCTTGGATTAGGTTTTTCTGCTTATAATTTTTATGTTTTTGACAAGCCTTTTCTAAACAGTACCACAAAAGGCCTTTTGTCTGCATTCTTTTTTACCCTCATTATAATCAGCCTCGGCCTATCGAAAACAAAGCGATAGTAGTAATTTATATTTTTAATACAATAAAAAAACAAACACCAAATGATGTTTGTTTTCAATCCGAACAGCCCTTGTAGGCTGTTTTTTTATTAAATCTTCAAGAAGCGTCTCATAGAAATGGATGAACCAAGTGAACCGATAAAGATTCCTAGGACTGATACAGCCCCAATCATAGCAGGGACAAATAAGTGTGGCTCAATCATGGAAAGATTTTGCGCAACGAGATTTTTATTCATGGTTTGATAGGCCATATTATAACCAAAATAAACTAAGACTACTGGTAAAACTGAACCTAGCAAACCGATCCAAGCGCCTTCAAATAGGAATGGACCGCGGATATAGCTATTTTTTGCACCCACTAAGCGCATAATCTGAATCTCACGACTCCGTGAAATAATAGTAATCCGAATGGTATTGGAAATCAGGAAGACTGCAATAAAGATGAGCAAGCCTGCCCCTACCAGTCCCCATACTCGGATAAAATCAGATAAGGCAAAGAGTTTTTGCGTATTAGCGCCACCATCCTGCACTTCCGAAACGCCTTCCAGCTTCTTGGCTTCTGCCGCAACGGAATCTACGTATTTATGCTCTGTCGTGTCGACAATGTAAGCATCATAAAGTGGGTTTGAATCTCCCTCAAAGACCTTCCATTCACTTCCCATCGTCTCTGTCAGCTTTTCGTACTGTTCTTCTTTACTTGAGTAAGTAACCTTTGAGACATGATCCATAGAAGTTAGGGCGTCATAAATCTTATGGTAATCATTATTTTTAACGGTCTGACCTTCTTTAACGATTGTTTTGCTGTTGTCAGCAATGTCTTTACGCATATAGACAACAATACGAACGTTGTTTGAAATATCAGACGCTAGCTTTGCGGTATTTAAAATAACAGAGGCAAAGATAGCAACTAAACTGAGAGTAATCGTAACTGAACTCACAGCTGCGACTGTCATCCAACCATTCCGCTTAAGGCTCTTAAGCGATTCAATCAAATGACGGAAAAACCTTCTAATCATCGTATCCGTATTCTCCTTCCGCCTCATCACGCACCACACGACCATTTTCGATAGCAATGACGCGGTGACGTAGGGTATTTACAATCTGACTATTGTGAGTCGCCATCAGGACTGTAGTTCCTTGCAGGTTAATGCGCTCCAGCAAATTCATAATTTCCCATGAATTATCTGGGTCCAAGTTACCAGTCGGCTCGTCAGCAATCAAGACCTGGGGATTGTTAACAATGGCACGCGCAATCGCAATCCGTTGCTGTTCTCCCCCTGATAACTCATTAGGGAAGGAACGAACCTTGTGCTTAAGGCCAACCAGATCCAAAACTTCCATGACGCGTTTCTTAATATTTCTACGATGCTCACCGATAACTTCCATAGCATAGGCAATATTCTCATAAACGGTCTTTTTAGGAAGTAGTTTATAGTCTTGGAAAACCACACCGACTCTACGGCGTAGCATTGGAATATCCCGTTTCTTGATTTTTCCCAAGTTAAAACCTGCTACAGCAAGGTTTCCTTTATCGATTTTAATTTCACGATAGAGGAGTCTAATAAAGGTTGATTTACCTGCTCCTGATGGTCCTACAATATAGGCAAATTCACCTGGTTCGATACGTATAGATACACCACGTAGAGCAGTTGTCCCGTTGTCATATTTTTTAACAACGTCTTTCATTTCAATCATTGACATGAATTAGTACAATTCCTTTCATCAGAGTTTTTATCTAGCGATTTCACTCTGTTTTTAGTTGAGTCTCCATTTTAAATAGGCATCAATAAATCCGTCTAAGTCTCCGTCCATAACCTTATCTACCTGAGCTACTTCATAGCTGGTTCGATGATCTTTGACCATGGTATAAGGAGTGAAGACATAAGAACGAATCTGACTGCCCCAAGAAATCTCTTTTTTATCTCCCTTGAGCGAGTCGACTTCTGCTGCTTTTTTCTCTTGCTCCAGCTGATAGAGCTTAGCCTGCAGCATTTTCATAGCCCGGTCACGGTTGCCATACTGGGTCCGGTCAACGGTAGACTGTACGACAATTCCTGTCGGAATATGGGTCAATCGCACACCAGTTGATACCTTATTGACGTTTTGTCCGCCGGCTCCGCCTGAACGGAAAGTATCCATCTTAATGTCATCATCACGGACTTCTACTTCAATAGTATCGTCCAACTCTGGCATAACCTCTACTGAGGTAAAGGAAGTATGACGACGTTTCGCTGAATCAAATGGCGAAATCCGAACCAAGCGATGAACGCCCATCTCTGACTTGAGTAGACCATAAGCATGCGGCCCTTCAAATGAAAGGGTTACTGACTTAATCCCAGCCTCATCACCAGCCTGATAGTCCAAGACTTCTACTTTGAAGCCCTTGGCATTGCCGAAGCGCGTGTACATTCGCAGCAGCATATCGCCCCAATCCTGAGCCTCTGTTCCACCAGAACCTGGGTGAATTTCAAGAATGGCGTTGTTATTATCATAAGGCTCTGACAGCAAGAGAGTCATCTCATAGCTAGTCATCATCTTCTCAAGCTCGGTCAACTTTTCTTCCAGCTCTTCCTGAACCGAGTCGTCCTCAGCCAGAAAATCAAGCAAGATTTCCGATTCATCAAAAAGCTCGGTCATCTGATGGAAATTTTCATAGGTTTGCTTGAGTTCATTGAGCTCTTGAGATGTCTTCTGGGCTGCAATGTTGTCGTCCCAAAAGTCAGGTTCTGTCATCTTATTTTCTAAGATGGCAATTTCTTCTTCCAGACCTTCTAAGTCAAAGAGACCCCCTGAAAGAAGCTAATTTTTCACGATTTGCGTCAATCTTTTGACGAATTTCTGAAATGTCCATAAATACCTCTTTTCATATATCGTTTTATTATAACACATTTTCAGACATTTGCCTAATCAGATAATGAAGCACCTTCATTTTATACAATTTTTAATGGATAGGCAAGAATGGGAGCTGCTTGTTACGGAATTGTTAAAAAAGTAATATAATGACATGGGTTGCTAGGATTTTTTCGAGACTTCCCAGCCTTTATCCACGAAAATGAGCTGTTTTTTGGTCAGATCCATAACCGCCACCAAAGCCATATTTACGCAAAAAAGCCATCCGAAGATGACTTTTTGCTCTTAAATAGCATTCTTGTCCATACCTAATTTACGTTGGATGAACTTAACAATTTCAACAATGATAATCATAGAGAAACTGCCGATCAGGACAACAGCCCATTGGGTCAAATCTAACTTGGTCACATGGAAAATCTTTTCAAGTGGATCAATCACAATGGTTGAAATCAAGAGGATGAAAGAAACCAGAATAGACCAGTTGAAGGTCTTAGACTTGAATGGACCAACTGTAAAGATAGACTGGTAAACAGATTTTACATTGTAAGCATGGAAGAGCTGAATAAGTCCAAGGGTCGCAAAAGCCATGGTAAGAGCGTCCGCATGGATCGCTTTTACATCACCAATATGTACAGGATTAGCAATAGCATAGCCATAAACTGCCAACACTAGAGCACCTTGCAGCAGTCCTTGATAGATGATGGAACTCATGACACCACCAGAGAAGAAGCTAGACTTACGGCCACGAGGCTTGTGAGTCATGACACCTGGCTCAGCAGGCTCAACTCCCAGAGCAATAGCTGGGAAAGTATCCGTTACCAAGTTGATCCAAAGCAGATGAACTGGTTGCAAGACATCCCAACCAAAGAGGGTTGCCAAGAAAATAGTCAGCACTTCAGCTGTATTAGCAGAAAGAAGGTATTGAATGGTCTTTTGGATGTTTGAGAAGACCTTCCGTCCTTCTTCGACTGCAACGATAATTGTCGCAAAGTTATCATCCGCCAGAATCATGTCAGAAGCTCCTTTAGAAACTTCTGTACCTGTAATTCCCATACCGATACCGATATCAGCTGTCTTCAAAGCTGGCGCGTCATTAACACCGTCACCTGTCATGGCAACGACCTTACCTTGGTTTTGCCATGCTTTCACGATACGAACCTTATGCTCAGGAGAAACCCGGGCATAGACAGAGTATTGACCAACAACCTTTTCGAATTCCGCATCAGAAAGTTCGTTGAGCTCAGCACCTGTCAGAACATGGTCTTCCGTATCTCCTGCCTCAATGATTCCTAGGCGCTTAGCAATGGCTTCTGCTGTGTCTTGATGATCACCGGTAATCATAATCGGACGGATACCAGCTTCCTTAGCTACGCGAACCGCTTCTGTTGCTTCGGCACGTTCTGGGTCAATCATACCGATTAAACCAGTAAAGATTAAATCATTTTCTAGATTTTCAGACGTCAGGTCAGTCGGAACTGCATTAATAATATTGTAAGCACCAGCCAAGACACGCAGAGCTTGGTGAGCCATTTCTGAGTTATTAGACTTGATCAACTGTGAAGTAGCATCATCAATCGCTGCAATATCTCCAGCCCTATCACGCGCAACACAACGTTTCAAGAGTTGATCAGGAGCTCCCTTGACTGCCACGAGGAATTTCCCGTCTGGCAATGGGTGAACGGTAGACATGAGCTTACGGTCTGAGTCAAATGGCAGCTCAGCTACACGAGGATATTTCTCTAAAAATCCTTTGACATCATAACCCTTGTCCAAAGCATACTGGATGAAGGCTGTTTCCGTTGGGTCACCGATCAGCTTGCCTTCTTGGTCAATCTTGGTATCATTGGCTAAGACAACAGAACGTAAGAGCGGCAGCTCCAGTCCAAGTTCAATATCTTGGCCAGCTTCATTCAGGACTCCGTCGTAAAAAACTTTTTCGACCGTCATCTTATTCATGGTCAGGGTACCGGTCTTATCTGAAGCGATAATTTCAGTTGAGCCAAGCGTTTCTACTGCTGGCAATTTACGGACAATCGAATTACGCTTAGCCAGAACCTGTGTTCCCAAAGCCAAGACGATAGTAACGATAGCAGGCAGACCTTCTGGAATAGCTGCCACTGCCAAGGCTACAGATGTCATCAATTCACCAAGCGGATCTTTTCCTTGAATGAAAACACCGACTACAAAGGTCACCGCAGCAATCACTAAGATCGCATAGGTCAGAACCTTAGACAAGTTATTGAGATTTTGCTTAAGTGGCGTATCAGTCTCATCTGCATCTTGCAACATACCTGCGATATGACCGACTTCAGTGTACATCCCTGTATTGACAACAACCCCCACTCCTCGTCCATAAGTGACATTGGAGTTTTGGAAGGCCATATTGACCCGGTCGCCAATACCAGCATCTGCAGCTACGTCGACAGTCAAATCTTTCTCAACTGGCACAGACTCACCTGTCAGAGCGGCTTCTTCAATTTTCAGGGAATTAGCTTCCAAAAGTCGCATATCTGCTGGGACAACATCACCGGCTTCCAGTCTGACGATATCACCAGGTACCAAGTCCTTAGAATCCACTTCTGTGACATGACCATCACGTAGGACACGCGCAGCTGGGCTGGACATAGATTTGAGAGCTGCAATGGCTTCTTCAGCTTTGCCTTCTTGATAAACACCAAAGATAGCATTGATGATGACAACGGCTAGGATAATCACAGCATCCGCAATATCCTCACCACCTGACGTCACGACAGACAAGACCGCCGCTACCAACAAGATGATAATCATCAAATCCTTGAACTGCTCGATGAATTTCATCAAGAGAGTCTTTTTCTCTCCTTCTTCCAATTCATTGCGACCGTAGTCCGCCAAACGTTGCTGGGCTTGGCTGCTGGTCAACCCTTGTTCGGAAGCTTCCATTGCTTGCAAAACTTCCTCAGGACTTTGCGTATAAAAAGCTTGGCGCTTTTGTTCTTTTGACAAAATGTCTCCTCCTTTTGATGGGCCTCTTTCAAAATAAACAAAAAAGAGACCTGTTTATTAACAAGTCTCGCTATTTCATACAAGGCCGGAAATTTCTTTCGTATTGACGACCTTGTAACGGTAAAACCGTTAGCTACTCCCTTGAGTGTATTTATTATACCAAAATTTTTGTATTTTTCAAGGCAGAGCTGTTATTTTTCAAACTTTTCTTCCGTCCATTCGATTTTCATCTGATAGGAAGCAAAAAGCTGATCATCGTCGGCTCTTTTCAAATCATAGTGAAGTTCCAAAGCCTGATTTTCTGCATCTAAGTGATAGTGCTGAGTATCTGTCACAAACTGTTGAGCCCCCAGCGGAGTCGGGATAGAAACTAAATGCTGAGCATTCTTAATAAAATGAAGAATGGTTTTCGGCTCAGAAAAGCGGGTCATGGTCAGCTTGTCTTCATTAAATTTCAGAACGACCTTTTCTTGCTCCTCACTCTGATAAACTAAATAGTGATAGTCCCCTTTTTGTGTCCACTCTACATCGTAGACCTGGTCAATCAACTCCATTTGCTCATCTAATTTGATTTGATTTCTCATTCTAATTTTCATGATTTTCTCACATTCCTTGTTTCTTTCTTCTATTTTATCAAAAATTTCTTGAGAATTCTTCCCTTCTACTTCAGGCTTTGAATTTCGCCCACTGAGCATTTATGATATAATATGACTATGATTGAAAAAGTATTTCGAGATCCCGTCCATAATTATGTGCATGTGGATCATCAGGTCATTTATGATTTAATCAATACCAAAGAATTTCAACGGCTGCGTCGCATCAAACAGCTGGGCACTTCTGGCTATACTTTTCACGGCGGGGAGCACAGCCGTTTTTCGCATTGTCTGGGAGCTTACGAGATTGCCCGACGCATCACCAAGATTTTCAATGAAAAATACAGCAAGGTCTGGGACAGTCACGAAAGTCTGCTGACCATGACGGCTGCTCTTTTGCATGACTTGGGACATGGCGCTTATTCACATACTTTTGAACGCCTCTTTGATACCGACCATGAGGACATTACGCGGCAAATCATTACCAGTCCTGAGACAGAGATTCATCAGGCCTTGGTGCAGGTTTCGCCAGATTTTCCTGAAAAGGTAGCTAGCGTCATCAATCATACTTACCCTAATAAGCAGGTGGTTCAGCTGATTTCCAGCCAGATTGATGTGGATCGGATGGACTACCTCTTACGAGATTCCTTCTTTACTGGCGCTTCCTATGGACAATTTGACTTAACCAGAATTTTACGAGTGATTTGTCCTGTAGAGAACGGCATCGCCTTCAAGCGCAATGGCATGCATGCGGTGGAAGATTACGTTGTCAGCCGCTACCAGATGTACATGCAGGTTTATTTTCACCCAGCCAGCAGGGCTATGGAAGTTTTGCTGCAAAATCTGCTCAAGCGGGCCAAGTTTCTCTATCCGGCTCAGAAGGATTATTTTGCGCTGTCATCGCCCAATCTCATTCCATTCTTTGAAAACAGAGTGACCCTGCAGGATTATCTGGCCTTGGATGATGGTGTTATGAATACCTATTTCCAAGTTTGGATGACGAGTCCCGACAAGATTTTATCTGACTTGGCTCAGCGTTTTATCAACCGCAAGGTCTTTAAGTCTATCGTCTTCTCTCAGGAAAACGAAACACATTTGGATATCATGCGAGACCTAGTTGGACAGGTTGGCTTTGACCCTGATTACTATACTGCTATCCATCGTAATTTTGATTTACCTTATGATTTCTACCGGCCTGACGTTGAAAAACCTCGAACCCAGATTGAAATCCTGCAAAAAGATGGTAGCTTAGCAGAACTGTCCACCTTGTCTCCTATCGTTCATTCGCTAGCTGGGACCAGACAAGGCGATAATCGCTTTTACTTCCCTAAGGAAATGCTGGCAGAGACCGGACTTTTCAGCGAAAAAAACCAGGCCTTTATGCACTATATCAAAAACGACCAATTTACCTACGGAGAATAAATATGTCTATCAAATTAGTTGCCGTTGACATTGACGGCACCCTTGTAAATAACCAAAAAGAAATCACCCCTGAAGTCTTCAGCGCTGTTCAGGATGCCAAGGCTGCTGGTGTCAAGATCGTCATTGCAACCGGCCGTCCTATTGCTGGTGTTCAAAAGCTTCTCGAGGAGCTAGATCTTAATCAGCCAGGCAACTATGTCGTGACCTTCAATGGCGGACTGGTGCAGGATACTGTTACTGGCGAAGAATTAATCAAAGAAACACTGACTTACGACGATTATCTGGATATCGAACTGCTCGGGCGAAAATTAGGCGTCCACATGCATGCCATCACCAAGGACGGCATTTATACGGCCAATCGCAACATTGGCAAGTACACTGTTTACGAGTCCAATCTGGTCAACATGCCTATCTTCTATCGTACGCCTGAAGAAATGGCTGATAAAGAAATCGTCAAGTGCATGTATGTCGATGAGCCAGAAATTTTGGACGCAGCCATTGCCAAGCTTCCACCGGAATTAACCGAAAAATATACACTAGTTAAATCAGCTCCTTTCTATCTGGAAATTGTCAAAAAGACTGTCAATAAAGGGTCTGCTATCCTCCATCTAGCTGAAAAACTTGGCTTGAGCAAGGAGCAGACCATGGCTATTGGTGATGAAGAAAATGACCGCGCCATGCTGGAAGCAGTCGGATCTCCTGTTGTCATGGAAAACGGCAGAGAAGAACTCAAGAAAATCGCCAAATACATCACCAAGTCGAACGAAGAATCCGGCGTAGCACACGCTATTAGAGAGTGGGTTTTAAAATAATGTTTAGCTACAAAATTGGAATTTCAGCTCAGGAACACGATGATTTTGTCACGGCTCATCCGCAGGCCAATCTCCTGCAGAGCTCTGCTTGGGCTCAAATCAAGGACAACTGGGGAAATGAACGCTTGGGCTTCTACAAAGACGGCCACTTGGTTGCTGCAGCCAGTGTCCTGATTAAACCACTGCCCTTGGGGATGACCATGCTTTATATCCCACGCGGTCCCATCATGGACTATAGTGACAAGGAGCTGCTGACCTTTGTTTTGGCGTCGCTCAAGAAATTTGCCAAGGAGAAAAAAGCACTATTTGTAAAGTTTGACCCTAGCCTCTTTCTGGCAGAAAGCAAGATGGGTGGCGAATTGCAAGACAAAGCCGAGACGGTTGAGCTGATTCAACAGTTACAGGAAGCAGGCGCTGTCTGGGTCGGACGGACTGAGTCTCTGGACGAAACCATCCAGCCTCGCTTGCAGGCCAATATCCATAAAGAAGATTTCAGCGAGGAGCTACTTTCTAAAAGTACTCGCCAGGCTATTCGTACAGCCCGTAACAAAGGCATCCAAATCCAATTTGGCGGAGCAGAATTACTGGATGACTTTTCAGCCCTGATGAAGAAAACGGAAAATAGAAAAAATATCCACCTACGTGGCAAAGACTATTACCAAAAACTCTTGGATACTTATCCTGAGCACTCCTACATCACCTTGTCCAGCATTGATCTAAAGGCACGCTTGGAAGACTTGCAGGCTCAGCTGACCAAGACACTCAAGGAAGCAGAGAAATTTACCGAGAAAACCAAGCCGGGCAAGATTGAGAATAACCAGCAAGAACAAAAACGTCTCCAAGAAGAGATTGACTTTCTGCAGGACAAAATCAGCCAAGGTGCTGCTGTCGTTCCCCTGTCTGGCACCTTGGTCTTAGAATATGGCAAGACCTCTGAAAATATCTATGCCGGAATGGACGAGGAGTACCGCCGTTACCAGCCAGCCATCATCACTTGGTACGAAACAGCCAAACATGCTTTTGAGCGCGGAGCAGATTGGCAAAATATGGGCGGAATCGAAAACGACCTCAAGGGTGGTCTCTATAGCTTTAAATCCAAGTTCAATCCGACCATTGAAGAATTCGCTGGTGAATTTAACCTGCCAACTAATCCCCTCTACCACCTCTCCAATCTGGCCTACACTCTCAGAAAGAAACTGCGTAGCAAGCATTAAAAGAAAGGAAGCCTATGACCTTTAAACTTCTCAGCCAAGAAGAATTCATACATCATACCTCAGCTAGCTCCCAACGCTCTTTTATGCAGACCGTGGAAATGGCAGAGCTGCTGAGCAAGCGGGGCTTCAGTATCCAGTATGTCGGCTACACCGACCCGCAGGGACAACTCGTGGTGTCTGCTGTCCTCTATAGTATGCCGATGACTGGCGGCCTTCATATGGAAATCAACTGCGGTCCTGTCTCTACTGATGCTCAATACCTGCCCCCCTTCTATCAAGCTTTGCAGGCTTACGCTAAAAAAGAAGGCGCTCTTGAGCTCATCATCAAGCCCTACGAGACTTATCAGACCTTTGACAGCAATGGCCAACCCATATCTGATGAAAAAGTCGAGCTTATCCAGCAACTGACTGACTTGGGCTTTGACTTTGACGGCTTACAGACGGGCTATCCAGGCGGGGAGCCTGATTGGCATTATGTCAAAGATTTAGCTGGTCTGACGGAGAAAGACCTACTCAAATCCTTCAGTAAAAATGGCAAGGCGACCGTCAAAAAGGCGAATACCTTTGGTATCAAGCTAAAAAGCCTGGAACGTGACCAACTCAGCGTTTTCAAAGACATCACAGCTGCCACTTCTGACCGGCGGGAATATGATGACAAGCCACTAGACTACTATCAAGATTTTTATGATAGCTTTGGTCAACAGGCTGACTTTATGACAGCCAGTCTCAACTTTAAGGACTATCTTCAGAACTTACAAAAGGACCAAGAGAAACTAGGCCAAAAAATTCAGAAATTGCAGGCTGACTTGGAGAAAAATCCTCAATCTGAAAAGAAGCAAAATCAGCTGCGGGAGCTTTCCAGCCAGTTTGACAGCTTTGAAACCCGCAAGGTAGAGGCTCAAGAGCTAATCGACAAGTACGGCGACCAAGACCAAGTCCTGGCTGCCAGTCTCTTTATCTACACCCCTCAGGAAGCGACCTATCTTTTCAGTGGCTCCTATCCTGAGTTTAACAAATTCTACGCCCCTGCCCTGCTGCAGGAATACGTTATGACCGAAAGCATCAAGAGAGGCATTCCATTTTACAATTTCCTCGGTATTATGGGAATTTTTGACGGTTCTGACGGTGTTCTGCGCTTCAAACAGAACTTCAACGGCTTCATCGTCCGAAAAATGGGGACTTTCCGTTATTATCCTAACCCACTCAAATTTAAGCTGCTTCAGTTCATAAAGAAAATTCTAAGACGTTAAAAAACCAAGGTTTCCCTTGGTTTTTTTGTGTTTATCTATACCGAGGTGACGCGAAACCACGGATATTTCCGTGACCAATACGGTAAGTATTGCGTTTAACTTCATCGTTACTGTTACCTTCAATCGTATGAATGATACCATTTTCAACTTTTTCGACAATACCGATATGATCAGCCCAGCCATCATTTTGCTGGCTATTTTGATCCCAGTTAAAGGTGATGATATCGCCTACTTTAGGGGTAGAATTACCATCTTCATTCCAGATACCTAGACGTTTAAAGATATGAATATGGCGCTCAACACCGCATTCACGACCAATAAGATCGCTCAAGCCTTCTCTTTGGAAAATAACTGTCGTGAAAATATCGCACCAGTCATCTGAATTCTTCACAGCATAACCGACTGGTAGCGGTCTAACACTATTATAGTCATTGACCAGACGGTGGTGCTCAGCACTGCCTCCCTTGACGCCAACCATCGCTGCTGCTGCTGCAAGAACACGATCACGCTGACTGCTAGGCGATTGAGGATGCTTAATAGAAATCGTGGTCTTCTCTCCACCAGCTCCTTGCAGCTGATTGCGATTGTTCAAGTAATATAGGTGAACATTGTACTCGCCTTGGCTATTTTTATGGTCTCTTGCATAAACATGCTTGCGATAAGTACCATCAGCTTGGCGTTCCGCCGTATACCACTGAATATCATCTTGTCCATTTTGACTGGACCAAGTTGGCAAATAGACAGTTTTGACACCTTCTGGAGCTACAACACCAGAAACGACGATATCAAATTCACCAGTTTCATTGTTTTTATTTTGGATACTGATTTTTCCCTGTGGTTTCTCCCCTGTCGCAATGGAAACTTTGGTTGTTGTACCACCAACACCGACCATCTTGCCGTCGTTTTGGACATAGTACAAGTGGACACTGTAGTCNCCGACAGANTTCTTGTGCTCACTAGCACGAACCGTGAATTTATATGTACCGTCTGACTGTTTCTGTGCCTTGTGCCAAATCAAATCATCCTGACCATTCTCATTTGACCAAGTTGGAAGTAAGACTTCACGAACGCCTTGTGGGCTAGAAACCTCGGACACGATCACATCGAATGTACCGGTCTTAGGATCGTTGTTGGCAATAGTCAGCTTGCCTTCTGGTTTCGCAGCTGAAGCAAGATTAACCTTAGTCGTTGTACCACCGACACCAACCAACTTGCCGTCATTTTGAATATAGTACAAGTGGACACTGTAGTCGCCGACAGAATTCTTGTGCTCACTAGCACGAACCGTGAATTTATATGTACCGTCTGACTGTTTCTGTGCCTTGTGCCAAATCAAATCATCCTGANCATTCTCATTTGACCAAGTTGGAAGNAAGACTTCACGAACNCCTTGCGGGCTAGAAACCTCGGACACGATCACATCGAATGTACCCGTCTTGGGATTGTTGTTGGCAATAGTCAGCTTGCCTTCTGGTTTCGCAACTGAAACCTTAGTCGTCGTACCACTAACGCCAACCATCTTGCCATCGTTTTGGACATAGTACAAGTGAACACTGTAGTCGCCGACAGAATTCTTATGCTCGCTGGCACGAACGGTGAATTTATATGTACCGTCTGACTGTCTTTGAGCCTTGTGCCAAATCAAATCATCCTGATCATTCTCATTTGACCAAGTTGGAAGCAAGACTTCACGAACACCTTGCGGGCTAGAAACCTCGGACACGATCACATCGAATGTACCCGTCTTGGGATTGTTGTTGGCAATAGTCAGCTTGCCTTCTGGCTTCGCAACTGAAACCTTAGTCGTTGTGCCACCGACACCGACTAACTTACCGTCATTTTGGACATAGTACAAGTGGACACTGTAGTCTCCAACAGAGTTCTTATGCTCACTAGCACGAACCGTAAATTTATATGTACCATCTGACTGTTTCTGTGCCTTGTGCCAAATAATATCATCCTGACCATTCTCATTTGACCAAGTCGGAAGCAAGACTTCACGAACGCCTTGGGGGCTAGAAACCTCGGACACGATCACATCGAATGTACCGATCTTGGGATTATTGTTGGCAATAGTCAGCTTGCCTTCTGGTTTAGCAGCTGAAGCTCGAGTGACTTTGGTTGTTGTACCACCAACGCCGACCATCTTGCCGTCGTTTTGGACATAGTACAAGTGTACGCTATAGTCGCCGACAGAGTTCTTATGCTCGCTAGAACGGACGGTGAATTTATATGTACCGTCTGACTGTTTCTGTGCCTTGTGCCAGATAATATCATCCTGACCTTGATCATTAGACCAAGTTGGAAGCAAGACTTCACGAACACCTTGCGGGCTAGAAACCTCGGACACGATCACATCAAATGTGCCGGTCTTGGGATTGTTGTTGGCAATAGTCAGCTTGCCTTCTGGTTTCGCAACGGATACCTTAGTCGTTGTACCACCAACGCCGACCATCTTGCCGTCATTTTGGATATAGTACAAGTGGACACTGTAGTCGCCGACAGAGTTCTTATGCTCACTAGCACGAACCGTGAATTTATATGTACCGTCTGACTGTTTCTGCGCCTTGTGCCAGATGATGTCATCTTGGCCATTCTCATTTGACCAAGTTGGAAGCAGTACTTCACGAACGCCTTGCGGGCTGGAAACCTCGGACACGATCACATCGAATATACCGGTCTTGGGATTGTTGTTGGCAATAGTCAGCTTACCTTCTGGTTTCGCAACTGAAACCTTAGTCGTCGTACCACCGACGCCGACCAACTTGCCATCACCTTGAACGTAATACAAATGAACATTGTATTCGCCCGTAGAGCCTTTATGGTTGGCAGCATTCACTGTCAGCTTATAAGTCCCGTTAGCTTGCTTCGTTGCAGTGTACCAAACAATATCATCTTGCCCACGCTCACTGGACCAAGTCGGAAGTTTAACTTCCTGAACTCCATATGGTGCGGAAACTTCGGAAACAACAACATCAAATGTGCCAGTTTTTGGATTATTATTTTGAATACTAATCTTACCTGTCAGCGGTTGTTTAACCAAAGTAGCTCTAGCAGTAAATCTACCAGAGTAGTCAATACTTTGATCGAAAACATGCTTACCAGAAAGCAGCTGCGCTTGAGAAGTAAATTGCCAAGCTCCTGCTCTGCTATTGTACTTCAAACTTTTAGCATCATTTGCACTTAGCTTCGGTGCTGGATACTGAGCAATCCAAAAATTATCAAGACCAAAGAGAGATGTATTGATTGAACCCTTGTGGCGTAGGTTGTTCTGGTCAACCCAGCTAGCACTTGTGTAATACATCAGATTTGCATATCCCTGCTTGCGCATTTCATCTGCCCAAGCCTGAGTATGCTGGTTGATCCCCGTTTGCATTTTAGGGTCTTCCATGTCATTGACCATGACTGTATTTTTAGGCAAGGACAGTTTATTAGCAAAAGCAGCATAGTAACGAGCCTCTGCTCTGGCTTCTGCATCATTTGTATAATGCGAGAAGGCATAGGTTGATACTTGCAAACCAGCTACTTGCGCATTTCGAACCTGAGACTCAGCATAAGGATTTGTATAGTAGGTTCCTTCTGTCAGTTTGACAACGACACCGCCGACACCTTTGGATGCTAATTGGCGATAGTCTTCTACACTGATATGGCCGTTATGACTACTCACATCCACAAAGGTAGAGCCCTTGATTTCTGCTTGTGAATTGCTACGCGCTGTTTGTCCAGATGAAGAAGCCGCATTATAAAAAGAAGTGTTTCCTTTTTTAAATGCAGGACTGGCGCTGATCGCTTGGGAAGTCTGCTCAGCCTTTACTGGATTCTGAATCGCTTCAGAAGCAGCTGATTTTGCTTGTTCACTCGCTTTATTTTCTGGTACATTCTCCTTGACCAAACTAGCAGCAGGTGCCAGATTTTCTGGTGCCTTGTATACTGTACTAGCTTCAGCTTTTGCGACCGAGCTTTCTTGTTTGACTTGACGGTCAGTAGACACCGCTTCTGGTAAGGCTACCTGCTGATGTTGATGATCCTTTTCTACTTGAAGTTCTGCCTTAGCTACTTCAGGGTCTGTGGTTGTCGGCGTATTTTCTTCTGCCTGTACTACGTTAGCCGTTGCTGCTAGCAATATAGCTGTACTGGCTAAATAGATAAGTTCCTTTGATTTCACCTTTTATCTCCAAACTTTTAAAAAGCTTGCCACCTTTAAGGCGACAAGCCATTTATTGTTATTCTTATTTCACAAAATCAAGAAGAGCTAAGAAACTTTCAGCTTCAAGTGATGCACCACCAACAAGGGCACCATCAACGTCTGGGCAAGCCATGTATGAAGCAACGTTTTCAGGTTTAACTGAACCACCATATTGAACGCGAACTTTGTCAGCAACTTCTTGACCAAAGTCAGCAGCTACAACGTCACGAACAACTTTACACATTTTTTGTGCGTCGTCTTGTGAAGCTGATTTACCAGTACCGATAGCCCAGATTGGCTCATAAGCGATAACAGTTGCGGCAACTTGTTCAGCTGTCAATCCAGCAAGAGCAGCAGATACTTGAGCGCCTACGAATTCAGCAGCTTTACCAGCTTCGTAAGTTTCAAGTGACTCACCACAACAGATGATTGGAAGCATACCGTTTGCAAAGATTGCTTTTGCTTTTTTGTTGATGTCTTCGTCAGTTTCATGGAAGTAGTCACGGCGTTCTGAGTGACCGATAACAACGTAGTCAGTACCGATTTCTTTCAAAACTTGTGGGCTTGTTTCACCAGTGAAAGCACCTGCATTTTCAAAGTAGCAGTTTTGAGCAGCAACTTTAAGGTTTGAACCTTTTGCAGCAGCAAGAACAGTTGTCAAATCAACTGCAGGAGCTGCGATACCTGCTTCAACAAGGTCTGACGAAGGAAGTTTTGATGCTACGGCTTCAACGAATGCTTTTGCTTCTTCTGGATTTTTGTTCATTTTCCAGTTACCAGCGATAAATGGTTTACGTGACATTTCACATACCTCTTCTATTTTTATTTATATGGGCTATTATATCATAAGAAAGCAAATTAATAAAGGTTATCCACAATTTTTCATCAAATCGTAATGTTTCTACGAGTTATCCACAGTTTTGGCTGTGAATAAATCATTCAAAGACCTCGTAGCATCCTTTACTTCCTATTCTCCAGCAGTTCTTCTATATCCGTAATGACTCTGGCCTTGCATTTATTAAGCTTGTTTACCTCTGCAGCTGAGTATGGGAAGGTGTTCAGCAAAACGCCATCAATCCCAACAGCTTGAGCAATATCCATATCCGTAGAAAAATCATTGCCAACCATCACCGTATCTTCTGGATTGAACCGATTCTCCTCCAGTACGAGTTCTAACCATTCTGCTTGTGGTTTTTTGATCTGATAATCCGAAGAAATATAAACTTTGTCCAGATAATCGGCACAACCCGTCAATTCAATTTCTGGCATTGTAAAAGCCCTTTGAGCATTGGATAGCAATATAATATCACCCCCCTGGTCCTTAATAGCCTTTAAAACTTTCAGGGTATTGGGATAGGCATGGAGCTGACGACGGGACAAACTCCGAAACGTTACGGCCAGCTGCTCTCCCCAAGCCTGCAAGTCAGGAAGCGGAGTCTGGGTTTCATGCTTAGTTGGAGCTTCCTGCAAAAGCTGAATGAAAACCGCCACCAAATCAACCTCTGGATAGGCAACGTCTTTCTCTTGAGCTATCCTGCTTTCTTGCTCTACTACCAATTGTCCATATTTCTTTTTCAAGTCTTCTGGCTGATAATCGGCTCCATATGCTGCATAGATGCGGGAAAGATACAACCATAAAATCGGATCATCTTCGTCAGTCCGAATATCTACTAGTGTTCCGTAAAAGTCAAAAAGATAATGTTTATATTCTAACTTGTGCATTTTCGCCCCTTTCGCCAGTGACAAACATGGTAAAGGTCCCCTTGCAGACATTCTTTCCATCTTGATTGACAATATCCACATCCACCACTCTAGTTGTCCGTCCGGTATGGATACAGTTCCCCTCAATGCTCAGAGTATCGCCTAGTTTGGCCGCTTTTAGATAATTGATGGAAGATTGCAAGGTCACGGCGTCAGCACCTTGCGAAATGATGACCAAACCACTAATCTGATCGCACAAAGTAAACAGGTAGCCTCCATGCGCATTGCCATAGTAATTCAACGAAGAGGGGACGACCTCTGTCGTTACTAAAACATGGCCGTCCTTGACCTCCTCAATTTTATAGTTTTCAAATGCTGAAATCGCATCAAAATGAAAATCTTTCATTCCTCACTCCGTTTATTTTGCTTTTACTTCATCATACTACTTTTGCTAGAAAGGAACAATGATTATATTCATATTCTAATGGAAAATTTTTTCCACCAACGATTCAAACACCTTGCACTACTAATTTATCAGCCGATTGGGATGGTAGCTTAAAAATAAAGTTCTAAGCCAAATTAGGGTAGTAATGACTTTAAAAATTCTCATTGGAACCCAGCTTATTGGTCAAAGAATAAGCTGAAAACTTGCAATACAAAAGATTAAAATCGAGGCTGGGACAAAAGTCCTAGCCTCTCAATTGTCTTTGGATTGTCGAGCAAGACGCAGTGGTTGAGTGGGCTTTATTACGCTGATTTCATCAACTTTTACAGCCCTACTCAACTGTGCGGAGGTGGAACGACGAAATCGAATTCTAACGAATTACCGATTTCTGTCCCACTCTCCAGTTTTTTCTATTCTCTTTTGATAAAAGAAGGAAATCAAAGCCAGTCCTATCACCCCTAGACCAATCAGAAGAAAGGAAAGAGTGCGGACACTCGGTAGCAGCGTCATCAGGAAAGTCGCAGGTGGCATGAAAAGAATTGCCAACGTATAGATAGTCGAGAAAACTCGTCCTAGATACTGCTTGTCCACCTTGGTCTGAACCTGGCTGAAGAAATGAATGTTGAAAACAGTCATAAAGAGCTCGCAGATAAGATTACCAGAATAGGAGAAATATGGATGAACTGGTAGCAAGGCAGAGATGCCCATGACTGCGACTCCAACACCGGTCAATAGCAGGGCTACAAGTAAAATTCCCATACTGGCCTTAACCTTGCTGGCTAGAATAGCTCCAATGATTGAGCCTATAGCACCCAAACTCAGAACAGTTGCATAAGAGCCTGTCTTACTGTAGAGCTGATTGGTAAAAGGCAGCAGGTAATTAAAGGCCGCAAAGAAAAAGTTGACGGCAGAAGCTACCAAGAGCAGAAAGAAGATTTCCTTTTGCTGGCGGATATAAACTAAGCCTTCCTTGATATCTCTCAGGATATTGCCAAGATTGATGGGAGACTGCTGCTTGCTTGGCTCATGATTAGGCAGAAAGTAAACCAAGGCAAAAGCCAGAAAGAAGCTAAGGGCATCCAGCTGAAGGGTCACGCGCAGATTTGCATACTGCATCACGATAAAAGACAGAACTGGAGCTGAGACACTGATAACCTGCAAGGCCAATTCCAGATGAGAATTGTAGGCCACGATGTCTTCCTTGTCCACAATCTCTGTAATGTAGGATTTATTAGCCGGCCGAGAAAAGGCAAAGACTATAGCCTGAACCACATTGGCAAAAATCAGCGCCCCAATCATGAGCTGGTCATTAGAGATAAAGGAAATCAGCAGACAAAGTCCAGCACAAATCAAGTCCGTTACCATCAGTACCTTACGTCTGGAAAAGCGGTCCGTAATAGCTCCACCCAAAGGATTGAATAAGATGGAAGTGACTAGCTCTGATATCTGATAAATGCCCAAGACCGTCTGTCCCAGAGCTCCCAAAGAAGCAAGCCAGATGCTGTTTCCATAGTCATAGAGCATGTTTCCAATTTTATTAATAGCAGCCCGTGTAATCAGCTGTGCAGCATGTCGATTCATAAAAATACCTCCTTCCATTTCTGAAACTATTGTATCAGGAATAGAGGGAGGTCCTTTATTTTTCCCATATTTGGGAAATCATACTTTTACAAACTTATCGAAATGCTCTTGATAATAAGCGACTTGCTCAGGTAGTTCCAGCACTTCAAAGATGTGCATGGCTTCCTGCATTTGCTTGATTCCTTGCTTCTTCTGTCCCTTCTGATAAGCCGCAAAACCCTTGAGATAGAGGAATACATTGCGTTCATAGAGTTTGATGCCCTTGCCAATAATCTTCTCTACGTAAGCCTCAAAGTAACTTGCCTTGTCAAAAGAACGACTTTCCAAACAATGCTGGTAACAATTGAGAGCTAGAATCAAGACCAATCTCTTATGGCGACCGATTTCTTTGTAATATTCCTCTCGCTCCATAACTTCCTTACCCAGACGGTAGACGTAGTCCACATCATAGAAGCTGTAGAGATTGCCAAAGAGGATAAGCTCATACATAGTCCAATCTTCTACTTGAAAGAGATAATCGGCCACCTTATCCAAATCTTCCTGCTGCATACAAAACTGACTGTCACGCTGGCAAATCAAGCCCTGCATCAAAATCCAATTCAGCTCATAGTAAAGGGGCGACTTGCTGACCTTGGCCTTTTCCAACTGCTCCGCTTGCAAGTCCTGAAATCCCTTGATGTCATTTGAGTAGTAAAGAGGGATAATCTGACTCATCATGGCCACGTGCTCATGCTGCTGGAAATTCCGAGCCTTGTCCATAAAATTTTCAAGGGTCACATGTATATTATCTAAAAGATCTAAAAATTTCGAGAGAGTCATATCCGACTCACCCAGCTCAAAACGAGATAGCTGAGAGGTCGAGCAAACCCGACCAGCCGCTTCCTTCAAAGAATAATGCCCATTTAAACGAAAATCACGAAAAACTTTGCCTAAATCTTCCATTTGTTTACCACTTCAATTCCTTTAATTGCTGTTTTGCTAAAAAGTCTGTTCACTTATCTCTATATCCGCACCAATCGTTCTTTTTACCTATTTTTCAATAACTCCTTGTGTTTTTTTAAATATTTTTTTCCATACCATTCTTCCACTGATTTGCCTTCCCACTCGCGGTATTCTTCAGGGTATTTCCATTTGTAGTAGCCTTCTAAAAAGAAAGGAAACTCCATAAATACAATCATGGCGATTAAAGCAATATTTAACAGAACCCAAAATATAAAGAGACCAAAACCAGTTATGGAAGATGAAAAATTAATAGAAAAAGCTTTGAAAATATAATTAACAATCACAGCCAAGCCCAATATACCTGCTCCATAAATAGCAAGGCCTTTAGCAATTTTATCAAGTAAGGTGGGGGACTGATTTTCTCCATACATTCGTTTTGTCAAACTTCTAAGCTCCGTTCTTAACATTACATAAGCCAAGAATGCTAGAAGTCCAAAAAATACCAAGATCCCCCATGTTGTTAATATAGGTAACGACATTGTTATGGCCAGCAAATTAAATTCAAACATAAACCATATCATAGCGGTTACAATATGAAAGCGATAACGATAAGGAAGAATAAACGTCCGTTTAAAGAATTTACCCATTAATACCAATAACAACCAAATTAACAAGCAAATTAAATAAAGCTCGACTGTTAGCAAAGGATACTGAGAAATCGGTAATCTTAAATCTTTAGGATCAGAATCATGTAAGGACATCGCCAAAACGAATAGCATGAAATTTACACCTATCGGAACCAACAGACTAAGAATAAAAGCTTGAATACCAAACCAAAAGGAAGGTTTCCCTTTCTTAAAGGCTTTCCCAAGTTTATTATAGTATTCTTGTTTCTGATACTGTAAAAACCCATCATCTTCCAAATTTAAACTCTCTTCAAAACTGGCTTTAAAAATTGATTTCTTCATACTTTTCACCCAAATCCTATTTTAATAACTCCTTGTGTTTTTTTAAATATTTTTTCCCATACCACTCTTCCACAGATTTGCCTTCCCACTTGCGGTATTCTTCAGGATATTTCCATTTATAGTAAGCATAAAGGAAATAAGGAAATTCCATAAAAATAAGCATTGCAATTAAACCAATGTTTAACAAAATCCAACATATGAAGAGACCAAAAACAGTTACGGAATGTGAAAAACTAATAGAAAAAGCTTTAAAAATAGAATTAACAATCACACCTAAGCCCAATAGACCTGCTCCATAAATAGCAATTCCCTTAGCAATCTTATCTTGTAAAGTAGCAGACTTTATTTCTCCATAAATTCGTTTTTTCAAACTTTTAAGTTCTATCCTTAACATCCAATAAATTAAGGCTAAAAGAATACAACCAATAGCAAAAATCCCTAAAATTGTTAGAAATGGTAATGCTAAACCAATAGCAGCGAGGTCGAACTCTATAACAAACCAAATCAAAAACGTTATAACATGAAAATGAGTCCTATATGGAAGGATAAAAAATGGTTTGATAAATTTACCAATTAGAACGAAGAGAAGCCATATAAATAACCCGATTACATAAACATGAGCCGTCAAAAAATTATGATTAGAAATGGGTAAGGCTAAATCTTTTGGATCACTACTATAAAGCATTGTTGAAAAAGCCAATAATAAAAAGTTGAAGCCAATCGGAAAAATAAGTGTCAATATACCATATAAAAGAGCGTTTTTGAAATAGTCAAATACATTTCTAGGGAGGTTAGACACTTTTTTACTTTGTTCCTTCAATTGATACTGTAAAAATCCATCATCTTCCAGATTTAAACTCTCTTCAAAACTAGCCTTAAAAATCGATTTCTTTTTCATTTCTAATCTCCAAACCCAGATGTCATAGATTTTTACCCGTTCGAGACAGCCTTAACAGCGTCTCCTAAAAAGGACTCAGCACGCATGAGAAAGTTTAAAACTTACTCTAGGCGAGATGAGTCTTCAGAAAAAATCAAATTTTTTTCTACAAAAACGAAAGATGTAGCATAAGAAAATTCGGTTTTTGCACTTTTTCGACTGATTTCACATGTGAAATTAAGCATTTCGAGCCCTGACAAGCTCATTTCTCACAGAAACTGCATACTCCTACACCTTCTCCGCCAATTCTTCCCATTCCAGCATGGCTTCTTCTTGGGCAGCGGTCAGCTGGTCAATTTGCTGCTGGCTCTCCATGAGTTCGCCAGCGTCATTGGTTGTCTGCATGGCTTCCTGAAGCTGACTGATCTGGCTGTCCAAATCCTCGATTTGCGCTTCCAGTTGTTCTAGGCGGCGGGCAAGCCGGCGCTGTTCTTTCTGGTTTTCCTTTTGAAGCTGATAGTCATTGGCAGGTGCTGGCTTGTCAGGGCTAGTCTGCTCAGTCTCCTCACGCAGGGCCTCCTGCTCTGCCTTTTTCTCAAGATAGTAGTCATAATCACCCAGATAAAGTGTAGAGCCTGTCTCAGAGAGTTCGATGATCTGGGTGGCCACGCGATTGATAAAGTAACGGTCATGGCTGACAAAGAGCAGGGTGCCGTCAAAGTCAATCAGGGCATTTTCCAGCACTTCCTTGCTGTCAATGTCCAGGTGGTTGGTCGGCTCGTCTAGGATGAGAAAGTTGTTGTTTTCCATAGACAGCTTAGCTAGAAGTAGACGCGCCCGCTCTCCACCCGATAGCATGCCGACCGATTTCTTGACATCGTCACCTGAAAAGAGAAAGGCACCCAAGCGATTGCGAATCTCGACCTCTGGCGTCAGCTTGAAGTCATTCCATAGCTCGTCAAGTACCGTATTGCTGGCAGTCAGTTTGCTCTGGGTCTGGTCATAGTAGCCCACTTCCACATTAGCTCCCAGCTGCTCCTTGCCTCTGATGAAGGGCACTTGACCGATTAGTGACTTAATCAAGGTCGTCTTTCCAATCCCATTTGGCCCGACAATAGCTACCGCATTAAACTTGCGAATATCAAGGTTAATCGGCTCCGACAGGACTTCCTCACCGTAGCCAATAGCTGCATCTTCCAAGGTCAGCACAACATTGCCCGAAACTTTATCAGATTTGAAGGTCATATTAGCCGATCGACTGCCGGTCTCCGGTCTGTCCAAACGCTCCATCTTTTCCAGCTGCTTGCGGCGGGACTGAGCCCGCTTGGTTGTGGAAGCCCGAACCAGATTGCGATTGACAAAGTCCTCCAGCGCAGCGATTTCTTTCTGTTGCTTTTCATAGTTCTTGGCTTCAGTAGCCAGCTTCTGCTCCTTTTGGACCACAAAGCTAGAGTAATTGCCCACATAGCGATCCAAGGAATGCTTGGTCAAGTCCAGCGTGATGGTCGCAACCTTGTCTAGGAAATAGCGGTCGTGGCTGACGATGATCAGGGCACCGCTGTAGTTAATCAAGTAAGTTTCCAGCCAAGCAATGGTCTCGATATCCAAGTGGTTAGTTGGCTCGTCCAAGACCAGCAGCTCTGGCTTTTCCAAGAGCATCTTGGCCAGAGCCAGACGGGTATTCTGCCCGCCCGACAGCTCAGAAATCTTCATTTGCCACATGGACTGGTCAAACTTGAAGCCATTTAAAATCGCTCGAATATCGGCCTCATAGGTAAACCCCCCCTTTTGTCGAAAGTCCTCTGACAGCTGATCGTACTGGTTCATGAGAGCAGTCAGGTCTTCCCCTGACAATTCTCCCATTTGCAGCTCCATCTGCCGCAAGCGTTTTTCCTGCTGACGCAGACTATCAAAGACCAGCAGCATCTCGTCATAGATGGTATTCTCCGACTCAAAGCGGCTGTCCTGAGCCAGATAGGACAAGGATAAGTCTCGTTTTTTATTGATTTGACCAGAAGTCGGCTCTTCCTCGCCCACCAAAATCTTGAGCAGGGTTGACTTGCCAGCTCCGTTTTTACCGACCAGTGCAATCCGGTCACTCTCATCCACCTGCAGGTTGATATTATCAAAAAGTAGCTCCCCTGCAAAAGAGCGTTCAATCTTGTTTGCTTGTAAAATAATCATAAGACCATTATAGCAGATTTCCAAGTACAGAGCCATTGGCTGTCATAAAAAATGAAATCCAAACTGTCTGTCTCTCAAGCCAATTCAAAGGAGAATTTTAAATTTTTCCGCAAGCACTCAGACCAGCAAGTCCAGCTCAGTGATTGAGCACCAAGCTCCGCCTACCATTAAATCAGACTTCTATGGATTAGCATACCCAAAAAAGCCGAAAGAGCTCAACTCTAACGGCTTTATTTTTTATTCAATCATTTGTGTTTCAGCTAGTTTCTTATACCAGTGAGCGGATTTCTTCGGATAGCGCTCCTGCGTTTCAAAGTCTACGTAGAATAAGCCGTAGCGTTTTTCATAACCGTTAGACCAAGAAAAGACATCCATCAGAGACCAAATAAAATAGCCCTTGACATTAGCCCCATCCGCAATCGCATCGGATAAAACTTCCAGATGCTGCTTGACGTAGTCAATACGAGCATCGTCGTAAACCGTATTGTCCACAAATTCATCTTTATAACCCAGACCATTTTCAGTGATATAGATCTTCTTGTAGTTGGGATAATCTTTCTTAATCCGCATGATCTGATCATAAAGACCTTGCGGATAGATAATCCAATCCCAATCAGTTTTCGGAATATGGGTTGGAGATTCTCTGCGACCTACCCCCTTAATCTGGTACTTGGAGCTTCCCTTTTCGCCTTTTCCGTTATGGATAATTTCTGTTTCACCTTCAAAGTCGCGCATCCAATCACTCATATAGTAGTTGATGCCAAGGAAATCATTAAGGTCTTTAGCTGCTTCTAGAGCTGCAAAGTCTTCATCTCGTAGATCCAGCTGGCCTCCATTGACCTTAAGGATATGGTTTACTCCTGCCAGAGTTACATCTGAATAGTGCCCCAGATAAGTCGCATCTAAGATGAACTTGTTATGAATAATATCTTCTAACTCTGCTGCTCTGACATCTGCTGGATTTTCTGGATCGTAAGGATATTTTGTCGGAAGTGCATGAACGACACCGATTTCACCCTTGTAACCCTTGTCCTTATAGAGCTTAACAGCACGGGCATGTGAGACCATCATATTGTGATGGGATTGAAAAACCTTGGCCAAGTCATACTGAATACCTGGGGGGAATTTTCCTACTAAGTACTGACCATCACCAATGGGACCAATTTCATTGAAAGTTGTCCAATAGCGAACTTCTGGAAATTCTTCAAAACAGAAAGCTGCATAATCCACAAAGTGCTCAATATTTTCCCGATTGAGGAAATCTCCATTTGAATGAAGAGCCTCTGGCGTATCAAAATGGTGAAGAGTCACAAAGGGTTCCACATGCCGCTTGTGACATTCTGCGAAAAGATTATGGTAAAATTCCACACCTTTTGGATTGACCTCGCCATAGCCTGTCGGGAAAATCCGCGACCAAGCAATGGAAATCCGAATCCCATTGACGCCATACTCTTCAGCCAATTTCAGATCCACAGGGTATTTGTGATAAAAGTCACTGGCAGGTTCTGCCGTGTACCAGTAGTTATCCTCTAGGTACTTATCCCAGGCAACAGGCCCCTTCCCATCTGTGTGGGTTGCTCCCTCAGCTTGATAGGCTGCTGTTGCACCACCGAAAATAAAATCTTTAGGTAAGGTTTTTATCATCTTATTTTCCTTTCAATAACATTTGGAGAGTGGGACAAAAGTCCTAGCCTCTCAATTGTCTTTGGATTATCGAGCAAGACGCAGTGGTTGAGTGGACTCTACTACGCTGATTTCATCAGCTTTTACAGCCCTACTCAACTGTGCGTAGGTGGGACGACGAAATCGAATTCTAACGAATTACCGATTTCTGTCCCACTCTCTATCAAGTTGCTTCATCTCAAATAAACAGATTTAGTTGTTAAATTGCTCCTGAACGAAGGCCAGTGCTCCTTTGCCATCACGCGTTAGTTTGATGTATTGGCCACCTTCAGTCTTAGCTAGCTTGATACCCAATTTATCAGTTTCGGCCTTCATGTCTTCAAAGTTGGAGGCAACTTGAGGAGCCAGGATAACGAGATCAAACTCAGGCAGCATTTCACGGTGAGCACCGTAGCCGCCCGCTGCTGCTTTGACAGGAACATTGTATTCAGCTGCTGCTTTATTCAAAGCGTTGGCCAGCAATCCGCTAGTACCACCGCCTGCACAGAGCACCAGAACATTGGTTTCTTCGCTAATATTGTTTTGAGCAGGAGCTTCTTCATCCACTCCTGCTTTTTCAAGGATAGCATCCGCTTTAGCAGTATTAAAGTTGGCTGCTACTTTTTCTTTAAGAGCATCGTTAGCTTTGCCAGAACGTTCTTCTTCTAGAATTTGTTCGTCATAAACCTTGACAAATGGATAGTAAATAATCACATCCACTACGACAAGAAGGGCTGCTAGTACAAAAGACAGAAGCTGAAAGTTGGTCCCCAGCACAATTCCCAGAGGTCCAGGTGTCACCCAAGGAAGGTTGGCTGAGAAGGAGTTCATGTTTAAAGTATCAACAAAGAATTTGAAAATCCATACGTTTGCGATAGGTGCAAAGATAAATGGAATGAAGAATATCGGATTCAGTACGATTGGAGCACCAAAAAGAATGGGCTCATTAACACCAAAGAAAGTTGGGACAACAGATGCCCGTCCAATCGCACGGTTACGCTCGGACTTACAGATCCACATGAAGAGGAATGGAACAATCAAGGTCGCACCAGTACCACCCATGGTAACGATGAACATTTGAGTACCAGAAGTGATGACCTTATCCGCATGCTGACCAGCTTGAAGCAAGGCCAAGTTGGCATCGATATTGGCATAAGTAATGGCAGCAATAGCAGGCTCAACAATAGACGGACCATGAATTCCCACGAACCAGAAGAAAGCATAAGCACCAAAGATAAGCGTGATTCCCAGATAGCCATCAGCTGCTGAGAAGAGTGGAGCTAGAAGCGTTCCTATGGATTCAGCAACCGTTACTCCCAGACTTGCTTTAACAAGCAGTTCCAAACCGTAGAGCAGAACGACTGAAACAGTAAATGGAATCAAGTCTTTAAATACTTGGGAAATATTTGGTGGAACTTCTTCTGGCATGCGGATGGTGACATTATTTTTTACACAAACCTTGTAGACATTAACCGTCACAAAGGCTGCGATGAAAGCTGTCAAAAGACCTTTTGTTCCCATGAAGGCAGTCAGGAAGCCACCTTCTTTGGCAGGCTCAGCTGCCATGAGGAGGAAGCCGACCATAGAAGCCAGCATAGTAGATAAGAAGTTAATCTGGTTTGTAGCAGGCAGGCTGCGATTGACAGAGTCCGTCAAAGCCTTGGCAGTGGTCCCACCCACAAAGAAAGCCAGAATCCCCATTGAATAGCTATAAGGGGTCATTAAGAAAGTTTCAATATCCTTAGACCAGTGGAAGCCCCACGCATTTGGCACATAGGCAATCAAGATAAAAATAGATGAGAAGAGGATGACTGGCATACCGGCGATAAAGCCATCCCGAATAGCACGGAGATAGATGTTCCGAGAAATCTTCTCAAAGAAAGGCTTCCCTTTCTCAATAAGTCCGATGAGTTTGTTCATTATTTTACTCCTCTTTTATATAGTTCAATCATGTGTTTCATCAAATCCTTGAGCAACAAGGTTGTCATCAAGTGGTCTTGGCCGTGCATCATCGTCACGCTATAAGCCAAGTCCTCACCAGCAGCTTCTTTGGTCAAAAGGCTGGTCTGAGCATGGTGCGCTTCGACAATACAAGCATTGGCTTCTTCCACCAAACTTTCTGCGCGGTCAAATTCTCCAGCCTGAGCTGCATTTAGTGCTTCCAGCAACTTGGAGCGAGCGTCACCTGCGTAGGCTACGATTTCAAAACCAAGTAATGTTACTTCTTCTCTATTCATGATAGATCCTCCTTTTAATGTTCCTTATAATAATCGTTGAATATGTAATACCAGATAAACTCGCTCACTATGATATAAGTCTATTCCAGTTTTCTGGGCAATAATCTCATAAAGACTACTTCCGATTTGATAAGCTTTGGGATAGGTCAATTTAATCTGACTTTCCATTTCTAACAGTGAAACGTTGTCATCTCGGCTTCTGTCTAAGTAATCTAAGAAGTAATTGAGATGAATCATAAATCGGTCATAGAAGTTGCTATTCTCCGATGTTCTTTTAATTCCCTGCTTTCTCAGCTCTTCTTCTACAGCCGCTAGAATTTCCTTCCGCTGATCCAAATGACCCTGACCTGCTGGACTGGAGACCCCTTCTGCATTGATAAAGTGATAGGCGATTCTGTTTATTTCATCGTCTGGAAATGCTTCTAAGAGTCGTTCCCGATAAATAGCCACTGCTTCTTGCGCGATTTGATAAGGAGTGGGATATTTACCTGAAGCATCTGGCAGGTCACTCTCCTTGTACCGCCCCTGCTGAAGTGCTTGATAAGAACAGTAGATATGGTCCGTCAGTGTGACATAGATATACTCCTGGACTGGGTAATGGTATTTCTTGGAAAGCGTGTCAATCACATCATAGGTCACTGTGATAAAGTCCAGTGGCACATCTTTGAGCAAGGCCACAAAGTTTTCCTTGGACTCTTCCGTTCTCATACGAAAGACTTTCTCAATCTTACTTTCCAGAACAGGATCACCCTTTTTCTTATTGAATGCTATCCCACTACCAATCAGAACAACCTCTTCACCATTTTCATGTTTGGCTAGAGCAACATTGTTATTCATAGGAAGTATAATTCGATACATAGTTCCCTCCTTATCATTTTCTTGAGCCTTCGTGAAATAAAAATGACCGCAAACAAACGGAAAAACACAAGAGAACTTGCCTCTTCCAATTCATTTGCGGTCACGCCTAATCCAACTTAGTAACGCTCACCCTATTCAATTTATGGTTTCATTATAGCACATCAAAATGTGAATGTAAACCCTTTCTTTTGCTTTTTTTAAATATTTTTTAGAATCTCACTTTTTTAGTAAGGATTTAGTACTGTTGCAAGCTTGTCCACACGAAATTTTTTGCTTAAAAATATGTCTAAGGAAATATCAGAGAGTACAAGACCTTCTACAAACTTCTTGGAAAGCTTGCACTGAACTTGCCATGAAAAACTTGCTCTCGCTCAATTAAGCCTCTTCATGTCATAAGTTTTTTTCTTCTATAAATTGCTTGTAGTTTACAGAAAACTCCCTAGAACTTCTTGATTTTGCATGACCAAGTAAATGCCCAACAAAACAATCAAAACAAAGAGACTTAGCTTTATCATCCCTTTGACAAAACGAACGATCCAAAGAATAATCATGGAACCAATCAACCACATAATGGCTGAATGCTGGAAAAATCCTTGAACCGTCTCAACATTCTCGCCAAAGAAGGCCTGAATGGGCGCTGGAACATGAGTTTTCCAAGCTGCTGTCACGCCTAGCTGGTTAGCAATGTCGCTGCCGCTTTTCCACAGCCAAGCAAAAATGCCTGAATTAAAAAGAAAAAGGAAAACTTGCTCTGGGAAGCGTCTAATAATATTAAAAATCGATTTTAGCATACCTTTATGATTGATACAAGTCTTTTACAGCCTGGATATCTATCGGCTGAATACTATAAAATGAGCCTGCCGACTGCATCACTGATTCCTCCTCATTATGGTCTAATCCGATAGCATGGCCCAATTCGTGCGCTGCTGTATTGACAATTCGCTCATGAGAATAAGCATAGCGACTGTCCAGCAGGTAGTAACTATTAAGACGAACAGTCACATGAGTAAATCGTTTGGTGAGGAGATTGGTCTGCGACTCAGCTTCACCAGCTGCACTGACGTTGCCATCGTTCATCTCTGTCGCAACAATGTCCGCCTTGTCTTTGTCATTGATGATTTGAAAGGTGAAGGCACCTGTTTGATTCCAAGAATCAATGGCCTCCTGATAGGCTGAACGGAAGGTTTCATTATTTGTATCGATATAAATTGTGGCGCTTGGCTGATCCCAACGAGCCCCTGTTGTTGCATGCTCATCTGTCAGCTGATGGGACTGAATTCCCTCACTAGTCTGAAAACCAGTGGAAAGTCCTTGATGCGTTAAGAATTGATCCACTTGAGTAACAGTAGTTCGAAGAGCCTGCGATAATCCCTCTGCCCCCGTCTCTGTCGAAGTAGTAAAATAAAAAACACCTACAAGAACAAGGAAACTAAGTGCCACAGACCAAATAAGCCCCCAGATGAGCCGCCAAACCAAGCGAACTATGAATCTAATAGAATTGAAAATAAACTTCACGGTAGGCTCCTTTCTCATAGAATGCACGAGAGATTTAGTCTAGCATCTTTCGCTTAAATAAAACTGAATATGCATAAAGAGCAAGTATCGCAATAAGTGACTCGGATGCAAACTCCCACTTGAAAAGACGAAAAAAGAAGCTGAGAAACTCAGCCTCTTCTTAAGTAAATTACAATTCGATATCACCGAAAAGATCAGCCATTGAGAATCCAGTTTGAGTTTCTGGAAGCTCGAAGTCACGTTTTTCTTGACGACGTGGACGACGTGGACGAGATTGACGTTTTTCTTCTTTTTGGCCTTCTTCTTGAGCTGGACGCTCTTCAAGAGCCTTGATAGAAAGTGATACACGCTCAGCAGCAGCATTCACTTCAAGAACTTTAACAGTTACTTCTTGACCAACTTTAAGAGCATCTTTTGGATTTTCAACACGTTTGTGTGAAATTTGTGAGATGTGAACCAAGCCATCGATACCTGGTAATACTTCAACAAAAGCACCGAAGTCAGTCAAACGTTTTACTGTACCTTCAACTACATCGCCAGCAGCAAGTTTTTGTTCAACACCGTCCCATGGTCCAGGAGTTGTAGCTTTAAGTGAAAGTGACACGCGGCCTTCTTCTTCGTTCAAATCAAGAACTTTCACTTCGATTTCGTCACCAACTGAAACAACAGATTTTGGTGAAACGTTACGTTCGTGAGAAAGTTCAGTCAAGTGAACCAAGCCATCAACACCACCAAGGTCAATGAAAGCACCGAAGCTTGTGATGCGAGCAACTTTACCAGTCACAACATCACCAACATTCAATTTACCAAATACTTCTGCACGCGCTGCTGCAGCTTCTGCTTCTACAACTTCACGACGTGAAAGGATGAAGCGGTTTTCTTTTGGATCTACTTCTTTGATCTTAGCATCAAATTCTTGACCTACAAAACGTTCAGTGTTGCGAACGAAACGAGTATCGAGCATTGAAGCTGGAATAAATCCACGAAGTCCTTCAAACTCAACAGAAAGTCCACCTTTAACAGCACGAGTGCCCTTAACAGTAACAACTTCTTCTTCACGACCAACCAATTTGTCCCATGCTTTGCGAGCTTCTAAACGTTTTTTAGATACTAGGTAAGTAACTGTATCTGTATCTTTACCTACTACTTGACGAAGAACAAGCAATTCAAGTGTGTCACCTGGTTTTACAAAGTCATTGATGTCAGCATCACGATCATTTGTCAACTCACGCAGAGTCAAAACCCCTTCAACACCAGTACCAGCAATGGCAACATTAGCTTGGTTAGCATCCACTGTCAATACTTCAGCAGTAACGACATCACCTGGCTCGACTTGGCTAACACTGTTTAGCAAATCTTCAAATTCATTCATCTAAAAAAATCCTCCAACAATCAAGTATACTACTTGACATACTTATAATTATTTTCCTAAGCACCCGCAAACGACATTGATTTATCTTTTACCGTTTTCCACCCTATAAAGAAATAAAATATCCGACGATATTTTATCCTTTATCTGATATATTACCTAAGAACTGGGGTAGCTGGATTCGAACCAACGCATGAGGGAGTCAAAGTCCCTTGCCTTACCGCTTGGCTATACCCCAATGATGAAATGGAGAGAGAGGGATTCGAACCCCCGAACCCGAAGGAGCGGATTTACAGTCCGCCGCGTTTAGCCTCTTCGCTATCTCTCCGACAATCAACGATATCAATTATATCATTAATCTAATAAAAGCGCAAGCCCTTATTTTCCTAAATTGTAGGTTTCAATCAAAGTTTCCACCGCTTTTTCAAGCTTTTTATATAAACTTTCAACATTTCCATTCTTGACAATAGCAAATTGGCCGTCAAACTCAGCAATCTCGCCAATGACCTTTTTCCCAATAGAAAGGGTGTAGCCATCAAATTGATCAGCGCCAAGCTTCACCTTACTATCCGCAATCTGAATCTCAATTTTTTTATCTTTTTTACTCATTCTTCTACCTCTTTCAAGTTTCTATTTTACACAAAAATAGCAAAGCTGGCAAGTGATTTCCTCAATAAAAAGAGCCTCAAAAGGCTCTTTAAGTTATTCGTCTACTTTTACAATCCAACCTTCTGGGGCTTCCACATCACCAAATTGGATACCAGTCAGCTCATCGTAGAGTCTGCGAGTCACTGGCCCAACTTCTGTCTCGCTATAGAACACATGGAAATCATCGCCATGCTTGATACCTCCGATTGGCGAAATAACTGCTGCCGTACCACAAGCTCCTGCTTCGACAAAGCGATCCAAATTATCAATCGGAACGTCACCTTCAATTGGCGTCAAGCCCAAGCGGTGTTCTGCCAAGTAAAGCAAAGAATATTTGGTAATAGACGGTAGAATGGACGGGCTAAGCGGAGTCACAAATTCATTGTTTGCTGTAATTCCAAAGAAGTTGGCTGATCCGACTTCTTCAATCTTGGTATGAGTTGACGGATCTAGGTAGATAACGTCTGAAAAGTTACGAGACTTAGCCATCTTACCTGGTAGAAGACTAGCTGCGTAGTTACCACCCACCTTAGCAGCACCTGTACCATGTGGAGCTGCACGGTCATATTCATCTTGGATCAAGAAGTTAGTTGGAACCAAACCACCCTTGAAGTAGTTTCCGACTGGCATAGCAAAGATGGTAAAAATATACTCCTCTGCTGGTTTTACCCCGATGATATCTCCAATACCAATCAAAAGGGGACGAAGGTAGAGAGTTCCCCCTGTTCCATATGGTGGTACATATTCTTCATTGGCACGGACAACAGCCTTACAAGCTTCCACAAACATTTCAGTTGAAACTTGTGGCATCAAGAGACGATCGCATGTGCGTTGCAGGCGTTTAGCATTCTCATCTGGACGGAAAAGCTGGACACTGCCATCCTTGGTACGATAAGCCTTTAGACCTTCGAAAGCCTGCTGACCATAGTGAAGACTTGGTGAAGACTCAGAAATATGCAGGGTCGCATCTTCTGTCAGCTTGCCTTCCTCCCACTGACCATTCCGATAATAAGCGATATAGCGATAGGGCAATTTCATATATGAAAAGCCAAGATTTTCCCAATCAAGATTTACTGTCATAGTCTTTTCCTCTTTTTCTTATCTTTCAATTTATAGATACTCCCTATTGTACACCTTTTTCTGAAAAATTCAATCATTATTTTCAATTTTCTGAAAATTTATTTTTTAAAAAACCAGCTCTTGTGAACTGGTTTGATGATTACTTGATGTAAGCTGAGAAGACTTCTTCGTCTGAAATAGTATCAGAAATAAAGCTGCCGTTGCTAGTTCTCTCAGACAGACTAAGATCAGCTAGATTGATCTCATAGGAAGTTCCTTTATTAGAAAGCACCTGCAAAATCTGCTCCTCGCTGGCTTCTGCTTCAGTAGTAAAGAGGTCGAAGTCCACTGCTTCGCCATAGACTGGTCCAGCTGCAAAGACACGATGGGGCTTGGTCTTAAGCTCTCTCAGAACTTGAAGACCGCGATTTGCTCGACTAGTAACAGGAATATCTGCGACTGCCATACGCTTGAGCGAACCACGCTGAGTCAGGAGGTAGAGCGAGTCTGTGTTGGCGATAAAGGCTGCCGCTAGAACATCGTCCTTCTTGAGATTGATGGCTTTAACCCCAGCTGCCTTAGCTCCGATGACAGGAACTTCCTCAATATTGAAGCGCAGGGCATAGCCATTCTTGGTCACAAGCATAACATCATCCAGCTTAATCGGCGCCAGAGCAATGACTTGGTCGTCTTCATTTTTCAGCTTGGCAAACTTGAGTGACTTGGACTTGTAGGTCCGCCAAGGACTGAACTCCTTGCGCTCTACACGCTTGATTTGGCCCAGCTTGGTCACTGCAAAGTAAGTGCCTTCCTCAAAGCTGTCCAACAATTCTGCATAGATAACCTCTTCCTTGGTATCGAAGTTACTGATAGTCTGGCTGAGGTGTTCCCCGATTTCTTTCCAGCGGATATCTGACAGCTCATGAACAGGCCGATAAATAACATTTCCCAGACTGGTGAAAATCAATAAATGCTGAGTCGTCTTGGCTGGGCTGACGAAAATCAGTCGGTCATCATCACGCTTACCCATCTCCTCTAGGGTCGAAGCAGAGAAAGAACGCGGACTGGTCCGCTTGATATAGCCAGAACGTGTCACGCTGACATAGGTCTCTTCCTCAACAATCAGACTAGCTGTATCAATCTCGATGGTGTTTGCCGTATCCTGCAGCTCACTGAGACGCGGATTGCCAAACTTCTTCTTGACGTCGCGAAGCTCACGCTTCATAAGATTATACATGGTGCGCTCATCACCGATAATAGCTGCTAGCATGGCAATCTTCTCGCGCAGCTCTGCTTCTTCCTCTTCCAGAACCACTACGTCTGTATTGGTCAAACGGTAGAGTTGGAGAGTGACGATAGCCTCAGCCTGCTCCTCAGTGAAATCATAGCTGACTTTCAGATTTTCCTTGGCGTCTGCTTTGTTTTCTGAAGCACGAATCAGGGCAATCACCTCGTCCAAGATGGAAATAACCCGAATCAATCCTTCCACGATATGGAGCCGTTTCTCAGCCTTAGCCTTGTCAAAGCGGCTGCGAGCCAGAATAATCTCCTTGCGGTGGGCAATATAACTAGTCAAGATTGGTACAATCCCCACCAAACGTGGCGTGAAATTGTCAATCGCCACCATGTTGAAGTTGTAATTAACTTGCAAATCGGTGTACTTAAAGAGGTAGTTGAGAATCAGCTCGGTATTGGCGTCTTTCTTGAGTTCGATGGCAATGCGAAGACCGTCTCGGTCAGACTCGTCCCGCACCTCAGCAATGCCAGCCACCTTATTATTGACCCGCACATCGTCGATTTTCTTGACCAAGACAGCCTTATTAATCTCATAAGGAATCTCGGTAATAACGATTTGCTCTTTTCCGCCCTTCAGCTTTTCAATCTCAGTTCTGGAGCGCACCACGACGCGACCTTTACCAGTCTCGTAGGCTTTCTTGATCTCATCACGACCTTGGACAATGGCTCCTGTCGGGAAGTCAGGTCCAGGCAGAAACTCCATGAGCTTGTCCACCTTGGCCGACGGATGGTCAATCATATAGATAACCGCGTCAATGACTTCGGCTAGATTATGAGGTGGAATATCCGTCGCATAACCAGCAGAAATCCCAGTTGCTCCATTGACCAAAAGATTAGGAAAGGCTGCCGGCAGAACAGTCGGCTCCTTCTCGGTATCGTCGAAGTTCCAAGCAAAAGGAACGGTATCTTTCTCGATATCCTGCAAAAGATAGCCAGCCATCTCAGACAGACGAGCCTCAGTATAACGCATAGCCGCTGGTGGATCACCGTCCATGGAACCATTGTTCCCGTGCATCTCAACGAGAATCTCACGGTTTTTCCAGTCCTGAGACATGCGAACCATGGCATCGTAGATGGAGCTGTCACCGTGGGGGTGGAAATTCCCCATGATGTTCCCGACAGACTTGGCAGACTTACGGTAGCCCTTGTCAAAGGTGTTGCCGTCCTTATTCATGGAATAAAGAATACGGCGCTGGACAGGCTTCAAGCCATCGCGAATGTCTGGCAAGGCCCGCTCTTGAATGATGTATTTGGAATAGCGACCAAAGCGCTCTCCCATGATGTCCTCAAGGGACATGTTTTGAATGTTACTCATAAGATACAAAGGGACGTTTCGGCTTGCCGAAAATTTCTGTAGAAAAATAGGAAATCGATGCAGGGTTCGATGAACCCCAAGCGATTTATCTTTTTTCCTAAGAAATTAGTCCCGTGTTCAGTTACTATAAGTAACTAAACTATCCTTTCTGTAGTTTAAAATGTTTAAAACATATATTTTATCTAGTAATAAGGAGTTTTCACACAGTATTTAGGGCGTGTTCAACTCCTTTCAAAGAATGTAGAGTATTTTTGTGAAAAAAGGAAGTCAGTTACTATAAATAACCAAACTATCCTTTCTGTAGTTTAATGTTTTAAATTACGTTCTTTATTTAGTCAGTGATTGGGAAGTCTTGCCTCAGCATACTCAATCATCTTCTCTGCAGTTTCTTTATCATAAAAGAAGCCGGTTTTGAGAGAGAAGGCTTGGGCTTCTTTGTGGAAAAAGTCCATGGTAGCTAAGAGAGACTTGGTGAGGCTTTTCTGGTCAGAAAAGTCAAGCAAGGCTGTAAACTCTTTCTCTTTCTCAGCAGGCAAATAATGAAAGAGGTACTTGTAGTTCTTGCCAACATCGACAGTTCCCTTACCTGCTGCCACTTGCCAAGCTAAAAGCCTGAGCAATTCTTGCTGGCAGATTCCATACAGATGATCCGTCGCATAGACCAGGTGGTTTCGATGAATGCCCTTGACCACATAGGCTGAGACCCACCAAAATTCATTACAGGATTTGTCAAAGTCAGTCGCACTGGCTGATGTCGTCCAATAGCGCTTGGGTGTCGGCGCATAAGGTGCAAACAGCCCCTGAGGGTCATCCAGCACCGTGAAATCCGCTTCGCTATCCACCCACTCTTTGATGTGCTCCTTTGGGCAAAGGGTCAAATCTATCCGATTGCCATCTTCAAAGAGCATGAGATAGAGGCGGCGATGGTCAAGTAGGACATGCTGCTCAATCATGCGCTTGCCAAACTGGTCCAACCAAGCAAGGTCAGCCACCAGACCATCCAAATTCTCCACAATGTAGACCACATCATAGTCTTGGAACTCGTCCTTGGGAGCCTTTGGGTTTGTCCGTGAGCCGGACATGGCGACAGCGTTGACTTGTAGCGCTTTTGCAGTTTGCAAAATTAAATCTAACATTTCAGGTTCAGTTCTCACGGGAATCACACCTTTCACGAAAACACTTAAATTATATAAGTTATGAAACATTAGTAATTAAATGCTAATGAATTCAGAAAATAGTATATAGGGATAAAGTATTACTAAAACGCCGTCGTTTCTTCCAACGTAAACTTGACATTATCCTCAATCCACTTGCGGCGCGGTTCGACCTTGTCACCCATGAGGACATTGACACGGCGTTCGGCGCGGGCCAGGTCTTCGATAGTGACACGGATGAGGGTGCGGGTGTCGGGATTCATGGTTGTCTCCCAGAGCTGGTCAGCGTTCATTTCACCGAGACCCTTGTAGCGCTGAAGCATGGCTCCCTTGCCAAACTTGCGGCGCAGGTCATCCAGCTCGCCATCGGTCCAGGCATACTCGACGACTTCGCTCTTGCCCTTGCCCTTGGACATCTTGTAGAGAGGCGGCAGGGCTATATAGACGCGGCCGGCCTCGACCAGCGGGCGCATATAGCGATAGAAAAAGGTCAGCAGCAAGGTCTGGATATGGGCACCGTCGGTGTCCGCATCGGTCATGATGATGATCTTGTCATAGTTGGCATCCTCAAGGGTAAAGTCTGTCCCAACACCCGCTCCAATCGTGTAGATCATGGTGTTGATTTCTTCGTTCTTGAGAATGTCCGCCATCTTAGCCTTTGCAGTATTGATAACCTTACCGCGCAGCGGCAGGATAGCTTGGAACTTACGGTCACGGCCTTGCTTGGCAGAGCCACCGGCAGAGTCTCCCTCGACCAGATAGAGTTCGTTCTTGGCTGGGTTCTTGGACTGGGCTGGAGTCAGCTTACCAGACAGCAAGCCCTTGTCTTTCTTATTCTTCTTGCCATTTCGGCTTTCGTCACGCGCCTTGCGGGCCGCTTCTCTAGCATCTCTGGCCTTGATAGCCTTGCGGATAAGATTGGAAGCCAGCTCACCATTCTCCAGTAGGAAGAAAGTCAGCTTGTCAGAGACGATGGAGTCCACGGCTGGACGAGCCAAAGGGCTGCCCAGCTTGTCTTTGGTCTGGCCTTCAAACTGGAGGTGTTCTTCTGGGACCAGGATGGACAGGACAGCGGCCAGACCCTCACGATAGTCTGAGCCTTCCAGATTCTTGTCCTTTTCCTTGAGCAGGCCCGTCTTTCTGGCATAGTCGTTCATAGCCTTGGTAATAGCGGTCTTAAGTCCCGTCTCATGGGTACCGCCATCCTTGGTGCGGACGTTATTGACAAAGGACAGGATATTGTCGGAGTAGCCGTCGTTGTACTGAAGAGCCACCTGAACTTGGAAGCCACTCTCCTCGCCCTCGAAATAGAGGACAGGCGTCAGGGTTTCCTTGTCTTCATTGAGGTAGCTGACAAAGTCTTCGACCCCATTCTCATAGTGGAACTCTACTTCTTCGCCAGTCCGCGCATCGGTCAGCGACAGGCGGACATTCTTGAGCAGGAAGGCTGATTCCTTAAGCCGCTCAGCAATAGTGTTGTACTTGAAATCCGTCGTTGAAAAAATCGTATCATCCGGCATGAAGGTCACTTTGGTTCCAGACTTGGACTTAGGAGCCGTGCCGATTTTCTTGAGCGTAGTGACTGGTTTTCCGCCATTTTCAAAGCGCTGCTTGTAAACAGTCCCATCCCTAGTGATTTCCACTTCCAGCCAGCTGGACAGGGCATTGACAACAGAGGAACCTACACCGTGGAGACCACCCGAGGTCTTATAGCCACCTTGGCCGAACTTACCGCCGGCGTGGAGAACTGTGAAAATGACTTCAACCGTGGGAATGCCCATAGCGTGCATGCCGACCGGCATCCCGCGTCCGTGGTCTGCGACAGTCAGACTGCCGTCTTTGTTGATGGTCACATCAATCCGGTCACCGAAGCCTGACAGGGCTTCATCGACAGCATTGTCCACAATCTCCCAGACCAGATGGTGGAGTCCCGCTCCGTCGGTCGATCCGATATACATCCCTGGACGTTTTCGGACCGCATCCAACCCTTCTAATACCTGAATGGCATCGTCATTGTAATTGTTAATATTGATTTCCTTTTTTGCCACAAGGAACCTCCTGCATGATAGTCATCCTTATTATCTTACAAGTTTTTGATAAATTTTGCAAAGCTTTTTTCTACAAAATACCCTTTAAAGGCTGATAGAATCTGGATTTTAAGTGATTTTGAAGAAAGGCAGCTTAGCTGCAGGCGTCAGACTAGACAATTCACTTAAAATATTCTTATCATAGTCCTTTGTCCAAGTTCCAAATCATGGTATAATAAAATCATGATGAACACGATACTTGGATTATTACTAGCATATTTATTGGGCTCCATTCCAACAGGTTTGTGGATTGGGCAGATTTTCTTTAAAAAGAACCTCCGCGAATACGGCAGTGGCAATACTGGTACGACCAATACTTTCCGGATTTTGGGTAAGACGGCCGGCACTGCCACTTTTGCCATTGACTTTTTCAAAGGTACACTGGCAACGCTGCTGCCGCTTTTCCTACATATTGAAGGGATTTCACCACTGATTTTTGGTCTCTTAGCCGTGATTGGCCATACCTTTCCAATCTTTGCTGGCTTCAAGGGCGGCAAAGCCGTGGCGACCAGTGCTGGAGCCGTTCTGGGCTTCTCACCCGCTTTCTTTATCTATCTGATATTGGTCTTTGTGACGACTCTCTATCTGGGAAGTATGATTTCCCTCGCCAGCGTGGTTTCTGCAAGCGTGGCTATCCTGTCTGTCTTGATTTTCCCTGCTTTAGGCTTTATCCTACCTAGCTATGATTTCCTCTTTACCCTGATTATCATTCTCTTAGCAGCCATTATCATCCTTCGTCATCGGGACAATATCCAGCGAATTCGAGATAGAACTGAAAACCTAATCCCTTGGGGCATCAACTTGACCAAGCAAAATCCAAAAAAATGAGGGTGGGACAGAAATCGGTAATTCGTTAGAATTCGATTTCGTCGTCTCACCTCCGCACAGTTGAGTAGGGCTGTAAATGCTGATGAACTCAGCGTAATAGAGCCCACTCAACCACTGCGTCTTGCTCGACAATCCAAAAAAACAATTGAGAGGCTAGGACTTTTGTCCCAGCCTCATTTTTTTAATCTTTTTGAATTTTTTTCAGGCTTGATACGCCTAAGGTTCCCAGAACCAGTCCGAAGAGGGAAAGAAGGAAAGGATTCTTGCTTCCTGTTTTCGGAAGAGTTCCTTGTTTGCTTGCTACTTCTGTCGGGCGAACCTGTGCTGGAGCTTGATAAGTCGCCTTATTAGCTGCTGGCTGAGCTGTAATTGGCTTCTCAACAGAAGGTTCTTCTTGTGGTTTTGTCTCAGGCACAACCGGATGATTAGGCTGGCTCGGAACTACTGGATTGCTTGGTCTTGTTGGACCAGTTGGCGCTGCCGGATTAGTTGGGTTCGTTGGATTGGTAGGATTTGCTAGATTGCTTTGTCCAGGCTTAGAAGCGGCATCTTTTGGATCAGTGCCCTGCTGGATTTCCTCGATATCTGTGTAACCATCTCCATCTGTATCCTTGCTAGCAGACATCGAAATCGTGCGAGAATTTGGATTGATTGCTGCATAGGCTGTCAAATCTGCACTTTCCAGATATTCTGCAAAGGCCACGTCCATAGATGGACCTTCCTCACGCGCACCACCCAGCATGGTATAACCATCACCACCAGCTGCTAGGAAGTCATTGGTTGTCAGGTAATAGGTCTTAGCCAGGTCAAGGGCTTCATAAGCACCTGTTTCTTTGTTTTTGATTTCAATGCGAAGAATCCGTTTTTCTGCTGGCAGAGTTGTGTCATAGTAAACTTTAGCACCAGAAACTTGCAAGAAACCGCCGCTTGGCTCTAGCAATGGTTGGCCGTTTTCATCCAAGACAGGTTTTCCATCTTTTTCTTGCAGAATGGAGCCCAAAGATTTGGCAAACATATCTGCGATATTCTGACCTGTTACCTTGATTTGTGAAATGGTATTTCCAAATGGCAATACAGCGATGACATTTCCCTTAGTGATTGGCTTATCTTTGGCAATCGTTTCTCGTAGGCCACCACCGTTGGTCACAGCCAAGTCTGTTTTGTTGGCAAAGCCTGTTTGTCCATATTTGTAAAGGGCATCTGCTACCACATTCCCCAGATTGGTTTCTCGAACGCGGACATTTTCACGGTCACCGTTAAGCTCAACAGGGCTATTAGCCACGATTACCTTGGCATTTTCTGCATCGTATTTTTCCTTAATTTTCTTGACCATCTCTGCTACAACTGGGTCTGGAGTCGCTTTTTTAGCTGTTGCAGCTGGGATTTGCTGAGGATTGCCCAGAAGTTGGTTGGCCTTGAAAGTAACTTTACCGATATTGTGCAAATAACTACCAGTCTGGTTGTAGGTCACATTTTCACCGTAAGTAGTGGACTCTACTGTGTGAGAATGGCCGTCAATCACTGTAACCCGCTTGCCCTTCAGCTTAGCATTTTTAGAAAGGGCTTCAGCCAAGGTAGAACCGCGCCATTCAACTGGTGTCGTCGTATCCACACCCAAGTGGGCCAGAACAACATAGTTTTTGTAAGTCTTGCCTTCAGCTGCTGCACGCGCTTCAACTTCGTCAATCACCCGATTAACCTCTGTGATTGGATCCGCAAAAGTCACACCTTGAATATTTTTGGGGTGCGTTTTGGTAGCTGTCTCAGGAGTGGTCACCCCGATCACGACAAATTCATCACCTTCTACATTCTTATCCTTGTCCACAATAGTTGATGCTTGGAACACACGGGCATTATTGGCATAGGTATTAGCACTGAGAAGTGGGAAATTAAGGATTTCTTTATATTTTTTAGCCTCATCCAAACCAAAGTCAAATTCATGGTTTCCGACCGCCATAGCATCATAGCCGATTTCATTGAGGATCTTCGCGCGTTCTTCCCCTTTGGAGCTGTTAGAAATTGGTAAACCTTGGAAAGCATCTCCTGCATCTACGACCAGCGTTTGAGGATTTTTTGCACGTTCTTCCTTGATAACCGTTGCGAGTTTGGCATCTCCGATAACACCTTTTTCTTCGACGATACGACCGTGCACATCGTTTGTATGAAGAATGGTAGCTTCAGGCAAGCTTGCGTCAGACGCTCCTAATACATCTTGAGCATTAGCTGCGATGGCCGCATTGACGCTAGCTTCATCGGCAGAAACTCCACCTGCTTGCGCCAAATCCGTTTCAGCCGGTTTTTGAGCTGGTTCGTTCACATTTGCCACAGCAGTTGCTGGCTGAACCTCATCCGCAGCAACTTGATGGTCCAAAAAGGCAGGTGCCAACAGAACTGTAGACAAAACAGGTAAAATAAGATGCTTCTTTTTCATAAATAAAAGCTCCAGTCTATGTTTTTTCTACTATTATACTGTTTTTATTGTAAAAAGGGAATGCCTTTTCAAGGAATCCTTCTTCTTAATACGAAAAACGTTCCAAAATGAAATGGAACGTTGATTTTATATGAATGTCTGCTAGGCTTGGAAGACGATTTCTCCATCGCAGATGGTATATTTGACTTGTCCTTTCAGCTCTTCGCCAACAAAAGGTGAATTAGCTGCCTTGGAGGCAAAATGGTCGGAAACCAGACGGTCAGCCTTAGGATCGAAAATAGTGATATCAGCAGGGCCTTCTTCGGCTAGAAAACCAGCATTAAAATCGTAGAGACTAGCTGGATTGACTGTCATCTTCTCCAAGAGCTCCATGAGGCTAAGATGCCCTGCCTCTACCAAGTAGGTCAGCCCCAGAGAAAGCGAAGTCTCAAGGCCAGTCATACCAGAAGGTGCTTTAGTGATGTCTTCAACATTTTTCTCATCAGCGTGATGTGGAGCATGGTCCGTTGCAATGACAGAAATAACACCAGACTTGAGCCCTTCGATAACGGCCAGACGGTCCGATTCTAAGCGCAGAGGCGGATTCATCTTAGCATTACTGCCCTTGGTCAATAGCAATGCTTCTGTCTTAGAGAAGTGCTGAGGTGCTGCTTCAGCGGTGACTTGAGCACCTAGCTTCTGAGCGAATTCCACTACCTTTACACTCTCAGCCTTGGACAAGTGCTGGATATGGACATGAGCCTTGGCATCATAAGCAATCATGACATCGCGGGCAATCATGCTGTATTCTGCCACACCTGTCGCGCCACAGATATGAAAATGCTCTTTGGCAATATGTTCATTGAAACCAAGGATGCCGTTGAGATTAGGATCTTCCTCATGCAAGCTGATAAAAGTATCGTTTTTACGTGCTTCGATCAGGGCTTGGCGGACAATCCCAGCGTTAGTCAGCGGAATTCCGTCATCTGAGAAACCTACTGCACCAGCTGCCAAGAGATCTTTGAAGTCTGTCAAATGCTGACCATCGAAATTCTCAGTAATGGTCGCGACGGACTTGATATGGATATTTTCACGACTAGCCGACTCCAGCACTTCCTGCAGCGTTTCAACTGTAGAAATGGTCGGATTGGTATTGGCCATCATAACGACCGTTGTGAAGCCGCCCGCTGCCGCTGCCAAAGCTCCTGTATGAATGTCTTCCTTATGAGTCTGACCCGGTTCCCGAAAATGAACGTGAATGTCAACCAGACCGGGGGCAACGACCAAACCACTAGCATCTAGGACTTGGGCACCAGCCACTTCCAGATTTTGGCCAATTTTGACAATTTTCTTGCCCTCCACCAGCACATCGCACACTTGATCCAGACCAGACTTAGGATCCATTACACGGCCATTCTTGATTAGTAGCATTTTTTATCTCCTTTACTCGTAAAAATCGACCTGCGTGTCGAGCAGTTTATCACCATCATAAACAAACTTTGCTGAAAAGAAAGGCTTGTCTTCTAGAAGCCACTCAACAAAGGTATGATCGCCTTCCCAGGTTGGTTTAGATAAAACCTGATCATAGGGCACCCATTCCAAAGTCCCTTCATTGCAGTCAATCAGTTCCCCCTCAAACTCCGTCACCTTGAAAACATAGGTGTACCAGTCCAAGTCTGGAGTGAATTCTGGAAAAGTAATAACACCTTTTAGGACAGGCTTGGCCTTTAGACCTGTTTCCTCTAGAATCTCTCGTGCCGCGCATTCCTGCGGGGTTTCTCCTCGCTCTAGCTTGCCACCGACTCCAATCCATTTCCCAGCATGAACATCGTTGGGCTTTTTGTTGCGGTGCAGCATGAGAAATTCCCGCCCATTATCGATATAACAAATTGTTGCTAACTGAACCATACTACCTCCTATGCTAACCAATCGATTGGCTCCAAGCTCTTAGACACTAAAAAATCATTGGTTCGTGAAAAAGGTTTGCTGCCAAAGAAGCCACGGTAGGCAGACAGCGGACTTGGGTGAGCCGACTCGATTATCAGATGTTGAGGATTGCTTATCAAGGCTTTTTTCTTGCGGGCGTAAGAACCCCAGAGTATAAAGACAACTGGATCCGACTTTGCATTGACGACCTTGATAATCGCATCTGTAAAAGGCTCCCAGATTAAGCCGGCATGCGCATTGGCCTGGCCAGCAGGCACTGTCAGACCAGCATTGAGCAAGAGAACACCCTGCTCAGCCCATGAAGTCAAATCATGCGACTCCTTAACTCCGATATCATCTGCCAGCTCTTTGAGAATATTCTGCAAAGAAGGCGGAGCCGGAATATCATCAGGAACAGAAAAGCTCAAGCCCTGTGCCTGTCTCGGTCCGTGGTAGGGATCCTGCCCTAAAATAACCACCTTAACATCCGATAAATCCGTCGTCTGAATCGCATTAAAAACCTTGTCCCGAGGTGGGTAAATGGTTCCCGAAGCATACACTTCGTCTAAAAAATGATTGATTTTTGCAAAATAACCTTCTGGCAGCTGCTCCTTAATCAAAGCGTGCCAAGCTGAATGCTGCATATCTGTCTCCTTTTTATTTTACATTCCATACCTATGGGCAACTAAGCTGACAAGTCTAGTTAGACCTTCTTTTCCCAAAATTTCATACGAGTCAAGTCGAGCGGATATTGAGTCAATCCCACAGCTGACAAAATCAGAATCTGTGGCAAAAACTGAATCAGGTATCGCGTCTTGCCTCCTTCGAAAATCTGCAGAAAGAGCAGACCGCCAAAGACTGCCAAAATTAAGAAATTCAAGGAATCATTTGGTCGGTATTTCCAAAGGGCAAAGACAAGCCCCAAAGCCATAATAATCCAAACTGCCTGCTTGAGCAGCGAATAAAAACGAAAACTATTCTTATCAGAATTGAGGAAGAAATCACGGATAAACTGGGCGAATGCATTGTCTTTTGTGAACTCATAAAGCGGTGAAATATAAGGTGTCTTTTCATTTTCAACACTGCGATAGAGCCAACCCAAGTTTCCTTCAGCAACCGTCAAAGAGTGTTTATAATACAGGTGCTGTAGAAAGGTCAGCGGAGTGTATTCTTTCAGACGGCGCTTGATTTCTTTGATGACATTTTCCCTGGCAAACATGCCGTTATTGTAGTCAGCCCGCTTGTCAGGTTCCACGTATTGCAAGAGCCCTTCCTTCATGTCTTCCTGATCGTGACCGATATTGGTTAGGCCCAGATTGATGAACAGCAGTGGCCCTTTGGCCAGTCCTTCGCCTTGGATGATCGGCACTTCTGTCTGGTGGGCTAGGCCATAATGAAGCGGAAGATAGCCTGCCGAAAAGCTTAGAGCAAAGGCCGCCACAGTCAAGAAAAACTTGTTCCAGTTTTGTCTCAAAAACAAAACTCCAAAAACAGCAATCAACAGAATCATCACTGTCGGACGAATCAAAAAGGCAAGACTGGTCAGAATCCCTAATAAAAGGCTTCTAGCAATGATTTGGCGACTATTTACCTTATTTTCAATTAAACTAAAAGCTAGAAAAATTTGTAGACTAATCAAAGGCAAGGGAGGAATGTCTGTGTACATGGACATGTAGTAAGGCGAAAATCCGACCAAGGCCACATAAAGGCTAAAAACTGCATCTGCTGTAGCCTGCGAAAAGTATCGCTGACAGCCTTTGTAGAGGATCCAAGACGCAATATTGACGTAAAAAAGATTGAGTCCCTGCATAATCCAAAGAGCTGCTTCGCCAAAGAGATTAAAGAAGAAACGCTCATAGAGAAAGAGGGGCAGATTATTAGGATTGCGCGTCAGGTAGCTGGAAATAGAGGACTCCTTCAGGTACTTGAAAGCCCCTGTGAAAACCACCGCTGCGTCCCGTCTAATCAAAAGCTCAGCCGATAGGAGCATGATGAGCTGAAAAAGGAGAGCAGCTAAAGCAATGGCAAGCTTGTGCCTCATGAGAAAATGATAAGACTTTTTAAGCTGAAACCGATAGCGATTCGCTAGGATTGCCAAGACTCCAAACAAAATCAGAGCCAAGCTACTTAACTGCGACACATGAAAAATAGCTGTAAACAGCCAATGAAGACTCAATACCAGCATGATTTTTTGCAGAATCAAAAAAGTGATATGATAAATCTTAGACATGGCTTTATTATAACAAAATCAGGCACTTTTTGCTATTTTAAAAAGTGAGCAGAGGCCAAGTAAATCCTAAAAAGGAGACAGGAACATGCTAGTCCCGCCTCCTCGTACCTTCTTAATTTTGCCAGTTTTCTTGATCGTCTTTAAACTTCTTCAGCAAAGTCAATCCTTCTGCATTGATATAGCCTTCTTGCTCAGCCAAGTGGATAAGTTCTGTGTAGTTTGATAAAGTCATCAACTTCACGCCTGCATCCGCAAAGTTCTTATCCGCCTTTGGCAATTCGTAGGTGAAGATTGCTGCGGCACCGATCACATCTGCTCCTTCACGCTTGGCTGCCGCAATAGCATCCAAGACAGAGCCACCAGTGGAAATCAAATCTTCAATCACAACCATTTTTTGACCAGGAGCCACTCGACCTTCAATCTGATTGCCCGCCCCGTGATCTTTTGGTTTGCTGCGGATATAGGCAAAAGGCAGATTCATCTTGTCGGCAATGATAGCACCGTGAGGAATGCCCGCCGTCGCCGTGCCCGCAATCACTTCCACATCTGGAAATTCAGCACGGATTTTTTCAACAAAGCCATTTTCGATCAAAGTCCGAGTCTCTGGGTAGGCCAAAGTCACTCGGTTATCTGTGTAAATCGGTGATTTAATCCCAGAAGCCCAAGTAAAAGGCTCCTCCGGTTTCAAGTAAACCGCTTTGATTTTCAACAAGTCGCGTGCAATATCATTGGCTAAAGTCATTTTTTACTCCTTATACATCTATTTTTAAGCTATTCGTTTCCTATGACGGTTTCATTTGAAATTCTTACTTAGCTGTTCCACTGTTTCTTAATCTCGTGATAGGCATCCCAAGGATTTTCAGCATGAATAATCGGACGACCAACCACAATATAATTGCTGCCAATCTGATGGGCTTCCTGCGGTGTCATAACCCGCTTTTGGTCACCGATTTCAGCACCTGCTGGCCGAATCCCCGGCGTCACGCAAAGAAAATCGTCCGCCGTAGCTTCCTTGATCAGTTCAACTTCCAAAGCTGAGCAAACAACTCCATCCAGCCCAGCTTCCTTGGCTTTTCTGGCATAATTGACAACCGATTCTTGCACGGTTGTTTGGATATTTTGGCAGTCTCGCATATCTTCTTCACTGGTCGAAGTCAACTGGGTCACCGCCACTAGCTTCGCATTGTCGCCGAGGACCTTTTTTGCCTCCCGCATCATCTCAACGCCACCAGCCGCATGAACTGTCACCATATCAATGCCAAATGTTCCCAAAACAGACATAGCTGAACGCACAGTATTAGGGATGTCGTGCAATTTCAAATCGAGGAAAATACTATGTCCCAAGCCTTTCAGATAATGCACAATTTCTGGACCAATGGCATAAAAGAATTCCATGCCGATCTTGACGTACAGTTTTTCATCTTCAGGAAAATGCTCCAGAAAGTTTTTGACATCATCAAAAGATGGAAAGTCTAGGGCGATAATAGGACGTTCTTCACGCATGCAGTTTTTCTCCTTGCTTGTTACTTACTATAAAGATGATTACAATCATAGAAAAAACCTTGCCCGAGAGCAAGGTTACACGAAAATGTGGCAAAATCTGCCATTTTAAACGTATGCGCCTTAGAGCCTCTCTGGACTTCTTTAAAGGTTTTATCTTAAACATTCTATAATTTACTAGGAAGTTTGTCAAGAGAAAATGGAGCTTTTTATGTATCTGACTTTCTGAGAAATGAAAAAATCATTAACAGAACTTAAATAAGACCGAAACTGATAACTTTTTACGATTTTATATTGTCCATCTTTAAAAGCCAATGAAATGGCTAAAAAGGAAAGTGAACAATAGGGCATACTTCAAAGACTCTTGTTTATATTAAAATTGCTTTAGAAAATGTTTTGTGTTATTATATAAATATAACAAAGAAAGGATGGAGCTTTTTATGAAGCCTCTACAAATTGAATTTGAATCAAATACTGTTCCTCATGCATTTCAAAAATACAATGTTTATCTCGTCGAAAGAAATGGTGAGCCTGCAATTGTTTTTGAAACAATAGGCGGAAGCAAAACAGCAGGTGTTTGGAATTATAATGATTATCAAACAGCTTGTAAACTTCTTAATCTTGATTTAAAAGATATTACAGTTCTCACAAAAAGTGATACCTCCGAAGAAATCATTTTTACTGATGAATATTTTAAAACAATGCCCAAAAATAAATAAGGTTGAGCTTCTCAACCTTATTTATTTTACTTCAAAATCCTCTTCTCTTTCCTTTTTAGGAGTTGGGATTCGTATCCTTGCATGAGTATTTTTATCAAGTCTCTAAATTGAATAAAGTCTTTAACTAACGATATTAGCAAATTTTTCTTTCAATCCTTTATGATCGATTGGAATCTTGACCGCCTACTTTTCAATTTCTCTAACAATAAGTGTAGGACAAACAGATAATCCCCTCAAAAACAATTTTAGCAACCTTAATAGCAACGGGACTATTACACTGATAATCTTCAAGCACTGAGGCAATTTTGTCTAATCGTTCAATTTCGTTTGTTTTGATTTCATTAATAAATTCCTCCTTAAGTATTGATGGAAAGCAAAAAGAGAACTATATTTCACGTTCTCTTGTGTTTAATATTCAATTCTCAAAACTTAGGACACGTGCTAAGGCTTAAAGTAAATTTTCTCTGACTTCTTTTCTTAAGCTTTCTAGGTTTTCAATGCCATATTTATCCATGACTTGCGGCAAGTTTTCTATAATGTTAGGGCAGGCATACGGGTCGGTAAAATTCGCTGTTCCGACGCCGATAGCTGATGCACCAGCGATAAACATCTCCAGCGCTGCCTCTGCCGAGTCAACTCCGCCCATGCCAATGATTGGTAGTTTGGTAAACTGCGCAACCTGACGAATCAGCTTGAGAGCCACAGGAAAGACAGCTGGACCAGACATACCACCCGTTCCATTGGCAATGATTGGCCGCTTCGTTTTCAGATCGAAACGCATTCCCACCAAGGTATTGATCATGGTCAGTCCGCTCGCGCCCGCATCTTCTGCCGCCTTGGCTACTTGGGTAATATCTGCTACGCTGGGGGTCAATTTGACATAGACTGGGACTTGAGAGGCAGCAACTGCTGCTTTTACTGCTTCATAGGCTAGCTCGGGAACTTGCCCGATTAAAAGCCCCGCATTGCCATGGTCCACATTGGGGCAGGAAATATTGAGCTCAATCGCCTTGACATTGGGAGCTTGAGAGATTTTTCCAGATACACAAGCATATTCTTCATTGGAAAAACCAGCCACATTGGCAATAATTGGCAAGTCTGGATAGTGCTGAGCCAGCCAAGGAAGTTTTTCAGCCAAAACGGCATCGACCCCTGGATTTTGGAGACCGATAGCATTGAGCATACCAGCTGGCGTCTCAGCCACACGGGGCGTTGGATTGCCAAAGCGGGGATGTTGCGTCGTCGCCTTGATCATGATAGAGCCCAGTAGATCCAAGTCATAGTATTTGGCATACTCTTGACCGAAGCCAAAACAACCTGAAGCTGGAATGATTGGATTTCTCAGCTCTAAGCCTGGCAGAGAAATTTTCAAACGATTTTCAGTCATTTCCTTATCCTCCTAAAGCACGATAGTCCCAGTCTCAAAAACTGGACCGTCTTCACAAACCCGCTTATTGACCGCTTCATCCTGGCCTGCTACATGAACGACGCAGGCATAGCAGGCGCCCATGCCACAAGCCATGCGAGACTCCATCGATAGATAGGCATGGGGATGGTTATGAAATTTCCGATCCACATACTGGAGCATACCGGGCGCTCCACAAGAATAGACTGCAGCAAACTCTTCTGTCAGCTCCTCAACAATCGTTGATACATAGCCCTTTTGACCATAAGTCCCATCATCTGTAGTGATAAACAACTGGCTACACTCACGAAATTCTCCTTCCAAAATAACAGCAGATTGATTGGCAAAGCCTAATACTGCTGTAACCTGGGCTCCCTTAGCATGCAGTTCTTTGGCCGTTTGTAAGAGAGGAGGCACACCGATACCACCACCAATAATCAAGACCTTGCCGCCCTTTTCTACCGGAGACAAATCAAAGCCATTTCCCTGAGGTCCCATGGCATCAAGATAGCTACCGACAGGAAGCTGAGAGAAAATGGCCGTCCCGCCACCTTCGACCCGATAAATAATCCGGCAGATTTGCTGCTCCCGATCAATCTCCGATATGGAAATCGGCCGCCGCAGCAACTTGCTATCATCTGGCACTCGAATATGCAGGAATTGCCCGACCTGCATCTGGCTCACCATCTGGCCTTTCAGGCGCATCGAAAAAATCTGAGGCGCAATTTCTACCTGCTCCAGCAGCTCCATTTGCTCCATCATAATCTTGCCAAATCTCTTTTTACAACTGTCACTAACCATGACAACCTCACTTTCTACAAGAAAAAACCTCGCCGCAGCAAGGTTTCGCAAAAAACAAGGCAGTCAAATTGCCTCTTATACCGTTTTTCCTACCTTGCAGCCTCACTGGACTTGATTAAAGGTTAAATTGTAAACATTATATCGTTAGCGATAAGGATTGTCAAGATAGAAAAAACATTAGAACTTTCAAATTTTCTCCAAGGAATTACAGTCTTACCAGCTCTTGTCAAATTCGCTTGTTACATCTGCCAAACAAAAACTGCCATCCTCCTGTCTTCTAAAATTCAAGGACACCCTGTCACTTTTCCGTTCTGTATTTGAACGACGAATATTAATATAATTCACTTGCAATGTTAACGGACTATAATCTGTATCACTTCCCGAAATATTTGTATGTGAAGGCAATCCAAAACGCTCAACAACCTCTTGATAAGTCATCCCGCCTTTGCCATACCGCCAATCACCTATTTTTAATGTATCCATATCTTCTGATTTCCACTTAAAGACAAATTCATCTTTTGTCGCTGGAAGATATCTACTGTCATCTAAATATACTGCACTTTTATTTATCAAATAGTAGGTCTTCCCATTTGAATCAGGGTCATAAAAGCTCAAACTGATTTCCTGAGGATGTCCCGACGCGCCATATCTCGGAACATCTATAATTCTTGTCTTATAAGTCAGTGTCACTTCTTTTTTAGCAAAACTCACATCTGAAGCCTTACCGTATTTCGCAATGACTTCTTCTAAAGTTGGATGATTGCCCCATCCTCCCTTAACTCGCTTTAGCTCTACAAAATTGTCTAACGTCCAATTAAAAGCAAACTTATCTTCATCTTCCTCAACAATTTTCTTTTTCAGTTCCTTTTGTTCTTGGGTCAATTTTGATTCATCATCATTTTGCTGACTAGCCGAGCTATCTCTACTAACTGACGAGGCTCTATCGTCATATTTGTACTTCAGTTCAGCTTTATTAGGAACCTGTTGCGATAAATAATAGAAGCCAAAGAACAAAGCAAAAGAGATTGCCAAACAAAGAAGGGTAAAAGCCAAGCTAATTCTTTTTTTCTCCTCCTTCATCGTCATCATTCTGAGCTCTTCTCGTTTTAGCTTTTGTTGACGATAAAGGTCTTTTTTGATCTCTCTAAACGAATGAAGATCACGTTTTTTCTTGCTACTCCTCCTCATTTTCCTCCTCTTTCTTATCGATTTAGTTTACTCACTTTCTTTAGACACCAAACGCCATCTACCATCTCCTTGCTTGTAGAATTCTAAATGAACTCTTTTCAATTGTTCTGGATTTTGCCAAGAATCTGGATTAACATAATCAACCCGCATCTTCAGTTGATTGTCGTCTCCAGAAATCGTCTGATATAGAGGTAAGCCGACTTTTAAAACAATCTCATCATATGGTGTACCTTTAGCTGTTCCTTCTCTAGCACCAATAACAAGACTATCGATGTATGCTTGCGTCCATAAAAAGGATCTTTTAGGATTGTTATCCACATGAATTTTATCACTTGAAAGGCTAAAATGGTATTTTGAAATGAGCTTATAGACACCATCAAATTGAGCAAAGGTTAAAGATACATAGCCCATACTACCATTTTTCGATTCCCAGATAAGGCGAATATGTTTTTGAACTTTATGATTTGGCAAAAAATCAATCCAAGCCCCACCTTGAACCGGTTTCCCAAATTCCTTTAAAATATCTTCCAAGACGGCTCCGCCCTTGTATTTGTTTATGGGAAGCGCGACTGCCTTTTCAACTGTCCAAAGAAAGGGACCGCTTTTTTCTGGAGAAACAATAAGACTTTTAGCGAATTGTTCTGCTTCAGCTTTCTCATCTTCCAAACTATTTGATGACGAACTAATCTGGCTAGACGGAGTTGGCGTCTGCTTGGCTTTGCTTTTTCCGGATAGAGAAAGTGTCAAAAAAACTGTTCCAATGAGAGAAAATACAACAATAGCTACTACCATGACTGGTAAAAACTTGGACTTATAGGTTTGCTTTTCTAACTCAAAAGCAATATCTTCAAACGAATCTTCTTGTCTCTTCATTACTACTCCTTATCAGTCTAAAAACTCATCATATCACGAATAGATCGAGATTGCAAAATGTACTTCAGTCTGTTTATACAGAAGAAAGCACAATTCCCCGTCTTTTCTGCTTGCTTTGGCTGCCTAAGGAGGCAATAAGTCCTCCTATCTTTCTCTTCTATCGATATGACTAGTAACTGTCGTCAACCGAAAGACGCCATCTTCTTGACGGTGTAAGATTAAATGAACCCATTCATTATTATATCTTTCATCTGAAGTTAAGTATTGGAGTTCCAAGCCAATATGCTGACTATCTACCGCATCCAAGTGAGAAATAAAAACTTCAGATTCTCTAGGTAGGCCAAATAATTGAATGATTTCATCGTAGGACATACCAAGATTGCCTGTGCTCTCGTCACGAACTTGTAAACCTGCAACTTCATCCTTTGTCCAGAGATGGGGACTATCTCCCTGAGGCAAAGTTGGATAGGCCTCATTAAGAATATTCGCGCTCTTGCTAATGAGATGATAGCTTGTTCCATCTTTTTCAAATGTTAAACTTAGATGACTATGATGGCCTTGAGTAATCTCACTTGTATAGCTTAATTCAATATTTCCATTGCTCTCAGTATAAAAAAAGCTTGAAGCCTTGCCATGCTTTTCAAGGATTTGATCCAGAGAAGCTCCGTTTTGACCAGCAGAAGTATCCTTAATTTGCATATTGAGGATGTCATCAGTTGTCCATGTAAAACGAGAGTTTTCTCTATCAACAACTTTCTCCTCTAACAGAAACTCCTCTGATGACTTTTGACGAACAGATGAAGACATGCTGCTTCGCCCAAGTCCCTCATAAGCGGATTTAAGCCCCCACATGATCATCACCTTCCCAAGTGGAATCATTAAGCAAATTGTCAAAAATACTATAAAAATAGTGATGGGTAGCCCTACCGAACGATTTTTATAGTCATCATCTTTGGCCATATCACCCTCCTTATTTCCTTCATTTTAGCATAGGAAACTTTAGCAAGCAAACATTTTCTAAACTTCTGATTTATCAGGAAAAAATCCCCAGTTTGTGATAAAATAGACCTATGAGAATTCAACAATTACACTACATTATCAAAATCGTCGAGACCGGCAGCATGAACGAAGCTGCCAAGCAACTTTTTATCACCCAGCCAAGTCTATCCAACGCTGTGCGAGATTTGGAAAATGAAATGGGCATCGAGATTTTCATTCGCAATCCCAAAGGGATTACCTTGACCAAGGACGGCATGGAGTTTCTTTCCTATGCCCGCCAAGTGGTGGAGCAGACTCAGCTTCTAGAAGAGCGATACAAAAATCCTGTCGCCCACCGCGAGCTTTTTAGCGTCTCTGCCCAGCACTATGCCTTTGTAGTCAACGCCTTTGTTTCCCTGCTTAAAAAAAGCGACATGGAGAAATACGAGCTCTTTCTGCGGGAAACTCGGACTTGGGAAATCATTGATGATGTGAAGAACTTCCGCAGCGAGATCGGTGTCCTCTTCCTCAATAGTTACAACCGTGATGTCCTCTCTAAAATGCTGGATGATAGCCATCTGATTGCGACCCACCTCTTCACAGCACAGCCCCATATCTTTGTCAGCAAGTCCAATCCGCTGGCCAAGAAAAAGCTGGTACAACTGTCAGATTTGGAAGATTTCCCTTATCTCAGCTATGACCAAGGGACTCACAACTCCTTCTACTTTTCTGAGGAAATTCTCTCTCAGGAGCACCACAAAAAATCTATCGTCGTCAGCGACCGTGCAACCTTATTTAACCTTTTGATCGGTTTGGATGGCTACACGATTGCGACCGGTATTCTCAACAGCAACCTCAACGGTGATAATATCGTCTCCATTCCACTGGACATCGATGACCCGATCGAGCTGGTCTATATCCAGCACGAAAAAGCCAGCCTGTCCAAGATGGGCGAGCGCTTTATCGAGTATCTGATTGAGGAAGTACAGTTTGATAAATAAAGCAAAACACCTAGAAGCAGGCAGCTTACTGCAGGATCTAGGTATTTTTTCTGTTTTTGAAACTTGTTTTCCCTTCAGGTCTATCAGATGGAGGAAGGTTAGAATCACTCAATCTTTTCTTTCTTCAATTCTCATCCCTCCCATTCCTAGGCTACACTTTGTGCCGACTCCGGCATACTCACCGAATCTTAGGAGCATCTGTGCATAAGCTTTTAGTGTGGATGCTCCCTTTATCTGAATCGTCACCCTGCCTTCAAAGGCGGGGTATTTTCGTCCATGAATTGGAAAATAATGACTTTTTAGATGATAGCTCGTGATTTGGCTATAGTCTGCTAAAAACTGTAGGGTCTCCTCTTCGATTTCCGCTCTTCCTTCCACCAGTCGACTGTATTTTTGCATCAAACTTTGAAAGATCAGACGCGTGTCTGGAAATAGCACAAACTGCCCCTGTCGCTTAAAGGTCGTTGGCGTATAAAAATGCACCCGTATCAGGTGGGAAGCAGCATCATCTTGGTAAATATCCAGCAAGGTCTGCTGGGATAAAGAGTGGATTTCCACCTTTTTAACAAGGATTGCCTCAGCATAGCTCTCTAGCTTGATGGTTTCTAAGTTTAATAAAGGAGCTAGCATTTGCTGTTCCGCCTCTTCTGAAAGCAAATTGACAACCCACACCGATTCATCGCGCCTGGAGCTCAGATTCATTGAGTAGGGATTGGTCTCTTGCTCATGTAGAAAGGTCGCAAAGTCTGGCGAAATGCTTGCCATCAAAAAGCCCTGCAGCTTACTGATCAATTCTTCATCTTTTAGTCTTGTCTTTGATAGATGTAACTCTACTTTCTTCACACGGTCACCTCTCCATACTGCAAAAGCGCCCGAAAAAGGCAAAAGAATGTTTCACCGATTTCATGGCGCCCTTTAGAACGATTATGATTTACTAAGCTTAGTATATCAAGTTTTAAAAGCGTTGTCAATATTTTTTGAAGTATTTGAAAAAACGATATTTAACAGTCAACATCCTTCTGTCTTGGCAAAGTAAGAAGCTGAGGGAAAGTAAACAAGCCCCCATCCACTCTGTCCCCTCTCGAGGATTTGGGGGGTCTAACTTAACAAGGAACGTTCAAGTGCTGAGAGTGGTACTCGGTTTCCGTCCCCTCTCGAGGATTAGGGGGGTCTAACCGAAATATCTGTAAAAACCTTTGATGAATTGGATCAGTTTCCGTCCCCTCTCGAGGTTTAGGGGGGGTCTAACGCCATATCTTGTACAGATGCGCAGAAGCCCCACCACTACATCTTGTGTCCCCTAAAAACTAGTTAAACCCTAACCTCATTATACCATGCCTAGCCCAGAAATCAAAGCTTAAAAGAACAAAATATCGTCTATCAACTCCGCGCCATTATATGGATTAAAAACAACCCTTTCTTCCTTGTGCCCCAGATAGATAATGATATTGTCCCCTTCTTCTGCCTGATAAAAGGCCCTCAGCTCCCTCACAAGGCAGTCAAAGTCCAGCTTATCAAGAGCCAGCTCAAAGCAGGAACGCTGAACCCTCACACCATAGCCTTCTAAAAGCTTTGATAGCTTCAGGCGTCGCTTATGGCTCACGATATCATAAATGACCAGACAAAATTTCGTTTTCTTTCTGGCAAACTCTTTTTCATCATCATCAAGATTAAAGAAGACCATCTTTCCCTCCTCCCGTATAGCTCGACACATACTCAGCTGGATCCAAGGCTTCAAAGCTCCGGATCAAGGATTTGATTTGCTGATCAGCCGCGTATAGAAAAGTGTAGCGGTTTTTATCCAGCTCGACATAGTGATGAATCTCCAAGATCCTCTCCCTCATAGCCCGAGAAAAGATTTCGATCCCTTCAGGCGTCAAAAAGATACCATCTTCCTTCTCAATGAAATGCTCTTCAAGAATCTCCTGACGATTGATCAGCCCCAGCACCGTATCATCCACGATCACCGGCCGCCATTCCTCCATCAAATCACTCGCCAAGACAGCATGATGGTTATGTGGCTGATGCATCACTCCAAAGCCTAAGCTCAGACCATTTTTGCGAATCAAGCCCATAAAGCAAGAATAAAGAATGGAGTAGCCAAAGTTTAGCAGGGTATTAAACTTGTCCAGAGCTGGCCTGCGACTCCGACCAGAAAAATGAAAGCCATCAATGACCAGTAAGTTCAAGAGGTAAAAGTAAGATTTAGCCAGTCTTCCTTCGATTCCCATAATTTCCGCGATGCTTCTCGCTTGCTCGATATGTACCATCCCATCACTAAAGTGTTTGAAATCCTCCTGGTCCAGCAAGTCATTTTCGTCAAAAGCTTGGAGCAGATTGAGCTGATTTCCGATCTTGGCCGCAGCGATTTTCCGAGCAATGCCCAAGCAAAAGTCCAAGTCAAAAGAAGCCCGAGCCTGACTGCGCTGCTTTTCAAAATCTTCCTTCCTAAAGGAATCAAGGGAAAATAGAAATTCGCCCTTGCTCGAGAAATAGAACACAAAAATGTCCCTATTAGCCAAGGCTTTCAGTAGCTGAGTAGACAGCTGAGCATTACCAAAGACCAAGATATTATCAATCAGATTAAAAGAAATCTCCTTCAAAAGGATCTGCTCCTCGTTTCTCACAAGCACACGCTGCTCCCTCACCGACAAGCTACAAGACGAATGTTGAATATATAAATCAGCCATAAAAATCCTAAATATCTCTCACAAATAAACTTTCCCATTGAAAAACTCTTTTAGTCTTCCTGTCTCAACTGCGCAAACACTTCCCCAATCTTGCCTTCGATGACGAGGTCAGCTTGCTTGTCCTGTGGAATACTAGTCTTGTTGATAACGACTAGATGCTTGCCAGCAAAGTACTGGATGAGACTGGCTGCTGGATAGACCACCAAGGAAGTGCCCCCGATGATCAGCAGGTCGGCTTGATGAATGGCCTGCGCGGCTTGCTGGAAGGTCTCCATATCCAAGGGCTCTTCATAGAGGGTCACATCAGGCTTGATCACGCCGCCGCAGTCAGGGCAGTAGGGCACCGTTCCAGGCAGAGCTAGAAATGCCTTCAAATCGTAAAATCGCTGACAATCTAGACAGAAATTTCTATCCGCACTGCCGTGCAACTTGAGGACATTTTTTGAACCAGCCATTTCGTGCAGGCTATCAATATTTTGCGTCACCACAGTCTTGAGCTTGCCGATCTTCTCCAGATGAGCCAGATAGGCGTGAGCCGCATTGGGCTTGGCATCTGGATAGAGCAGGTATTTCTTGTAAAAGTCGAAAAACTCCTGCGGATAGCGCTCAAACATGGTATGCGAAACTAGCTGCTCTGCTGTAAAATGCCGACCTAGCTTAACACTATAAATCCCATCCGAACTACGAAAATCAGGGATATTAGACTCGGTCGAGACACCCGCCCCACCGAAAAAGACGATATTCTGACTTTGGTCAATCATATCTTGCAACTGCTGTATTTTATCCATTTTCCTCTCCTGTCAATAAAGCTCTAACCAAGCGGTTTGCCTCATCAAAATAAAAATGTTCCCGATCGTAGACAATCCCTGTGAAGCGAGCCAAGTCCACCAAAATCTCCATGAAATACTGGGAGGAAAAGCCGGTTGTCCGATATAATTCCGCCTCATCAAAGGGCTTAATCAGATGAGCCAGCGGATTTCGGACTGACTTCTCCAATTCCCGCAGCTGTCTGACCTCTTCCCTGACAGACTCCGGCAGATCCAAATGCAAAATCAACTCTGTCAAACTGGATGAATTGACCGTGCTTTCCGCATGAAAGACCTGTAAAGCAGCATAATCCGACTCCCGCATCCGTTCAAACTTCCAACGGTCATAGCTGGCTTCACGAGAATTATGGATAAAGTGCTCAATATCAGGGATTTCCAGCTTTATCAGGCGCATGAAAATCCGATAAATCGCTGGACTGACCGCCCGAACGAAGTCAATAATCTGCTCATTGCGCAGCTTGGCTTCCAAATCATAGAGATAGTTGGCCAGCTGCTCATCAGCCAAATCGGTATGACAAAAAAGCTGAAAACCGCTTTGCGTCTGCAAGGCAGTCTTCAACTCTTCATCCATGGCTGGCAGAATATTGAGCTCTCTTCGCTCTGCCAGAATAGCCAACAGGCTGGTTACAATCGAGGAACTTCCCATCAACTTCTGCGCCAGTTTATAGGCATAAGCATAGTCATAACGGGAAATCGCAAAGAGAATTTCCTCTTTTAAATCTAGATTCATGCTTAATCAATCAAGGTTTCCAGACCAACCTTCATCATATCGGTGAAGGTATTTTGGCGTTCCTCTGCTGTCGTATCTTCGTCAGGATTGACCAAGCTATCAGAAATGGTCATGATAGCTAGGGCCTCTACTTGGTGCTGGGCAGCCAGATAGTAAAGGGCCGCAGCTTCCATTTCAACAGCTTTCACGCCCCACTTACCCAGCTCGATATTTTTCTCAAAATAGTTCGAATAGAAAACGTCTGATGACAAGACATTTCCGACATGGGTCGTCATGCCCAAGTCTTTGGCGATATGATAAGCCTTGTCCAGCAAATCAAAGCTGGCAATCTGCGGGAAATCATACTGAGGCCAGTCATTGCGGATAATGTTTGAGTTGGTCGCAGCCGCTTGAGCCAGAACCAATTCACGAACGTGAACATCTGCATTGAGCGAGCCAGCCGTTCCCACACGAATCAGCTTTTTCACACCGTAGTCAACAATCAGCTCACGCGCATAGATGGAAATAGACGGCATTCCCATACCCGTTCCCATGACAGAAACCCGCTGACCCTTGTAAGTACCAGTGTAACCAAACATGTTCCGCACTTCGTTAAAACAAACAGCATCTTCAAGAAAATTCTCCGCAATAAACTTGGCACGAAGAGGATCCCCCGGCAAGAGAATTTTATCAGCAATCTCACCTTGTTTAGCAGCAATATGGATAGACATAATTTATGATACAAAGAGCGACAAGAAAACGACTGAAAATTAGGAATCTGACGAGAAATCCTGATTTCTCAGTCAGATTATCTATTTTCCGAGTTTTCCGCTCGTGTTCAAATCTGAACACTTCGCTCTACCTTTCTTTTTTTAGATTCAGGATAGCGACAGAGAACCAAGTAAAAATAGGAAATTGACGACGCATCGCAGATGCTAGAAAGTTTATCTTTTTTACACAGTTCTCCGCCCGTATTCAGTTCAGCGAATACAGTTAGCCCTTCCTTTCTGTATTTTTTTGAAAGATAGTTTTCCGCTCGTGTTCAAATCAAAACACGCGCTCTACCTATCCTTAGTTTAATATTTTATTTTCTTACAATTCAGCAAGAATGGTTTTAAGTAGTCGTTTGAAATCACCTTTGACACGCTCTGTTACTTCAACCACTTCCTCGTGATTAAGCTCTTCTTGGAACCCAGCAGCATGATTGGTAATGCATGAAATTCCAAGCACTTTCAAGCCTGAGTGGGCAGCCACGATGACTTCTGGAACAGTAGACATGCCAACTGCATCTGCTCCGAGTGTCTTATAAGCACGGATTTCTGCTGGCGTTTCGTAAGTTGGACCGGTAACACCAATATAGACACCGTCATCCAGCTTAATGCCAAGCTTATCAGCGACTTGATGAGCAGTTGCACGATATTCTGGTGTATAAGATTTAGACATGTCAGGAAAACGTGGACCAAATTCATCCAAATTTTCACCAATCAAAGGATTTTGACCCGTCATATTGATGTGGTCAGTAATCGCCATAAGCGTACCAGGGCCATAGCCGATACCACCGGCAGCATTGGTCACAATAACACCAGTCGCACCAAGAGCCTTCATCACACGCACTGGGAAAGTAACGACTTCTAATGGATTTCCTTCATAGAAATGGAAACGACCTTGCAGTGCCAAGACTTTACGGCCTGCCAAGTCTCCATAGACTAATTTTCCAGCGTGGCCAACGACAGTTGAGCGACCCCAGTTTGGAATATCCGCATAGTCAAGACTAACGGCATTTTCAATTTCAGAAGCCAATTCTCCCAAACCAGATCCCAGGATCAAGCCGAATTCAGGCTCTGTCATACCTTTTTCTTTCAAGAAGGCGGCCGTTGCTTTGATTTTCTCAGATAATGTTGTCATAAAATATTTTCCTCACTCTCTTATGCTTATACCAATTTGTCCAAGAAGCTTTCACCAATCATGGCCTTATCCACACCGAAGTTGTCAGCGATGGTGGCTGAAATGTCCGCAAAATGTCCGACAGGCAAGTGACCGTTCCCCTTGAGGGATTTACCAAAGACCAAGAGCGGAATGTACTCACGAGTATGGTCCGTTCCGGCATAGGTCGGATCGTTACCGTGGTCAGCGGTAATCATGAGCAAGTCGTCTTCACGCATGTTTTCAATGATTTCTGGCAAGCGAGCGTCAAACTCCTGCAGACAATCACGATAACCATGCGGATCACGACGGTGACCATAAAGAGCATCGAAGTCTACCAAGTTGGTAAATGAGAAGCCATACTTGAAGTCATCAGACTGGATAGCCTTAACCAAATTGTCTACACCATGATTATTGGACTGGTTGTGGCCCATGTCGTGGTTGATACCTGCACCGTTGAAGATGTCGTTAATCTTACCAACTGAATATGTATCAATACCAGCTTCATTGAGCTTATCCAAAACAGTTGGCTCAAATGGAGAAACTGCATAGTCATGGCGATTGGCTGTACGAGTGAAGTTACCTGGCTCACCCACATAAGGGCGAGCGATGATCCGTCCCAGAAGCGCAGGTCGTTCCAAGGTGATAGAGCGAGCGTATTCGCAGATACGATAGAGCTCATCTAAAGGAATAATCTCCTCATGAGCTGCGATTTGAAGCACTGGATCTGCAGAAGTATAGATAATCAATTCGCCAGTTTCCATCTGACGAGGCCCGAAGTCGTCAATAACTGCCGTGCCAGAATAAGGTTTGTTAGCCTCACGAATAACCTTACGTCCAGAAAATTCTTCAATTTTAGTCAAGATTTCCTCTGGGAAGCCATTCCAGAAAGTATCAAAAGGCTCGGTAATGTTCAGGCCCATGATTTCCCAGTGGCCTGTCATGGTATCTTTACCTAAAGAAACTTCTTCTAATTTAGTATAGTAACCACTTGGATTTTCCTCAGCTGGTACAGTTTTCAGCGCTTGCTCACGCTCGATATTGCCCAAGCCCAGCTTAGCCATATTTGGCACGTCTAGACCGACTGCTTTAGAAATGTGTCCCAGCGTATCGGAAGCTCCATCTGGCACCCCTGCATTAACAAAATTGTTAGCATCTGGTGCTGCCCCAATTCCGACTGAGTCCATAACGACTAAGTGAATACGATTAAATTTTGACATGAAAACCTCTTTTCTAGTTATTTGCTTCTAAAATGTTTACGCCACCTTGACCGGCGACGATCACCTTGTTGACCATTTTGGTGAAAAGTCCATGCTCAACAACGCCCACAATATGATCTAATTCTCGGCCAAATTCGACTGGGTTTTCGATTACACCTAAATCTAGATCAATAATGAAGTTCTGCATATCCGTGATAAAACGTTGACCATTTTTTTCACGGAAACTTGGCTTGTAGCCTGCCTCAGCAAAGCGACGGAAAACTTGCTCCGCACCATACTGCACTACTTCGACTGGTAACTTGAAAGCACCTAGCTTTTGAACCAATTTGCTTTCATCAACCACCCAGATGTAGTCCTTGGTAGGGGTCGCGACAACTTTCTCCATCAGCAGGGCTCCGCCTCCGCCTTTGATGCCGTTGAACTGAGGATCCACTTCATCAGCTCCATCAACGGTCACATCGACCTGATCCACTTCATCAATGGATTTCAGCGGAATGCCCAAGCCTTCTGCTTGCTTGCTAGTCACGCTAGAGGTTGTGACTGCAGTAAGCTGCAAGCCTTCCTCTTTGATACGTCGACCAATTTCCTCGACAAAATAGTAAGCAGTCGAACCTGTTCCCAGACCGACCACCATCCCGTCTTCGACAAATTCAGCAGCCTTGATGCCTGCTAGTTTCTTTAGAGTTTCCATAGCACCTCCTCAAATCAACTATGTTTAGTATATCACAATTCTTTGAAATTTGAAAGTGTTTTCAGCTCTTTAAACGGTTCATCGCATTTTAACAGTGCTTCATTTTACGAAAATCTCCTTAAAATCTTGCTCCTAGTTCTATTTTACGCTACAATGAAGATAGGTAAATTACTAAAAGAAATACATATTTCAAGTAGTAAGCTATAGAAAATCTGAGGAGGTTGTTATGATGCAGCAAGAAAATAAAGTTTTAGGTATTTTAGCCATTGTCTTTGGAGCAATCGCTTTACTTGGCTCCTGGATACCAATCATCAATTATCTATCTTTTTTTATCGGTACTATTGCTCTTATCCTGGCTATTATCGGTCTCATTGTTAACCAAAAGAAACCGAAAACTTTGGCTATAATTGGCTCTGTCATTTCCTTTTTCTCCTTAATCATCGCACTGGTCACTCTATCATTCTATTCCCGTATGTTCAATGAGATGGGAAAAAGGTTTGATACTCTTTCGAGCTCTTATCGTTCCTATATTGATTCGTCAGAAAGAGAAGAAGAAAAGGAAAAAGAAGAAAACACGAAGTTTACATGGACAAAAGCAGAATTTGATGCACTCAAAGAGGGTGATATTTTGAAAAGAGGTGCAGGCGGAACAAAATACGACGACGTCATTCGCGACCACGGCAAACCAACTGACGAAACCACTTCCACTGTCAGCGGCTCTGAAATAAAAACCATCACCTACTTACCAGGAGGAAGCAAATATCAAGCTGTCATCCTAACTTTTTCAAAAAACGAAGATGGTTCTTTCCTACTGACTAGCAAGATAGGAACAGGTTTAGAATAACATAAATTTCCTACCCGACAGCTATTTATCTTCTACCAATATTGGAAAGAACTCTAGCCATCAATCGCATTTTACTAAGACACAAGGATTTAACTACCACTTTCCCACTATACTTATTAATCCATGCAAAGCAAGGACAAAATGATGCACAAATCTCAAAAACTTTTTGGATGAATTTGGGACAGATGTTTGCAAAATAGATTTTCAGAAAGGATATACATGATAACACGAGAATTTGATACCATCGCTGCGATTTCGACCCCTCTTGGGGAAGGAGCCATCGGTATCGTCAGACTAAGCGGGACGGACAGCTTTGCTATTGCCAAAAAAATCTTTAAAGGCAAGGACCTAAGCAAAGTGGCCAGCCACACACTCAACTACGGCCATATCGTTGACCCTCAAAATCAGGAGATTCTGGATGAGGTCATGGTAGGCGCTATGCGCTCTCCTAAAACCTTCACGCGCGAGGATATCATCGAGATCAACACCCACGGCGGGATTGCAGTGACTAATGAAATACTGCAGCTGGCTATCCGCGAGGGGGCTAGACTGGCAGAGCCTGGCGAGTTTACCAAGCGGGCCTTTCTCAATGGGCGCGTGGATTTGACTCAGGCTGAGGCTGTCATGGATATCATCCGGGCCAAGACAGATAAAGCTATGAACAATGCTGTCAAGCAGTTGGACGGCTCTCTTTCCGACCTTATCAATAGCACCCGTCAGGAAATCCTCAATACACTGGCTCAGGTAGAGGTCAATATTGATTATCCTGAATACGACGATGTTGAGGAAGCAACGACGGAAATCATTCGTGAAAAAACACTTGAATTCGAGCAACTTCTGACCCATCTCCTCAAAACTGCTCGACGCGGCAAGATTCTTCGCGAAGGGATTTCGACTGCTATCATCGGTCGACCTAATGTTGGCAAATCCAGCCTCCTCAACAATCTTTTGCGTGAGGACAAGGCCATTGTGACCGATATCGAGGGGACGACTCGTGATGTGATCGAGGAGTATGTCAATATCAACGGCGTACCGCTTAAGCTCATTGATACTGCAGGGATTCGGGAAACGGATGACCTTGTGGAACAGATTGGCGTTGAGCGCTCTAAAAAAGCCTTGCAGGAAGCTGACTTGGTTCTCTTGGTTCTCAATGCCAGCGAGCAACTAACTGACCAAGACAAACAATTGCTTGAAATCAGCCAAGACAGCAATCGCATCGTCCTGCTTAACAAAACTGACCTTGAAGAGAGGATTGAACTGGATCAGCTGCCAGCAAATGCCATCAAGATTTCCGTCCTCCACAACCAAAATATTGATAAAATCGAGGATCGCATCAATCAGCTCTTCTTTGAGAATGCTGGAATTGTCGAGCAAGACGCCACCTATCTGTCCAATGCCCGCCACATCTCTCTCATCGAAAAGGCAGTCGAAAGCCTGCAAGCCGTCAATCAGGGACTGGAACTAGGCATGCCTGTGGATCTCCTCCAAGTCGATCTGACCCGCACTTGGGAAATCCTTGGCGAAATCACTGGTGACGCCGCACCAGACGAACTCATCACCCAGCTCTTCAGCCAATTCTGCCTAGGAAAATAATATGGGAATCACAGAGTTTATCAAAGCAAAAAATCTGGGCGAATACTTAGAAAGTCGAAAAAATGGACAGGTCAGAGAACGCATCCAAGAACGTAGCTGGCTGGAGCTTCTCCTCCACAAAGCCCGAACCACCAAAATAAATCCTGAAAATCACCAAAAAGCGAAGAAAATGAAACACGGTTCTTGAAAAACAGAACCGTGTTTGTTTGTCTATTTAATCTAACTGAATATTTGCCTAATCATGAAGCGAGGCACTCTCCTTGTCCCAAACTATTTTTTGTTTGGCTACATCTTCATCGGACTTGAGTCAGCACTCCGTCTTGCATTTCATAGACCTTGTCAACCTCGTCCAGTAGGCGGGTATCATGGGTAATCATGACCACGCTCTTGTTGAATTTTTGAGTCACTTCTTTGAGCAGATGAACCACGCGCTTAGCCCGCTCTGTATCCAGACTAGCTGTCGGCTCATCAGCCAAGATAATATCAGGGCTATTGTAAAGCGCTCTAGCGATAGCAGCCCGCTGCCGTTCTCCGCCGGACAATTCTTTGGGATACTGCTTGAGCGTGTCTTTTAGGTCTAGCAGCTCAATCAGACTGTCCAGATCTGTCCTTTCCTTTTTAGATAAGCGGTCAATCAGCTGGAACTGGTCTTCGATTTTCAAAAAAGGTATGAGATTGGAAGCCTGCAAAATAAAGCCAAAATCATTGAAGCGTAGAGCAGCTCGTTCCTTTTCCTTGAGCTGGGAAGTATCTTTCCCATGCAGCAGAATCTGTCCTTTTGAAGGAGTTTGCAAATGCCCCAGCAAGGTCAGAAAAGTTGTTTTACCCGAGCCTGAGGGCCCAATAATAGCTACAAACTGCCCTGCTTCCAGTTGGAAATCAGTTGGTTTCAGGGCTTGGACCAGCGTATGCCCCTGGCCATATTCTTTTGTAACTCCTTTTAGTTCTATGATTGACATTTACTCACCTCCGATCGCTGTGATAGGGTCAATTTTCAGAACCCGGTGAATGGACAAGAGCCCGCCGGCCAGCGACATGAAAACAATCAGGACAATCAATCCAGCATAAGCTCGCCAGTCACTATAAAAAGGCATAGAAGCCGGCAAGACTAGCTGGGTTCCCAAGAGAGCCAAGACAGCTAAGCTGATTCCCAGAGTGGATAGGATGAAAATCTGCCAGAAAATAGAAGCAATAATCTTCCCACTGGCAATCCCTTGGGCACGCATAATACCGTAAAGTTGGGTCTTCTGAATGGTGATAATGTACATGAAAATTCCCAATACTAAAAAGGTAATCAGAACCATGGCCCCAATCATAAAGGAAAAAGTCAGAACCTGAGGCTGATAACCAGGGATATTTTCTATAAAATCACTCATAGAAAGCTGACTAAGCCCAGTTTCTTCAATCTTTTGACTATCTTTGACCACAAGTGCGCTGATATTCTTAACCTGACTAGAGCCGTACTTTAATTCCCTGAAATCATCTAGATCCATAAAAATTACAGGTTGCGTAAAGAAGCTATTATCCTCTGTGAAACCAACAACCTGATAGAGGCGCTCACTGCCATTGAGCTGAAGCTGGTCGCCTAGTTTGACACCTTTTTGCTGCAGACGCTTATCCGCAATGACTTCATGAGCATTCTCAACAGGACGTCCCTCAATAATATCTGGTGCCAGAAAACTATCCCAAGAAAGACCGAAAACCTGAGCGTTGAGTTTATCCGTCCCATCTTCATAATTGGCCACTGCTGCCGTCTGTCCCAAAGCCGCAATTGAGTCCCCTTGAAGCAGGCTACTATACTCCTCTTCCTTTAGAGTCGAAGCAACCAGATTCTTATTGGCATACTCTGACAAGACGATTGACTCAGCCTGCCATTGGTCCAAAGCCAAGCGATTGAGCCTAGCCAAACCGACAGAAAGACTAGACAAAAAGAAAACCATATAGGTAATGAGAAAGACCACAGCAACCACTAAACGATAGCGTCCACGGCTGTAGACAATCTCTTTAAAAGCTAAAAACAAAGCTGTCCTCCTTTGAGATATTAAAGATCATTATATCATAAAGAAGCAAGCTAGAAAAACATATGAGACTAATAATGACTAGATTCAGGCGAAAATCACTAAGTCGTATAGCGATTCCCTAAGTAAGAAACATTCCTTGAAAGAAATTCATAAAATAAAAAGAAACAAGGGCTTCAGTTCATATACCGAAGCTTGCCTTGTTTCTTTTCTCTAGGTTTCGACCGCTATCTGACTTGCACTTTCTCTTTCCCAGAGCAGATTGAAAATCGCCTTATTGCTTGCTAAAGGTCAGAGTGTCTGGATCATCATCCAATTCGTCCACAATCAGCTGATTGCCATTTTGACGATAGCTTTTGACATCGTCACCGACAATTAGTCTCTGCTTCGCTGCATCTACTTGTATCTGCTTGATTTCCTTACTGCCATCGACCTCAGTTTCAGTCCAAGTACCAGTCGAACCATTGATTTCTAGGACATGCTGGTCTCCATCATGGTCAGTTGCTTGGTAGCGTCCGTCTAGATTGCTGGTCTGACCTGCATTGGATGAAGAATTCTGTTCTTGCGCAGGCTGTGATGTTTGGCTTTGGGTATTTTGTGATGAGTTAGCATTTCCTCCCTGATTAGCATTGCCTGAACAAGCAGTCAATAAAACTGCTGCTGTCAGAGATAGAATACCGATAAACGCCTTTTTTGAAACAGTCATATTGCTTTCTCATTTTCTACATTTGTAGTTTATAATTATATTCTACAATTGTCTGTTTTGTTTGTCAATCATATAGCATTTTTTTATCTAAAAATAGAAAATTCTCCAGCCTAACTTGACTGGAGATGTAGAATTTCTTGCTTCTTCTAGAGGATCAAAGCTAGTCATCCTTGATGGCCGAGCCTTATGCCTTATCACCAAATAACAGAGTAGAATTCTGCAGATAGGGATTGGGGTACTTTCGAAGCAAATCTTTTACAGCTTCTACCAAAACCTCCTGCTCCACCTGACCTGCTTGGTATCGCTCTAAAAATAGCATAAAGTTTTCTTTTTCAGCTGGGCTGGCTTTTTTCTTAAAATAGCCCCAAACATGCTGAAAGGCATTGCAGACCTGACCGCGATTTTCAGGCAGGGCTACCGCCTGATCAATCAAGTCTTGAACATGTGCTGCTTCCACCAAATCGCTTTTCAGATACTGACGGATTTCCAGATAGATCTTACTGGAATGACTGAGCACCAGATACTTATTTTTAGCCCAAAGAGTCTGACATTGGGAGATTTGTCTTACATTTTCCATGATTACTTTTCCTACAATCTTTCCTTTTATTCCGGAAAAATCCATTCAATATGTGGAGCTCGCTTACTAATTTCTCTATGAATGGTATTGAAATCAGCATCAGCAAGATTATTTAAGTCAATCTCTTCCAGTATTTTTCCTTCTTCGTCTTTAAAATAAAGTATGCGATAAGTTGATCTCGAATTTTTAGAATAAGCACGTCTAATTTCATACTCGATTTGCTTAATATTTGTTAAATTAATGTGATTTATATCTTGGAAAACAGAGGGTTTAACATCAATCTTATCATCAGAAATAGTAAAAGCTGCAGGCTCATGAGCTTTCTTATAAGCCGAAACACCTAAAATAGTAACTATAATACCTGCACCAATTAGAATTGGGCCCACATATTCATTATTTTGATTGAGAATTTCTTGCTCAGATTCCTTTTCTCTTCGGATAGAAGCTTGTTCGGACTTTAATTGTTTATTATAGGTCTCTACAAAAGCTTGTAGCCTTTTTTCTTCCTCTTCTGGTGTTTCATTCTCAGGTGCAAAATCCGAATTAACCAAGGTTTTGGCTTTTTCAATAGTCATCGGGCTTTCATTCAACTTTGCATCTTTTCGTTCAGACTCTAGCTGTTCTAAGCGATCACTGTGGTTCCCACCACTACTATTTGGTGATTGCATTACTCCAATGAATATGAAGGTTCCAATAATAACAATAATAATAGCTACAATTTCAGCTGCATAACTTCTTTTATATTCCATTAAAATATTCTTTCTGTAAAATCTTTATTGAGACTAGAATACCATAAATCAAGACTTTTATAAAGCTCTTTTATAGTCAAAAGCAGCCCAAAGGACTGCTTCTCTTTGTATATACTAGCGCACTTCTGCGCCGACATTTTCTTCCAAGGATTTTTGGATTTTGTCCATATATTTAGCTACTTCATCATCGGTTAGGCTGTCTTCTGGATTTTGGAAGGTCAGTGTGTAAGCCATAGATTTGAGGCCGACACCCAGCTTTTCACCTGAGAAGATATCGAAGAGCTTGATATCCGTCAAACGTTTCACTCCGGCAGCTTGAATCGCTTCCACCACCTGTCTGTGGCTGATCTCTGCTTTGAGCAACAAGGCCACATCGCGAGTAACAGCTGGGAATTTGGTGATTTCTACAAAAGGCTGTTCTGGCTCAAGACTCGCCTCAATAGCCGTCAGATTAAGCTCTGCCACATAGGTTTCTGGGATATCATAAGCCTTGGCCGTCACTGGATGAACCTGCCCAACATAGCCCACTGGCTGACCCTTGATCGAAATCAGCGCTGTCCGACCTGGATGCAGACTCTTAAGCTGGTCAGTTGCTTGATAATCAGCTTCTAATCCTAGACGGTCAAAGAGCGCTTCAACCACTCCCTTAGCGTAGAAGAAGTCCACAGGAGTCGCTGGCGTTTGGAAATCTTTTTCACTTACCAAGCCAGTTAGGGCAAAGGCAAAGCTATTGATTTCGTTAGGCAATTCTTCCTTCGGATTGCCTGTTTGTTCAAAGATTTTCCCAATTTCATAAAGGGCCAAATCCTTATTTTTACGAGCAACATTGTAGCTGACAGTATCCAACATGCCTGAGAGCATATTTTGGCGAAGAACACTGCGCTCCCTTGTCATAGGCCACATAAGCTCAGTCAGATTCGTAGGATTAAGCGTAAATTCGACAGCTTTTTCTGGCGTGGTCAAGGCATAGGAAATAATCTCTGTCAGACCTGCTCCTTCAGCCACCGTCCGAACCTTGCGACGTAGCTTCTGAGTGGCCGTCAATTCGCCAGCCGTTCCAGCATCTTGAGGTAGGGAAACTGACAAGCGGTCATAGCCATAAATACGAGCAATTTCCTCGTAAAGATCTGCTGGAATACTGATATCCCAACGACGAGCAGGCACGCTGACTGTGAATAAGTCCGCAGATCCGCTAAGACCAAAGCCTAGACGACGAAAAATATCTTCAATATTTGCATAAGTCAAATCTGTTCCCAGAACTCGGTTGACATCAGAAAGGCTAGTCGAAACCTGCTTGTCAGTCGTATCTAAGTGTCCTGCTTGGACAATGCCAGCATGAACAATTGCACCTGCCAAGTCAGCAATCATGCTCGCAGCAGCATCCAGAGCTTCGGTTACTGTTGCCAGGTTAATCCCTTTTTCAAAGCGTGAAGAAGACTCGGAACGCAAGCCCAGACGGCTGCTTGTCTTACGGATTGACTTGCCATCAAAGACAGCCGCTTCCAGAACGACACGAGTCGACTTATCAGAGATTTCGGTGGCTGCTCCGCCCATGACACCAGCCAAAGCCACTGGCTTATCTGCCACAGTGATAACTAAATCACCGACTTCCAGCTCACGCTCTTCGCCGTCCAGCATCACTAATTTCTCACCAGCACGCGCTTCCCGCACGATAATCTGGTCACCCTCAAATGTGTCCAAATCAAAGGCATGCATGGGCTGACCAAAGTAGAGCAAGATGTAGTTGGTCACGTCCACTACGTTGTTAATCGGACGAATCCCTTCGTTCATGAGGAGATTTTGCAGCCACTGAGGACTCGGAGCAATGGTCACATTGTCCAAAATACGAGCTGCATAAAACGGTGCTTTTTCGCTCCCAATGGAAACAGACAAGCTAGCCGCAGCCTCTTTATCCCCTTCAGTGAAAGGAAATTCTTTGAAATGAACAGGCTTATCGTAGATAGCTGCCACTTCATGAGCCACCCCACGCATAGACAGAGCATCAGCCCGGTTTGGCGTGATAGAAAGCTCGATAATCTCATCGTCCAAATCCAGATAAGGGAAAACCTCATCTCCTGGTACAGCATTATCTGGCAAAATTTGAATGCCATCCGCAAATTCCTTTGGCACAACAGAATCCGAAATTCCCAGCTCACCGAGTGAACAAATCATACCCAGTGACTCTAGCCCACGGATTTTTCCTTTTTTAATCTTATAATTATCTGCAATTCGAGCGCCTGGTACAGCTACCATAACTTTGATACCTGCGCGAACATTCGGTGCTCCACAGACAATCTGACGAGGCTCCTCTTCTCCGACATTGACCTGACAGAGGTGCAGGTGAGTTTCAGGTACATCCTCACAGCTCAGAACTTCTCCGACAACAATTTTCGAAAGACCTTCGGCTGGCGAGCTGACTCCTTCTACTTCAATACCAGTTGTGGACATTTTCTCCGCCAGCTCGGCGCTCGTCACATCCAAATCAACCAGTTCTTTTAACCATTTATAACTAACTAACATATGTATGATTTTACGACCAACCAGAACCAACTCTGACTTCATAGACAAAGCCAGTCCATTCAATTTTCGGTCGTATTTGATTCCTCTCTATAAATTTCTGTTTCCACTAAAAGCCCAATAAACAGCAAACAGCGATGTTATCGTCTTTTTAATTTAATTTCTTCCTTAAAAGCCAGTCAATATCGACCGTGTCACCAGTGATATATTCATGCTGGCTAAACCTCTCAAAGCCATATTTAAAGTAAAAGTTCTGCGCCTTGAAATTTCTTTCCCAAACGCCTAGCCAAGCCCAGCTAAAACCACGTTTCTCAGCTTCTGCTAGGGCGAATTCAAACATTTCCTTGCCCAAGCCGAGGCCCTGATGAGAGGCAAGCACATAAATCCGTTGAATTTCAAAGGAATCTTCCAACTCTTGCTCTGTCTGAGCCTGCCCCCAGTTACACTTGAGAAAACCAGCGATCTTTTGCTCCTTGTCCAGTACAAAATAATGCTCAGACTCAGGATTCGCCAACTCCCGCGCCAGCCTTTCACGCGCCAGCTCATGGGAAAAATAATGTTCCAAATCTTCTTGCTTGATGAAAGGACCAAAAGTTTCTTGGTAGGTCTGTACTTGTAACTCCCGCAAAATATCCAGATCTTCTGGCTGAACTCTAACTAACATAGGGCACTCCTTTCTCAGAAGCGGCTGTGAGCGATATTCCTAGCTAAAATTGTCTTATAAGCTAGTAATACTGATGAGCCTCTTTCCCATGCATTTCAAGTCCGCAAACATTGCTAATCAGGCTTTTCGTGATGGGATTGTTCAAAATAAGTTCTATTCTAAGCTTCTTACTTAAATTGCTCTGAAAAACGCACATCGCCTTGGTAGAAGCCACGGATATCGTTGATACCATAGCGAAGCATAGCCACCCGCTCTTGACCAAGCCCAAAGGCAAAGCCAGAATATTTCTCTGAATCAATGCCACTCATTTCCAAGACACTTGGGTGCACCATTCCAGCTCCCATGATTTCGATCCAGCCAGTCTTCTTGCAGACATTACAGCCGGCACCACCACACTTAAAGCAAGAGACATCCACTTCGACAGATGGCTCTGTGAATGGGAAGTAAGATGGACGCAGACGAATCTTACGATCCGCACCAAACATTTTTTGAATAATCAGCTGCAAGGTTCCTTGCAAATCAGCCATAGAGATATTTTCCCCTACGACCAGACCTTCAATCTGGTGAAACTGGTGAGAGTGAGTCGCATCGTCTGTATCGCGACGGAAAACACGTCCCGGAGAGATCATCTTAAGTGGCCCTTGGCTAAAATCATGGGCATCCATCGCACGAGCTTGGACAGGAGATGTGTGAGTACGCAAGAGGATCTCTTCTGTGATGTAGAAGGTATCCTGCATATCCCGCGCAGGGTGGTCTTTAGGCAGGTTCATCCGCTCAAAGTTGTAGTAGTCTGACTCAACCTCGAAACCATCCACGACCTGATAGCCCATACCGATAAAAATATCTTCGATTTCTTCACTCGTTTGGGTCAAAATATGGCGATTTCCAGCTGGAATCTTACGGCCAGGCAGGGTCACATCCAAGGCATCATTGGTCAGCTGGGCTGCGACTTTCTGCTCTTCCAAGATTTGAGCTGCTTCTTCAAAGGCCGCATTCAGCACATCTCGTGCTTCATTGACGTGCTTCCCGATAATAGGGCGCATCTCAGCAGAAACATCCTTCATCCCTTTGAGAATCTCAGTCAGACTTCCTTTTTTCCCTAGGACAGATACTTTCAGCTCCTGCATATCCTTAGCATTTTCCAGAGTAATGGTCTGCAATTGGGCTAAAGTTTCCTCACGCAGACTCTGCAATCGTTCTTCAATTGTTGACATAGTTCCTCCAAAATAAAAACCGCGGTCTCACTCACACCGAAGCGGAGCGTTGACACGCGGTACCATCCGTTTTTTATCTGGCAAGCCAGACCTTAATTACCAATCCCAAAGCAAGTGAATTCGCCTAGCTTTCATCTAGAGAGCTCTCAGTCGCTGGCTCCCCTCCCTGTCAAACTTCCCCTAGGTTACTGGTCTTGCGGATTGCTATTCAATTATAATTCATTCTAACAGATTTCTAAACATTTCGCAAGCTCAGTTATAGAATTTACAAGAAGAAAAAGAAGTCCATTGAGCAACGGACTTCCTTTCTCTCTATTTAATCACTTGTCCTGCTTCTTTGAGAGCATCTTCTGGTACAGTGATACCGAGTTCTTTGGCATTTTTAGTATTGATAACAGATTTACCTTTATCAAAAATATCTACTGCAGTATCAGCAGGCTTGGCACCTTTAAGGACTTTAGCAGCCATTTTACCTGTCGCAACACCGAGGTCATACTGGTCTACAACGACAGAGGCAAGACCGCCTTCTTCTACCATGGCTGTCGCACTTGGATAAATCGGTTTCTTAGCTTCTTTATTGCTGGACACGACTGTCGCAAATGCTGACGCAATGGTATTGTCAATTGGAATCCAGATAGCATCAACCTTACCAGTCATGACATTCATAGTTGAAGCAATTTCATTTGTTGAAGGAACAGAGTATTCCTCTACCTTGTAGCCTGCCTCTTCAGCTAATTTTTTGAACTCTTCTACCTGAGCTTTGGAGTTGTCTTCACTGCTAGAATAGAGGGCACCGATTGTTTTCACATTTGGCGTTAATTTTTTAATCAACTCTAGTTGTTGCTTAGCTGGATTGTGGTCAGAAACACCTGTGATATTACCACCTGGCTTTTCCAGATTTTTCACTAGGTTTGCTCCGACTGGATCTGTGATAGCTCCCATGACGATAGGCTTGTCCTTAGTAGCCGCAGCTAGTCCTTGCGCAGATGGAGTGGCAATCCCAATCAGCACATCATTGTCATTGGACACCAACTGCTTACTCATAGTAGAAACTTTGCTCTGATCTCCCTCAGCATTCATAAAGTCAATCTTGATCTTGTCACCCTTGTAGCCTTCCTCAGCTAGACCATCTTGAATTCCCTTGTAAATCAAATCAAGCGATGGATGGCTGACATACTGCAAGACACCAACCTTTACTGTCTTACTCTCATCGCCACTATTAGTAGCCTTGCTCTTGCTGCTCAAGCTGGAATAAGCCATCCCACCGATTACCAAAATAGCCAAGAGGCCCAAAATAGTCATTAAACGTTTATTTTTCATATTTTTTCTCCATTTCTTTATTCCATTTTTTCTATTCAATCCCTAGGGACGCCATCGTTTAAACATGGACATTTCTCCTTATTTTTTATAATAAGCAACAAAAAACCTCACACAGGTATTCTGTGTGAGGGCGTAAATCGCGGTGCCACCTCATTTATGGAAAAATAACTAGTCTTTCCCCATATCTCTGTCTTGTCATCAAACAAGCTGCACTGTAAGGTGTGCGCACCGAATTCTTATTGTTTCAAATTCATTTTATCAATTAGCCCAATTTCGTAAAGATTTGCTGCTCATTTCCACCAACCACAAGCTCGCTAAAAACAAATGCATCTACTACTTTTCTAATTTCCTATATTGTAAATTTTTCCTGAAGGGATGTCAAGGCTTTTTTGAAATTTTTTATAAAATGTTCGGTTTTTATTTATATTGATAATCATTGACAAAAAATAAATTTCTTTTTGATGAGACTTTAGAAGCTTTTAGCTTGGTTTTTTGTTATAATCTTCTTTAGCAACTTTCAAGGAGAAAAGCATGTCTTTCGACGGATTTTTTTTACACCACATGACAGAGGAGCTCCGCCGCGAATTGCTGGGCGGCCGCATCCAAAAGATTAATCAACCTTTTGAACAGGAGCTGGTTTTACAGATTCGCAGCAATCGAAAAAGCCACAAACTGCTCCTGTCAGCTCACTCGGTCTTTGGGCGCGTCCAGCTGACAGAGACTACGTTTGAAAATCCTGCTGTTCCCAATACCTTTATCATGGTCATGCGCAAATATCTGCAGGGCGCTGTTATTGAAGCGATCCAGCAAGTGGAGAATGACCGGATTTTGGAAATCAGCGTCTCCAATAAGAACGAAATCGGAGATAGCGTGGCTGTGACTCTGGTCATCGAAATCATGGGCAAGCACAGCAATATCATTCTCTTGGATAAGGCCAGCGGTAAGATTATTGAAGCTATCAAACACGTCGGATTTTCACAAAATAGCTATCGAACGATCCTCCCAGGCTCAACCTATGTCGCACCGCCTCAAACAGGTAGTCTCAATCCTTTCACTGTAGGTGATGAAAAGCTCTTCCAAATCCTACAGACAGAGAATTTAGAGCCCAAACGCCTGCAGCAGATTTTTCAGGGCTTGGGTCGGGATACGGCTACTGAGCTCAGTGGCCGTTTGACAGCTGACAAGCTCAAAAACTTTCGAGCATTTTTTGCCAGTCCGACTCAACCTAGCCTGACCGAAAAATCCTTCTCTGCTCTGCTATTTTCCGACAGTAAGACCCAAATGTCCACGTTATCCGAGCTTCTAGACACTTTCTATAAGGATAAGGCGGAGCGCGATCGGGTCAACCAGCAGGCTAGCGAACTGATTCGCAGGGTAGAGAATGAGTTGGAAAAGAATCGGAAAAAGCTAGGCAAGCAAGAGGAAGAGCTCCTAGCAACGGAGAATGCAGAAGAATTCCGCCAAAAAGGGGAACTCTTGACCACCTTCCTCCATCAGGTGCCCAACGATCAAGATCAGGTGGAGCTGAACAATTACTACACAGGTGAGAAGATTATCATCTCGCTTGATAAGGCCCTGACCCCCAATCAAAATGCCCAGCGCTATTTCAAACGTTACCAGAAACTCAAGGAAGCCGTCAAACATCTGACCGGCTTGATTGAGGAGACTCGGGCTACAATTCTCTATCTAGAGAGCGTGGAAACCGCCCTTGCTCAGGCTAGTCTAACTGAAATCGCGGAAATCCGAGAGGAATTAATCCAGACTGGCTTTATCCGCCGACGCCAGAGAGAGAAAATCCAGAAAAGGCAGAAACCGGAGAAATATCTGGCAACAGATGGCCAAACCATTATCCTAGTTGGTCGCAACAATCTACAAAATGATGAGCTAACGTTTAAGATGGCCAAGAAGGACGAGCTTTGGTTTCATGCCAAGGATATTCCAGGTAGCCATGTGGTCATCACAGGCAATCTCCAGCCCAGCGATCAAGTCAAGACAGATGCTGCCGAGCTAGCTGCCTACTTCTCCAAGGCCAGACTCTCCAATCTGGTCCAAGTGGACATGATTGAAGTCAGAAAACTCAACAAACCAACTGGTGGTAAGCCGGGATTCGTCACTTATACTGGCCAGAAAACCCTGCGCGTCACACCAGATGAAGAAAAGATTAGAAGCATGAAAATGTAAACTAATCAGTTTCTAAAATATCGATTTGGCGGATATTGAAAAACTAAAGAGGAGCCGAGGCTCCTCAAACTTACTAAATTTAAAATTCTACTTATCTTTCAGAGGTTGGGACAGCAGATTCCTAGCCTCTTTTTTATCAGAAGTAGACAATTGTCACAGTAATTGGCTACTCAACCCTATCCATGTCCGATCTTACTTCATCGACATTGAATTTTGCAAAGAGGAACTTACGGTCTTGAACTGGGAAACGTTGATCCAACTGATCGACAGCACCTAGCTCCACAATCCCTTCCTTGATAACAAAGTCCATAACGTGACCACCAAAGGTATGGTCGTCCGAAATAAAGTGAAGATGGTAGCCCGCCACACTGACACCGTGGAAAATTTCGGGTGTCCAAAAGCCAACAATAGTTCCAGAAACATTGTTCGCATGGTACTCAGGCTGACTCACGGCTACTTCAGCAAACTTCTTCTCTGAGGTTGATTTCGGAATCATTCGCACATGCATGTGGGAAAATTCACCATGAATCTTGATGGATCGAAATAGATTTTCTCCATCGTAATAGGATTCAATCCGCTTTTCCAGCTCTTCATCTGTCATTTCAAAGCGTTGGCGGAAAATGACCTCCGCTTGGTGGGGAACAACCGCAGCGTAGGGTACCGTTACATCATCCGAAACTTCTACAACTTCAGGCACATTGCCAGATCCCTTAGCCTGATAGGCCTTACCATCAAGAACGATCAATTCCCCATCGATGGAATCCAGTGTACCAATCCCTAAATCGCCGTATTTCAGGAGCTCCCCAATCGTCATGCTCCCACCATAAAGTCCAGCCATCAAGGCTCCTAGGGTATTATACTGAAATAATTTCACTGGCTCTGCCATTTTTTCTCCTATATCAACAAATTTCTGTATTTTCTAAGATAATTAAGTATATCATATTCTGGTCGAAATTCAAAAAATGCGTTTAATGGACAATAAAAATGTAATTCCGATACCCTAAATCAACTGACTTTCCTCAATACCGGCATCAGCGAGGATTTGAGCCACACGGTCAAACTTAAGTCGAAAATGTTCTAGTTTGTGGCCGTCGGAGCCAACTGAAAAGCGCTGACCGCCCAGCTCCTTGACTAGGCCAAGAGCGTAGATATAGAGATCTTCATGACCGTAGAGATACATAGACTTGCAGTTGAGTTCAAAGGCCAGACCATGATCAATCATCTTTTGAAAAAGCTGTCGCAGCTGAGGCTCAAAAGTTTTTAACTCCTCTACGGTAAGCGCAAATTTTCGGAAACCATAGTCAAAGTGAGCTAGGACATCTGCTGGCACAGCCTCGATAGCCTCTTCTAACTCTCTCAGGTAACGAGGAATTAACTCCATCTTATCCAGCTGCAAGACAGGCTCTTCCAGATAGTCAAAACTACCATTGTGGTGGACAGATAGGAGTTTCAGGTCATAGTCCTTGTCCGCTAGGAAAGCTAGGATATCATCTTTACGCGGAGCATAATAGCCAATTTCAATCCCCTTTTTGATGCGGTTGCCATATTGCTGGTTCAGCTCTGCAATTTTTGCCGAATAGGCCGCATAGTCAGGCACATCATCATGGGGCGAGGTAGCTTGGTAAGGGTAGGGATTGGACAGGTCATAGTGCTCGGTAGTGACAATCTCGCCCTCGTAATGGTCCAGATAGTCAGAAAAATCCGCCTCAGAATCATAGGAAAAATAGGTATGAAGATGGTTGTCGCGCATGCTGGACCGCCTTTCTGCAAATCTTGTGTTCCTTTAATAATGTCAACGGTTGGTCGGCCTTTGTTTTAGATTTTCCACATTTCCGATCCTTTCGTTGACGTTATCCATGTTTTATCTTTTCGACAGAAGTCATTTTATTTCATCCTAGGCCATTACCTTTCTTTCAGCATGGCACTGGATAGGTCTAGCAGCTGCAGCGCCGTCTCAAAGTGCTCTCCCATTAGGTCATAAACAGCATCTTCGCTCAAAATGCCACAGGCCACATCCTCAGGAAAGTCTGGTCGATTGGAAAACTCCAAATCGTCAAAGAAAACTTGGCTAGTGTAATAATCTCGGAGCTGGATATAATTCTTCTGGCTGGCCTCCAGCTCAGCCAAAGCAGATTGAGCTTTCGCCAAGACCTGAGCGTATTTATTCAAATGCTCTTCCATTTCTTGGATTCGTTTCAATTGGGACAATATCTCTACTCCTTCTTTAATCAAACTATCGTGTCAGTAAGAAAATCTTCTTCCTAATATACCCGAAAGGCAGTACAAAAGAGCTTTCTCAATAAAATTTTACAAACTTTCGTACAAATCTGCCATAGCAGTGTCATCTGGAACCAAACGCAGGTACTTACCAGCCTGTATTTTCGCTTCTTCCACACGCCCTAGTTCGCGTAATAAATAAACATATTCTTCCAGAAATTCAGGGTTTTCCTGCAAGTCAACTGCCAGCTCCTGATAAAGCTCCCCAGCTTTCTCCAGATTTTCCAAGGCCTGATAAGCACGCGCCAGATTCCAGCGAGTCAAGACATTGTCTAGCTCTTGTTCCTCAAAAGCTAAAACCTCATCGTAGCGTTCCTGCTCCAGATAGAGATTGGTCAGGCGTAGAGCAATTTCCTCCAAATCATCTGCATTTTCCTGAGCTGCCAGCAAGTAGTTTTCAGATTTTTCCACATCATGCAGTTCGTAAGATAGTTGCGAAGCAAGAAGCAAGAGGCGAGTCTCGAAAGGATTCTTGGTCAAACCTTGCTCTGCCATTTCCAAAGCTTCCTCCGTCTTATGCTCCGCATGGAGAGACTGCGCATAGGCATACTCATATCCTTCAAAATCTGGCGAAATCGTATCCAGCTGCTTGAAGTACAAATTAGCTTTTTGGTATTCCTCTTGCTCATACAAGATAGCTGCTAATTCATAGACCGTCTCTTCATCGTACTCCAGCTCCACGGCCTTTTCCAAAAATTCAATGGCTGCTTCGATTTTCCCCAGACTGGCATAGCAAAGGCCAATACGCTGATAAGTGGACACTCCTGTCTGCTCGTAGATAGAGCGATTATCTAGCTGAGCATATTCCTTGATGGCCTGGGCAAAATTTTCCAATTCAAACTCAATTTCTGCTAAACCAAAAGTCACCAAAGGTTCGTCCGACAGTTTGGCAGCTTCCAGCAATTTCTCCCGCGCCACATCTGGCAATCCCTCTAGCTGATAGAGGTCAGCCTTGGTCAAGAGAGCAGCCACATACCATTCACTTTCTGAGTCAATTTCCTCTAAATAGGCAAAAGCTTCTTCCAAGTCACCATCGTCAGCAGCAATCGTTGCCAGACTGATATAGGATTCCGGAAAGAGCGGAGCCAATTTTTCATAAATTCGTTTGGCTTGAGGGAAAAAGCCGATACTTTCTAAGTAATCGGCTAATTCTAATAACTTTTGATCGGTATCTTGGCTCAAAGCCTCTTCAAAATATTTCTCAGCCTGCGCTAAATCTTGATTTTGCAGGGCTGTTAACATTTGTTCACTCTTATTCACTGCCTTCTCCTAATTCTTGAACACTTTCTTCATACAAACCGCTAACCTTCTTGTACCACTTAAAGAGCGCTGTGATGGCAACCTTGGCTGATGCATAAGCTGGAATTCCCAGCAAGACACCCCAGATACCAAACATGGTTCCTGAAGTCAGCAAAACAAATAAAATCGTAATCGGATGGATGCTTAATTGGCTTCCCAAGATCAATGGAGACACGAAGCGTCCCTCAATGGTCTGCTCCACAATAAAGACGATAATGACTTTCAACAGCATGATCGGACCAGCAATCAATCCAAGAACCAAGGCTGGCAACATAGCAAGGAAGCTTCCCAGATAAGGCACTAAGTTCAAAACTCCTGCGACAACGGCTAGAGTTACACCGTAACGCAAGCCAATGATCTTGAAAAGAATCATAAACATAAAGGCCACAATAATCGCTACGGTCACTTGACCACGAACATAATTGGCCAACTGGGTATTGACATCTGTCATGACCTGACCAAATGACTCGCGGAATTTCGTTGGCAAGAACTGAACCACATAACCTTTGAGATTCTTCCCGTCGCGCAATAAATAGAAAAGAATAAAAGGCATGATGATAATAGCCACAATGATTTGTGAAGCCGTACTAATCAGATTGCTAGCCCAATTGACTGCCTTTGATGAAAAATTACTAGCCCATGAAGTGATCTGAGTCGAAAGCTTATTCGTAACTTGCTCGATTTGTGGCTTCAAATCATCTGAAATATGATTGGTCAAAACATCATCAATCATTTTATTGGCTTGCTTGAGATAAGCGGGAACATTTTTTGAAAAACTCACTACCTGATGCTGCAAGTTAGGAATAGCGACCGCCAAGCCCCACACAATCAAAACACCAATCAAGACAAAGACAATTGTAATCCCAGCCACACGGTTAATCTTGCGCTTTTCCATCCAGTCGACAATGGGATTAAGCAGATAGTAAAGCAGTCCAGCCAAAATCACTGGCAGCATGATAACACCAATAAACTCAATCACCGGTGTAAAAATAAAGCTAATTTTGCTAAGAATAAAAATATTCAAACCGATGAGCAAGGTCACCAAAAATACGGTAATGGCCTTATTATCCAAGAACCATCTAAAAAACCAGGATAAACTAAAATCTTTTTCTTTGTGTTCCATATTCGACTCCTTTGGATATTCCATTTCATTGTACCATTTTTCAAAAAAAAATTCTTCAAGCAACCATGATGAAATGCCTCATTTATCGGACTTTCTCACTGATTGAAGTTAAAGTCCTGTTTTCTCTATTCATTCTTCGAAAATAAAGAAAAATGAGGCTGGGACAAAAATCCTAGCCTCTCAATTGTCTTTGGAATGTCGAGCAAGACGCAGTGGTTGAGTGGGCTCTACTACGCTGATTTCATCAGCTTTTACAGCCCTACTCAACTGTGCGGAGGTGGGACGACGAAATCGAATTCTAACGAATTACCGATTTCTGTCCCACTCTCATTTGTTTTTTCACTATGGATGGCTGACAATCAGTTGCAAGTCGCCAGACAAGGTCCACTCTGTGACATCGCTCGGCAGGATGAAATGAGATCCTTTTTTGATAGGATACACTAGTCCATCCACTGTCAGCTCGCCAGCACCTTCCAAAACGCTGAACAGACTGTAGTCTGCTGTCTTTTTAAATTCAACAGAACCAGCAATGTCCCACTTGTAAACAGCAAAGAAGTCATTGGCTACCAAAAGAGTAGAGGTCAAATCGTCTGCCTGAATAGTAACGGGACGGCTATTAGCAGGCTCTCCGATAGTCAAAACATCAATCGATTGCTCCAAATGCAACTCACGAAGATTGCCAGCATCGTCCTTACGATCAAAGTCATAGACCCGATAAGTAGTATCGCTAGACTGCTGAGTTTCTAAAATCAGAATGCCTGAACCAATGGCATGCATGGTGCCACTTGGTACATAGAAGAAGTCACCAGCCTTGACTGGAATTTTGGTCAAAAGATGATCCCAGTCCTTGCTCTCGATTTGCTGACGCAGCTCTTCCTTGCTCTTGGCATTGTGACCGTAGATAATCTCTGCCCCTTCGTCTGCAGCGATAACATACCAGCATTCAGTCTTACCAAGCTCCCCTTCGTGCTCTAGTCCATAGGCATCATCTGGATGGACCTGAACGCTGAGCCAGTCATTGGCATCCAAAATCTTCGTCAAAAGTGGAAAGACAGGCTCCAGGCGATTACCAAAGAGCTCACGGTGCTCAGCATAGAGAGCATTTAGCTTCTGACCTGCAAAACGACCATTCTTGACGGTTGAGACACCGTTTGGATGAGCCGAAATTGCCCAATACTCGCCCACATGGTCGCTGGGGATTTCATAGCCAAAAACATCACGCAGCTTAGTGCCGCCCCAAATTTTCTCCTGCATCACAGACTCTAGAAATAACGGTTCTGACATAATAGTCTCCTTACATATTTTTCATCTTCCAAAATCAGGCAATCCTTGATGATAAAAGTTTGGTACTGCTTACATTATAATATAGACTCGGGCACTTTGTCTACTCCTCAACTTACTTTACAAAGAAAAATCTGGCTCTCGCCAGACATTTATAATAAAAAGATTAAAGCTCCCCAGCAAATGCCGCAAAGGTATCCTATCACTACATCCTTTGGATAGTGCACTCCGCCAATCACGCGCACTAGAGCCAGCCCTGCCGAAAGTAAGAGGCAGAGAAGCCCCGGCAGCCAAAAAAAGTAGAGCAGGCACATGGAAATGACAGTTGCCGAAAAGACATGGCGACTGGGCATGGACTTGCCTGATGTATCCTTGGCCAGCAAGGGCTGAATAGCCCATTTTTCGTAAGGCCGTGCTTGATTCAGCCATTTACGAATCGCTGACAAGAGACCAAATCCAATCGCTGGCAGGAAGAAAAAAGTAAGCAACCCTTTCCAGCCTACCGTCAGAAAGGCACTGATTAGAACGAGACCATAAACGATAGGTATGAAGAGGGTCATTCCCCGATTGAAGTAAACCAGTCCTTTCAGCCACTGAGGGCGACTGCGAAAGGGAGTCGTTAATTGTTGATAAAAAATCGTGTAGTCTTTCATGCTTGCTTACCCTGCTTTTCTAAAAGTTGGACTCTCATACTTTCTCTACTATAGCATATTTCTAGACAAGATGGTAGTTGGATAGCAAAAGAGACTGAGACCCAAGCCCCAATCTCTTAGTATTCATGTTTTCTGAAGAGGTTTATTTCTCCAGATTCCAGATTTCCTTGGCATATTGCTCAATGGTATCATCTGAGGTAAACTTGTCAGATGTAGCGATATTAATCAAGCTCATGCAGGCCCATTTTTCTTTGTCACGATAGAGAGCATCAATCTTCTCTTGAGCTTCCACGTAGGCATGGAAGTCTTCCAAGAGGAAGTATTCATCATTGTGAGTGATGAGGGCTTCGTAGATTTCAGAGCCTTCTTCACGGACGTTTGGAATCGTTCCATTGACAAAGGTGTCGACCACTCGACGAATGTCTGGATTGCTTTCATAGACACCGCGTGAGTAGTAATCGTGGCGGGCATAGTGCTCGTAAACTTGGTCCTTGTCCATCCCGAAGATGACAATGTTGTCGTCACCGACCTCGTCCTTGATTTCGATATTGGCTCCGTCCAGTGTAGCTAGGGTAATAGCACCCGTCATCATGAACTTCATGTTGGAAGTGCCCGAAGCTTCCTTGGAAGCCAGAGAAATCTGCTCAGATACATCTGCCGCAGGAATGATGAGCTCAGCCAGGCTGACGCGGTAGTTTTCTAGGAAGACAACCTTGAGTTTGCCTTGCAGGCTTTCATCCTTGTTGACCAGATTGGCTACTTCATTGATTAGCTTGATAACCGACTTGGCAAAGTGGTAGCCTGGGGCAGCCTTGGCACCGAAGATAAAGACGCGTGGTACCATATCCTTATCAGGATTGTCCTTGAGATCCCAGTAAAGCTTGATGATATGAAGCAGGTTGAGCAGCTGACGTTTGTAGGCGTGGAGGCGTTTTACCTGCACATCAAAGATAGCTTCTGTAGAAACTTCTACTCCTGTTGATTCCTTGATGAAGTCAGCCAGACGAGCCTTGGCTTCTTGCTTCACTCGGTAGAAATCGCCCAGCACTTGCTGATCATCTTTGAATTCCAAAAGCTTACGCAACTCATGGATATCACTTCTCCAGCCCTTACCAATCAGCTTATCAATCTCAGTCGATAAAGGCTCATCCGCAATCTGCAGCCAGCGGCGCTGGATAATCCCGTTGGTTTTGTTATTAAACTTCTCTGGGTAAATGCTGTAGAAATCACGCAAAGTGTCTTCTTTGAGCAATTCGGTGTGGAGCTTGGCAACCCCATTGATTGAATGACCGCCAATGATAGCCAAGTGGGCCATGTGGATTTGATTGTCCTTGACGATCCGAGTGTTTTCGATGACTTGCGGATCAAGGCCGCGTCCAGCCATTTCAGCCACATAGCGGTTGTCAATTTCTAGGATAATCTGATAAACCCGAGGCAGGACATTCTTAAAGAGCTCAGCATCCCATTTTTCCAAAGCTTCAGATAAAATAGTGTGGTTGGTATAACTCATGGTCTTAACCGTTGTGTTCCAAGCATCAGCCCACTCGAGACCATAGTCATCCAGCAAAAGGCGCATAAACTCAGCCGGCGCAACCGCAGGGTGGGTATCGTTGATATGGACAGACACCTTCTCATGAATATCCTTGAGCGGACGACCTTGCTTGAGATAAGATTTGATAATGGTTTGCAGCCCCGCGCTGGTCATGAAGTATTCCTGAATCAGGCGCAGTTCTTTTCCTTCGTAACTAGAATCGTCTGGATAGAGAATGGCAGTGATGTCCTGCACCCGCCGACGGGCTTCAATAGTTGGATAGTCCAATTCATATTCTTCTGGGACTTCAACATCCCAAAGACGGAGATTGTTGATATTGTCATTACCAAAGCCAATCTGCGGCACGTCATAAGGAACAGCACGCAAGGTTTTAGAATGCTCATAAACTGGCACAATGCGGCCTTCTTCATTGGCACGCAAGTAGACATTACCAAAGATCTTGACATCCACAATGCCGTGATCCTTACGGGTTTCCCAGACATTGCCCAGACTGCCAAACCAATCATCTGGAATTTCCACCTGATAGCCATCTACGATTCTTTGCTTGAAAAGACCGTAGCGATAGCGAATCCCATTTCCAAAACCTGGATAGCCAGTTGTAGCTAGCGAGTCCATGAAGGCTGCTGCCAAGCGACCAAGGCCCCCATTTCCCAAGGCCATGTCGTGCTCAGCATTTTTTACATCCTCAAAGTCAACTCCTAGCTCAGCAAAGCTTTCCTTGACCGTGTCAAGAATACCTAAATTGAGTAGGTTAGTTTCCAGCATACGTCCCGGCAGAAACTCAATCGAGAAATAATAGGCTGTTTTTTGCTGCTGTTCCACGAGTTTATTGCGGCGCTCCAGCCACAGTGGCGTAATATATTTACGAATGGTACTAGCGAGGGCTTGAAAAAGCTCGGCTGCTGTAGCATCCGCAATCTTAATCAGCTGTCTTTCGTGCAAGGTATCCTTGAAATCTCGGATAAACTGTTCTTTATTTAATTCCATTTTTACCAATCAACTTCCTTTCTTTTAGGGAAAAGCATCCGTCTGGATAAGATGTCAACATGAGAAAGACCACTTACCCGACAAATCCTCTCTTGTCAAAAACAAGAGAGGATTGCTGTTCTAATGCAACATATTAGACTAGTGACTCATATAAATCACTGTATGCTCGACTAGCTGTATCCCAAGAGAAATCTCTTTCCATCGCCTGTATTTGCAGACTACGCCAAGCTTCTTGGTCATGCCAGTAAAGATTGAGGGCTTCTTTGAAAGTCCATGTTAGCCAATAACCAGAGAAGTTATTGAAGCTAAAGCCTGTTCCCTGTCCACTATAGACATTGAAAGGTTCAACCGTATCGCGCAAACCACCAACTTCGTGAACAAGTGGCAGTGTCCCGTAACGCATAGACATCATCTGAGATAGACCGCAAGGTTCAAAGCGGCTCGGCATAAGGAAAATATCACTAGCCGCATAGATTTCCTGAGCCAAAGTAACATCAAAAAGGATGTTAGCGGATAGTTTTTCAGGATAAGCCTGGCCAAACCAAGCGAAGGCACGTTCAAATGCAGGGTCACCTGTTCCAAGTAGCACAATTTGCACATCTTCCTGAAGCAGATTATGCAACTCTTCCACCACCAAATCAAAACCTTTTTGACGTGTCAATCGAGAGACGATACCAACGACAGGAACATCATCCCGAACTGGCAAGCCTACTTTTGCTTGAAGAGCTCGTTTGTTTTCCAATTTCCCAGTCAAATCATCTTTGTTAAAGTGGTAAGCCAGCAATTTATCGGTTTCTGGATTGTAGATATCTGTATCGATACCATTGACAATACCGACCAGCTTGCCTGACTCCATCCGAAGAATCTGATCCAGACCGCAGCCAAACTCAGTTGTCCGAATTTCGTTGGCATAGCTAGGTGAAACAGTTGTCACGCGATCTGCATAGAGAATGCCCGCCTTCATCCAGTTGAGGCAGTCATTCCAACGGAGAGTGCCATCCGCATAACGTTCATAGCCGACACCAAAGAGTTCCCAAAGAATGCTATCCGGAAATTGTCCCTGAAACTCTAAATTGTGAATCGTCAGCACTGTCTTGATGTTATTATAGGCCTGAATCCAGCGGTATTTTTCCTTGACCAAGAAAGGAATCATGGCCGTATGGTAGTCGTGCGCATGGAGAACATCTGGAATAAAATCAATGCGCTCCATCAGTTCGATTGCTGCTAATTGGAAGTAAGCAAAACGTTCGCCATCATCAAAATCACCATAGACATGTCCACGGAAGAAATAATGCTGATTATCGATAAAGTAGAAGTTCACACCTTCCAACTCAATCTTTTTGACACCGACATACTCCCGACGCCAGCCGACACTGACTTCAAAGGAGAAGAGGTCTTCAACTTGATCACCAAATTTAGCATCCGTCATGTCATAGTATGGCAGAATGACTCCAACTTCATGGCCAGCTTTGACCAAGGATTTGGGGAGGGCGCCGATAACGTCTCCCAAACCACCCGTCTTGGAAAAAGGTGCCCCTTCTGCTGCTACAAATAAAATTTTCATGAAACGATGTCCTCTGTAACTTTTTGACCTTTCTTCAGGACAACTGGATGTTCAGCTGTCCCTCGAACGACTACTCCTTCAGCAATCTCAACGCCCTTGTCCACAATTGCATATTCTACCACTGCATTTTTTCCAACGACAACGCGTGGGAAGAGGAGACTGTCTTTGACACTGCTACCCGCTAAAATTCTTGTATTCCGCGAAATAACAGAGTTTACAACTTCACCTTCTACAATACTACCTGACGCAAACTGAGAGCGATTCACTTTTGATGTAGTTGCATAGTAAGTCGGCTCTTCGTTTTTCACCTTTGTATAAATCTTGTGATTTGGTGAGAAGAGAGAATAGAATTTCTTCTGTTCAAGCATGTCAAGGTTAGCCTTATAGTATGAATCAACAGAGTAGATATTTGCCAAATAGCCTGTGTACTCGTAAGCAAAAGCTCCAACTTCAGCTGCCAAGTCCCGAAGAACATAGCGCAGTTTTTGTGGGAATTCTTTTTGGGCTTCTTCTTCCAATTTTTCAATCAACCAAGGCGTATCTACTACAAAAATATCTGTAGACATATTGAAGAGCTCGCCCTCGTCTCTATCACTATGCAGCTTATGTCCTAGGACATGGTCTGTTTCACTGACTTGCAGAACTGCATTCACATCTGAAATATCTTTAGATGGCAATTTCTTGTAAACCACTGTCATCGGTTGCTGGGTTGTGTTATGCAAGTGGAAGACCTGATTAAGGTCAATGTTGATCAACACATCACAATTCAGGGCTACAGTTTGGTTAGAGCCTGAACGCTTCAGATAAGTCAGTAATTGTTCATAATATTCCTTACCTACTGTGCTACTTTCTACACGAGTATTGTAAATGCCTAGATAGTAGTGGCTCAAAAGTGTAGACAAGCCCCACTCACGACCTGAACGAATATGGTCAAAGACAGAGCTGATATTGTCTTGTTGGAAGATACCAAAGACGCTACGAACACCAGCATTAGCAAGACTAGAAAGTGGGAAGTCAATCAAGCGGTATTTTCCACCAAATGGCAAACTAGCAACTGGACGATGTTCTGTTAAGGTTGACATGTCGTGGAAACCGACCGTATTTCCTAAAATCGCTGAATATTTATCAATCTTCATCTGTTGGTACCCCCACTTTTTCATTATATCCGACTACTTGCACTTCATCTGTTCCGTCAATCTCTACACCATCAGAAATAACAGCGCCCTCACCAATGATCGCACGTTTAATCTTAGCTCCCTGACCAATAATAGCGCCACTCATAATGACAGAATCAGTGACTTCTGCACCCTCACGAACTTGAGCGCCTGTTGAAAGAATAGAGTGCTTAACAGTTCCATCTACAAAGCATCCGTCAACTACCAAAGAATCTTCAACATGAGCATTTGCACCAAGGTAGTTTGGTGGTGAAATCAAGTTACGTGAGTAAATTTTCCACTGACGGTCACGACTATCTAAAGCATTTTCTGGACTAATGTATTCCATGTTAGCTTCCCAAAGTGACTCAATCGTACCAACGTCTTTCCAGTAGCCATTAAATTCGTAAGCATAAACGCTTTCGCCAGATTCAAGATAGTTAGGAATAACATTCTTACCAAAGTCAGACATATCTACATTGCTCTTTTCAGCAGCAATCAGCATATTGCGGAGACGTTGCCAGTCAAAGATATAGATTCCCATAGAAGCCTTGGTAGATTTAGGATTTTCTGGTTTTTCTTCAAATTCAACGATCCGGTTATTGGCATCGGTATTCATAATACCAAAACGGCTAGCTTCCTTGAGAGGCACATCTAAGACAGCAACCGTCAAACTAGCGCTGTTATCCTTGTGGGATTGGAGCATATCATCGTAGTCCATCTTGTAGATATGGTCACCAGATAGGATTAAGACATATTCAGGATTGATACTGTCGATATAGTCAATATTTTGGAAAATAGCGTGGCTAGTTCCCTCAAACCAACGATTTCCTTCACTGGCAGAGTAAGGCTGAAGAATGGATACACCTGTGTTGATACCATCCAAGCCCCAGCTTGAACCGTTCCCGATGTGACTGTTCAAAGCAAGTGGTTGGTACTGGGTAATCACACCGACATTATTAATCCCAGAGTTGGCACAGTTTGACAGCGCGAAATCAATAATACGATAACGACCACCAAACTGTACTGCTGGTTTCGCAATACTTTGTGTGAGCTTTCCAAGACGAGTTCCTTGCCCACCGGCAAGAATCAAAGCTAGCATTTCATTCTTCATATCCTACTCCTTTGTGGAATCTTTTTTAGCATTTTTACGAACATTCACACGACGCTTGATTTTCCAAATACTTGCTCCCAAAGCTGGTAATGTAAAGGTCAAGGTCTGCGGATAATCTTTCCATAGTCCCTCTTGAGACTGTACTGTTTCGTTGTGTTCTTTCCAAACACCTCCCCATTTCTCTAATTCAGTATTCCATACTTCTTCATAAACGGCTGCCACTGGCACACCAATGGTAAAGTTTTTGCGCTCTACTGGCACCATATTGAATACACAGACTAACATATCTCCTTTTTCCGTCTTACGAATAAAGGAAAGGGCGCTCTGATCGGTATTGTCTGCATCGATGATTTCGATGCCATCGTAGCTCAAATCGATCTCCCAAAGCGGACGATTATCTCGATAAAAGGCGTTGAGGGCAGAAGTGAAGGTTTGCATCTGCTTATTCATATGATCGTCCAGATTTGACCATTCCAGCTGCTCTTCTGACTTCCACTCTAGGAATTGACCAAATTCTGAACCCATAAAGAGCAATTTCTTACCTGGATGGCAGATTTGATAGGTCAAGAGGTTGCGGAGACCAGCAAATTGATTATAGCGGTCACCCCACATCTTATGCATCATGCTCTTCTTACCATGAACGACTTCGTCGTGAGAGAAAGGCAAGAGGAAGTTTTCAGAAAAAGCATACATAAAGCTGAAGGTCACCAGATTAAAATCGTACTTGCGGTAAATCGGGTCTTCTTCATAGAAACGCAGAATATCGTTCATCCAGCCCATATTCCACTTGAAGTCAAAGCCCAAACCGCCCATTTCTCTCATACCCGTAATCTTGGTTTCGGACGAGCTCTCTTCAGCAATCATCATAACTTCTGGATGAAATAGCTTGATGACTGTGTTCAAACGTTGCAAGAAATAATAGCCTTCATAGTTACGATTACCGCCATCCTTGTTTGGCTGCCAAGGACCACTATCGTAGTCTAGATAGAGCATGTTGCTAACTGCATCCACACGAACCCCATCTAGATGGTAGAAATCAATCCAGAATTTGATACTAGAAATCAAGAAAGATTGCACTTCATTTTTTCCTAAGTCAAAATTCAAAGCACCCCAGCCATAGTTGTGGGCTCGGTCATGATCCTGGTACTCAAAGGTTGGTGTTCCATCATAGTAGGCCAAGGCATCGTCATTGATGGTAAAGTGACCCGGAACCCAGTCCACAATGACACCAATATTATTCAAGTGACATTCTTCGACAAAGTCCTGAAATTCCTCTGGCGTTCCATAAGTATGTTCAAAGGCAAAGTAACCCATGAGCTGGTAACCCCAGCTGAGTCCCAAAGGATGGGCCATGAGCGGCATGAACTCAACGTGCGTGTAGTTCATTTCTACCAGATAAGGAATCAACTCCTCCTTAAGCTGAGCCATAGAATATGGACTGCCGTCAGAATTTCGTTTCCAAGATCCAGCATGCACTTCATAAATATTGACCGGTCTTGAGAAAAAGCCCCAACGCTTTCTCCGAGCCAGCCAAAGTCCATCTTGCCACTTCTTCTCTGGAATAGTCCGAACAATAGCTCCTGTCCCTGGGCGCTCTTCCAAATAGATAGCCAGCGGATCAATTTTCAAGATTTCCTGACCACTACTGCGTTTGATATTGTACTTGTAAATATCTCCTTCCTTAGGCAAATCCGTGAAGACTTCCCAGACACCGCCTTCATTGCGAGTCATAGGAATCTGCTCTCCATACCAATTGGTGAAATCTCCAATCAGATGCACATTCTGCGCATTTGGAGCCCAAACTCTAAAGGTGTAGCCAACCTTGCCATCCACCACATCCTGATGCACTCCCAAATAATGCTGCAAATGAAAGTTTTCACCTGTTGTAAAGGTTCTTAATGCTTCTTTTTTGTCCATTTAGTCACCTTTCTATTTGTAAGCGTTTTCTATGTTTCTATTTTACCCCATTTTCTTATATTTTTCAAGTAAATTTCCAAAAACTATCTCAAAAATTTCAAAAGCCCAATTTCTTCAAAAGAATGAGTTGCTATATCAAGGTTTTTGTGGAAAATATCTGATAAAATACTGATTTCAAAGAGTTTGAGGCTAATATCTGTACTTAAAAATCAATCCCTGTACTAGGATTCCTAAAATAATTTATCTAGACCAATATGTAAATTTACATTTTAAAATGATAAGTAATCAAAAATATAAACGCCTGCTTATTTTTATATTGTTCGAACACTTGTTAGAATTACAAGTTCATAAAGGTAAGAAAAAAGGCCGCACAAAGCCGCCTTTCTCATTATTTCACATCAAACACGATGGATTTCACTTGTGTCATCGCTTCGATACTGTAACGAATCCCTTGCACTCCGGCTCCAGATCCCTTAACACCAAGGAATGGGAAGTTATCTGGACCACGTTGGGTCTTATTATTGATGTGTACAGTACCCACTTCCAGTTTTTCAGCAATCTCAAATGCTTTCGGGAAATCATTTGTAAAGACTGAAGATTGAAGACCAAATTCTGACTGGTTACAGATCTGAATAGCCTCTTCAACGGAAGTCACACGAATAATCGGAAGAACAGGACCAAATGGCTCTTCCCAAGCTAATTTCATATCCAGTGTCACATGGTCAAACAAGGCAGGCCAGATGAGATTTACTTCACGTTTGATTTCCGTCAAGGCTGACGCTCCCTTTTCTTGAGCATCTTCAATCAAGCCCCAGATGAAATCTGCTGATGCATGATCAATGACTGGTGTGATATCCGCATTATCAAAGGGATCACCAACCGTCAGTTTCTCTACCTCTGCCTGAAGCAGCGCCGCTAATTTATCTGCTACGCTCTCCATAACAATGACACGTTTAATAGCCGTACAGCGCTGGCCGGAATAACTGTATGCCCCACCAACAATCTGCTTAGCTGCATGCTCCAAGTCAGCATCTTCCAGCACAACTGCAGCATCCTTACCACCCAATTCTAACATAATTGGACGCATGCCAGCCAACTTACCGATGCGTTCTCCGATTGGAGTGGAGCCAGTAAAGTTAATGTAATTTACTTCCTTATGCTCAATGATGTAGTCCCCGATTTCTGAACCACGTCCTGTAATGGTATTAAAAACACCAGCAGGCAGACCAGCTTCAGCAAAAGCCTGAGCCAAGAGCAGACCAGAGATGGAACCTTGAGTAGGTGGCTTAAACATTACAACATTTCCGCCGATAAGGGCAGGAGCAATCTTAGAACCAGACAGGTTGACTGGGTAGTTAAATGGCGCAATGGCCAGTACAACTCCTACAGGCTCACGACGAACCACAGCCAATTTTTTCTTGCTGGCAGCCTCAAAGCCGCCACCTTCCATGACCTGGCCATGAATGCGGATGCCCTCTTCAGCCGCATAACGAATCAAGTCTGCTGTCCGAACAACTTCTCCAATCGCCGCTTTAATACCCTTGGCAACTTCTTTTGCAAGGATTTCGCCAATCTTCTCCTGATCGCGCTCCAAAATATCCGCAACCTTATGCAGATAAGCTGCACGTTCGACTGCTGAAAGAGCGCGCCAAGCTGGCAAAGCCGCACGAGCGCTTGCCATCGCATAGTCAACCTCTGCCTGACTCATCGCAGGAACAGTTCCTAAAATCTCATTATTGATAGGAGATGAGATGGTGATTTCATTTTCAGAAGCTCTCCACTCTCCATTTATATAGTTCTTATATTGTGTCACGTGTCCCCTCCAAAATGTTATTAAGTATCATTTTATCAAATTTTCTGAAAATTTCAACTAAATTTTATAAATTTAAAGAAATTTTTCACAAATTTCACAAATCATTTTCTTTTGTTTATATGAACTCTCCATATTTCTCGATTTTTCATCGAGTCTCACTTTCTACACTAGGTCTACTATGACGCCGAAGAAAACAAAAAAAGACCAGGAAAATTTCCTGATCTTAATTTTCAGATTAATCGAAGTCAAGATATTCTTTTTCAAGTTCAAGAACTTCTTCCATCGTTGCACATTCAGTCAATGCGCGTTGTGCAAGTTCTTCCATCTTCTTCGTATCCAATTTCTTCATAAGGCTACGAGTCCGAAGGACAGAAGTGGCACTCATAGAGAACTCATCCAAGCCCATACCGACAAGAAGCGGCACAGCTGTTTGGTCACCGGCCATTTCTCCACACATACCTGCCCACTTGCCTTCAGCGTGAGCTGCCTTGATAACGTTGTTGATCAAGCGAAGGATAGATGGGTTGTATGGTTGGTAGAGGTATGAAACTTGTTCGTTCATACGGTCGGCAGCCATTGTGTATTGGATCAAGTCGTTTGTACCGATAGAGAAGAAGTCAACTTCTTTCGCAAATTGATCAGCTAGCATTGCTGCTGCTGGAATTTCAATCATGATACCCACTTGGATATTGTCCGCTACAGCAACACCTTCAGCTTGCAATTTCGCTTTTTCTTCTTCGTAAACTACTTTAGCTTTACGGAATTCTGTCAAAAGGGCAACCATCGGGAACATGATACGCAATTGTCCATGTACAGAAGCACGCAAGAGGGCGCGGATCTGTGTACGGAACATAGCGTCACCAGTTTCAGAGATAGAGATACGCAATGCACGGAAACCAAGGAATGGATTCATTTCATGCGGCATATCGAAGTAAGGAAGCTCCTTATCTCCACCGATATCCATGGTACGGACAACCACTGGTTTACCATTCATTCCTTCAAGTACAGCCTTGTATGCTTCGTACTGCTCGTCTTCTGTTGGGAAGTCTTGTGAATCCATGTAAAGGAATTCTGTACGGTAAAGACCTACGGCTTCAGCACCATTTGCATTGACACCTTCAACGTCTTTTGGTGTACCAATGTTAGCAGCGAGTTCAAAGTGTTTGCCATCGGCAGTCACTGTTTGAGCATCTTTCAAGAGAGCCCATTCAGCTTTTTGCTTCGCATAAGCTTCACCAGCTGCTTTGAATTCTGCTGCTTGCTCTTCAGTTGGGTTAATGATTACTTCACCAGTGATACCATTAGCTGCGATGATATCGCCGTCTTTAACGAGTTCAGTGATATTATTGGTCCCCAATACGGCTGCGATTTCAAGCGTACGTGCCATAATCGCAGAGTGGCTTGTTCGTCCACCAATATTGGTTACAAACGCTTTAACAAATTTCTTGTCTAATTGAGCTGTATCAGAAGGAGTCAAGTCATGTGCAATGACAACTGATTCTTCATTGATAGAAGCTGGATTTGGTAATTTCTTGCCCAAAAGGTTTGCCAAAACGCGCTTCGTTACGTCACGAATATCTGCCGCACGTTCTTGCATGTATGGATTGTCTTCCATACCTTCAAAAATAGCGATAAACATGTCTGTAACTTCTTTCAGACCAGCTTCCGCATTGACTTTCTTAGTACGGATCGTTTCTTTGATTTGACCAACCATTTCAGGGTCAGCGAGTACCATTAAGTGAGCGTCAAATACTTGAGCCGCTTCCTCACCAAGGCTATCTACTGCTTTCTCACGGATAACAGAAAGCTCGTTCTGTGAAGCTTCAAGAGCTGCATCCAAACGAGCCTCTTCTGCATTCGTATCATCGACTGAAACAGTCTCAAATGACAAATCCGGTTGAACTAATAGATATGCCTTAGCAACAGCAACACCATCAGATGCCGCAATTCCTTTAAGCATTTCTGTCATTTTCTTATGCCAATCCTTCTTTTTCCATTGTTTCTGAGATAGCAGCGATAGCATCATCCGCGTCTGCACCTTCAGCTGAGATTGTAACGTCAGCACCTTGACCAACACCAAGACTCATAACACCCATAATTGATTTAAGGTTTACTGATTTACCTTTGTACTCAAGAGTGATATCTGAAGCAAATTTGCTAGCTGTTTGTACCAACAATGTTGCTGGACGCGCGTGAATACCTGTTTCTGCCACAATGTGGAAATCTTTAGAAGCCATAGTTAGACTCTCCTTTAAAATAATTCTTTTTGAGTTAAAGTGATAACCCTTACAAGTTGATATTATATCACTTTTTGAAATCTTTTTCAAGAATTTTATAGCCCGCTTACAAAATATTTCGTTAGAGTTTGAAAATGAATTCTGTTTTAATTATAGTAGATTCAATCATCAACTCCCTCTCTTTCCGAAATAGTTTCAAGGCTTTCTTCCTTATAATGAATTCTTCTTGGTCTAGCTTCGCTTAAAGTACAGTAAGCGCTGTTACTTCTTGTGGTTATTTCTCTTTGTTTCGATGTTTTATACACTATATATTGTATCTCTATAGTTGCTATAAGAAAATATCATACAATATTTAGTTCAAAACTGTTGACATCGAATTCGCTTTTAGATATACTAGTTTCAGATTAAAATTTAAGAAAATGAAAGTATAGAGGAATCATCTAATGGTAACTATTTACTCTAAAAATGATTGTGTTCAATGCAAGATGACCAAGCGTTTTCTTGATACCAACAATGTAGAATATCGTGAAATCAATCTTGATGAGCAACCAGAATACATCGACCATGTTAAAAGCCTCGGTTTCAATGCAGCTCCTGTTATTCAAACGCCAACTGAAGCATTTTCTGGTTTCCAGCCTGGTAAACTTAAAAAATTATCATAATCTCACCAGTATTTAGAGCTTTGTTGCCGCTCCTATCATTCGTAGGAGCCGTTTATTTTGTAAAAGCAAAAGACATTTTAGAAAAAGGAAAATTATGGGACTCAAACACTTAGAAGATGTGACTTACTTCCGTCTAAATAACGAAATCAACCGTCCAGTCAATGGGCAAATCATGCTTCACAAAGATAAAGAAGCCTTGGAAGCCTTCTTTAAAGAAAATGTTGAACCAAACACGATGAAGTTTGCTTCTATTACTGAAAAAATTCAATATTTAATCGAAGAAAACTACTTGGAAAAAGAATTTATCCAACTCTATTCTCCTGAATATATTGAAGAGTTGTCTGCTTTTATCCATGCTCAAGATTTCAAGTTCAAATCTTTCATGGCTGCCTATAAATTCTATAACCAGTATGCACTGAAGACAAATGATGGTGAATACTATCTGGAAAGCATGGAAGATCGGGTGCTCTTTAATGCCCTCTACTTTGCCAACGGAGATGAAGCCATTGCCAAGGATATTGCAAATGAAATCATCCACCAGCGCTATCAACCGGCTACACCAAGCTTCCTCAACGCTGGCCGGGCTCGTCGTGGCGAATTGGTTTCCTGCTTCCTCATCCAAGTAACAGATGACATGAACTCAATCGGCCGCTCCATCAACTCCGCCCTGCAGCTCTCTCGTATCGGAGGTGGGGTCGGTATTTCCCTCAGCAATCTGCGGGAAGCTGGAGCTCCTATCAAGGGTTATGAAGGAGCTGCATCTGGAGTTGTTCCTGTTATGAAACTGTTTGAAGATAGCTTCTCATACTCTAACCAGCTGGGCCAACGTCAGGGAGCTGGGGTTGTTTACCTCAATGTCTTCCACCCAGATATTATCGCCTTCCTTTCTACCAAAAAAGAAAATGCTGACGAAAAAGTTCGGGTTAAAACCCTCTCACTCGGTGTTGTCATTCCAGATAAATTCTACGAATTAGCGCGCAAGAATGAAGAAATGTACCTCTTCAGCCCTTACTCAATCGAACGTGAATACGGTGTACCATTTGCCTATATCGATATCACAGAGAAATACGATGAGCTAGTTGCCAATCCTAAGATCACCAAGACTAAGATCAAGGCTCGTGATTTGGAAACAGAAATTTCTAAACTCCAACAAGAATCTGGCTATCCTTATGTCGTAAACATCGATACAGCTAATCGTTCAAATCCAATTGACGGTAAAATCATCATGAGCAACCTTTGCTCAGAAATCCTGCAAGTTCAGGAGCCTAGCCTCTTGAATGATGCTCAAGAGTATCTCCACTTAGGAACAGATGTGTCATGTAACTTGGGATCTACAAACGTTGTCAACATGATGACTTCACCTGACTTCGGAAAATCCATCCGGACTATGACACGCGCTTTGACCTTTGTTACAGACAGCTCGCACATTACAGCTGTTCCTTCGATTGACCACGGTAACAGTCTGGCGCATACCTTTGGTCTGGGAGCTATGGGACTGCACAGCTATTTGGCGCAGCAGTTGATTGATTATGGATCAGCGGAAGCTGTCGAGTTCACCAGCATCTACTTTATGCTCATGAACTACTGGACTTTAGTTGAGTCTAACAATATCGCTCGCGAGCGTGGCGTGACCTTCAATAACTTTGAAAAATCTGACTATGCTAACGGCACTTACTTTGACAAATACCTGACGGGTGAATTTGTACCTAAGTCTGACCGTGTGAAGGAACTTTTCAAAGACATCTTTATCCCATCTGCAGAGGATTGGGAAGAACTTCGTGACAAGATAAAAGCGGACGGTCTCTACCACCAAAACCGCCTAGCTGTTGCACCAAATGGTTCTATCAGCTACATCAACGATGTTTCTGCTTCAATTCACCCAATTACCCAGCGGATCGAGGAACGTCAGGAAAAGAAAATCGGTAAGATCTATTATCCTGCTGCTGGTCTGTCAACTGAGACTATCCCTTACTACACCAGTGCCTATGACATGGACATGCGCAAGGTGATCGATGTCTACGCAGCCGCAACTGAGCACGTGGACCAAGGACTTTCACTGACTCTCTTTATGCGCAGCGATATTCCTAAAGGCCTCTACGAGTGGAAAAAAGAAAGCAAGCAAACAACCCGCGACCTTTCTATCCTGCGTAACTACGCCTTCAACAAGGGAATCAAGTCCATCTACTACGTCCGCACCTTCACTGACGATGGCGGCGAAGTAGGCGCTAACCAATGTGAAAGCTGTGTGATTTGATTATTTATGGTTACCAAAAAACAACATTATTATCCAAGAAGCTTACTTAAACATTTTGCTGATAGCACAAGCAAGTTTTATGTTTATAATTGTGTCGCTAATCTAGAACAATATGTCCACTATGAAAGTATATGTTACAAAAAATATACCTACGAAGAAAAAATATCAGATGATCGCATTATTGTTGATAATATTCTTGAAAATAAGCTTAGTAGATTTGAAGGAGAGATTTCTGAAATAGTTGAACATATCGTATCATCAAAAGAACCATGTATCTTAAATCAAAACAAAATTGAAACAATCTGGAAATATATGTTTCTCCAAGAAATCAGAACTGACTCTGGCAGAGTAAGGTTGGTATCTAATTTTATTAATCATTTCTCAGAATCACGGGAGTTCCCAATTGAATTAGCTGAAATAAAGAACAATCTAGAAAATATAAATATTTTTAATAAAGTAATGAAAAAAGATAAAAATTTAGAGAGTTTTCTCAGTTTTTTTAACAAGCCTAAACAAATGAATTTTCATATTTCTATTGGCAATGGCTTTCTAACTAGTGATAATCCAGTTGTTTCAACATTCGGACCTCCAAACATTCCAAATGGATTTCAAATCCTAATGCCTATTTCCCCCTATCTGTGTTTTGAATTTCAAAATAATGAAATGAATTGCTCTGATAAATTATGGGTAAAAATGACAAATGAGAAATTACGCTATATCAATGAAGCTACTATTAATACTGCCAACTATTATGTAATATCAAATAAGCCATTTAATATTGCACAACAGATGTATATTTATAATCGTTTTAAGAATATAAACTGGTTATATAACTCTCGTCACTTTAAAAATTAGTTCATAGGAGATTATCATGGAAACATACTATAAAGCCATAAACTGGAATGCTATCGAAGATGTCATCGACAAATCAACTTGGGAAAAGCTGACGGAGCAATTCTGGCTCGATACACGGATTCCCTTGTCTAATGACCTGGATGACTGGAGAAAATTGTCCCACAAGGAAAAAGACTTAGTAGGCAAAGTCTTCGGTGGCCTGACCCTGCTGGATACCCTCCAGTCTGAATCTGGTGTGGATGCTCTACGTAAGGACGTCCGTACTGCCCACGAAGAAGCCGTCTTCAACAATATCCAATTCATGGAATCCGTCCACGCAAAATCTTACTCTTCTATCTTTTCAACCTTGAATACCAAGGCTGAAATTGAAGAGATCTTTGAATGGACCAACACAAACCCATATCTTCAAAGAAAAGCAGAAATTATCAATGAAATCTACCTCAATGGTAGCCCACTTGAAAAGAAAGTTGCCAGCGTTTTCCTTGAAACCTTCCTCTTCTACTCTGGTTTCTTTACGCCCCTCTACTATCTTGGTAACAACAAACTAGCCAACGTTGCAGAAATCATCAAACTAATCATCCGTGATGAGTCCGTTCACGGGACCTACATTGGTTACAAATTCCAACTTGGTTTCAATGAATTGCCTGAAGAAGAGCAAGAAAAGCTCAAAGAATGGATGTACGACCTCCTCTATACCCTCTACGAGAACGAAGAGGGCTATACAGAAAGTCTCTATGACGGTGTTGGCTGGACCGAAGAAGTTAAAACCTTCCTTCGTTACAATGCAAACAAGGCACTCATGAACTTGGGACAAGATCCACTTTTCCCAGATTCAGCGGACGATGTCAACCCAATCGTCATGAACGGGATCTCAACAGGAACATCTAACCACGACTTCTTCTCTCAGGTCGGAAATGGTTACCTTCTTGGTGAAGTTGAAGCCATGCAAGATGATGACTACAACTACGGTTTAACCAAATAATTTTCAGACACTAGAAAACGACTAACATGTTCATCAAGTTAGTCGTTTTTTTATCATTTATCATCAGCTAGCGCTTTCGTCCTCAGCTACTTCACGATCCTCTTTCTTAGGATCTGGTGGCTCATAGGCACGGATAATCTGCGCCACTACTGGATGGCGAACCACATCCTTAGCTGAGAAATGCACAAAGTCAATCTGGGAGATGTTCTTTAATTTCTCCTGAGCATCAATGAGGCCGGACTTAACATTGCGAGGCAGGTCGATCTGACTGATATCTCCATTGACAATCATCTTAGACTGGAAGCCCAGACGTGTCAGGAACATCTTCATCTGCATGATGGTCGTATTTTGAGCCTCATCCAGAATCACAAAGGCATCATCCAGCGTCCGCCCCCGCATATAGGCTAAGGGCGCAATCTCAATAATTTCTCGCTCCATGAGACGCGTCGTCTGATCCTTACCCAAAATCTGATACAAGGCATCATAGACCGGACGCAGATATGGATCCACCTTTTCCTTAAGGTCACCAGGCAGAAAGCCCAGACTCTCACCAGCTTCTACCGCTGGTCGCGTCAAGATGATGCGTTTGACCTGCCCACGTTTGAGAGCTGTCACCGCCAAGGTCACCGCCAGAAAAGTCTTCCCTGTTCCAGCTGGACCAATCCCAAAGACAATATCATGATTTTTAACACTGTCCACATAGATTTTCTGACCCAATGTCTTAACCCGAATCGGCTTGCCATAGCTGTCCTTGATAATCTCTTCTTCGTAAAGAGCTACAAACTTATCAATTTCGCCATTTTTGACCATGGTAATGGCTGTCACAACATCGGGTGTACCGATGGTCATGCCACGATTGACCAAGACCAAGAGAGCCTGAATAACCTGGCGAGCCTCCTCACAGGTGGCCTCCGTACCTAAAATCTGCACAATCTCGGTTCGGGCATGAATGGTTACCTTCAATTCCTGCTCCATCAGACGCAGATGGCGTTCATTAGAGCCAAAGAGATGAAAGGCATCATCTGGATGGCCCAGTTTCAATTCTACTGAATGTTCCTGCAAACAAAGAACCTCTCTATTTTAATTTATTGAATGAATTACCTTTATTATATCAAAGCAAGCAGAAAATGACTATCCCTAGCCACTATCTACTCAATGGTCCTGATACTCTTCCCAAATAGCATCAAACTCGCCCAAGTTGAAGGAAAAATTTGCATGCTCCTCCAGAAAACGACTGACCTCATCAAAATCATCCGTATGCTTAGGAAAGGCCGTGTCCTGAAAAACCAAATCCGCCAAAATAGCTTTGGGCTTATTACTTTTAGGATTGCGCTCCGTCATCAGCCAGCTGTAAAAAGATTTTCTCATTTACACCAACTCCGTTCCAGTCGGATCTTGCTTGATTTTACCAGCTTTCATCAGCCCACCTAGAGCTTTTTTAAACTGGCCTTTGGAAATACCAAAAGTGGCCTTGATGTCGTCTGGTGAAGATTTGTCGTTCAAGATCATGAAGCCGCCATTGCTCTCCAGATAGGTCAAGATCATCTGGGCATCGTTTTCCAGCATTTCAAAGGAGCGAGGCCTGAGGGAGAGATTAAGGGTGCGGTCTACTTCACGGAAGCCAATTACCCGTGCGTCCAAGACCTGCCCCAGACGTGGCTCTGCATAGCGCTCGCTCGGATGGATAAAGCCCAGCATATTATTCTCTGGCAGATAGACGAAGGTGCCAGAAAGCTTGAGCCGATAAACAATGGCTGGCCAGTTTTGGTTCTGCATGTTATTGTAGGCAGGACGAGCCAAGCGCTGGAAGTCCTCCTGATAGGCCAGCTGTCCCCAGATGCGGTCTTTCTTGTCCACACTGAGACGAATATAGAGGCGGTCGCCCTTCTTAGGCCAAAGTTCCTTGATTTCTGGCAAGATGTCCAGTGACACCACGATTTGCTTATCTGGCAGACCCGTATCGACAAAGACGCCCAGATCCTTGCGAACCTCCGTCACTGTTCCCCAGCCAAACTGCTCTTGGGTCGCTGTGACTTCAAGAGTTGTCAGGCGAAGTTTCTGCTTCATATCGCTGTAGGCAAAGCCTTTAACAGATTGACCGAGCTCATGTTGCCCTTCTTCTTTAGAAAGGGCATAAGTTTGTCCATCCTTCTGGACAAAGTAAAAACGATCGTTTTCATCAGTGATAATCCCCACGATGAAGCTAGCAAGATTTGTGTTCATATAGTCCTACTTCTACCTTGCCTCTTCTAATCGCAAGGATTTTTATGTTAAAACAACTCAGTCAGCCAAGGCCAACTGAGTTTTGATTCTGCTAAAATATTAAACTTCTAGAAGTTCTTTTTCTTTAGTCGCTGTCATATCATCGATATGCTTCACTGCATCATCAGTGACTTTTTGAATATCCTTTTCAAGAACCTTCAATTCATCTTCAGTGATTTCTTTAGCCTTTTCCTGTTTCTTAGCTTCGTCCATCGCGTCGCGGCGGATGTTACGAATCGCAATCTTAGCATTTTCACCGACTTTTTTTACTTCCTTAGCCAATTCACGACGAGTTTCCTCTGTCAGAGCTGGAATGACCAAACGAATGACAGATCCGTCGCTAGATGGTGTGATACCTAAGTCAGAGGCATTGATCGCACGCTCGATATCCTTGATAGAAGACTTATCAAAAGGTGTCACCAAAAGCACACGCGCTTCTGGAATCGTGATAGAAGAAAGTTGGTTAAGCGGTGTCTCTACTCCATAGTATTCCACATGGATACGATCCAAAAGGCTAGCATTAGCGCGGCCTGCACGGATGCTACCAAATTCACGCGCCAAACTTTGGTGCGAATGGGTCATTCTTTCTTTTGCTTTTTCTACAATTGCATTTGCCATTTTCTTTTCTCCTGATTTTTATAAATTATTTGAGACAGTTGTCCCGATTTGCTCGCCAAAGACAACTCGTTTGATATTGCCAGGTTCATTCATGTTAAAGACGACTAGGTCAATGTCATTGTCCATAGAAAGGGTAGATGCAGTCGAGTCCATGATGCGTAAGCCTTTATTAATAACGTCACGGTGGGTCAATTCATCAAACTTAACAGCTGTCTTATCCTTGTTTGGATCGGCATTGTAGACCCCATCCACACCATTTTTAGCCATGAGGATAGCGTCTGCTTCAATTTCCGCAGCCCGCAGAGCAGCTGTCGTATCTGTTGAGAAATATGGTGAACCAATACCAGCACCGAAAATAACGATCCGACCTTTTTCTAGGTGACGAAGAGCACGTCCACGAATATAAGGCTCAGCCACCTGCTGCATCGCAATCGCTGTCTGAACGCGGGTGTCAACGCCCACTTGCTGCAAGGAATCTGCCATTACAAGTGCATTCATAACTGTTCCCAACATGCCAGTATAGTCCGCTTGAACGCGATCCATACCTGCTTCTGCTGCTGGCTCGCCTCGCCAAAGATTACCGCCACCAATAACCAAGGCAATTTGAATGCCCAGTTCATGGACTTCCTTGATTTCTTCAGCCATTTTTTGAACAGTGGCGATGTTGATCCCTACACCTTTTTCGCCAGCCAAAGCTTCTCCAGATAGTTTAATCAAAATACGCTTATATTTAGGTTCTACCATTTTTCCACTCCTTATTTTATCTGTACTATTTTACCATAAATTCCACTTTTTACCTAGCCCTATTATTCAAAATATTAAATTAAAATACAAAAAGGAAACTCCACCAGATGACTCCAGTGAAGTTGTGATTTATTTATATTTTAAAGCACGTTTGAAGGTCTTCCAAGCTCCTAAATCATCTGTCTGTAGAACAAGACTGGAGTAGATTCGTGCAATGAAAACGGTCATCATCACCGCAAAAGCAGCTGTAATTCCTAGAGAAAGCCAAGCTTCCAAGCTGGTCGCATAGCCATTGATAGATCGGAATGGCATGAAGAAGGTCGAGATGAAAGGAAGATAAGAACCAACTTTCAAAATCACATTGTCTCCTGCAGCCCCCAAAGCTGAAACTCCCATGAAGCCGACTAAAATCAGCATGATAACTGGCGAAAGGACTTTTCCTGTATCTTCTGCTCGTGCCACCATTGAACCAAGAAAGGCCGACAAGACAACATACATAAAGATACTAACTGCTACAAAAGCTAGGGTATTCAAAGACACAGCTTCTCCGATATACTGCTGAATGGCTGGATTGCTCTTCAAGACTTGGGATACAAGAGGAATGCTGTCCGCAAAGAGAAAGGCTGCCAGTCCACCAAGCACATAAATGCCCAGATGGCTGAGAATCACTGCAAAAATCCCAATCATACGGGCATAGAAATAATCCGTCGCTTTAATGCTGGAGAAGATGACTTCCATGATTTTTGTGCCCTTTTCACTGGCCACATCTTGGGCAGTAACGCTAGCATAAGTAATCAGAATCATATAAAGCAGGAAGCCCAGTCCTATTGCAGCAAAGGTCTGAACCATCTTCTTACTTTCTTTATTTTCATCGATTTTTTCTTCAAACTGGACTGTCCGCGCAAGAATCTGACTCTGCTCATCTGATAATTCGGCCTGAGCCAAGTTTAAAGCCTGCTGGACTTGAATAAGGGAATTGGACAAAGCCATTTTCGTCGCAGCGTTCATGCTGGTTTCTGCGTAGTAGGTGGCAGAAAGCTGTCCATCTCTTTCCTCAATCGTCAGATAGCCCGCGATTTTCTTATCTTTTACAGCCTGCTTGGCTGCTGCTTCATCTTTGTACTGAAAGCTCAGCTGATCTTCAGCTCCTAATACTTCTCTGACAGAATCAAGCTGGGTCAGCACTGCTACTTTTTTTGAAGAGGCCATCGAGCTTCCTTGCAGATAGCCAATTCCCAAACTCAACCCAAGAAAGAGAAAAGGAGACAAGACCATAAAGACAAAACTCCAAGACTTGACATGACGCAGGTAGGTTTCTTTGATTACGATTAACATTTGTTTCATACTTCCACCCCTGATTCTAATTTGAAAATTTCATCAATTGTCGGTGCCTGCTGGTCAAAAGTTGCCACATAGCTTCCCTGAGTCAAGCGATCAAACAATTCAGGACCAGCTGTTTCGTCATCCAAAATCAATTTCCAGATACCTTGCTTGGTCTGCGTCGCCTTAACAACATGGGGCAGGGCTTCTAATTCAGCCTGAGACAAGTCACTTGAAACGAAAAGACGAGTCTTGCCATATTGGTTGCGGACTGCCTGCACATCCCCATTGAGAACCACTTGCCCGTCACGAATCATTAAGACATCATCACACAGCTCTTCCACATTTGTCATGACATGATCCGAGAAGATAATCGTCGCTCCGCGCTTCTTCTCCTCAACAATGACTTCCTTCAAAATTTCAGTATTAACAGGATCCAGACCGCTGAAAGGCTCGTCTAAAATAATCAAATCTGGCTCATGCAAGAGCGTGATAATCAGCTGAACCTTTTGCTGGTTCCCCTTAGACAAACTCTTGATTTTGTCGGTTAATTTTCCCTTGACCTGGAGCTTTTCCATCCACTGGGGCAGTTTTTCTTTGACAACAGCTGTCGGCACACCTTTTAGATTTGCCAGATAGCGCACTTGCTCAAAAACTGTCAACTTAGGCATCAGGCTTCTTTCCTCTGGTAGATAGCCAATCCTGCTATAGGTCTCCTGCTTGATAACCTGCCCTTCGAAACGAATCTCTCCACTATAGTCTAGGAAGCGTAAAATACTGTGAAAAATCGTTGTTTTCCCAGCACCGTTTTTCCCAATCAAACCAAGGATATGCCCCGGCTGGGCTTCAAAATCAATACCGAACAAGACTTGCTTTTGCCCAAAACTTTTTTCTAGTTTTTCTACATGAAGCATACGAAACCTCCTATTATGATACTAAGATTATTATACTACTTTGAAAGCAGTTTTTCATCCTTTTGTCCTACTATACAAGAAATTTTCCCTCTATTTTTCATAAGTAAAATATGAAATTCGCTCCAACCAATACCACAAAAAAATGAGGCTCGAAAACCTCATTCGTTTAATGTATTTTATTCATCGCTCTTTATTGACCACCCAGTTGAGGAGCTTGGTCAAAAGAGTCCAGAGAACAAAGCTAATGATGATAATATAAAGCCAAGCATTTTTATCATCTGACAAAGGCAGGGGTACATTCATACCGAAGAAGCCAGTGATGACTGCTAGGACTGCCAGAAGAACCGAAATAATAGTCAAGACAGTCAAATTATCATTCAGATTGTTGTTCAGGATGTTATTGTAGGAGCCCGAAAGCTGGCTAAGAACCTGAGCAATCAAATCCGTCATTGAAACCAGCTGACGTGCTTCAATCATGGCATCTTCAAACTGCTCGGTTTCTAGTTCATCAAAGCCACGATAAACAGCATGGCTCTTGATATGCTCTAAAAGTATACTATTTTGCTTGGATGCTGCCACCAGATAGACCATGGAGGTTTCTAAGTCCGATAGAGCAAACAGATGCTTTTTGGTGGTCTTCTGACGCAAAAGTCTGTTAAGCTCATCCTTTCGCTTGTCCATCTGCTCAATGACCGGATAGTAGGAATTGGAAATCAACTCCAAACTAGCAAAAAGAAACTTATAGACCGATACGGGCTCATGATTCTCAGTGTAAGCCTTCATGATATCGACCACATAGGCATTGTCTTGATTGCTGATGGTGATGAGACGATCCTGCTGCACCACGAAAGTCATCGGAATAGTCTCATAGTAGTCCTTCTCTGTCGCTAAATTTAGCACATTATAGATGAAAAGAACCGTCCCATTCTCACGATTGTAGTCCATGTGAGCTCGCTCGTTTTTATCCAGCGCATATTCGATAGTTTCAAGGTCGATATTATAATCCTGATAAATCTGTCCATTCTTTTTAACATCATCTGAGTCAATGTTGATCCAGACAGATTGGTCTTTTAATTTTCTTTCCAGAAACATAGAACTCCTTTCTGCGATCTAGAATGATTGTCTAATAGCTCATACATAATGCCCACACTTAGCCTCATAGCCAAAGCTCCTATGTCCTGACAATAACCAAGCAAATCGATATCATCTTTTAAATATAGCTTGTAAGGAAGTTAGCTAAATCAAGTCATTAGCTACGACACGAAGACACGAAAACGGTCTTTTTTCGCCGATGAGTTAGTGAGGCAGGTAGGTATCTGGCTTCCTTTCCGTTACGTCGTATAGTTTTACGAATCAATAATATTCGTAAAACTTTACTAGTGGAGCGCCTAGCCAAGTTCCATAGAAACTTGGCGTTAGTTACTTAGGTTGTAACACAATCAAGTAACTTTGGCGATCTACATCTTCTCTTCTAACTCTACATCTGGATATTTATCCGCAAACCAGCGGAGGGCAAAGTCGTTTTCAAAGAGGAAGACTGGTTGGTCAAAGCGGTCTTTGGCCAAAATATTACGACTAGACGACATGCGCTCGTCTAGGTCTTCCGGCTTGATCCAACGAACTGTCTTTTTCCCCATAGGATTCATGACCACTTCCGCATTGTATTCATTTTCCATACGGTGCTTAAAGACTTCAAACTGGAGTTGGCCGACGGCGCCCAGCATGTACTCGCCTGTTTGGTAATTCTTATAAAGCTGAATGGCTCCCTCTTGCACCAATTGCTCAATCCCCTTGTGGAAGGATTTTTGTTTCATGACATTCTTAGCAGAAACTTTCATGAAAATTTCAGGTGTAAAGGTTGGCAATGGTTCAAATTCAAACTTGTTTTTTCCAACCGTCAAGGTATCCCCAACTTGATAAGTACCGGTATCGTAAACTCCGATAATATCACCTGCTACGGCATTGGTCACATTCTCACGACTTTCCGCCATAAACTGGGTGACATTCGACAGTTTGGCAGTCTTACCAGTACGAGGCAGGTTGACACTCATGCCACGCTCAAATTCGCCCGATACGATCCGAACAAAGGCGATACGGTCCCGGTGACGAGGATCCATGTTGGCTTGGATTTTAAAGACAAATCCTGAGAAATCCTTATCATAAGGATCCACAATTTCACCATCTGTTTTCTTATGTCCGTGTGGTTCTGGAGCAAATTTCAAGAAAGTTTCAAGGAAGGTCTGCACACCAAAGTTGGTCAAAGCTGAACCGAAGAAGACCGGTGTCAATTCACCCGCTAAAATAGCTTCTTCTGAAAATTCATTTCCTGCTTCTTGCAACAGTTCGATGTCGTCCTTAACCTGAGCGTAGAAAGGATTGCTTCCAAAGAGCTTATCCCCTTCTTCCAGACTGGCAAAACGTTCATCCCCTTTATAAAGCTCCAAGCGTTGGTTATAGAGGTCATAGAGACCCTCAAAGGCTTTCCCCATCCCGATTGGCCAGTTCATCGGATAGCTCGCAATACCTAAGACTTCTTCTAGCTCTTGCAAGAGGTCCAGTGGCTCACGACCGTCACGGTCTAGCTTGTTCATAAAGGTAAAGACAGGAATACCACGGTGCTTCACAACCTCAAATAATTTCTTAGTTTGAGCCTCGATACCCTTGGCAGAGTCCACGACCATGACCGCAGCATCCACCGCCATCAAGGTCCGATAGGTATCTTCAGAGAAGTCCTCGTGCCCTGGTGTGTCTAGGATATTGACGCGTTTGCCGTCGTAGTCAAATTGCATAACAGATGAAGTTACCGAAATCCCACGTTGTTTCTCGATATCCATCCAGTCAGACTTGGCAAAGTTACCAGTCTTTTTCCCCTTGACTGTACCAGCCTCACGAATTTCACCCCCAAAGTAGAGCAGCTGTTCAGTAATGGTCGTTTTCCCCGCGTCCGGGTGGGAAATAATGGCAAAGGTGCGTCGTTTCTTAATTTCTTCTTGTAGAGTCATTTTCTTCTCTTTCTTTCATTTTAGGATAATGGTGAATGTCAGTATTTTTATATTTTACATTGGAATATTCTAATCCTTTCAACCTACCTATTATAGCGGATTTAGCGCTTTTTTTCAATTATCTGAAGAAGATAAAGAGGCTGGGACAAAAGTCCTAACCTCTCAATTGTCTTTGGATTGTCGAGCAAGACGCAGTGGTTGAGTGGGCTCTACTAAGCTGATTTCATCAGCTTTTACAGCCCTACTCAACTGTGCGGAGGTGGGACGACGAAATCGAATTCTAACGAATTACCGATTTCTGTCCCACTCTCCTATTCTTTATATTTGGCTAACTTATCTTAAAATCTGACAATGACATTGCTAAAGAAGAAAATTGCAATGATTAAGATTAAAATCAGATTTAAGAAAAGCCCTGCCAACTAAACTTGACAGGAGCTATAACATTCAATATCAAACAATTTCCAGTTGTTTTTTCCAGCGTTTCTTAAATATTTCATCAAAAAGAAGCAGGGCAGCGGACAAGATAATTGACACAGCTAGATATTTTACTAAAAGATTGTGCTGGCTGATAAAAGGCGGGCTTTTTAGCAGACCGTAATTCCCACCCGTCACTTGATTGACACCGACAAGAAAGGCATCAAGCACAAAAGTATAGAGGACAATCGTATATTTCTTGAGTTGGGTCTTATCGTAGTGATTCATCAGATAAATCAGGGAATTAACCAAGAGGGCATAGTGACCAATCAGGAAAGAAAAGCTGGTAATATGCGGGAAATCATAAGGATCAAAGACTGGATAGCCCAGGGCAAAGACTGCTCCGCTGGCTCCTAGAAGAGCAAAATACTGCTTGCTGGGCCATTTATCTGGCAGAAAGACCACCGCAAACATGGCCAAACGGCAATGGTACAAAGGCAGACTATTTGCCAGAGGGAGCTGAAAACCCACATACCAGCTATAAAGAATTGCCAGTTGGCACAACTGAAGGATTTTCATGCTTTTGATAAAGCTAGGATTCTTATGGTATTTTATCGATGCGTAGACAGACAGCAAAAGCAATGCCATCATCAAAGAGTAGGCCAAAGCTGAAACAAAGGGCGGTTCAGTTTGGTTGGTAGTCAAAAAATGATGCATCCTGTTTCCTTTCTACTTTTAAAATCTGTAAGTTTAAACTCCCAGTCAGATTGAAAATCTAGGCAGAATTTTCCTAGTTGCTAGAGAAATCAGCTTTTATTCCAATCCTTATTGGATCAATCGCTCTGCCTGTCTTTCCTTCATTTCTTTGAACAAGTAAGAAAATAGAAGCAAGGCCGTCGCTAAGACCACAGACACGATCATATAATTCCCAAGCATACCATGATCTCCTACCAGAGGTGGCTCCTTTAAGAAACCGTAGTTGCCCCCGAATGCAATATTTCCAAGCAAGATGAGGAAATCTAAGCCAAAGGTAATTTCTATGATACGTCGATAGGACAGATTTAGTCTATCATAATGCTTCATCAGGTAAATAATCGAATTGCCTAACAGGGCCAAATGACCGATGAAAAATGAAAATAGCGTGATATGTGGAAATGGATAGGGGTCCAAAATCGGATAGACAATGGCGCAAATCGGTCCAAATACTCCCAATAAGGCGAAATATTGCTTATAAGCTACTTTATCTGGCAGTAGCAAGACAGCAAACATAGCGACTCGGCAATGGTACAAGGGGAGACTCTCCGACAAAGGCTCCTGAATAACTAAGTACCAGCCATACAAAGAGACTAATTGCACGATTTGGGCAACTCTAAAAAAAGTCTGTACTTTCTTTCGCTCAAAAAAACGACTAGCAACATAGATGACGGACACTAGGCTCATCAAAAGCAGAATATAAGCAAAAGGCGTCATCACAGGCGGTTCTGTTTTGTGACTAGTAAAAAAATCTAGTAAATTCATCTTTAAAATTTTCATCCTAATAAATATTTTTTAAGGACACTGGGCTTGCTCTTCCTAGCAAAGTCCTTAATTTTTCTCAAAAAGTTTTTCAACTTTCTAGAGGTAATAGCTTCTGGCCCTTATAACTCTGGACAGATTGAGCTAGATTATCTGGTCTATTGGATATAAGCATCCAATCAGCATCAACTTCAATCTAGTCTATATATTGTTCTTGCTGATTCTGATAAATATCCCAGAGAAGCTGCATCTGCTCTTTTGTTATCCTTTTCTCGGATAGAAGAGGCAAATCCTGTGGGGCAAAGAAACTCAGCTCGGCAATTTCTAAATTGGGCTGAAAATCTCCCTCTTTCAGCTGACACTCAAACACGAGCTTGACGTACTGCTTACTTTGTGGCTGAAATTTATTGCTATCAAAGACAGCCAGCAAGCGTACTACACTAGCTTGAAATCCCGTTTCTTCCTGAATTTCTTTTACTATATTTTCTTTGGGAGATAAGCCTACTTCGCAGAAACCACCCGGCAGAGCCCATGTCTCCTCTTGCTGTCCTCGTACTAGACAAATCTTGCCCTGCTGAACGATAAAAGCTCGGGCATCAACCAAAGGAGTCGCATAAAAATCTGTCGGACGAAGCAAGTCAGACAGCTCATCCGGTTCCAGATGACTGGTCTCGCTGAGCAGCTGATTCAGATTTTCTCTGATATCCGCATAGCGTTCTCGATCAAAGTCACTGGCTGCAAAAGACAAACCTGTATCCGTTATAGCCAGCAGTCGTTGCAGAATTAAAGCTGTATCAGTTGTCCCCATGCTCCAAGGCCTCCACTAATTTATCCAACTTCATCGAATTACTGCCCTTGAGCAAGATTTGGTCGGAGGATTGCAACCAAGTCTTAACGGTCCTGGTCAAATCTTCAAACTGATCCTTGTCAGCATTTTTAACAAAATAATGCACCCGATTTGGTGGGTAGATTTCCCGAGCATAGACGTAGAGGGCTTCCATGTCCTCTCCATAAAGGAAAAGATCGGTGATAATCTCTGGATTGAGACTGGTAATCATGGCTCCGTGCATCAGCTTGGAGTCAGCACCCAGCTCTTTCATATCCGCCAAGACTGCAGCCTTGCGGCCACCCTGACTAGCTGGAATAGCTGAGAAGGTTTCAAGAATCAAGCGCATAGCTGTTGGATTGGCATTGTAAACATCTGACAGGATATCGGCCCCATTAGCCGCCTTCTTCCACTCGGTTCGATTGCGAGTCAATTCCAGCTGGGCAAAAGCCTGACGGATCGCCGACTCACTGACACCCTCCTGCAAAGCTACGTAAGAGGCTATCATAGCGTTAGTCGCATTGTATTTGCCAGTCACAGGTAAGTCAATCGCCTGCTCCAGAAAATTCGCTTCAAATGTCAAGCTGTCCTTGCGCTCTTCTAGACGGGTCAAGCAAATATCTGCATCGGGACCAAAGCGAACCACTTTTTGCTGATCTGGCAGAAAGTCATTGACAATCTTGTCTGCTGGAGCCAAGAGCAGACCGCCTTTCCTCATGCCATCTGCAATTTGCATCTTTCCTTTGGCAATTTCCGTACGGCTTCCGAAAAATTCTAAGTGAGCTTCGCCAATCAAGGTCACAATGCCCGTTTTTGGCTTGGCAATTTCAGACAGAAGATGGATATCTCCAAAATGATCCTGTCCCATTTCCAAAACTAGCTTTTCTGTGTCGTCTGGCATGTGGAGCACCGTGTAGGGCAGACCGATTTCATTATTATAGTTGCCTTGAGTTTTATAGGTTTTGTAGCTAGTAGCTAATAGCTGAGCCAGCATATCCTTGGTTGTAGTCTTCCCATTGGAGCCTGTCACAACGAGCACATCTACACCTGTCTTTTCCAGATAGTATTGAGCCAAACTTTGAAAGGCCGCTAGCACATCATCGACCAAAATATAGGGTCCTTCTGCTACCGGACGCTCAGACAAGGTCGCTGCAGCTCCCTGAGCGAAGGCGGTCGCGATAAAGTCATGACCGTCACGCGCCCCCTTAAGCGGGATAAAAAGATCCCCCGCCTCAATCAAACGGCTGTCAAATTCAGCCTTTCTAAAAGTCACATTTTCAAACTGACTGACATCATTTTTGGCAACCAAGACTTCTGCTATTTCATATAAATCTAATTTCATGTTTTTAACTCATTTTTCCGCTTTTTCCCAAAAAAGAAGGGATTGAGGCCAGACTAAATATTAAATATTCAGTCTGTTATCTCAGTCCCTCTATTATATCATATTTATAAAAGATGCGCTTCTCTCTTAGCAAAGGCCTCTTCAGCTAGATTTACCAATTTCTCAATCAACTCGGAATAAGGCAATCCCATATTTTCCCAAAGCAAGGGATACATAGACCATTGAGTAAAGCCAGGCATGGTGTTGAGCTCATTGAGGAAAATGTCCCCCTCTTCGGTGTAAAAGAAATCACAGCGCGCCAATCCCTGTCCGCCCAAGGCGCGAAAGGCTGTCTCAGCATTCGTACGCATGACTGAAATAACCTCGTCTGAGATTTTTACAGGGATATCCATGGTAATCTTATTGTCAATATACTTGGCTTCATAGTCGTAGAAAGCCACATCTTTGACCACTTCGCCCGGCAAGGTACTCTTAACGTCATAATTTCCTAAGAGACCAACCTCAATCTCACGCGCATTGACTCCCTGCTCAACCAAGACACGGCTGTCATACTTGAAGGCCAAATCCAATGCCGCTCGCAACTCCTCTTGATTCTCAGACTTAGAAATACCGACACTAGAGCCCATATTAGATGGTTTGGTAAAAATCGGATAAGTCAATTTTTCTTCGATTTCGGCAATTTTTTCTTCCAGATTTTCACCCTCAATCACTGCTACATAAGGTACCTGTGGGATTCCAGCAGACTCCAGAATACGTTTGGTGGTGATTTTGTCCATGGCAACACTTGAAGACAAGATATTACAGCCCACATAAGGAAGGCGCAGCACTTCAAGGAAGCCTTGGATAGAGCCATCCTCGCCCATCGGTCCATGAAGAACAGGAAAGACAACTGCATTTTCCTCATAAATATCACTCGGTTTGACTTGCTGCGAAAGATCAACCGTTGCATTGGTCATGAGCTTTTCATCTGCAGACGGCTTTTCTGTAAATTCCTGCGTTTTGATAAAATCGCCAGCTTTTGTGATGAAATAAGTCTTGACAGAAAATTTGTCATAGTTGATAGCTCGCATGACACTCTCAGCCGACAAGACTGAAACTTCTCGCTCAGCACTGCGGCCACCGTATAGTAAAATCAAGGTTTGTTTGACCATTATCTTATCCTAACATTTCTAGCTATAAGTTCATTTTGGGTTGCCCCATCTTCTTTTTAGACTGTTTCAGTATATCATATTTCCCGGCATTTTTGAATAGAAAAAAGACTTCCAAAGCTGTTTTTCAGCAGGAAATCTTTCTTTCATCTTACAATTCTGTCCGATTTTCAATCGCTCGGAGCAGGGTCACTTCGTCTGCATATTCGATATCAGCGCCGACAGCCAGTCCGCGGGCCAGTCGAGTCACCTTGATACCTGCAGGCTTGAGCACGCGAGAAATATACATAGAAGTCGCTTCTCCGTCAGCCGTTGCATTGGTAGCCACAATCACTTCCATCACTTGACTGTCCATCAAGCGAGTCAAGAGACTCTTGAGGTTGATGTCATCTGGTCCTACACCGTTCATGGGGGAAATGAGGCCGTGGAGAACATGATAAAGGCCGTGGTATTCTTGGATATTTTCCATAGCAGACACATCGCGGCTATCCTCAACGATCAGAATCACAGTCTGATCGCGCGTTTGATCCGTACAGATAGCACAAGGATCATCGTCCGTCAGATTGCCACAGATAGAGCAGTAAGTCAGCTCACGCTTGGCAGCTAGTAGATTTTTGGCAAATTCATTGACATCATCGTCACTCATCCCGATGGTATAAAAGGCCAGACGAGTAGCTGTCTTGATGCCGATACCCGGCAGCTTGGAAAAGCTATCAACCAATTTGGCGATAGGGGTTGGATAAAGCATAATAGTAATAGTTGAGCAGTAAAATAATCAGCAAATTTTACCGCTTTTCCTTTCTAATTCATAGGGTGCTGTTGGTTATAAAGATTGATAATATCACGGGTAATACTGTGGCTGACCGTTGAGGAAAGGTCAGTATTGTGCGGAAAGACCACGGCTACAGCTATTTTAGGATTATCGCTTGGTGCATACGATACAACATTGGTGTTGATAGCAGATGTACCACCGTTGACAAAAGTTTCGGCAGTCCCTGTTTTGGCACTGATTGAAACCATAGCGCCCTGCGCAATCGTCCGTCCAGTTGTAAAGCCACTCCATCCATTGACCACCTGATAGAAACCTTGTTTTATCAGAGCCATATTTTCCTCAGAAATATTGACCTGATTTAATTCTTTTGTTTTCTTCTTCTCAATCAAGTCTCCCAGTCCACCTTGGTCGTTGTTGGCGTAAATGCCTTCAACCAGATGCGGAGCTACCCGTTTGCCGTTATTGGCTACTGTCGACGCATATTGAGCCAACTGAAGTGGAGTGTAGTTATCAAACTGACCAAAAGCATCCGTAATATAATTGCTGACTGTGAAGTTTTTAGAAATATAGCCTGTTGATTCTGTCGGTAAATCAATACCTGTTCCAGTCCCCAGACCATATTCTGCAAAAGTCGAACGGAGCTTTTTCATTGAAGCATCGACATTGTTGGTTCCTAAGGCCATATTTGGGCTATACGGAGTCCCCAGCATATTTAGGGCCACCTGAACCATATAGGTATTAGACGAGTATTCCAGAGCCTCCACTGCCGTAATAGAACGTGAACCGTAGGCCGTAAACCAAGAATTGATGGGAGTAGAACCCGCAAAAAGAATCGGCTGATCGACCAAGGATTGATTTCCTGAAATGGCTCCATACTGCCAACCAGCGGTTAAGGTAGCAGCTTTGACGACAGAACCAGGAACAAAGACATTTGTAATGGTACCCAGCGCATCCGCCGAGATTTCGCCTGTTTCCAGATCGTGCTTGACACCAGCCAGTGCCAAGATTGATCCTGTATTGGGATCCATAGCCACGGCATAGACACCTTCTGAGTAAGTAGCATTGCCCTTTGCCAGCTCCAGATTAAAGGCATTTCTGAGAATATCCTCAACTCCCTGCTGGAAGGTCAGATCTACGGTTAGTTTCAGGTTGTTCCCTTTGCTTCCCTCGGAAATGGTCTCAACGCTCTCCATGTTGCCATTTTTGTCCAGCCGAATTTCTTTTTCTGCTCGTTTTCCTTGTAAAACAGACTCATACTCTTTTTCCAGATAAGAAATTCCCACTCGGTCATTCAGAGAATAGCCCTTCTTGACATAGTCATCCGCTTCCTCAGCTGGCAGACCTGTTTTTTCGGTCGAAATTTGACCAACAATCGAAGCCAACGATGTTTCCAAAACCTTCCGGTTCCAGCTGGTTGAAATACTAATACCCGGAAGCTCTTTGCCGATGGACGCAATCGTAGCGACCTGCTCCGTCGTCAAATCATCCGTCTGAATCGTCCCTGTTGAAAAGTTTGGCACGGCATTCATCTGGCTAAATAGAGCGATAATCCTTTTTTCCTCATCTGTATAGCCTAGCTGGCTTGGATCAATACTATCCGCTGCTGCCTTATAGATCTTGGCTTCAGGCAAACGATTGCCATCCGTATCAAATTTTTCTTCCTTGGGTAATTTTTCAACCACTTCTCGGTAAACTTTATTATCCGCCAGATAATAATCAACCTCTTGGCGCTCGGTCACCTTTAGGTCAGACACTGACACATACTGCAGTAATTTTTGTGCTGTTTCACGGATTTCTTCTGCTGTAAGTTTATTGTCTCGTGTAAAGGTCACCACTTGCTTGGTTGTGTTCTCCACCAGGGGCTTGCCCGAAGCGTCATAGATCTGCCCACGAACCGAACTAGATTTAATCTTCGTTTTACTTGCTTTAGCTAATTTATCTGTATAAAATTCTTGATTGACGACCTGCATATAGCCCAGACGAGCGATCAGCACCAAAAATAAGACCCCGACTATACCAAATAGAAGGTAAAGTCGGCCCGTGATAGAATGGCTATCAAATTTTCTCTTAGACATTTCTTCTCTCATCCTCGTAAAAATCTATCTTTTATTTTACCACATTTCCCCAGCAATGAAGCATGGAAATCTAAAAGGATCGAAAAAGAATTTTTCTCCAATAATGAGAAAATCTATAATTTCTGTAGTGGGTAAAACCACTGTAGGAATTATGGATCTAAAATTATAAACGCCTTAGATCTTACCTACTCAAACGCAAAGCTAAAAGCCACTAATAACCTCATCAAGGTCATCAAACGCAATGCCTTGGGTTTTCGGAACTTTGAAAATTTCAAAAAGCGGATTTTTATCGCTCTAAACATCAAAAAAGAAAGGACGAAATTTGTCCTTTCTCGAGCTTAGCTGACTTCAACCCACTACAGTTGACAAACATACTAAGATTAGTAGTGAAGAAATCTCCGACGGAAGAGAGTACTCACTACTTTTTCTTTATGTTAAAGTAGTGGTGTCTTGTAAAGTCGTAGGGCTCTATGGCGCTAGACGTCGCTTGAAAAACTGGCAAGACACCTTGTTTTAGGTGGAGTTTGATCAAAGTATGTGGGACGCTAAACGTCGCGTATTGAAAATAAAATCACTAAAACATGGAATTATTCAAGACAAAAGAGGTAATGTCATGCGTGCAGTATTTGAAATGGATGTCAGTAAAACAAGTTCTGAGGTGACAATTTTAGTCAACGGTGAGAAGGTTCATGGCTACACCATACTCAATGATGCCATTGGATTCAATCGCCTGTTGGGGGACTTGAAAACTGTTCATAACCCTGAGATTATATTTGAGGCCACAGGCGTCTATTCTCGGCGTCTTCAGGCCTTTCTTGAGGAATCTGGTTACGCTTATATACGGCTAGCAATTGGACAGTCTGCGAGTTCGTAAAACAGATAAAATTGACGCTGAAAAGTTGGCTAAATCTCAGCTTGTGCACAATCGTAAACCAACTTACGTGCAGGAAGAAGTTTATCAACACCTGCGTGATTTAAGCCGTTTCTATCAAAATATGACTGAAGATCTTGTTCGAGCTAAAAACCGTCTGCACAAGGTCCTACAAGTCACCTTTCCTGAATTGGAAAATCTCTTATCCACACCAACTGGAGAGCAATATTGGAACTTAGTGATGGCTTTTCCATGTAAAGAGTTTGTATTAAGCCTATCTCAAAGTGACTTGTGTGAGATTATCCGTCAATCTACCTCCAAACGCATCTCTGAAAAGCGTATTGCTTACCTGACTGATAAACTGATAAAACTCGCTAAACAATCTTTTTGTGCGGTCAAGAAAACCTCTCCAATGCTTGAAGAGGTTCGCTACTATGCTCAAGAATTGCTTCGTCTTTCTGAACGCAGACAAGTTGTCTTAAACGACATGGTAGCTCTAGCTCAGCCTTTACCAGAGTATAACATCTTACGGTCAATTTCTGGCATCGCAGAAACCACAGCGACATCTATCATTGGCGAATTGGGAGATATTCGTCGATTTCACTCTGCCAATCAAA
>NZ_RJPN01000005.1:0-125587 GCF_003944225.1 Streptococcus cristatus
GGGAAAAACTTTATCTAACAACTCCAGAGGAGTTTGATTTACTAAAATTTTTAGACTTTGCTGTGAAATATTATAATAAAGAAGATAATAGATATTTGCATAATGTCGATATTTTGTATAAGATTGAGAAATCCTAACAGACACAAAAGGAGATGAGTAAATGAAATACGTAGGTATTACAATCGGTCCGATTTTTAAAACCATTGGAGAGGCGATCTCTCCGGCAGGTTTGTGGTTTGGCAGTTATTTTTTCTCAACGGTGACAAAGAAACTCTGTGAAAAACTTGTTGAGATTCCAAATGTCAAGATTTTTTCACCGTTTTATGACTCTAATAGTAATCAAAACCCACAAGAAGATGGTATTGGTCGTTACCATGATCGGATTTTGTTTTCAGTTGATGGTAATACAGTAACTGAGGAAAAATTACAGAAGATAATTTCAGCAGTGAAGAAGGAAATGGCTGGAAAGTTTGGAAAATTTAATTCAGGGCAGATTGAGAATTTTATTAACAATTATCTGAGAATTGATTTTGTTATTCTTAATGAAAAAACTATGAATGAAATTAAAGAAAAAAGTGTAAAAGATGGAAATAACATAGCTATAATACTGAATGATGCTTTGGATAAACTGGAGCTAATGGCAGCAGGTAAGGGAAAAACAGATATGAACTTATTTGCTCCATTCTTTGCAGGCAAGAAAGACAATCGGAATTGCTATATTAAAGGAAGTGAGCTATTTACAGATACCAGGCTAAATAGCCAGTTGCTTACAAGCTACTCAGACCACGCTTCTGAATTGAAATCAATAGAAGATATAGCTCTATCTCGAAAGAAAGAGGAAAACTCTTCTGAAGAGGTCCCTGATGGTGAGGTAGCACCGATCAGAAGCGAATATTATGCAGTCGTCAATTCAGATGGGGATAAGGTCGGAACGCTTTTGAAGGATTTATGTAGAGGTGTAGATATCTCCCAACAGTCTGATAGGATAAATAGTTTTTCGAAGGCTTGTTTAAAATATGCTGGTGAAGCGGCTAAACTTGTCGGAGATTATGGCGGGATGACTATTTATGCTGGGGGGGATGATTTACTGTTTATCGCCCCTGTTCATTCTATTTTTGCCCTATGTCAGAAACTAAATATATTATTTATAGATACTTTGTCAAAAAGTATTAAGGAGTTGAAGGAGGAAGTCAAGATTAGCTTGTCTTTTGGTGTTGCTATTCAGTATGTAAAATATCCTCTATATGAAGCGCTGGAAAGAGCTAGAGTCCAACTTTATAAGGCTAAAGAAAGTTGCGGTAAACGTCCGAATGGTAGTGAAATCAGCGGAGGCAATCGTCTGGGGATAGAGTTGGTCAAGCACAGCGGAAAAACCGTTCAATTGATGGTAGAAAACGAGAAGTTGGAGGCCATTGATCATCTGATAAAATATCGAGCAACTACGAACGATCAAGCATTGGAATCTGTCCTCTATAATCTGCAGGATACAGAAATTATTTTTAAGTTGTTGTTTGAAAAAACCGCGCAGGATATATTTGATTTTCAAGAATATAAAATGAGGTTTTTGAATAACTTTAACAATCCAAACCAGTTGTCTTATCATAGTTATCTTGACGAAATAGCTAAATTTTTCTATGACAACTATTTAAAAGAATATAAAGATAAGCCAGAGACGAAAGAAAAGATTGATGGGATTTGTATAAAACGAAACATAAGTATCGGGGAATATTATACAAAAGAGTTGCAAGCTATTTTATTTCTGGTGAAGTTTTGGCAGGGAGGTAAGTGATGACAGACTATCTTGTGACTTTTAGACCGCTAGGAGACTATTCTTTTGGTTCAGACAGACACTTTAGCTTTGTCGGTAAAAATAACTATTCGAAGGATGAATATGCCCCTTATTTTATCCGTACTAATCGCGTTCCTGAGCAGTCCACAGTCTTTGGGATGATACGCTATCTTATCTTAGTCAGTAATGGGATTAAGCTGAAGCAGGATTTTAAGTATGGTGACGATACGCGAAATAAAATCGAAGCTCTAATCGGAGAGAAGAGCTTTTCTCTAAATGGAGGTGTGCGAGACTTTGGAAAATTAGAAAAAATCTCTCCCATCTTTCTGCTAAAAAATAGTGAGGAAATTGTCATACAAAATCCTTTTAACAACAAGCAGGGGAGAGAGGGGATTGATCAGTTTGCACCAATGCTACTAGAAGAAAAAATTAAAGTATCAACTAGTTTTGGTAAAATCGCTCTTCCTAAATCTAAGGAATATAATCCTAAAGAAGGATATGGGGATGGCTATTATAATATTGATACAGGTCATTTAGAAGCAGTCGAAGATATTTTTAGGACTAAGGTGGCAACTGGTGTAAGGCGTGTTACGCAGAAGGATCTGCAGGAGCTAAAGAAAAATATTCAGGCTTTGTGTAAGTTGTTTGTGAATGAAGATATGAAACAGGAGGATTCTAGTTTAGATAGGAACAGCAATCTTAGTTTAACCGAGTTTATAACTAATTTTATGGATTTGTTAGAAAAGTATAACAAAGAGGAAAAAAACCACTTTCAAGAAGAATTAGAAAAACTACTCAAAAATTATGATGCTGACCGTCTATTTAAGCGAGAGGTACATCAGCTACATAAGGACTATGAATTTGCAGTCTATGTAAAGGTTAATGGTGATATTACATTGAAAGACAGTATTGTTCCTATGGGGCAGAAAGGTACACTCTTCAAGGTTTCTGTAAAAGAATCGGAAAATAATTTAGAAAGTGAAATCACAAAGCATTTCCAGAAACATACTCCAAAAGGGCAAACCTGGCATTACTGCCTCTCAGATGTGTGCCTCTTAAATGATGTGACAGGCTTTGCGATCTTAGAGGAAAAGTTAGTTCGCCAGCTTCATACAGACCTTAGTAAACATCGTCTAAAAGGACTTGATTTGCAAGGATCTAGTCTTCTTTATAAGGCAGGGAGCGTCTTTTATGGTGATGATGCTATTTCGGTAAAAACTGGTTTAGAGTCAGCAGGTTACAATACTATCTATAAGATTACAGGGAAGTAAGGAGTAAAAAATGAAAGCAAAAATTTTTGTCATTGAATGTTTAACAAATTTGCATGTGGGCAATGGAGATGTTAATTTTAACATCATTGATAACGAAGTGGAGCGAGATGTTGTGACGGGATTTCCGACGATTAACTCCTCAGGTGTTAAAGGTGCTCTGAGGGCCTTCTTTAAAGAAAACGAGTTATCGGACATTATTGAAATATTCGGTTCGGAAGATAAAGGGGTTACTACTTCAGGAGCACTAAAATTTCTTAGTGCGAATCTACTAGCCCTGCCAATTCGTTCAATAAGTGGTGGGGATAAGCCCTATTCAATACATGCTCCGAAAACAGCTTGTGAAGATTTCAAGAAAATGCTTAAAAATTTTCAATTAGAAAATGTTTCAATAGCAGATATAAAGGGTGGAGATGAGAAGATAACTCTGGACGCAGATAATTCTTGCTTTGAAAAATATGGTTTACCAGTAATTGCTCGGAATAGTGTCGGAGAACAAACTAATTTGTGGTATGAGGAAGTTGTGCCCCACAAATCGATTTTCTATTTTGCAGTGGTGGCATCAACCAGTGAGGCAGATGGCCTTTTAGATGTGTTTACAGAGTCGGTGAGAGAAAAAATCATCCAGTTTGGTGCAAATGCTTCTGTAGGTTATGGACTTTGCAAGGTTGTTAAAGTGATTTCAGGAAATGAAGAAGGAGCAAACAATGGACAAGAACAGAATTAATCGGTTGCTTCCTATTGCTGTTGAGGTGATTAAAAAAGAGCTTTCGGAGCCAATTCCAAATGAGTTTCGAGGATATATCGCTTCTTTTGGAGCCGCGGTTACTATGGGAAGTCTCCCTGCAGCAGTTGCCTACTATTCGGCTGCATCAAAAAATGCCAAAGAAGATCGTACCAAGCTACCTGTTATGATTTTGGAAGTATTGAAGAAAGAAAACACAGCCATTAAAGAAACCACCTTGTTTGAGTATGTTACATCGTTCAAAAATGATAATGAGAGTTTCGCTATTAAAGAGGATGTATTGCATGCAGCCATTGCGATCAAACTAGGGCTAAACTTGTTTGAAATTGAGTCAAAAGATCAAAAAGTCAAGGAAGACGAGAAAAATGGAGGGTAAGGATGATGTTTAGTTCAAAAAACATGTCTTATATCTACTATCATGAATATTTTAAAGGATTAGAGGAGCGAAAAGAAAAATCAGGTTTAGTTTATGAACTGGGTAGGCAAAAAAAATCTAGTGAGGAGCAATTTCGTGATAGAAATATGGCTTTGCAGGATTTTAAATTTGACCTTTCTCTATCACCTTTGGAGCATTTAAAAAATGCTTCAAAAGGTGTAGCAAGTTTCCAAACCTTTTCTTTGGAAACTATTTATCCTGGCCTCATGATAGGAACTGGCAATCCCCATGATTTGAAATCAAAGGGTTCTATTTATTCTGGCTTTTCATTTGATTATGTAACGGGACTGCCCTATATACCTGGCTCCTCTGTCAAAGGGGTATTGAAAAGCGTCTTTCCTACGAAAGAAGATACCAAAGATGATATTAATCAACAAAAGATGGAGTATATTAAGTCACTTCTTAAACCAGAACTTTCTGATGAAGAAGTTTATGGCTTGAAAGATGATATTTTCGAAGATAATGATGTCTTTTTAGATGCTTATCCCTGTCCAACCTCTAAGCAACAGTGCCTAGCATTGGAATTCATTACGCCTCATAGTGATATTATCAAGAATCCTATTCCAATCAACTGTCTGAAAGTTAAGCCTGGAATCTCTTTTGAATTTGGCTTTTATCTGAACGAGTACCAGCTTTCAGATAAACTTCAAATTACGGTTAAAGAAAAAATAGAGTTATTTAAAACCATCTTAACTGATGTAGGCATTGGTGCTAAAACGAATGTTGGTTTCGGACAGTTAGAGTAGCAGAGGAAGCTTTTATGAAACAATTTGAGTTGTGGCTGGATGAAAGTGGGGAATTTGCCGATTCTGAGTCTCAAAGAGAGGAAATTTACTCTTTTCTTGGTGGTGTGCTAGTTGAAAAGGCTACTATTAAAAACTTTAACTTTTCTAGCATTCTTAATGATGATTCATTAAATCATGCGATGAATATGACCCCAAATCAGAAAAAGCAATATGTTATTCCTAAATTGATTGAATTTAAAAATCAGACGGATGCGTGTTATATCTTTTTTGAAAATATTGAGTGGCAGGGAAATGGGGATAATCGACAACTGTATTTACAAATCTTATCCGAGGGTCTCGTGCAACTCACGCAGCTATTAGAGGCAAAATATGGTGATATTAGATTGGATATAATCATTGCCAGTCGTGTAGCTCGAAAAGGTACAGAGGGGTTTGTCCATATTAACGAGTCTGAATATAAGCGTTCCTTTACAACGAGTTTAAAAACAAGTGAAGTCAGCTATCGTTCCGGGACAGATGTTCAATTTCAGTTGAAAAAAGCGACGGAATCACAAAGGTTAATCTTGGCGGATTTTGCTTCGAATATTCGGCGGATGTATTTGCGAGATCTTCCAGTTTTTCGAGATCAGAGAGCAGTCTTGCGCAATTTATTTGAGGATTCTTATGTATTTTCTCTGTCAACGTTATCTTCAGATAGTCGCATCCGATATTTGCTTGCTCAAAACGATGTATCAGAAGCTCTGATGGAATACTATACATCTCAAACTATAAAGACCAAGGGAACATATTTACATCTGATTGTCGACCGAATGAAGTATCTGAGTTATAGAGTACTGAAGTCGCAATTAAAACAGTTTGCTTCGGAGATTTTAGCTTATACGGCGAGACAGGATGATTATGAGAAGTCTATCGTGATATTTACAGAGATCTGTGAGCAACTTTTACCACTTTTGAGAGAAAAAAAGTATCCGTATGAGTTGTTTGCTTTTGAGGTCTTTCTGCAACTAAGCGATGTCTACCTGCGTTCTGGCCGTTCCTGTCAAGCAGGTCAAGTCATTTCTCAAAGTTTGGAATTGGTAAAGATTTCTGAAAATAGCTTAGAAAATCTTTTTAGCCTCTACCGAATCAAGGAAAAACTCGCTGTATTTTACATTGACAGTGGTCAGTATAAAAAAGCTTCTCAATTAATGGCAGATCTCCGAGCTATTTTTAAAGAGCTGCTAGATTTATTGTTAGCTTATAATTCAATTTCAAATTATTTTCAATCCTTGAAGTCCGAATACTATGGGGATGTTCTCTGTATGGAAATCTATAGCCTCTTGTTTCAAGCCCAGCAGGAAGATTTTAAATTAGGTACTATCATCCGTTTGTCTGATGAAGGTTTGCAGCAGTATCCGAGTTTTCCTGGAGAGTTGGAGCGTCATCGGCAATATCGTAGCAGAATTGAACTTCTAATGAAGGATGCTAAATCTGCACTTCATTGGTTGATTTTAGCGATTGACTATGATCATAGGATGGATAGTGAGATAGATGAGGTTGTGATTCAAGATTTTTGGGATAGGGTTGAGCGACAAGAGACAACCATTAGTCAACAGTTCTATGCCATGTATTACTCTTTAATCATGACTGAGGCTTATCAGCAGGATATAGACCTTGCTAAACTACTTTATACTGCCTTTGTTAAACATCCAGTCTATCGAGAGTTCTTTTCATCTCACGAGCGAAATCACGCAACAAAGTTGGTCAATACGGAGAAAATTTTCTACCATCCCATGGAAATCGTGTACTGGAATTTTGCTAATTATTATCGATTTGAGGGACAAATGGAAGACAGCCTGAATTGCTATGATAAGGCTATTAAAGTATGCATGAGAAACCAAGATAGTTTCACGTTAAAACTACGCTCCATTCCAATCTATGCAGCTAAAATTAGCTGTGAGAAGTTGCAGAAGAAAAAATCTAATACTTACGAAAAATTAAAATCTACCCTTCATCAATTGGAAACAATGGTGAAGGGCTATACTGGCAAAAACGATGTTGGTTTTTCAGAAACGCAGGAATTGCTGAGGGAATGGAAAAGCTTTTTTGATAATCTTGATCAAAAGTCGGAAACTGTCTCTGATAAACTTTGGTCATTTTCTCAGAAATGGAGATATTAAATGGAGTATCGTTTTATTGTAGATGCTGAGGTGGATGGTCTTTATGGTCCTCTGCTGACGATGGCTGTCATAGTCACAAAGCTAGATGGAACGGAAGTAGCTTCTTTCTACGGTGGTGTACCTAAGCAGATCGCGGAGACAAAAGAAGCCTGGGTGTTGGAACATGTCATCCCCTACATCGGAGTTTATCAAGTCTTTGCTACAGAAGAGAAACTTTTGGAAGAGGTCTGGAAGCTATGGTGTACTTATCGGACTTCCGCGCGTTGCTTTGCAGATGTACCCTTTCCTGTAGAGAGTCGGCTTTTCCATAAGATGGTAGAAAAGGATAGGAAAAATAGAGCATTTTTGGCTCCTTTCCCTATTATTGATGTTGCCAGTCTTTTGTACGCAAGAGGATTTGAACCCATTGGAAACCGACTGGATTTAGTCTCGCATTTCGAAGGAAGGCTGCATAATGCGCTAGATGATGTCAGATTATCAAGTCGTATCATCCAAAGACTGCTTGGTGAGTGAGATGTTTTCGTTAGAAGAGCTATTTTCGAAAAGAAATCAAAGAGAAGCACTCTTGCATCTATCAGGTAAGCCAAATAGAGTAGGTAGTGATGGTGTGCTTTTGAGTGAATTAGCAGATTATTGGTCGATGAACTCAGAGAGTATTCGGAAGGTAATAGAGCAAGGAAAGTATCGGCCGAGCTTGATTTATCAAACAGACTTTATTAAGAAGTCAGGTGGCAAAAGAAGAATTTCTTCATTTGGAACAGTAGACCGCTTCATCTTGCGATTGTTGGAACAGAAGCTAAATTGCTACCTTAATGATAGCTTTTTAGAACATTGTTTTGCTTATCAGGAAAATAAGGGCGTGCTGGCTGCTGTTTCTTGTGTGCAATAATTTCTAAGCAAAAATCTTCATCATCTTGTTGAAATTGATCTCCATCATTATTTTGATCAGATTGACCTTGAAAAACTTCAAGAGCAGCTAGGCGGGATATTGGAAGATCGCAGGGTACTTGATTTGCTAACTGCTTACCTGTATGCAAGTGTTTCCTATCAAGGGCAAATACATGAGAATACAATCGGCTTAATTCAGGGGAGCGCCATCAGTCCTGTTTTAAGCAATCTATATCTGAGGGATTTCGATCAATTTTTAGAGAGTAAGGGCTGGAACTGGCTTCGATATGCTGATAATATCTATATTTATTGCAAAAGTAAGAGTGAGGCTCAGGCTATTTACAAAGAAGCGACGGAGGTTTTGGTACGCGATTTCGATTTAGAAATCAATCAGAAAAAGAGCGGTGTCTTTGCTTCTATGAATCGTAGGGTCTTAGGTTATGATTTTCTCCTTAGGGAAGGAGAGGTGATTTGCCAGAAGCATCAGTATACTCCTCTCAGTTATTATTCTGGTTGTCATCCTAGTCAGCTAAATTTTGTCAATCGTCAGTATCATATAGTTGAAGGTGGCATTTTAAATCAAAAGGATTATTCGCTACTATTTGAAAATGAAGAACATCGGTATCATTTGCCGATAGAGGCAGTGGAGCAGATTGATATTTATTCAGATGTCATGATTGCACCGCGGACGCTCAAGCTTTTGGCTCAAAAGAGGATCCCTTTGGTAGTTCATAATGACTTTGGCAATATCCAAGCCTACTTTATTCCTGAGTCTATGAAGAGTCCTGCTCCGCTTTTATTGAAGCAGTGCCAAGTATATCTGGACGAGGAGAAGCGTTTGCTGTTGTCCAGGCAGTTTGAGTTATCGCATTTTCATAATCTGCGGGCAAACTGTCGCTATTATCTTAAAAGATATAAGTCCAATAAGCTTCTTTTAGAGATTGAGAAAGACTTGACGATGGCGATTAAGGAAGTTCATCGCAAAAAGTCGGTCGATGATTTGATGCTTTTAGAGGCACGGGTCAAGCAGATATACTACCCTATCTTCAATGAGATTCTGAATCAAAGTGGTTTTTCTTTTGTTAAGCGAACCAAGCGGCCACCTCGAGATCCTCTGAATGCCTTGATTAGTTTTTGCAATACGATTTTATACAGTCGTGTTCTCCGCTTGATCTGGCAGGCTAGACTGGATCCTAAAATCGGAGTGCTCCATGCTTCAAATAATCGTCCTTATAGTTTGCATCTGGATTTTGCGGATTATATGAAGCCAGTTATCGTGGATCGAGTGATTTTGAGTTTGATCAATAAACATCAAATCAATGCCACAGATCATTTTGAAGAAAGGGAAGATGGCTCGATTTATCTGAATCGGGAAGGGAAGTATATCGTCTTGCGAAGTTTTGAGGAAAAGCTACAGACGAGGCTAGTCATGGGAGGCTCGACCTATACCTATGCCCAGCTCATCCAGCACGACATTCGCCAGTTTAAGAGAATCTTGCAGCAGGATGGGAACTTAAAACGCTTTAAACCCTACAAATACTATTAAAAAGTCGGTCGATCTTTTCGATTTTTTGCCTCCTTTTTAAAAGCTGTCAACCAAGCGGTTTATGAGCGAAGGGTACAAAAAGATCGACCGACTTTTTTCATTGAAATCTTGAAAAAAGCCCTGTTTTTTGATACAATCAAGCTAGAAACAGCGAAAATGCTGTTGTTATACCTTACCTATAAGGAATTGAGACTTCGCACAGAAATTGCACTTTTGTGCTTCCTCTCCACGCGAATTTTTGTTATACCTTACCTATAAGGAATTGAGACTTTAAATCAAAGAAGAAATTCTTCTTTCGAAGAAGACCGACTGGTTGAGTTATACCTTACCTATAAGGAATTGAGACAAAATAGTTATTCTATTCCTTTCATTTAATATTTCAATTAAGTTATACCTTACCTATAAGGAATTGAGACATATTAAATTTCTGGGTCTGAGCTTGAGGCTGAGTAACGCTCTCAGTTATACCTTACCTATAAGGAATTGAGACTATACGGGATTCGAACCCGTGACGTCCCGTCGTGTCTGTGTAGTGTTATACCTTACCTATAAGGAATTGAGACCGAACAGATAATGAATAATCGAAATTATTCCCACTATCGCAATAGTTATACCTTACCTATAAGGAATTGAGACAACACCCCTTTTTCTGATATATAGTTTACATACCCTGATTGCACTTCGCTATACCTTACCTATAAGGAATTGGTTGCTTCAACTGAAAAAACTTGCGGGTGCAAGTTTTTTATGGTATATTGGAAGTGCTTTCATGATGAATGTCTTAATCGGAGGTTGTTTATGTCTGAGAGTCAATCTGTATATAGTCACCATATCTTTGTTTTGCCCTTTGCGGCCAAGGGGCTGGAGTCTTTTCCGAAGTCTTCCAATTGGAAGAAACTCAGCCAAGATGCCAATGAACTCCCCTATCTGAACGTGGAAGCTGGTGGAAAAATCGAGCGATTAAAGTACGCTTATCGCCGATATTTTAATAAAGAAGCAGAGGAGCTGATTTTCCGTAATCCTGAGCTGGTCACAAACTATGCTTATACTGGCTTAGAAAAAGGTGACGTGTATCGGATCTCTTATTATAATCAAATCAACAAACTTGAGTGTTATGACCTGACGCTTGACTATATCATGCTTCGTTATTTTCCAAATTTAGAAGCAGGTTTCCTAATTTTTTCAATGGAAAATCGTTGCTATGAGAAATTGGAAGATATTAAAAACATCAACCAGTATGGTCGTCATCTCTATGCTCCTTTTTTGCCTGCTCTTCGGAGTTATTCAGTCTCACCTAATAATATTGAGCTGATTAAGAGTGAAAAAATTAAGGAGGAACCACGGGAATCCGACTTGCTTTTGTCCTATGGGATCATGTCGGCTCCGAAAGAAATCTTACAGGATTTCTTTGGCTTGCCTGGGGAAGCGATATTCCCAGAGGATATCTCGCAGTTTGAGTCAAAGCCTCATTTGGAAATCATCATTGATGACCGGATGTATGTGGTGAGCTACATGATGGTTCCTGAAGTAGAGGACTTGATTTATAAAACGGCGAATTGGGCGAATTTTGATGATTCGGAGCAAAGTTTAGAAGAGATGAAGCTTCTTTATAGTGTTTTATACGTTGATAAGGGAGATTCAACATGTCTGAGTCGAGATATGCTGAAGGCAGAGCTGGAAAAGCTTCTCTATACGAGGTGGTCAGCTGAGGGAAGTCTTTATATGGCCAGTCAGCATTCGATGATTTTTATGAGTGGTTCTGATTTTCCAGAGTTTTTCCTCAAAGGCTACTTTTTGACGGAATATCTGGACTTGGCTTTGATCACGCTCAGTCAGAGGATTGGTATTCTGAAGTATTCCAAGGATGCGGGAGATAAGGTCAATGCTACAGTTTCTGATAAACTGAAGCTGCAAAAGGCTTACACGACCTTTAAAAATCAATTTTTGCTTCCAGAGCTGTGCCCGCAGGAACAGGCGGTGGAAATCTACGAATTGCTGCAAACTTCTCTCTATATCGAGAAGCATATCAATCTCCTAGATAGTCAGATCAGTGAACTGCATGATATCAGCCAGACGGAAGCAAGTAATGAATTGAATGAGACGGTAATAGTACTCACTGTTTTAAGTATTACATTAGCAATTATTCCGAATATCAAAGAACTGCAGGAACACTGTCTGACGATTTGTAATCTGAGCCTGGCTTATTCATCTTGGCTTACTTTGCTTATTCTTCTTTTGATAATTTGTTTCTTCTATTTCAAAAAGAGAAAATAAAATGTATATTATCTTGACATACGATGTGCATCGCAAACGCGTGGCCAAGGTTTTGAAAACTTGCCGAAAATACTTGGTTCATGTGCAAAAGTCGGTCTTTGAGGGGCATATTACTCCAGCAAAGCTGAGCGCTTTACAAAAAGAATTAGCCAACATTATAGAACCTCATACAGATTCTGTACAGATTTATCAGTTGGAATCTCCAAAATACACTAAGAAGCTCCAAATCGGAATAGTCGAATCGAATGAGTTTATCCTTTAGGTGGTTGCTGTAGTGCCCTAGCTAATAATCTAATCGCATGAAGTGTCTTCTTCATGCGATTTTTCTGATTTTGTCTTTCAAAAAGTCGGTCGATCTTTTCGATTTTTTGTCTCTTTTTCAAAAGCTGTCAACCAAGCGGTTTGTAAGCGTTAGGACAAAAAAGATCGACCGACTTTTTTCATTGAAATCTTGAAAAAAGCCCTATTTTTTGATACAATCAATCTAGAAACAGCGAAAATGCTGTTGTTATACCTTACCTATAAGGAATTGAGACAAAGTTTTTCTTCTGAATTGAGAATAATATAGTTAGATAATTTATTTATAGTTATACCTTACCTATAAGGAATTGAGACGTTTGGATCTTCACTATAAAGATTCAAGCCGCGTTTAAGTGTAAACACGTTATACCTTACCTATAAGGAATTGAGACCTACCGAAAGTAGCAGGTGTCACAACAGGCGCAACTACACCAAGTGTGACAGCAGTAAGTTATACCTTACCTATAAGGAATCGAGACAAGTAGATATCAGTACCAGTCTTAACGTACTTGTTGTAGAACTCTTCGTTATACCTTACCTATAAGGAATTGAGACTTTGGAGTTCCTATGTATATGATTATTCAGGAAAAATCATACACGTTATACCTTACCTATAAGGAATTGGTTGTGTGTCTTTGTCTGTCTCCGAGGGCACCAAAAAAGCGAGCAAATTTTTGTCTGCTGGGAAGCGTGAGAATTTGTTCGCCTTTTGTTTATAGGAATATTTGAAATTTCCATCATGATTTGCTATACTAGTAGCAGTTAGAGATTGTAGCGGAGCTGTTGGCTGCTATATGGATAATCAAGAAAAGTACTCTTCAGTACTTTTTTATTATTATAGAAAATGGAGGGATTATGCTTTACATTTGGTCTTATTTGAAACGCTACCCCAAGTGGCTGGTGCTGGATTTTGTGTCGGCTATATTTTTTGTAGTGGTCAATCTAGGGTTGCCAACGGTTTTGGCGCGCATGATTGACGAAGGGATTAACCAAGGCGATCAGGAACGCCTGTATTTCTGGGGCTTTATCATGCTGCTGGTTATTATCCTTGGGATTTTGGGGCGGATCGTCCTTTCCTATGCCGCTGGAATATTAACGACCAGCATGGTGCGGGATATGCGGAATGATCTCTATGACAAGCTGCAGGAGTATTCCCATCATGAGTACGAGCAGATTGGCGTTTCTTCGCTGGTGACGCGGATTACCAGTGATGCCTTTGTCCTCATGCAGTTTGCTGAGCAAACGCTCAAGATGGGAGCTATTACGCCTATCATGATGCTGTCGTCCATCCTCATGATTTTCCTGACCAGCCCGTCCATGGCTTGGATTGTGGCGATTTCAGTGCCTTTTTTGGCAATCGTAGTCTGGTATGTGGCGGTCAAGACGCGTCCCCTGTCTGAAAAGCAGCAGAAGACGCTGGACAAGATCAACCAGTATGCTCGGGAAAATCTGACCGGTCTGCGGGTCATTCGAGCTTTTGCCCGTGAGGAATTTCAGGAAGAGCGCTTCGCTAATGAAAATGAAATCTATGCGGAGAATTCCAACCGTCTCTTTAAGCTGACAGGTTTGACGGAGCCCCTTTTTGTGCAGATTATCATTGCCATGATTGTGGCTATTGTCTGGTTTGCTCTTAAGCCACTGGGCAGCGGCGAGCTGAAAATAGGAGATTTGGTTGCCTTTATTGAGTACAGTTTTCATGCCCTTCTGTCCTTCCTGCTCCTGTCTAGTCTCTTTACCATGTATCCACGGACGGCGGTTTCTAGTGAGCGGCTGAAGGAAGTCATGGATATGCCGATTTCCATCGATCCAAATGAGAATGGAATCACGGAAACTGCGACTCGTGGCTATCTGGAATTTGACAATGTAACCTTTGCCTATCCAGGTGAGACGGAAAATCCTGTCCTGCATAATATTTCCTTCAAGGCCAAGCCGGGGGAAACGATCGCCTTTATCGGCTCAACAGGCTCTGGGAAGTCTTCCTTGGTGCAGTTGATTCCGCGTTTCTATGATGTGACCTTGGGCAAGATTTTGGTGGATGGTGTGGATGTCCGCGCCTATAATCTCAAGGCCCTCCGTCAGAAGATTGGCTTTATTCCGCAGAAAGCTCTGCTATTTACCGGGACGATCGCTGAAAATATCCGCTATGGTAAGGAAGATGCTAGCTCTGAGGAGCTCAATCAAGCAGCAGATGTGGCTCAAGCTCGCGATTTTATCGAGAGCAGAGAAGAGCGCTTCGAGACGCATTTGGCTGAAGGTGGCAGCAATCTATCCGGTGGTCAAAAGCAACGTCTGTCCATTGCGCGTGCGGTTGTTAAAGAGCCAGACATTTATATTTTTGATGATTCCTTCTCGGCTCTGGACTACAAGACAGATGCGACTTTGCGCCGCCGACTCAAGGAAGTGACGCAGGATGCAACGGTTCTCATCGTAGCTCAGCGGGTCGGAACCATTATGGACGCGGATCAAATCATTGTCTTAGACAAGGGTGAAATCGTGGGTCGTGGCCGACATGAGGAGCTGATGGAAAATAATGCCATCTATCGCGAAATTGCCAATTCCCAGCTCAATAGCCAATCATTAACAGAAGAATAGGAGGAAGAGATGAAAGAAAATAGTTTTGTCCGTTTATGGGGCTATCTAAAAGTCTATAAAGCCGCCGTGCTTCTTGCAGTCTTCCTCAAGATTGTCAGCGTGGTCATGAGTGTCCTAGAGCCTTTTGTCCTAGGGCTTGCCATCACAGAGCTGACAAAAAATCTGCTGGATATGGCCAAGGGAGTGCCCGGTGCAGCCATCAATAGCAGCTATGTGGCTTGGATCATGCTCCTTTACTTCATTCGTGCCCTCTTTTATGAGATTGGTGCCTATTTCTCTAACTATTTTATGACCAATGCTGTGCAGAGCACCGTTCGCGATATGCGCAATGAGCTCAGTCGTAAAATCAATCGAATTCCTGTTTCTTACTTTGACAAGCACCAGTTCGGTGATCTGATTGGGCGCTTTACCAGTGATGTGGAGACCGTCTCAAATGCACTTCAACAAAGCTTTTTGCAGGTGGTCAATGCCGTTATGACCCTGATTTTGGTCATCGGGATGGTTCTTTATCTGAATATCCAGCTGGCCTTGATCGTTATCGTCAGCATTCCTCTGACTTATTTTGGAGCTAGATTTATTCTTAAAAAATCCCAGCCCTACTTTAAGCAACAGGCGGATGTTTTGGGTGCTATGAATGGCTTTGTTCAAGAAAATCTGTCAGGCTTCAATGTGCTCAAACTTTACGGTCGGGAAGAGACCTCGGCTGAGGATTTTCGAGCTATTACTCAAAATCTACAGGAAGTCGGCTTTAAAGCTAGCTTTATCTCAGGGCTCATGATGCCCGTCCTTAATGGGATTTCAGATTTGACCTATCTTATCGTTGCTCTCTTGGGTGGTTTACAGGTTATTTCTGGTCAGCTGACCATCGGGAATATGCAGGCCTTTGTCCAGTACGTCTGGCAGGTCAATCAGCCTATTCAAAACCTCACCCAGCTGGCAGGTCAGCTCCAGAGCGCTAAGTCTTCGCTGGATCGGATTTTCCAAATTTTGGATGAGCCAGATGAAGTCATGGATAATACCGTCCAGCTAGACAAGGACTTGACTGGTCAAGTCAGCTTCAAAGATGTGGATTTCCAATATGTGGCAGACAAGCCGCTGATTCGCAACTTTAATCTGGAAGTCCAGCCAGGTGAAATGGTGGCTATTGTTGGGCCGACTGGAGCTGGTAAGACGACCTTGATCAATCTTCTCATGCGTTTCTACGATGTGACCAAGGGCTCTATCAGCGTGGATGGCCACGATATCCGCCAGCTATCCCACCAAGACTATCGTAAGCAATTTGGTATGGTTCTGCAGGACGCTTGGCTTTATGAAGGGACTATCAAGGAAAATCTCCGCTTTGGTAACCTTGATGCTACCGATGAGGAGATTGTGGAGGCAGCCAAATCAGCCAATGTGGATCACTTTATTCGTACCTTGCCGGGTGGCTATAATATGGAAATGAATCAGGAGTCTAGCAATATCTCGCTGGGGCAAAAGCAGCTCCTAACGATTGCACGAGCGCTCTTGGCCGATCCTAAGATTCTAATTTTGGACGAGGCGACCTCCTCAGTGGATACTCGTTTGGAGTTGTTGATTCAGAAGGCTATGAAAACTCTTATGCAGGGGCGGACGAGCTTTGTCATTGCGCATCGTTTGTCCACTATCCAAGAAGCAGACAAGATTTTGGTGCTTAAGGATGGGCAAATCATTGAGCAGGGCAATCATGAGTCGCTGCTGGCCGACAAGGGATTCTATCATGACTTGTATATGAGCCAATTTTCGGATAAGAAAGAAGCCTAGACATATAAAAGAGGAAACTCAGCTGAGTTTCCTTTTTGATTTATAATTTGATGGAGTTTTACTTCAAAAACTTGTCGGGAGAAGGGTTGCTTAAAGACTTTCTGCTTGGACGACATGGGTTTCAAATTCGAGATTTGGCATGGCTGCTGCTAAATCCTGATGGATGCGTTCAAGGGCTTCTAGCCGCATTTGAACAGATGTATGGGCATTTCCTTGGATAATGAAAATGGCATTTTTGGTGCTATCATCAAATTTATAAAGGTCGCTGTCACGGACATCAAGCCAAGCAAGGATGCCTTTTTCATCTCGATAGACATAGTCAGTCGGAGCTACATGTTTTTCCTTGGATAAGATGGGGAGGAAAATATCGTCCTTCTGACTGACAGTAAACTCGATCTCATCACCGATTTTATCAAGGTCATGACCGCCGATAGCTAGGAGAGAATGCAAGGATTCTACATTATAAATATCAATAACGCTGTTAATCCTTGGAATGGAGCCGCGGTGTTGGATATTGCGGATCAGAGCTGGTACTGTGGGCGGGTTCTTTTTAACACTGCGCCCAACTTTCTGTAGCAAATTACAGTAGCCTTGGATAGTCGGATGGTCAGTGATTTCTGCTAAATTGCAGTTCAAAGCCCAGTTTTCTGCTTCCTTCTGTTTTTGGAGAAAGGCTTCTGATAAAGGTGCTTGGGGATCGACGTTTCTAGCAATGCCAAGGACGACACTTGTGATGCCAAGTTCTGCTAAACTTTTATCAATGGTAAATTTCATTTTTGACGGACCTCCATTTTTTTTCTTACCATTATTGTACTCTTTTCTGGGGCTTTTTACAATGAAAAATATGTGTGGAATAAGGAGAAAAGGAAGGGAAGTAGCAGAATTCCGATGATAACCGCATGCCATTTCCAGTAGATACGGATCAAACCGGCAGTTTCTCGGATCCATGCAGAAGGAAGAAAATAGAAGGCCGTGCGAGAACCAATACTGCGGCCTTTGAGACCAACTTGTTTCATATAGATGCCAGCACGTAGCGCGTGGAAAGAATTTGTGACTAGGACAACTCGATCTTGCTCCAATCCTTGTGCGAGCATGAGCTCTTTACTGAATATGAGATTTTCAAGCGTAGTACGAGATTTATTTTCGAGGAAAATACTGTCAGTTGGAACTCCTTTTTCCATCAAATAACCTGCCATAGCCTCTGCTTCGGAAATCCACTCGTCGTCTCCCTGACCGCCAGAGACAATGATGACTGGCTTCCGATTAAATTGTTCATAGATTGCTATCCCTTTATCTAAGCGTTGAGCCAGCAGAGGAGGCACCTTATCTCCAAACAATCCTGCACCGAGGATAATAATAGTCTGAGGCTCTTTCTTGACTGGAAAAATATTTAAAAAGAATGCATAGATGATATAGGAAAGATAGAGAAAGGTTCCGTAAAATAGTAGTAAATCAGCGAGGGAAATCAAAGTTGCAAGAAATGATCGAGGAGCGAGAAAATGTAGTAAAGCAAGTCCCACGATCGCTAGGCCGTAGAGAAGCGATAGTAGATTGGCTAGTCTGAGTCCCTCTAGCTGCAACATTTGACGACCGTTGAAAATCAAATAAGCAGTAGAAGCAAAAATACTAAAGGGGACTGCTAAAAGCAGGATATAAAAGCTAATCATAGCTGGTTTATAACCAATAAATCGCTCAAGACTAACAATCGTAAGCCCAGCTAAAACAATTCCCATCATCATAAGAGTGAAGGTCAGGAGATAAGCATTGAATAAACTTCTAGGTTCCCGATAGACTAAAAAAGTAAAGATAGCAGCAGGAATGAGCCAGATTAGATGAAGTAACATATTAAAACCTCGCAAATGAACTTATAACTAGTATAGCATAAGTCCATCTAATAAAAAAGGAATTACGTATATGATATAAATCGAAAATAAGTAAAGATAATTCGTAATAAATCGTATTATGTTTAGCGATTTTCTTAGGGTTGAGAAAAGGCGATTTTTATTTCAAAATCCTTGCAATGAGTGGTGTTTATCGGTATAATGGAAAAATCTTAAAAAGACTGGAGATGACGATGATAAAAAAAGGATCCTTGACCGGTTTGCTTTTGTTTGGAATGTTTTTCGGAGCCGGTAACCTGATTTTTCCACCTCAATTGGGTTTGGAATCTGGTCAAAATTTCTGGCCAGCTATTGGAGGCTTTGTCCTATCGGGCGTCGGTATTGCTATTCTAACTTTGATTATAGGTACTTTGAATCCCAAGGGCTATATTGATGAAATTTCGAAAAAGATTGCCCCTTGGTTTGCGGTAGTTTACTTGGTAGCTCTTTATCTTGCAATTGGTCCCTTTTTTGCCATTCCTCGGACGGCGACCACTGCATTTTCTGTCGGGATTGAGCCAATGTTGCCTGCAGGTTCTCATGCCATTTGGCTTTTTGGTTTTACGCTGGTTTATTTTGCCTTTGCCTATCTGATTGCACTTACTCCATCGAAAATCCTTGATAGTATTGGTCGTTATTTAACGCCAATCTTTGCCCTATTGATTGTAGTTTTAGTTGTATTGGGCGCTGCCAAATATGGTTCCACTGCCCCTCAAGGAGCAACAGCGGAATATGCTGCTTCAGCTTTCGGGGCAGGCTTCCTTCAAGGCTACAATACTCTGGATGCTTTGGCTTCAGTTGCCTTTAGTGTGGTTGCCGTGACGACACTAAACCAGCTCGGTTTCAAGAATAAAAAAGAATACATTTCTACCATTTGGATCGTGGGTATCCTTGTGGCGCTAGGCTTTAGCGTTCTTTATATTGGTCTTGCCTTTCTTGGAAATCACTTCCCACTTAATCTAGCGAATTTGCCGAAAGGTGCAAACGTAGGGGCTTCTGTTTTGTCTTCTTTAACTCAAGCCATCTTTGGTCCGATGGCTCAGATTTTCCTAGCGATTATGGTAACGGTGACTTGTTTTACAACTACAGCTGGACTTATCGTCTCAACTGGCGAATTTTTCCACAATACCTTCCCGAAAGTATCTTATAAAGTGTATGCGACCATTTTTACGCTAGTTGGTTTCGCTATTGCAAATCTTGGTTTGAATGCTATTATTCAGTATTCAGTTCCAGTTCTGGAAATTCTTTATCCGATTACCATTACGATTGTGATGATTGTCATGGTTAATCGCTTTTTACCACTTTCTAAACCAGGGATGCAATTGACCATCGCAGTGGTGACGCTGATTGCTTTTGCTAGCATTTTGGGACGGCAATTCAAGCTCACTGACATTCTCAATATAGTCAATGCTCTGCCATTTGCTCCAGCTTCTCTACCTTGGTTGCTGCCGGTTCTAGTTGGAATTTTGCTCTCGCTCCTTTTGCCAAACAAGCAAAAAACTGAAGCATTTGAATTTGAAGCATAAGAAGAAAATTCACCACAGTGTGGTGGATTTTTTTGACTCATTGTCAATTGTAGTAGGTGATTTAAGTTTAAGACTGGGAATGTTTGGTGAAGAAAATCAAGTTGTTTCTTATGAATAATAAGACAATATAAGCATTTTATAAGATAGATTTAAGAGAAATTTTAACTATTTCTTATCTCCATTTAATCTTAGGAGATTATACTAAAGTCATCAAAAAAACAAACCTAAAGGAGAATCTTATGAAATTCAATCTAAATCAAAAGTATGCTCGCTGGTCGATCCGTCGTTTAAGCGTGGGTGTGGCTTCCGTCGTAGTTGCCAGTGGTTTCTTTTTGCTAGTTGGTCAACCAAACACTGTACATGCAGATGTTCTCACTACGACTCCGACTGAAGTTCTTCAAACAGATTCATCATCACTAGAAAAGAATGAGTTGCCAGAGACAGCTTTAAAAGAAGGAGTGGATTCGGCTCTTCCTGAAAATCAGTCAGCTCCAAAGGAAGTAGTTGATGAAACTATTTCTTTAGATAAGTCTAACCCAACTCCAAAGGAAGAAGTTGCAAAACCAAAAGAAGAAGAGGCTATGTTGGAGGTTAACAAACCAAAAGAAGAAGAGGCTATGTTGGAAGTTAACAAACCAAAAGAAGAAGCTAAGCCAGTGGCAACTCCTGATGCAGTTTCAAAACAAGACCGTGAAGCGACTACTCCTCAATCAGTAACAACTCCAGACGAAGTTAAAAAAGGTGTTGCTGAGAATACTAAAGATACAGTAGATGTCCCAGCTAGTTACCTAGAAAAAGCGAATGTTCCCGGTCCATTCTTGGCGGGTGTTAACCAAGTCATTCCGTATGAAGCTTTCGGTGGAGATGGTATGTTGACGCGTCTCTTGCTCAAATCTTCTGACAAGGCTCCTTGGTCAGATAATGGTTCAGCTAACAATCCAGCCCTCTTGCCACTTGAAGGCTTGGCGAAAGGTCAATACTTCTACGAAGTGGATTTGAACGGCAATACTACAGGTAAAGATGGACAAGCCCTTCTCGACCAACTTCGCGCTAACGGAACTCACACTTACCAAGCTACTGTCAAAGTCTATGGTGCTAAAGATGGAAAAACAGATTTGACCAATCTCGTAGCTACAAAAAATGTAACTGTTAACTTGAACGGCCTTGTTTCAAAAGAAGCAGTCAAAGATTCAGTCACCAAAAATATTAAAGACCATATTGATGTCCCAGCTAGCTACTTAGAAAAAGCGAACGTTCCTGGTCCATTCTTGGCCGGTGTTAATCAAGTTATTCCGTATGAAGCTTTCGGTGGAGATGGTATGTTGACGCGTCTCTTGCTCAAATCTTCTGACCAGGCTCCTTGGTCAGACAACGGCACAGCGAACAATCCAGCCCTCTTGCCACTTGAAGGCTTGGCCAAAGGTCAATACTTCTACGAAGTGGATTTGAACGGCAACACGACAGGTAAAGACGGGCAAGCCCTTCTCGACCAACTTCGAACTAATGGCACATATGCTTACCAAGCTACTGTCAAAGTCTATGGTGCTAAAGATGGCAAACCAGATTTGACAAATCTTGTAGCAACAAAAAATGTAACTGTTAGTTTAAATGGCCTTGTTTCAAAAGAAGCAGTCAAAGACTCAGTCACTAAAAATATTAAAGACCATATTGACGTCCCAGCCAGCTATTTAGAAAAAGCGAACGTTCCCGGTCCATTCTTGGCAGGTGTTAATCAAGTTATTCCGTATGAAGCTTTCGGTGGAGACGGCATGTTGACGCGTCTCTTGCTCAAATCTTCTGACAAGGCTCCTTGGTCAGACAACGGCACAGCTAACAATCCAGCCCTCTTGCCACTTGAAGGCTTGGCGAAAGGTCAATACTTCTACGAAGTGGATTTGAACGGCAACACGACAGGTAAAGACGGACAAGCCCTTCTCGACCAACTTCGTGCTAACGGAACTCACACTTACCAAGCTACTGTCAAGGTCTATGGTGCCAAAGACGGCAAACCAGATTTAAGCAATCTTGTTGCGACAAAAAATGTGACTGTTAACTTGAACGGCCTTGTTTCAAAAGAAGCAGTCCAAGACTCAGTCACCAAAAATATTAAAGACCATATTGATGTCCCAGCCAGCTATTTAGAAAAAGCGAACGTTCCCGGTCCATTCTTGGCTGGTGTCAATCAAGTCATTCCGTATGAAGCTTTCGGTGGAGATGGTATGTTGACGCGTCTCTTGCTCAAATCTTCTGATAAGGCACCTTGGTCAGATAATGGTTCAGCTAACAATCCAGCCCTCTTGCCACTTGAAGGCTTAGCGAAAGGTCAATACTTCTACGAAGTGGATTTGAACGGCAATACTACAGGTAAAGACGGGCAACCCCTTCTCGACCAACTTCGTGCTAATGGCACATATGCTTACCAAGCGACTGTTAAAGTCTATGGTGCTAAAGATGGAAAAGCAGATTTAACCAATCTCGTAGCTACAAAAAATGTAACTGTTAACCTGAACGGCCTTGTTTCAAAAGAAGCAGTCAAAGATTCAGTCACTAAAAATATCAAAGACCATATTGATGTCCCAGCCAGCTATTTAGAAAAAGCGAACGTTCCCGGTCCATTCTTGGCTGGTGTCAATCAAGTCATTCCGTATGAAGCTTTCGGTGGAGATGGTATGTTGACGCGTCTCTTGCTCAAATCTTCTGACAAGGCACCTTGGTCAGACAATGGAACAGCTAAAAATCCAGCTCTCTTGCCACTTGAAGGCTTAGCGAAGGGTCAATACTTCTACGAAGTGGATTTGAACGACAATACTACAGGTAAAGACGGCCAAGCCCTTCTTGACCAACTTCGTGCTAACGGAACTCACACTTACCAAGCTACTGTCAAGATCTATGGTGCCAAAGACGGCAAACCAGATTTGACAAATCTTATCGCGACTCGTCAAGTAACGATTCAGCTTCGTGGAAAAGAAATGCCTACAATACCATCTCAAGAAGGTCAAATGAATAAGAAGCCTTCTACAACAGATTCTATGAGTACAGCTGAGGGTACGAAGGAAGTAGATCATCGCATGACTGATGTGAAGGGGGAACACCCAACTTCTAAGCCGATGGCAGATACGATGAAAAAAAATGATAAGCCTACGTTACCAAAAACTGGTGAGGCTCAAACAGCTACAGCTACCATTGGTTTCTTAGGACTAGCTTTGGCAGGAATTCTTAGCCTTCTAGGTTTGAAAGAAAAACAAAAAGATTAAGGTTCAAATCATTTAAAAATTACTAAAAATAGTGTTATACTAAAGCCAGTATAACACTGTTTTTATCAGGAGATTGGCAAATGGGAAAGACAATTTTACTCGTTGATGATGAGATGGATATTCTAGATATTCAAAAGCGCTATCTTATGCAGGATGGCTACCATGTTTTAGTGGCTCGAGATGGCGTGGAGGGATTGGATCTTTTCAGAAAGAAATCTGTTGACCTGATCATCACGGACATCATGATGCCGAATATGGACGGTTATGACTTTATCAGTGAGGTTCAGTATATAGCACCTGATCAGCCTTTTCTTTTTACAACGGCTAAGACTAGCGATCAAGACAAAATTTACGGTTTGAGCTTAGGAGCAGATGATTTTATAGCCAAACCTTTTAGTCCGCGTGAGCTAGTTCTAAGGGTCAATAATATCTTGCGCCGACTGCATCGTGGAGGCGAGATCGAACAAATTGAGCTCGGTGATTTGGTGATGAATCATGCGGTTCATGAGGCTCGCATCGGAGAGCATTTTTTGGAATTAACAGTGAAATCCTTTGAACTGCTCTGGATTTTAGCTAGTAATCCTGAGAGAGTTTTTTCAAAGACGGAGCTTTACGAAAAGGTGTGGCAGGAAGACTTCGTAGATGATACCAATACCCTTAATGTTCATATCCATGCTCTGAGACAGGAATTGACTAAGTATGCCAGTTCAGACACTCCTGCCGTCAAAACTGTCTGGGGTCTGGGGTATAAAATGGAAGGAGCACGAGGTATAAAATGAAATTAAAAAGTTACATTCTGGTGGGGTATCTGATTTCTAGCCTATTAACGATTTTGCTTGTTTTCTGGGCAGTCCAGCGAATGTTGATTGTAAAAAGCGAGATTTATTTCCTAGTTGGAATGACCTTGATTGCTAGTTTTATAGGAGCGGCAGTCAGTCTCTTTCTTTTATCGCCAGTATTTTCTTCCCTTCGGCATCTGAAAAAACAGGCTCAGAATATAGCTGACAAGGATTTTAGTACAGAGATTGACGCCAAGGGCCCTATCGAATTTCAAGAGTTGGGTCAGGCTTTTAACGATATGTCGCATAATTTGCAAGAAACGTTTGAATCGCTTGATGAAAGTGAACGAGAAAAAGGAATGATGATTGCCCAGCTTTCTCATGATATTAAAACTCCCATTACCTCTATTCAGGCGACTGTGGAGGGGATTTTAGATGGAGTGATCGAAGAAGAGGAGCAGATTCATTACTTGACCACGATTAGCCGTCAGACAGAGCGCTTGAATAAATTGGTGGAAGAATTGGATGTTTTAACTCTTAATGCCCAGCCTCAAATAGAATCAGATGGAGAAGCTGAAATAGTCTTTCTAGACCAGCTATTGATTGAGGTCATGAGTGAATTTCAACTATTGATTGAGCAAGAGGAGCGAGACATCTACATTCAAGTGTCTCCTGAGTCAGCGAAAATTAAGAGCCATTACGATAAACTTTCCCGTATCTTGGTCAACTTGCTAAATAATGCCTTTAAGTATTCAGACCCTGGAACTAAAATTGAGGTCGTGGCTCAATTAACTGAGCAAATCTTGACAATAAGTGTAAAAGATGAAGGACAGGGTATTGCTCCTGAGGATTTGGATAAGATTTTTAAACGCCTTTACCGTGTGGAAACTTCTCGTAATATGAAGACAGGTGGGCATGGTCTGGGCCTTGCTATTGCTCGTGAGTTGGCTCATCAGCTGGGTGGAGAAATAATGGTTGAAAGCCAGTGTGGCCTAGGAAGCACTTTTACATTTACTCTCAACTTAACATAAATCTACAGCAATTGGTAAACGTTTTCAATTCTTGGTTTAGCAAAGATAAAACCAAATTCAAGTTTTTCCAAATCGATCTCCCTATTTTTAGGGAGATTTTTATTTTATACTAGAGTCAGAAAATTGATAGAGAGGTTTTTGAAATGGCAACAAGTTTTTTGTTCTTTATTTCTGTTTTTCTGGCGGGGATTCTTTCCTTTTTCTCCCCTTGTATCTTACCGCTGATGCCGGTTTATGTAGGAATCTTGTTAGATGAAGACCAGCCGAGGACGTTCAAGATTCTAGGACGAGAGCTTTCTTGGTATGGGATGGTCAAGACACTCTGTTTTATAGCGGGATTGTCGACTGTATTTTTAGTCTTGGGCTACGGTGCTGGTGCTTTAGGGCAAGTCCTCTACGCCCCTTGGTTTCGCTATGTTCTGGGCGGGATTGTCATTCTACTGGGAATCCACCAGATGGGACTTATCAATATCCAACAACTGCAAAAGCAAAAGAGCATCCAACTTAAAAAGAATAGTAAAAGAAGTGATTTTCTTAACGCTTTTCTCTTAGGCATCACCTTTAGCTTTGGTTGGACGCCTTGTGTGGGACCTGTTCTGAGCTCTGTTTTAGCAATTGCTGCTTCTGGCGGTAACGGCGCTCTTCAGGGAGGCTTACTTATGTTGGTTTATACACTTGGATTAGCCCTTCCTTTTCTAGCCATGGCTTTGGCTTCCGGCTGGGTAGTACAGCGCTTTGCAAAACTCAAACCTTATATGGGAACGCTTAAGAAAGTTGGCGGAGTTCTCATCATTCTTATGGGAATTCTACTTATGCTCGGGAATCTAAACGCTTTAGCGTCACTATTTGGATAAATATTATATAATTAAAGGAGAAATATCATGAAAAAAATCGCTACCCTTACAATGGCTACTCTTAGTATCTTTGCCTTGGCTGCTTGCTCCAGTCAAAAGTCAAATTCAGACATGAAAAAGATGGACGACAGCAGCATGACGAAGAAAGATGATATGAAAAAAGACGACATGAAGAAGGAGGATATGAAAGACTCTAGCATGTCTGATGATAAGATGAAAAAGGATGATATGAAGGACTCTTCTATGATGTCCGACAGCAAGTCTGACATGAAAGATGATATGAAATCAAGCGACTCAAGCATGAAAGATGACATGAAAGATTCATCCGAAATGTCATCTGAAAAATAAAATTATCAATAAGGGTGGAAGTCGTCAGTTTTGTCGGCTTTCTCCTTATTTTGAAAGGAAAGAAAATGATGAAGAAACTATCGATTTTGACTGCCAGTCTGCTTTGTGTCGGCTTATTGGGAGCTTGCTCAAATCAGCAAATGAATTCGGAAGCTTCTAAAAATGATAAAAGTTCCATGACTAGTAAGGCAAATTCTAATCAAGCTACAAAAATGGCTAAGGACTTTAGTCTGCAAGGAGTAGACGGCAAGACCTACAAGTTGTCTGATTTCAAAGGCAAGAAAGTATACCTTAAGTTTTGGGCATCTTGGTGCTCTATTTGTCTATCCACTCTTGGAGATACCAATGATTTGGCTAAGGAGCAGTCTGGAAAAGATTATGTTGTCCTGTCAGTAGTGTCTCCGACTTTTAATGGAGAAAAGTCAGCAGATGATTTCAAGGAATGGTACAAGTCTTTGGATTACAAAGATTTCCCAGTTCTCATGGACACCAAGGGAGAATTGCTGAAAGAATACGGTATTCGCTCGTATCCATCTGCTCTCTTTATCAATAGTGATGGCTCACTTGCTAAAACTCATGTGGGCTATATGAGCAAGGAAGATATTGAAAAAACACTGAAAGAAATCAAGTAGAAAGGAGTAATGAGCATGGAAGGCAAATGGAAGATTTTTCTGGTTTTGTTTGGCTTGCTTGCCTGTTTTGGTCTATTTTTCTTAATCAAGGGCTCCATGTCTATTAACCCATCTCAGGCCAATATTGAGCAAATCAAGAAAGCCTCTATGAGCAAGACAGAAGTGACTAAACAGAAGAAAGAAGATGTCAAGGAAGAGGACAAGCGGGAGATTTATCTGGCTGGCGGCTGTTTTTGGGGAGTAGAAGAGTACTTTTCTCGCGTGCCAGGTGTAATTGATGCAGTATCAGGCTATGCAAATGGTAAGAGCGACACGACCAAATATGAATTAGTTTCCCAAACTGGTCATGCTGAGACGGTAAAAATTACCTATAACGTTAAAAAGATATCTCTCAAAGAAATCTTACTACATTATTTCCGTATTATTGATCCAACTTCTAAAAACAAGCAGGGAAATGATCAGGGTACCCAGTACCGGACAGGTGTTTATTATAAGGACGAAGCTGATCTTGAGACTATTAATCAGGTCTTTGATGAAGTTGCTAAGAAATATGATAAGCCTTTGGCTGTTGAAAAAGAGTCTCTGAAAAACTTTATCAAAGCAGAAGATTATCATCAGGATTACTTAAAAAAGAATCCTAATGGATATTGCCATATCGATGTCAATCAAGCTGCTTATCCTGTTATCGAAGCTAGTCGCTATCCTAAGCCTAGCGATGAAGAGATTAAGGCTAAGCTCTCGCCAGAAGAATACGCAGTTACACAAAAGAATGACACAGAGCGGGCCTTTTCTAACCGCTATTGGGATAAGTTTGATGCTGGTATCTATGTGGATGTGGTGACAGGCGAGCCTCTTTTTTCATCAAAGGATAAGTTTGACTCAGGCTGCGGTTGGCCGAGTTTCACACGCCCTATCAGTCCAGATGTTGCGACTTACAAAGAAGACAAGAGTTTCAACATGACACGGACAGAAGTTCGCAGTCGGGTTGGAAATTCACATCTGGGCCATGTTTTCACAGACGGTCCTAAGGACAAGGGTGGCTTGCGCTATTGTATTAATAGTTTGTCAATCAAGTTCATTCCAAAAGCTGAGATGGAGGAGAAGGGCTACGGTTATCTGTTGGATTATGTTTAAGAGCATTTTGATTAAAAATTTGCTATAATAAATCCAGTAAAAATAAGGAGTTGAATCTTGTGTATTCAATTATGATTGTAGAGGATGAGTATCTGGTAAGACAGGGAATTGCGTCCTTGGTAGACTATGAACAGTTTGGTATGCAGGTCATTGCCCAGGCTGAAAATGGAATAGAAGCTTGGCAGAAATTTCAGGAAAATCCTGCTGACATCCTGCTGACCGATATCAATATGCCACAGATGAATGGCCTTGAACTGGCCAAGCTAGTCAGGGACCAGGCTCCTAAGTGCCATATCGTTTTCCTGACAGGCTATGATGACTTTGACTATGCTCGGACGGCCATTAAGTTAGGTGCAGATGACTATCTTCTCAAGCCATTTTCCAAGGATGATGTTGAGGAGATGTTGGCCAAGGTGCAGACCAAGCTTGATAAGGAACGTAAAAAAGCCCAGATTCAAAACTTGGTCGATCAGGGACAGCACTCTGAGTTGGAAGAGGCTATTCACGCGCGTCTAGCTGATTCAGAATTAAGCTTGAAAAGTTTGGCTTTCCAATTGGGATTTAGTCCGTCCTACCTAAGTGTTCTTATCAAAAAAGAATTAGGCTTGCCTTTTCAAGATTATCTGATTCAAGAGCGGATGAAAAAAGCTAAACTCTTACTCTTAACCACAGATTTGAAGATTTATGAAATAGCAGAGCAGGTAGGTTTTGAAGATATGAACTATTTTTCTCAGCGCTTCAAGCAGGTGGTCGGACTGACACCTCGGCAGTTTAAAAAAGGAGAGGAGAAATGAAACGTTATCCGCTTCTTATCCAGTTGATTGTCTATATTTTTCTGCTGGTTCTTTTACTCTTGGGATTTGTTGGGAGTCTCTACTATCAGACTAGCTCGCAGACTATTCGGCAGCTGACAGAGCGGACGACGCGAAATAGCATGGAGCAAAGCGGGCAGTTCATTGCTTCCTATTTGCAGAAATTAAAACAGACTACCTCCACACTGAGTAAGGAAGAAACGATTCGTAAGTTTGCTCAGAATCAAGAAAGCAGCCAAAGGTCAGTTCAGACTTTGATGAAAACCATCATTGAGACAGATCCGGATTTGGTGTCGGCAGTATTGGTCACCAAGGACGGGCGCGTGGTCTCAACAGATTCTCAAATCAGTATGCAGACATCCTCTGATATGATGAATGAAAAGTGGTATCAGGAAGCTATCCATACCAGAGCCATGCCTGTCTTGACTCCTGCTCGGAAAGAATCTCTGTCATCAGAGAAAGAGAAGTGGGTTGTTTCTGTCACTCAGGAAGTAATGGATGAAGCAGGACAGAATCTCGGTGTTTTGCGTCTGGATATCGGCTATAAGAGTCTCAAAGCCTATTTGGATCAGCTTCAGCTAGGGAAGAAGGGCTTTAGCTTTATTGTCAATAGCCAGCATGAATTTGTCTATCATCCTAAGAAGAGTGTTTATTCATCCAATCAAGAAATGAAAGCGATGCAGCCCTATATCTCGGTCAAGGATGGTTACGCAGACCAGAAACAGGCTTTTGTCTACCAGATTGATATTGCGGACAGCGACTGGACTTTAATTGGCGTTGCCTCATTAGAGCAATTGCAGATGCTTCAGTCACAAATGCTTTATTCTTTTGTGGGAATGGGCGTTTTAGCACTCCTGCTGTGCTTGACTGGTATTTGGTTCGTCCTGCGTTTGTGGATTAAGCCTCTGCAGAATCTACAAGCAGTTATTCTGAAGATTGGGGCAGGTGACTCAAATCTGCGTGCGGAAGCAAAGGGTTCTCCAGAGTTAGTTGACTTGGCTCAGCAGTTCAATAAAATGCTGGATCAAATCGAACAACTAATGGAAGCTGTTAAGACTGAAGAACAAAATGTTCGCCGCTATGAGCTCCGAGCTCTCTCAGCTCAAATCAATCCCCATTTCCTTTATAATACCTTGGATACGATTGTCTGGATGGCTGAATTTAATGATAGCAAGCGTGTTGTTGAGGTAACGAAATCACTCGCTCAGTATTTCCGTTTGGCGCTTAATCAAGGACACGAACAGATTGCCCTCAAAGATGAGATCGATCACGTTCGTCAGTATCTTTTTATCCAGAAGCAGCGCTATGGCGACAAGCTCCAATATGAGATTGAAGAGGATGAATCTATAGCTGATTATAAACTGCCCAAGCTAGTACTTCAGCCTTTGGTTGAAAATGCCATCTACCATGGCATCAAGGAAATCGACCGACAAGGCATGATTCGGGTGACGTCGAAAGCAGAAGAGGGACAGCTAATATTGTCTATCTATGATAATGGCCGTGGCTTTGATATCCAAAATTCAGTGGATAAGACTCTCCCTCGCTTAGGTGGTGTCGGTCTGAAAAATGTCGATCAACGTTTGAGATTGCAGTTCGGAGAAGACTACCATATGGAAATCCAGTCCGAACCAGATACATTCACCCAGATTTGTCTTTATTTGCCACTAGATTCAGATGATTGAGTTCGCTATCCTTCAATATCCAAGCCGGAAAATTTCCGGCTTTTTTTCTTGTTTAGGAGCAAAATAGTGTTTTTACAGATGGCTTCTCCGATAAATGATACAAAAATGAGGATAGTGTAGCAAAATGTGGAAAAATTTAAATCGTTTGTTATAATAATATTGAAAACACATCTTAAAGGAGGTTGGGATGGAGTCTGGTTTATTTTTTGTTTCGGTCTTTTTGGCTGGAATTCTCTCGTTTTTCTCACCCTGCATCTTTCCCTTGTTACCAGTCTACATAGGGATATTACTAGATGAAGAAGAGCCTAGAGAAGTCAAGTTTTTAGGCAGAAAGATCGCTTGGACTGGTCTGATCAAGACCCTGTGTTTCATTGCTGGAATTTCTTTAGTTTTCTTTCTACTAGGCTTCGGTGCAGGATTCCTAGGTAGAGTGATTTACGATGAGAAATTCCGTTATCTGATGGGGATCATCATCATTTTGCTCGGAATTCACCAGATGGAGCTGATTAATATCAGGCAGTTACAATTCCATAAAAATGTGGAATTTAAGAAGAACAGTCGTCGGAATGATTTTCTGTCAGCCTTTTTGCTTGGTATTAGTTTCAGTTTTGGTTGGACACCTTGCATTGGACCTGTCCTTAGTTCGGTTCTGGCTCTAGCTGCCTCTGGAGGAAATGGAGCTATCCAAGGAGCGCTTTTGACACTGGTTTATACTTTGGGAATGGCCTTGCCATTTCTCCTCTTAGCTTTAGCTTCTAGCTTCGTTATGCGGTATTTTTCAAAAATCAAACCCTATATGGGGCTAATGAAAAAAATTGGAGGGGCCTTAATTATTTTTATGGGAATCCTTCTCATGCTCGGGCAGTTAAATGCTTTATCAGGAATTTTTGGATAAAAGGAGAAAAAGATGAAAAGAATTCTTTCGCTCGTTGTTGCTTCGATAGCTTTTCTGACACTATCAGCTTGTTCATCTGACGAAAAGGGGATGGATAGTCAAAGCCAGTCCAGTACAAGTGTCCAATCGCTGGTTGCAGTTGGCCAGGAGGCACCGGACTTTACTCTTCAGTCGATGGATGGAAAAACTGTCAAGCTTTCTGATTACCGTGGAAAAAAAGTCTATCTGAAGTTCTGGGCTTCTTGGTGCGGACCTTGTAAGCGAAGCATGCCAGAATTGGTCGAGTTAGCTGGTAAAAAGGACCGTGATTTTGAAATATTGTCTATTGTAGCACCGGGTCTCCAAGGAGAGAAGTCTGTTGAGGACTTCCCAAAATGGTATCAAGAACAAGGATATAAGGATGTGCCCGTTCTATTTGACACGTCTGGTGCAATCTTCCAAGCCTATCAGGTTCGCAGTATTCCAACTGAAATCCTCATTGATAGCCAAGGAAAAATTGGGAAGATTCAATTTGGAGCAATCAGCAACGAAGAAGCAGAAAAGGCCTTCAAGGAGATGAAATAAAATAAAAAAAAGAATGGATGTGAAAATCCATTCTTTTCATTTTTTTCTGATTAAGCACTAGCGCCAGATGTTGCATCGGTATCTCCACCGCCGTGACCACCGCCAGTATCTGAAGCACCAGAAGTGGCATCGGCTGCTGCAGCTGCAGGAGCAAAAGGACCACTTCCTCCAACCAAGCGTTGACCAGTTGTTTTTAGATACCAATCTAGCCAAGGCTGGAAGTTGAAGACGATTTCGTTGATACCAGCGTAGGATCCGTCAGGATAGTACATTGCTTGGTAGTTATGGGTATTGATAACACCTGCTGGTGAGCCCGGCACGATTGTACGAACGTACTCTTGATCACCATTACGAAGAACACCAACTACCCATTCTACGTTCTTCATGCGGGCAGCAGGAAGAGAGTTGTGTAGAGTTGAGAGACGGCCACCTGATTGGGATGGTACACGTTTGGCAAACATAGTGTCTGGATCTTGATGAGCGTTGTTATAGTAAAGGAACTGGTTGTTATCATCAGCATAAGTCAATTCAAACGGCATAGCCTTTAAGAACATGTCGATTTGGTTAACAGTCAGGATACCATGGTCAAGCTTGACATAGGTATCGCCAGAAACAGCACCAACAGCTTTTGCAGCTTTTTCTACCCATTCTGGATCGTCAGGGTCAACTTCTGTGATGGTTGTTGCGATTGGGTTCGTGACATCTAAGTCTTCAGGAGCAATTGGTTTAGGTTTTTTCAATTTTGAGACTACCTCAACATATTTAACAAAGTTATCTAAGCAAGATTCAAGGAATTTAACAGTTCCTTCGTTTGTGATGTTGCCTTCATTATCAAAAGCTTCTTTCGCTTTACCAAGAAGGAATTCATTTCCTGGTAAAGTATAAGCATTGACACCTGGAGCATCCAAGATCTTACGCAAATGTACTTGGGCACGAGACGTTCCTTGGTCGTAGTAGGAAGCTCCCACAATCATGACAGGCTTGCTTTCAAATGGGTGAACCTCATAAGAGAGCCATTCGAGGACGCTCTTGAGAGCTGCTGTAATGGTGTGGTTGTGCTCAGGAGTGGCAATGATGACACCATCAGCGCGCGTGATGCGGTTGTACAAAAGGCGCAGCTGGAAGGATTCGTCCCATTTTTCATCTTGATTAAAGAGTGGAACTTCATCAATTTCCAAAACTTCTAATTCAAATTTCAGTTTAAATTGTTTTCTGATGAATTCTAGTAATTTACGGTTGTATGATTGGTCTGCATTTGAGCCGACAAGTCCAACAAATTTCATGTGATTCTTTCCCTTCTAGTTCTTACAATTTTTCCCAGTCAAAGTTTTCAGCTTCTTGATGAAGAAGTGCTTGGGCACTTGATAACTTTTCTGTAATTTTAACAAACAAACGGAAGTCATCAAAAAGAGCGTCCAATTTTTGAATGGTTTCGAGGTCAATCAAGTCTCCATTTTTATCAAAGGCTTGAAGTGAGTGAGAAAGTAGGAACTCAGAACCTGGCATAACAGAAGCCTTGAGTTCTGGTGAATCCAAAATTTGACGGAGTTGTAGTTGGGCGCGAGATGAACCCAGAGTTCCATAAGAGGCTCCTGTAATCATCACTGGTTTACCAAGTAATGGATAAATACCGTAAGACAACCAAGCCAAGGCACTCATAAGAACAGCAGGAATAGAGTGGTCATATTCAGGCGTTCCGATGATAACACCATCAGCGGCTTCAATTTTCGCAGCGATTTCTTTAACGATCTCTGGAACTTGCATATCAGACGGTTTGTTGAAAATAGGAATATCTTTGATTTCAATCAACTCAATTTCTGCTTTATCAGCGAAATGCTTTTGCATGTACTGAAGGAGTTGGCGGTTGGTTGATTTCTTTGAGTTTGTACCAACTAGACCGATAAATTTTAACATAGTAGGTTCCTTTCTGGATTTAGGATAAGATTTCTGGGCTGAGACCAGATGAATAAAAAATTTGATGATTTTCTGTAATAACGAAGGCTTCGATTCCATTTTCTTGTTCGACTTTCTCTAAGATGGAAGTAGGGCTCTCCCCGAATAAACGGGTCGTCCATATTTCACCATCGACGGACTTTGATGAAACAATCGTGAGACTAGCTAGTTGATTGTCGATTGGGTAGCCTGTGGTACGGTCAAAAATATGATGATAAACCCTGCCATCTACCTGCAGTTTTCTTTCATATATTCCTGAAGTCACGACAGACTGATTCTGAACTGACAGAAGAGCTAGGTTGTTTCCACGTGGCAAGATTGGATTTTGAATGCCAATCCGCCAGCAACGATTATTTTTTTCATTTAGACCGATGGTTAAGATATTTCCACCAAGATTGATGAGGGCAGAAGCAACGCCTTGACTCCGTAAGAAAGCAGCGATTTTATCTGCAATATAACCTTTTGCAAGGGCGCCTAAGTCGATTTTCATGCCTTCCATTGTCAGAAAAACACTGGAGGCAATTGCATCTAACTCGATACACTCAGGGTCAGTAAGTGACAGCGCTTGCTTGATTTCTTTTGGACTGGGAACTTTCGCATCTGCAAAGCCAATTCGCCAAGTTTGAATCAAGGGTCCCAAGGTAATATTGAGATGACTGTCCGGAGCGAGACTATGTTTTTTTCCCAACTCAATCAACTCAAACAAATCAGGATGAACGCAAACGGCATGTTTACCGGCAGCGTGATTGATTTGCATGAGCTCAGAGCTGTCATCATTTGCACTAAAGCGCTTTTCATACAATCTTAGGAGAGAAAATACCTGGTCTAAAAGACTGTCGGCATTTTCATGGAGAATCGAAATAGTGATAGTCGATCCCATTAAATGGATGGATCTAGAAATAAGATCCACTTTTATCACAACCTTCCCTATTAAATTTCTTAATCTTCTCTATTAGTATAACAGAAAGATACCGTTTTCACAATTGTAAATATATAATATTTTCAGAAAAACTGAAATTTTTTGTTTAAAATAAAAGTTATTTGCCAAATTTTAAAAAATTCTGAGCATATATCTTGTAAACGCTAACAGATACATGGTATACTAGTTTGGTAAATTAAATTTAAAGGTGGATTATTCTATGAGTAAAATCGTTGTAGTTGGTGCTAACCACGCTGGTACAGCTTGTATTAATACGATGTTGGACAACTTTGGTCATGAAAATGAAATTGTGGTATTTGACCAAAACTCAAATATTTCATTCCTTGGTTGTGGAATGGCGCTTTGGATCGGTGAGCAGATCGATGGCCCAGAAGGTCTCTTCTATTCTGATAAAGAAAAATTGGAAGCTAAAGGCGCTAAAGTTTACATGAACTCACCAGTTCTTTCAATTGACTACGATAACAAAGTTGTGACTGCAGAAGTTGAAGGTAAAGAACACAAAGAGTCTTATGATAAATTGATCTTTGCAACTGGTTCAACTCCAATCTTGCCTCCAATCGAAGGCGTTGAAATCGTTAAGGGGAACCGCGAATTTAAAGCGACTCTTGAAAATGTCCAATTCGTTAAATTGTACCAAAATGCTGAAGAAGTTATTGAAAAACTTGAGGACAAGAGCAAACACCTTGAACGCATTGCCGTTGTTGGTGGTGGTTACATCGGTGTAGAACTTGCCGAAGCCTTCGAGCGTCTTGGAAAAGAAGTGGTGCTTGTGGATATCGTAGACACTGTTTTGAACGGCTACTACGACAAAGACTTCACTCAAATGATGGCGAAGAACTTGGAAGACCACAACATCCGCTTGGCACTTGGTCAAACAGTTAAAGCAATCCAAGGTGATGGTAAAGTTGAACGCTTGGTAACAGACAAAGAAACATTTGATGTGGATATGGTGGTTCTTGCAGTTGGTTTCCGTCCAAACACAGCTCTTGCGGATGGTAAGATTGAACTCTTCCGCAACGGTGCCTTCCTTGTAGACAAGAAACAAGAAACTTCTATTCCAGGTGTCTACGCTGTTGGAGACTGTGCGACTGTTTATGACAATGCACGTAAAGACACAAGCTACATCGCCCTTGCATCTAACGCTGTACGTACTGGTATCGTGGGTGCTTACAACGCTTGTGGTCATGAGTTGGAAGGAATCGGTGTTCAAGGATCAAATGGTATTTCTATCTACGGTCTTCACATGGTTTCAACTGGTTTGACTCTTGAAAAAGCAAAAGCAGCTGGCTACAACGCTACTGAAACTGGCTTTAACGATCTTCAAAAACCAGAATTTATCAAACACGACAACCACGAAGTTGCCATCAAGATTGTCTTTGATAAAGACAGCCGTGAAATCCTTGGTGCGCAAATGGTGTCTCGTGATTCTGCAATTAGCATGGGAATCCACATGTTCTCACTTGCTATCCAAGAGCATGTAACAATTGACAAGTTGGCTTTGACAGACCTATTCTTCCTGCCACACTTCAATAAACCATACAACTACATCACAATGGCTGCACTTACAGCTGAAAAATAATCAATCAATAGTCCCGATGAGGGACTTTTTTGTTACTTGTTTTATCAAGTTGAATTGTCAATACAATACAGAACGAGGCATATATATTATATGTTTATCAACTCGTACAATAATTAATAATCATTCTAATGAGTCTTAAAATTAGTTCTATTTTAGATTTTTTTGTTATACTAAGATGAAAATAAAATTTTAGAAAGTTACTTATGAAGAAAAATATTGTTCTTTTCATTTTTCTCCTTCTGAGCGCGATTGGCTTGGAATACGAGACGCAAGCTTATACTACTGGCAGTATGTCAGGTACTGGTTATGGAATTGTCGGACTGTCAGCCCTTTTAGCCCTGCTCTATATCATTCCAGCTCTACTTTTGATTCGCGGCTTGGGTAAAAAATGGCAGACGCCTGCACTTAGCCTTGGGATTGCTCTGCTAGGTGGTCTATTCATTTCTGGTTGGACGTCTGGATTAGCCAATACTTATATCCACGAGTGGGTTAGCACGAGCTTCCCAAATACAGTGATTAGTTATCTGGAGAATGCCCTCGCAGCTCCGCTGGTTGAAGAGCCACTTAAGCTTTTGGCGGTTGCTTTCGCTGTCTATCTAGTCCCAGTTAAAAAACTTAAAGGCTTTTTACTGTTGGGAATTACAGCTGGCATAGGTTTTCAGATTAGTGAGGACTTTTCTTATATCCTTTCCGACCTACCTGAAGGATTTTCCTTCACTATCTCTGGTATTTTAGGTCGTATCACTGGTGGGGTAGCTTCTCACTGGCTTTACACTGCTTTGACCACTATCGGATTAGCTCTGATGTTCCGATTTGCTAAGACTCAAAAGGTCTACTTTAAAGCTGGTCTATTTTACTTCTTATCAGCTTTTGTTCTCCACTTCTTCTGGAACTCTCCATTGACTTCTATTGAAACGGATATCCCAGTTATCGTTCCTGCTATGACTGCTGTAGCTGTCTTCATTTTCTACCAAGCTTATCGAACAGCTCACAAGATTGATCGAGAAGATTTGTCAATCTAAACACGAAACGACCTTCAAGGTCGTTTTTTTGATGTTTAAACTGCATTTTTGGCATTCTTTTAAATCTGATAAAGTTGATGTTAAAAAATTTATGTCCAAAAGCAAAATGTTCATGGCTATCGCCTTGTTTCTTGCCCACATGTTGTGCTAAAATGTTGCTATAAGATCTTTTGGAGAGAAATGATGATCAAACAAAAAGAACAGATTTCTGATACGAGAAAAGAATTTAATTTTATTTCCAGCTCCATCATTTCCCAAGTATCTAGAGGGATTCTGGTGGGCATTTTTGCTGGACTAGTAGTGGGAGCATTTCGTTTTTTGATTGAGAAAAGTTTTCACTTGATTCAGGCGGCTTATGTGAGGGGCAGGAGTGAGTGGTTTTGGCTAGTAGCCTTGCTTTTCTTGTATGCTTTTATTGTCTTTGTAAATGCTAGATTGGTAGCTACAGACAAGGATATAAAGGGTTCAGGGATTCCACAAGTTGAGGCCGAGTTGAAAGGCTTGATGTCACTTTCTTGGTGGAGCATTCTCTGGAAAAAATTCTTAGTTGGTATTTTAGCAATTTCCAGTGGCTTGCTGCTGGGGCGTGAGGGACCGAGTATTCAGCTAGGAGCGATGAGTGGAAAAGGTATCTCCAAGTGGCTGAACTTGAGTCCGGTAGAGGAGCGGACCTTGATTGCTAGTGGTGCAGCTGCGGGCTTGGCCGCGGCTTTTAATGCGCCAATTGCAGGTTTGCTCTTTGTTGTTGAGGAAGTGTACCATCATTTTTCCCGCTTCTTTTGGGTTTCAACCTTGGCTGCAAGTTTGGTGGCAAATTTTATTTCACTGTCTATATTTGGCCTGACTCCTGTTTTGGATATGCCGGATAATATTCCTTTCATGGGGCTGAATCAGTACTGGATCTATATCTTGATGGGCCTGTTTTTAGGATTGGCAGGTTTTCTCTATGAAAAAGCAGTCCTTAATATTCATCTAGTTTATGAAGCCCTAGGCAAATTTTTTAGATTACCAAAAGCTTACTATCCGATTTTTGCCTTTGTCTTAATCGTTCCGATTGGCTATTTTCTGCCTCATTTACTGGGCGGCGGGAACCAGCTGATTTTGTCTCTGACGAGTGCTCATTACACAGTTGGAACCTTGCTTCTCTTTTTCTTACTCCGTTTTGTATGGAGTATGATTAGTTATGGTAGCGGACTTCCAGGTGGTATTTTCCTGCCCATTCTGGCTTTGGGTTCTTTACTAGGCGCAGCAATTGGAGCCCTTTGTGTAGAGGCTGGCTTTATCACGCAGGAACAATTTCCAATCTTTATCATCTTGGGAATGAGTGGGTATTTTGGTGCTATTTCCAAAGCTCCGCTGACAGCTATGATTCTCGTGACAGAGATGGTGGGAGATATTCGAAATCTTATGCCACTGGGCTTGGTCACTCTGATGGCCTATATTGCTATGGATCTGCTAAAGGGAGCGCCTGTCTATGAAGCCATGCTTGAAAAAATGCTGCCAGATCGGATTGAAGATGACGGAGAGACAACCTTGATTGAAATTCCTGTTTCAGAAAAGATCGCAGGTCGGCAGGTGCATGAATTGGAGCTACCGCATGGCGTTTTAATCACCATGAATATCCATAAGGGCAAGACCCAGACGGTCAATGGAGTCAGTCGTCTCTACCTAGGAGATACGATTTATGTAGTCGTTAAGAAGTCAGAAATTGGCAAAATTAAGGATATCTTGCTTTGAAATGCTCATTTTATGCTCAGAAAGGAAAGTTTTATTATAATTATCTGACAATTTATTGAAATATGAGAAATAAATTGTTATAATTTATATGAATTCGCCCCTTTTAGGGAAAATAAAGGAGTCAAGATGAAAAAACTTGGAATTGTCTTATTGTCAACAGCTATTTTACTGACTGGCTGTGCTGCTAATCAAAAATCGAATACAAGTGCCAGCAGTTCGGAAGCTAAAACAAGTCTATCGTCCTCTGACCAGAAAGCTTTGGATAAGGCAACAACAGAGTATAAGGCTTTTGTGCAGAAAGAAATCGACCAATTACTGACGGATACGGAGAAATTCAGAGATACGCTCAAAGAAGGCAAGCTTGATGAAGCCAAGAAAATGTATCCGCTAATTCGCATGAGCTACGAGCGTTCAGAGCCGATTGCCGAAAGCTTTGGAGAGTCTGATGTGAAGATTGACTTTCGCTTAGCTGACTATGTGGATGAAAACAAGACCGAAGAAGGCTGGTCAGGCTTCCACCGGATTGAAAAAATTCTGTGGGAAACTAATACAACGACTGGTACAGAGAAATATGCAGACCAGTTGGTCAATGATATCAAAGAATTAAAGGCTAAAATCGCGACTGTTGAGGTTACGCCAGATATCATGCTGACTGGTGCAGTTGATCTCCTTAACGAAGTGGCGACCAGCAAGATTACTGGTGAAGAAGAAATCTTTTCACATACGGATTTGTATGATTTTCGTGCCAATATTCAAGGGGCAGAAAAGATTTTCGAACTCTTTAAACCTTTGATTGAGAAGAAAGATGAAAAACTGGTAAAAAGTATAGAAACTGAGTTCAAGAATGTTAATAGTTTGTTAGACAAGCACATGACTGATTCTAAGAATTATAAACTTTATACCGAATTGAGCAAGGAAGATACTAAAGAGCTAGGAGAAGCTGTCACAAAACTGGGCGAGCCTCTCTCTCAAATGGGTATCATCCTAGATGGGAAGTAAGAAGATGACCAAGGACGAAAAATGGTTTAATAAAAAAATGGATCGTCGGGAATTTCTTAAAAAAGCAGGGATTGGAGGCGCAGGCTTAGCACTTGGTGTCTCCAGTGCATCTGCTTTTTTCGCTAATCAAGCGAAGGAAGACAAAAAACTGGCTGACGGTGAAGAAGAAATCAGTTTTTACGGTGAGCATCAAGCTGGTATCACAACAGCCATGCAAAAGAATATCTATTTTGTCATTCTGGACTTGCATACGACGGATAAAGAGACCGTTATCCAGATGTTCAAGGACTGGACCGCTTACAGTGAAAAGTTGGTCAATGGGGAGCTAGTCAAAAAAGATGGTTCTAATTCCCTCTTGCCACCTACGGATACTGGAGAAACAGTCGGGCTCAACCCTTATCGACTGACCTTGACCTTTGGCATCTCCGCCTCTTTCCTCAAAAAAATGGACTTGGAGAATAAAAAGCCCAAGGAATTTCGCGACCTGCCTCCTTTCCCTAAGGAACAACTAAAAGAGAAATATACTGGTGGGGATATTGTCATTCAAGCTTGCGCAGATGACGAGCAGGTGGCTTTTCATGCCGTTCGCAATCTGGTTCGTAAAGCGCGAAATGCTGTTACCATGAAATGGAGTCAGGCTGGCTTTGCTGCCATTGGCGATCGTATGTCTACTCCCCGCAATCTATTTGGTTTTAAAGATGGCACAGCCAATGTCACCAAGGAGAAAGATTTTGATAAGGTGGTTTGGTGTGATAGCAAGGACTGGATGAAGGGTGGCTCCTACATGGCTGTCCGTCGGATTCAGATGTTTCTTGAGACTTGGGATCGGACCAATCTGCAAGAGCAAGAAAATACCTTTGGGCGTTATAAGGAGAGCGGAGCGCCCTTTGGTAAGAAGAATGAATTTGATGAGGTAGACTTGGACTTGCTTCCAGTTGATGCACATGTACGGCTGGCCAAAGAAGTCGACAAGCCTCTCTATCGTCGTTCCTATTCTTATTCGGATGGTATTGACGAAACAACCGGTCAATTTGATACAGGCCTCCTCTTTATCTCTTTCCAAAAGGATCCTGACAGCTTTATCAAAGTGCAGACCAATCTTGGAGCACAGGATAAGATGAATGAATATGTCACCCATGTGGGCAGTGGCTTGTTTGCTTGCTTCGGCGGTGTCAAAGAAGGAGAATATCTTGGTCAGAAATTATTTGAATAAGATCCTGTTTTTACTTTTGGCGCTCGTACTCCTAGCTCAGCCTGTATCGGCTGAGGATTCTTATAGTAGTCTCTTTATCAAGATTACGGATGCCAGTACCGCCGTTCAAAAGGGCGACCAAGCCAGTGCCAAAGAGTTGCTGAAAGAAATCCAGACTGAATTTGCGGCTTTAAGCAACCATGACTCAGCTGCAGGGAAAGAAGTCAGCAAGGCATTGACTATCTCAGGCGATGTGACAGAGGATAAGCTGACCAAGGTTTCAGCTTCTCTTTTGGCTTTTGAAAAGGAGCAGAATCCTGTTGATCTTGAGGCGGAAAAAAACAAGCTGGTTAATAAATTAGAATCAAAATTTCAAGCTCTTCAGGCAGCGATTAAGAGCAAAGATCTTGAAAAGATTCGTGAAGCCTATAAAAAAATGAATTCGACCTGGACCGCCAATGAAGGAGTGGTGCGGGATCATAGTACGGCTCATTATGGTAAGGTGGAAACTGCTATTTCATTTTTACGGAGTGCTATTGAGACGGAGCCAACGGATTTTGAAGCTATTCAAACTTCCTATGATGACCTGACGGCAGCGATTGATAGCTTTGTCAAGGGAGAGGAAGCGTCTGCTAGCAGTGAAAATCTTACACTGGCAGATGGTATTGGCCTGCTAAAAAAAGCTCTGCTTGCTTTCCAAAAAGGAGACGAAAAGCAGGGCAAGGCTGCGATGAAGAAATTTATCACGATTTGGCCAAGCGTTGAAGGAGATGTCAGCACTAAAAATCCCTCCCTCTATACCAAAGTAGAAAGCCAGTCGCCTGTCATCATGGTGAAAGGCAAGGACAAGGAGTATCAAGACCAGCTCGAGTCCTTGATTAGTGAGCTAGAACAGATTGACACCAGCGGATCTTATACTTTCTTTGATGCCATGCTGATTTTGTTGCGTGAGGGTGTTGAGGCTCTCTTGATTGTGATGGCACTTGTCACGACGCTTAAGGCCTCCAAGATGAAAAAAGGCCTCAAATGGGTCTATACTGGTGCTGGTTTGGGCGTACTAGCCAGTACGGCCATTGCCATTTTGCTGCAAACTCTTTTTCCAGCCGTTGCCTCTGGCTCCAATCGTGAAATTATTGAGGGAGCAGTGGGGATTTTTGCGGTTGTTATGATGATTTTGGTCGGCATTTGGCTCCACAGTAAGTCCTCCGTCAAGAAATGGAATGACTTCATGGAAAGTCAGATGCAGGCAGTGACAGCTAGTGGTAGTTTTATTTCCATGTTTGCCCTGAGCTTTCTCGCTGTCTTCCGTGAAGGAGCAGAAACCATCTTGTTCTATGCAGGAATTTTACCGCGCATTACTGCTCTAGATTTCTTTTTAGGACTGGGACTTGCTATTTTGGTTTTAGTCTTGCTCGCAATTCTAATGACTAAGGCCAGCAGTTTGATTCGGCCTCATCGGATTTTCTTTGGTCTGACCTGGCTGATCTATGCCTTGGCCTTTAAGATGTTAGGTGTCAGCATTCATGCCCTGCAATTAACTGCTATTTTTCCTAGTCACTTGCTGTCTCATCTTCCAACCATTGATTGGCTGGGAATTTATCCGAGCCTAGAAGTAGTACTAAGTCAAGCCATCTTTCTTGTCGTTGTCCTTTATGTGACCTTTAGAAATCGGCAAAAGGAGCGAGCAGATGCCTAATAAGGAACAGACTGTTGTTGAGCATTTGACGGAATTTAGATGGCGCTTCCTTGTTGTCTTAATCTGGTTCGGTTTGATTTTTCTGGTCAGTCTACTTTTTGCAGCGGATATTTACAAATGGTTGACCGCTTCTTTTGAGCAGAAGCTGATTGTATTGGGACCAGACGACATCCTTTGGATTTATATTAGCTTGGCTAGTCTTGTGGCTCTCTCATTGACCCTGCCTTTTATGGTCTATCAGCTTTGGGAATTTATCCGCCCTGCTCTGAGAAATAGTGAGGCCAAGGCAATTTTTGCTTACATACCAGCTACATTTCTCAGCTTTATCTTGGGCTTGGCCTTTGGTTTTTACTTTATCAGCCCTGCTATTTTGCAAGTTTTGCTCTCTTTAGGTGATGGTTTATTTGCTGTCCAGATGACAGCGCAGAACTATCTGTCCTTTCTATTTCACACGACCATTCCGATTGCTTGTTTGTTTGAATTGCCTATCATTGTGGCCTTTCTCACATCAATCGGTTTGCTCAAACCGCAATTTTTGATAAAATATAGACGCTATGCCTATTTCGTTTTATTGGTATTAGCAGTTGTCTTGACGCCGGCTGATTTCATCAGTGACCTGTCAATGACAGTGCCGCTGATTTTGCTGTATGAAGTTAGTATCCTATTGAGTAAAATGATTGAGAAAAGGAGAACATCGTAATGGGAATTTTAAAAGACATCGGACTACCAGGGCTTATCGTTATCGTCCTAGGTGCCTTACTGATTTTTGGGCCAAAACGTCTGCCAGAGCTAGGGCAGTCTATTGGAAAAATGTTTTCAGAGTTTAAAAAGGCAGTCGATGGAGGAGCAGAAGACTCCAACTCAGAAAAAGATAAGAAAGATTAAAACACGGACGACCGTGTTTTTCTTAATTTCCGAACGTTATCAATAATATATTTGAAATATTTTACAAAACCTGTACCTTGTGATATACTTTTTCTGGAAACGTCTGGATAGATGTAGCGATGCTGAAGAGCATAGGTAGGTCATTTTTAAGTATTGATAAGGAGTTTTCCATGCTCAATGATTTTCAGGTTTTTGACTATGAAGATATTCAACTAATTCCAGCGAAATGTATTGTGAAAAGTCGCTCAGAGGCTGACACTAGCGTGAAATTCGGTAAACATACGTTTCGGATGCCAGTCGTTCCGTCCAATATGCAGACGATTATTGACGAATCTGTCGCTGAAGAGCTTGCTCGAGGAGGCTATTTTTACATTATGCACCGTTTCGACGAGGAGGGTCGCAAACCATTCGTCAAACGAATGCATGAGCAAGGCCTGATTGCATCGATCTCAGTCGGTGTAAAAGACTATGAATATGACTTCGTTAGCAGCCTCAAAGATGATGCGCCTGAATACATTACCATTGATATTGCGCATGGGCACTCAGACAGTGTGATTCAAATGATCCAACACATCAAGAAAGAATTGCCAGAGACCTTTGTCATTGCTGGAAATGTCGGAACTCCAGAAGCTGTGCGGGAGTTGGAAAATGCTGGCGCGGATGCAACTAAAGTCGGCATTGGTCCAGGCAAGGTTTGTATTACCAAAGTCAAGACAGGTTTTGGTACAGGCGGCTGGCAGTTATCTGCTCTTCGTTGGTGCTCAAAGGTTGCCCGCAAGCCTATTATTGCGGACGGAGGGATTCGGACGCACGGTGATATTGCCAAATCAATCCGTTTCGGAGCCAGCATGGTTATGATTGGTTCGCTCTTTGCAGGCCACATTGAAAGCCCTGGTGAAACCATCGAGGTAGATGGTGATAAGTTTAAAGAATACTATGGTTCTGCATCCGAGTATCAAAAAGGTGCTTATAAAAACGTCGAAGGCAAGAAGATTTTGCTGCCAGCTAAGGGCCACTTGCAAGATACATTAACTGAAATGGAGCAGGATTTGCAGAGTTCCATTTCCTATGCGGGGGGGCGTGATTTGCATAGCCTGACTCGCGTGGACTATGTCATCGTAAAAAACTCCATCTGGAATGGAGATGCTCATTAATTAAATAGAATAACTTATTTATCTTGCTAATGATTGGGGCAAGGTCTCTACAAGATGCCAAACATCTAACAATAAGTGAGTCTAATGACTTTCTGATACTTTTAGTGTCAGGCTATTTGTCATTAAAAGAAAGGACTTGCTTATCGTGGTAGGTCCTTTCATCATTGAACCAAGATATGTTAAGAGGAGATACATGAAAAAATTAGAAGAGAGAATTCTGCAAGACGGCAACGTTTTGGGAGAAAATATTCTCAAAGTTGACTCTTTCCTGACCCATCAGGTTGATTTTTCGCTTATGAAAGAAATCGGACAAGTATTTGCCGAGCATTTCAGGGATGCAGGCATTACAAAAGTTGTGACGATTGAGGCTTCAGGGATTGTACCGGCTGTCTATACGGCGGAAGCCTTGGGTGTTCCAATGATTTTTGCTAAAAAGTCTAAGAACATCACCATGACTGAAGGAATTTTAACGGCGGAAGTATATTCCTTTACCAAGCAGGTCACTTCGACTGTCTCCATCGCTAGTAAGTTTTTGGAGTCAAGTGACAAGGTTCTGGTCGTTGATGATTTCTTGGCAAATGGTCAGGCAGCTAAAGGCCTGATTAAAATCATTGAAGAAGCTGGTGCTGAGGTGGTAGCCGTTGGAATCGTGATTGAGAAATCTTTCCAAGATGGTCGAAGCTTGCTAGAAGCTCAAGGCCAAACAGTTCTTTCCTTGGCTCGAATTGACAGATTTGAAAATGGAAAAGTTGTATTTAGAGAGGCAGATCTATAAGATGAACTATAATGAAGAAAAACATTCACAGGCAGCCATTTTAGGGTTGCAGCATTTGTTGGCTATGTATTCAGGCTCCATTCTTGTACCGATTATGATTGCTGGGGCTTTAGGATACTCGGCCGAGCAGCTGACCTATCTGATTTCGACTGATATATTTATGTGTGGTGTTGCCACTCTCTTGCAACTCCAGCTAAATAAATATTTTGGTATCGGTCTGCCAGTCGTGCTGGGCGTGGCCTTCCAGTCCGTTGCTCCCTTGATTATCATTGGGCAGAGCCATGGTAGTGGCGCCATGTTTGGTGCCTTGATTGCATCAGGGATTTATGTTGTTCTGATCGCTAGGATTTTCTCAAAAATCGCTAATCTGTTTCCATCTGTTGTGACTGGTTCGGTTATTACGACCATTGGGTTGACCTTGATTCCAGTAGCCATTGGCAATATGGGAAATAATGTAGACAAGCCAACCGCCCAAAGTCTGATTCTAGCAGCTGTGACGGTGCTGATTATTCTTTTGATTAACATTTTTACCAAAGGTTTTATCAAATCCATCTCTATTTTGATTGGGTTGATTGTCGGTACGGGCATTGCTGGAGCCATGGGCTTGGTGGATTTGACGCCCGTTGCACAGGCTCCGCTGGTCCATGTGCCAACCCCTTTCTATTTTGGAGCACCAAAGTTTGAATTTTCTTCTATCGTAATGATGTGTATCATTGCAACGGTTTCTCTAGTGGAGTCAACAGGGGTGTACTTGGCACTTTCTGACATTACCAAAGATAAAATTGACAGCACCCGCTTACGAAATGGTTATCGAGCAGAAGGACTTGCGGTCCTGCTGGGTGGTGTCTTCAATACTTTCCCTTACACAGGATTTTCACAAAATGTTGGCTTGGTCAAATTATCCGGTATCAAGACGCGGTTGCCTATTTATTATGCCGCTGGTTTCCTGATTCTCCTTGGTCTTTTGCCAAAATTCGGAGCCTTGGCGCAGATTATCCCAAGTCCAGTTCTTGGTGGTGCCATGCTAGTTATGTTTGGTTTTGTGTCCGTTCAGGGGATGCAAATCTTAGCGCGTGTTGACTTTGAGCACAGTGAGCATAATTTCCTCATTGCAGCGATTTCTATTTCAGCAGGTGTCGGACTCAATGGTAGCAGCCTTTTCAACAGCTTACCGACCAGCCTTCAGATGTTCTTCTCAAATGGAATTGTCATGGCTAGTCTGATTGCCATTGTCCTAAACGCCATCTTAAATCGCAAAAATAAATAAGAAAGAGAGTGGGACAGAAATCGGTAATTCGTTAAAATTCGATTTCGTCGTCCCACCTCCGCACAGTTGAGTAGGGCTGTAAAAGCTGATGAAATCAGCGTAGTAGAGCCCACTCAACCACTGCGTCTTGCTCGACAATCCAAAGACAATTGAGAGGTTAGGACTTTTGTCCCAGCCTCTTTTGACTATTGAGCTGGCTTGTAGTATAGTTAAAGAAGATTAAAAAAAGGACTTCAACATGTATCAGACTTATCATTTGAAACAACGCCTAAGCTTGTTTGTCTCAATTTTTCTTCCCATCTTGATTTATCAGCTGGCAAATTTCTCGGCTTCCTTTGTTGACACGACCATGACGGGCCAATACGATACCTTGCATCTGGCAGGTGTCTCTATGGCGACCAGTCTGTGGGGTTCATTTTTCTCTTTTCTAACAGGGATTGTGTCTGCTTTGGTTCCGATCATCGGTCATCATTTAGGACAGGGGAAAGATGAAAAAATTGCATCAGATTTTTATCAGTTCATCTATCTTTCTTTGGCTCTATCGCTGATTTTATTTGCGCTGGTATTTTTAGGTGCTCCTTTGGTTTTGCAGCGTCTAGGCTTAGATTCTTTGGTAAAAGATGTGGCCCAGCATTATCTTCTCTACTTGTCCATTGGTATCATTCCCTTCTTGCTCTTTAGTGTTATTCGCTCTCTCTTAGATGCTTTGGGGCTGACTCGACTTTCTATGTATTTGATGCTCCTGCTATTACCCTTGAATGCCAGCTTTAATTATGTGTTGATTTATGGAGCTTTTGGCTTTCCAGAAATGGGCGGAGCTGGTGCGGGACTGGGCACTTCTTTGGCTTATTGGGTTTTATTAGTCATATCACTATTATTGGCCATCAAACATCCTAAAGTCCGCCAATACCAACTCTGGAAAATTCGTTCCTTGAACAAAGCTGGTTTGGCTGAAGGTTTTCGCTTAGGCTTGCCAATAGGAGGGACAGTCTTTGCCGAAGTTGTCATCTTTTCAATCGTCGGACTAGTGATGTCAAAATTTTCTTCTTTGATTATTGCTAGCCATCAGGCTGCCATGAATTTTTCAAACTTAATGTACGCTTTCCCTATGAGTATTTCCACAGCTATGGCCATTATCGTCTCTTATGAGCTGGGAGCTGAAAGACTTGACGATGTGAAAAAATATTGCACTTTGGGGAGAATTGTAGCATCTGGGTTTGCGGTCTTTACTTTGATTTTTCTCTATATTTCCCGAGATAAGGTTGCCAGTCTCTATGGCTCAGATCCGGATTTCATACGTCTGACCTCAATCTTTCTGACCTTTAGCCTCTTTTTCCAATTGGCTGATACGATTGCCGCTCCTTTGCAGGGAATTTTGCGAGGCTACAAGGACACTCAAGCACCATTTTACTTGGGCTTGTTAGCTTACTGGGGTGTTTCCTTGCCTCTGGGCTTGTTTTTAGATCAGGCTACGGATTTGGGACCTTATGGCTATTGGATTGGACTGATTGCGAGTTTGGTTGTGAGTGCAATCCTCTACCAACTGCGATTGAATTATATCCAAAAGAAGCGACGCTGAGCGTTTTCATCATAAAATTAAAAGGCTGAGTTATTATCTCAGCCTTTTTGATTTTATTTTGTTCGCATTTCACCTTGAGGGAAGTAAGTGCCTTCTGGCATGTCGTTGATGATGACATGGACAGCAGACTGAGGTGCGCCAGTATTTCTGACAACGGCTTCGGTGACTTCCTTAGCCAAAGCTTTCTTTTGTTCCAAGCTGCGGCCTTCAAATAAATCAATTCTTACAAATGGCATATGATTTCTCCTTTTCTTTTGATAATCTTATTTTATCACAAATTAGGTTTTAAAGAATAGTGAATTGTGGTAAAATAATAGGAAGTACGGTCGGTCTTTTCAGCCGAGTCTATGGATAAAGCTGAAAGTCCTAGAAAGACAATACTTAGAGAGAATGTAAGAATAAATGGCTCAGTTATATTATAAATATGGCACAATGAATTCGGGCAAGACCATTGAAATTTTGAAAGTGGCCCACAACTACGAAGAGCAGGGGAAGAGCGTGGTTATCATGACCTCGGCTGTCGATACACGTGATGGCTTTGGTGTCGTTTCTAGTCGTATCGGCATGAAACGAAATGCCATAGCTATTGAAGACCAGACGGATATTTTTGGCTATATCCAGCAGCTTCCTGAAAAGCCTTACTGTGTTTTGATTGATGAGGCTCAGTTTCTGAAACGCCATCATGTCTATGATTTGGCTAGGGTGGTGGATGAGCTAGATGTTCCAGTCATGGCTTTTGGTCTGAAAAATGACTTTCGTAATGAACTCTTTGAAGGCTCCAAGCACCTCTTGCTCTTGGCTGATAAGATTGACGAAATCAAAACCATTTGCCAATATTGTTCAAAAAAAGCAACCATGGTTTTGCGGACGGATAACGGGAAACCTGTCTATGATGGCGAACAGATCAAAATCGGTGGCCATGAGACCTATATTTCTGTTTGCCGCAAGCATTATTTCAATCCACCCATTAAGTAGAATGAATTAGAAAATCAAGGAGATAGATTACAAAGATGAATATTTATGACCAGTTACGGGCAGTGGAAGACCGCTATGAAGAGCTTGGAGAATTACTTAGTGACCCAGATGTGGTCTCAGACACCAAGCGTTTCATGGAGCTTTCAAAAGAAGAGGCTTCTACTCGTGATACAGTGACAGCTTATCGTGAGTATAAAAAAGTCCTGCAAAACATCACAGACGCTGAAGAAATGATAAAAGACGCTTCTGGTGATGCTGATTTGGAAGAAATGGCCAAGCAAGAGCTCAAAGATGCCAAGGCTGAAAAAGAAGCATACGAAGAAAAGCTCAAAATCTTGCTCCTTCCAAAGGATCCAAACGATGATAAGAACATCATCCTTGAAATCCGTGGAGCCGCTGGTGGAGACGAAGCAGCCCTCTTCGCTGGTGATCTTCTAACTATGTACCAAAAGTATGCGGAAGCCCAAGGCTGGCGCTTTGAAGTCATGGAAGCCTCTATGAATGGTGTCGGTGGTTTCAAAGAAGTAGTGGCTATGGTTTCAGGGCAATCCGTTTACTCTAAACTTAAGTATGAATCTGGTGCCCATCGTGTACAACGTGTTCCTGTGACAGAAAGTCAAGGCCGTGTTCATACCTCAACAGCAACTGTCTTGGTTATGCCAGAAATCGAAGAAGTAGAATACGATATTGATCCAAAAGACCTTCGTGTGGACATCTACCACGCATCAGGTGCTGGTGGACAGAACGTCAACAAGGTTGCGACAGCCGTTCGTATTGTTCACTTGCCAACCAATATCAAGGTTGAGATGCAAGAAGAACGGACCCAACAGAAGAACCGTGAAAAGGCCATGAAGATTATCCGTGCGCGTGTGGCTGACCACTTTGCGCAGATTGCTCAGGATGAGCAAGACGCTGAACGTAAGTCAACGATTGGTACTGGTGACCGTTCAGAGCGGATCCGTACTTATAATTTCCCGCAAAACCGTGTCACAGACCACCGTATCGGCTTGACTCTTCAAAAGCTAGATACGATCTTGTCTGGTAAATTGGATGAAGTTGTAGATGCCTTGGTACTCTATGACCAAACGCAAAAACTAGAAGAGCTGAATAAATAATGACCCTAGCTCAATATTTAGCTGAGTTAGAGCAGGAGCTGGTAGCAGCGGGAGAAGAAGCAGAAAGCCTGTCTTTCGTTTATCGAGCTCTCAATGACCTCTCTTTTACCGACTTTGTTCTCAAGCTTCAGGCAGAGGTTAGTCAGGAAGATCGTGACCAGCTGAAAGCAATTCATGAGCAGCTGCTCGCTCATAAGCCAGCCCAGTATATCATTGGGAGCAGTGACTTTCACGGCTTGACTCTCAAGGTGGACGAGCGAGTTCTGATTCCAAGGCCTGAGACAGAGGAACTGGTGGAACTGATTTTGTCAGAAAATCTCGAAGGTTCTCTGTCTGTCTTGGATATCGGAACGGGTAGTGGGGCCATCGCTCTGGCACTGGCAAGCAGTCGTCCAGACTGGCAGATTACTGCTTCTGACCTCTCAGAAGATGCACTTGCCTTGGCGGCGGAAAACGCCCAATCCTGCGGACTTAACCTTACTTTTGTCCAATCCGATTGCATGGAAGCGTTTAGCGGGACATTTGACATCATCGTTTCCAATCCACCCTATATTTCAGAAGCTGATAAAGACGAAGTTGGACTTAACGTTCTGACCTCAGAGCCTCACATGGCCCTTTTTGCTGAGGAGGATGGCTATGCCGTCTATCGAAAAATAGCAGAGCAGGCAGGAGACTATCTGACAGAAAAAGGAAAAATCTATCTGGAAATTGGCTACAAGCAAGGAGCCGGCATCAGGGAGTTATTCAAAAAATCTTTTCCCAAAAAGCGAATCCGAGTTCTGAAAGATCAGTTTGGCAAGGATAGAATGGTGGCAGTGGACAATGGATAAGATTGAAAAGACTCTGGCAGCAGGCGGAGCGGTTGTCCTGCCGACGGAAACAGTTTATGGACTTTTTGCCCAAGCCTTGAACGAAGAGGCAGTTGAGCGAGTCTACGAATTAAAAAGAAGACCGCGCGACAAAGCTCTCAATCTCAATGTGGCTAGCCTGGAAGAAGTTTACCGTTTTTCTAAGAACCAGCCCAGCTATCTGGGAAAACTCTATCAAGCCTTTCTACCTGGGCCGCTGACTATTATCCTCCAAGCTAATGACCGAGTGCCATCTTGGATTAACTCCGGTATGGAAACCGTAGGATTTCGGATTCCTAAGCACCCTGTTACCCTTGACTTGATTCGCAAGTATGGACCCTTGATTGGTCCATCCGCCAATCTTTCTGGAAAAGCCAGTGGAACTGATTTCCAGCAGATTATGATGGATTTTCAAGAGCAAGTCTCAGGGGTAGAAGATGATGCTTCCTTGACTGGCCAGGATTCAACCATTCTGGACTTGTCTGGAGAAAAGGCACGTATTTTGCGCCAAGGAGCCATTACCCGCGAGGACATTCTCGCCCAAGTAAATGATATAACATTTTAACTATTAGGATCCTAGCGTCCTATTTTCTCAAAAAAAGGAGACACCTTATGATTTTTGACCAAGAAGACTACAAAGCATTTGACAAAGAACTCTGGGATGCCATTGCCAATGAGGAAGAGCGTCAGCAACATAATATCGAGCTGATCGCTTCAGAAAATGTCGTTTCTAAAGCTGTTATGGCGGCTCAAGGTTCTATTTTGACCAATAAATACGCTGAAGGCTACCCAGGTCGCCGTTATTATGGTGGAACAGACGTAGTGGATGTTGTGGAGAGCTTGGCTATTGAGCGCGCCAAGGAAATCTTTGGTGCCAAATTTGCCAATGTGCAACCTCACTCAGGCAGTCAGGCAAATTGCGCAGCTTATATGGCTTTGATTGAGCCGGGTGATACAGTTATGGGGATGGATTTGTCTGCTGGCGGTCACTTGACTCATGGGGCTTCAGTCAGCTTCTCTGGCCAAACCTACAATTTTGTATCCTATAGTGTTGATCCAGAAACAGAATTACTGGACTTTGATGCCATCCTCAAGCAAGCCAAAGAGGTTCAGCCTAAGCTGATTGTGGCAGGTGCTTCAGCCTATTCTCATATCATCGACTTTTCAAAATTCCGTGAAATTGCTGATGCGGTCGGCGCCAAGCTGATGGTCGATATGGCTCACATAGCTGGTTTGGTTGCTGCAGGTCTCCATCCAAGCCCTGTGCCTTATGCGGATATCACAACTACGACAACCCACAAGACCTTGCGCGGCCCTCGCGGTGGCTTGATTTTGACAAATGATGAAGACTTGGCTAAGAAAATCAACTCAGCTATCTTCCCAGGCATTCAAGGCGGACCATTGGAGCATATCATTGCAGCCAAAGCTGTAGCCTTTAAAGAAGTGCTAGATCCAGCTTTCAAGGTTTATGCCCAGCAGATTTTGGACAATGCCCAAGCTATGGCGCAAGTCTTCCGTCAGCATGATAAGTTCCGCGTGATTTCTGATGGTACTGAAAATCACCTTTTCTTGGTGGATGTTACTAAGGTTGTAGAAAATGGGAAAGTCGCTCAAAATCTCTTGGATGAAGTCAATATTACCCTTAATAAAAACTCCATCCCTTACGAGACTTTGTCACCATTTAAAACCAGCGGCATTCGTATCGGTACAGCAGCCATTGCAGCTCGAGGCTTCGGTGTAACAGAAAGTATCAAGGTAGCTGAGCTTATTATCAAGGCTCTGGAAAACGCTGAAAACGAAGCGGTGCTCAATCAAGTTCGGGCTGAAGTTCGTGAACTGACGGATGCTTTTCCGCTCTACGAAGGTTTGAACTAAGATGGACATTTACGTAAAAAAGGCCATCATTCATCAATTCAGTCCAGCTGATACCGAACTGCTGCTGTCGGATAAGTTTCTCAACATTACTCCAAAGATTGAGGAATACTTGCGTAAGAAAATCGAACGGGTCTATTCAGACGAGGCTAAAACAGGCATTTTCGAACCTGATAATGTCTTTTTAGCCCAGCTTTCAGACGACTTACTGGAAACATCCGTGACGGTGGTCAAGCTCTGGCAAGAGGAGTTTTCTGTCAGTGAAAACCAGAAAACCAACGATCTGATTTTCGTCCAGTTTGACAAGGAAGGCGTGGAGCATTTTGCTTTTCTGCGGATTGCCCTGCGGGAAACCTTGACCCACTTGGGTGGCGAGGTAGACAATCCTATCAAGCTGACGCAGAACAATCTGCCTGGCTTTGGTACGGGGGCGGACGAGGCTTTGGTCATCAATCTCCAGTCTCGCAAGTACCATCTGATTGAAAAGCGTATCAAGTACAATGGTGCCTTCCTCAACTATTTTTCGGATAATCTCTTGCAGGTTAGTCCTAAGATTTCACCAAAAAAATCCATCAAAACGCTGGAAAAAACGGCTCAAAAGATTGCCGAGAGCTTTAACACAGACGACTTTCAGTTCCAGTCTAAGGTTAAATCCAGCATTTTCAAAAATCTGGAGGAAAACGACGAATTGTCTCCTGAAAAGCTGGCAGACGAGCTGTTTGACAGCAATCTGACTGCCCGACTGACCTTTATCGACCAGGTCAAGGAAACCGTGCCAGAGCCAATCAAGTTTGATGAGATTGACAGCAGCCGTCAGAAGAAAAAGTTCGAAAATCAAAAATTATCCCTCTCTAATGGAATAGAGCTAATCGTTCCCAATAATGTCTATCAGGATGCTGAATCCGTGGAATTTATCCAGAATGATAACGGAACTTATTCTATTCTTATCAAAAATATCGAGGATATACAAAGTAAATAATGTTTAAATTTATCAGAAGATTGATTTTGGTCATCATTCTGGCTGCCATTGCGATAAAAGGCTATCAAGTCCATCGTGATGTTAAGCAGGTTATGACCTATCAAAACTTGGTTAGAGAAGTACTGGACGAGCAGGATACGGCGGCCAATGAAGAGCTAGTCCTAGCCATGATCTACACGGAAACCAAGGGAAGAAACAACGACCTCATGCAGTCTAGTGAGAGTGCAACAGGCGAAATCAATTCGATTACAGACAATAAAGAAAGTGTCCGGCAAGGGATTCAGACTTTATCGGATAATCTAGAGCTGGCCAGCGAGAAAAAGGTGGATGTCTGGACGGCAGTTCAGGCCTACAATTTTGGTCAGGCTTATATCGACTATGTTGCGCAAAATGGCGGCGAGAATACGCTCGAGCTTGCAAAAAAATACTCAAAAGAAGTGGTTGCTCCGAGTCTTGGCAATGTGACTGGAAAAACCTATTCATACTATAATGTACTTTCCATTTTTTACGGACCCAAGCTTTATATTAATGGTGGAAATTACTACTATTCGCGTCAGGTACGACTAAATATGTACCTTATCCGCTTTATGGGGTGGCTGTAAAAAGATGAGTTAAGCATGTTTAGTGTTTCTATAGCATCAGGGGTTGGGATGGATAATCTCAGCTTCTTATTTTTGAAGAAGGACTGATAAGGATTAGGTCTCTCTTTTGTAGTGGTTAGAATGAGAAGATATTTTACAACTTGAAGCTCGGACTAGAAAAGAAGCTAAAAAAATTTTATTTTTTCTCCTGTAGGACAGGCTTTTTGATATAATAGAAAGTATGAATAAAAGGGAAAAAATTTCAAATTATCAACTGTTGCTGGCTCAGCTAGAAGTCTTGCTGGATGGGGAGCCCAATGCTTTGGCCAATCTGTCGAATGCGAGCGCCCTGCTCAATCAAGCCCTTCCTCATTCGATTTTTACTGGTTTCTATCTTTTTGATGGGAAGGAGCTGATTTTGGGGCCTTTTCAGGGCGGTGTTTCCTGTGTCCATATTACGCTAGGCAAGGGTGTCTGTGGGGAATCTGCGGAGAAAGAACAGACGATTATCGTAGATGATGTGACCCAGCATGCCAACTATATCTCTTGTGATAGCCGGGCTAAGAGCGAGATTGTGGTGCCCATGGTAAAAGACGGTCGCCTTCTTGGAGTGTTGGATTTGGACTCGGCCTTGACGGGTGATTATGATAAGGTAGATCAGGAATATCTGGAAAAGTTTGTCCGGATTTTGCTTGAAAAGACAACTTGGAATTTTGAAATGTTTGGAGAAAAAGTCTAATGTATCAAGCTTTATATCGAAAGTACCGCAGTCAGACCTTTGGTCAGCTGGTTGGTCAGCAGGTGGTGGCCACCACTCTGCGTCAGGCTGTGGAGCAAGGGAAAATCAGTCACGCTTATCTTTTCTCTGGTCCACGTGGAACAGGAAAAACTAGTGTTGCCAAGATTTTTGCCAAGGCTATGAACTGTCCGAATCAAAAGGACGGCGAGCCCTGCAATGACTGCTATATTTGTCAGGCTATCACTGAGGGAAGCCTTGAAGACGTTATCGAAATTGACGCGGCTTCTAATAATGGTGTCGATGAGATTCGTGATATTCGAGACAAGTCCACCTATGCGCCCAGCTTAGCCAAGCACAAGGTCTATATCATTGACGAGGTTCACATGCTCTCGACTGGAGCCTTTAACGCCTTGCTCAAGACCTTGGAAGAGCCAACGGAAAATGTGGTTTTTATCCTAGCGACGACAGAGCTGCATAAGATTCCAGCGACCATTCTTTCGCGCGTCCAGCGTTTTGAGTTTAAGTCTATCAAGACGCAGGACATTATTGGTCATATTGAGTGGATTTTGGAGCAGGAAGGCATTGATTTTGAGCAAGAAGGTGTGCAGATTATTGCCCGTCGAGCTGAGGGCGGGATGCGAGATGCCTTGTCTATCCTCGACCAGGCTCTTAGCTTAACTCAGGAAAATCGTTTGACCACTGACATTGCCGAAGAAATCACTGGCTCTATCAGCTTAGGAGCCTTGGATGCCTATGTAGCTGCCTTGATTGCTCATGATGCGGTTGCAGCCTTGGATAATCTCAATCTGATTTTTGACAGTGGTAAAAATATGCCCCGCTTCGTGACGGACCTCCTGCAATATTTGCGTGACTTAATCATTGTCAAAACTGGTGGGGAAAATCATCATGCCAGCGAGCTCTTTCTGGAAAATCTCAAGACACCGCAGGAGACTCTTTTTGCCATGATTGAGATGGCGACTAAGAGTTTAGTAGACATCAAGAATAGCCTGCAACCTAAGATTTATACAGAAATGATGACCATTCGACTGGCTGAGGAAAAAGCAAGCTTAGATCAGATTCCTGACAACTTGGCAGAGGAACTGTCTAATCTCAAGCAGGAGATCCAGCAGCTCAAGCAGCAATTGGCCAACGTCGGCAGTCAGCCAGCTCCAGTAGCTAAGAAATCAGAGGCACGACCTCAGAAGGCTAAGACCTATCGAGTAGACCGCAATAAGGTCAATGCCATCTTGGAAGAGGCAGTGGAAAATCCTGACTTGGCTCGCAGCAATTTAACTAGGCTGCAAAATGCTTGGGGTGAAATCATCGAGAGTCTGGCAGGCGCGGACAAAGCTCTGCTCATTGGTTCGCAGCCAGTCGCGGCCAATGAAAACCATGCTATTTTGGCCTTTGAGTCTCATTTCAACGCTGAGCAGACTATGAAAAGAGAAAATCTCAATACCATGTTTGGGAATCTGCTCAGCAATGCTGCTGGCTTTTCACCAGATATTCTGGCTATTTCACTAGAGGATTGGACTCAAATTCGAGCAGAATTTTCAGCTAGAAGTCGTAGCAATAAAGCAGAAGTAGCTGAAAAGCAGGAAGAAAGTTTGATACCGGAAGGCTTTGATTTTCTAGCGGAAAAAATCACTGTTCAAGATGATTGAATTTAGATTTTTATGATTTTTCATGCTATAATGGAAGAATGAATAGACGACAATTTATAGTAATGGCGGCTTTTACAGCCCTAGAAACATATTTTTTTAATGAAGCAATCATGTCTGAGAACTATCTGATGGCTATTTTCTGGGCTATCTTGATTGGTCGCAATCTGCAGATTAGCTATGTGATGGGGCGGATTATGGATGAGATTGATAAGCATCTAGGACACAAATAATGGCTAAATCAGAGAATGACTAGAACAAGAATCTAGCACTCTCGTGATTTTGATAAGGAATAAAGGGAGGCTGAGAGACGATTGTCGCAGCCTCTTTTATGATGTATAAAAGTAGAAAGAAGGAAGAAGTCGGAATGAATACAAGAATTTTTTAGAAAATTGCTATTTTTATGATAAAATAGAAGTTAGTAGCAATTGAAAGGGGCATCTATGAAGTTAAGAACAAAGGCAAAAGGCCTGAATGGTCGCATCCGTGTACCAGGCGACAAATCAATCAGTCACCGTTCGATTATGTTTGGGAGCTTGGCCAAGGACCTTACAGTGGTTCACGATATTTTGAGAGGTGAGGATGTCCTTTCTACGATGCAGGTCTTTCGTGATTTAGGCGTCAAGATAGAGGATGATGGAAAGACTGTTAAGATCCACGGTGTTGGGTTTGATGGTCTCAAGGCGCCGCACAATAAATTAGACATGGGAAATTCAGGAACCTCTATCCGCTTGATTTCGGGTGTCTTGGCAGGTCAGGATTTTGCAGCAGAGATGTTTGGGGATGATAGTTTGTCCAAGCGTCCGATGGATCGGGTAACCCTGCCTCTTAGTCAAATGGGTGTGGATATTTGTGGTCAGACAGAACGAGATTTACCGCCACTTCACATCCATGGCCGAAAAGATTTAAAGCCGATCCATTACCAGCTGCCAGTGGCTTCCGCTCAAGTCAAATCAGCCTTGATTTTTGCGGCTTTACAGGCTCAAGGCGAGTCAGTCATTATTGAAAAGGAAATCACCCGTAACCACACAGAGGATATGATTGTTCAATTTGGGGGTCAAATTGAGGTCAAGGGCAAGGAAATTCGTGTGCAGGGTGGTCAGACCTTTACAGGGCAAGAAGTGAGAGTGCCTGGTGATATTTCCAGTGCAGCCTTCTGGCTGGTTGCAGGCTTGATTCTGCCCCATTCCAAAATCGTTCTTGAAAATGTTGGAATCAATGAAACTCGGACAGGGATTCTTGATGTTATCAAGGCAATGGGCGGTAAGATGACCCTTTCGAATATAGATGAGGTGGCTAAATCCGCTACGATTACTGTTGAGACTTCTGAGCTGAAGGGAACGGAGATTGGCGGAGAGATTATTCCGCGCTTGATAGACGAGCTTCCGATTATTGCCCTTTTAGCCACCCAAGCTGAAGGCAGAACGGTGATCCGAGATGCCGAGGAGTTAAAAGTCAAAGAAACCGATCGAATTCAGGTTGTTGCAGATGCTTTAAATAGCATGGGAGCAGCCATTACTCCCACAGCAGATGGCATGATTATCGATGGAAAAACGCCTCTTCATGGCGCAACCGTCAATACATTCGGCGATCATCGTATTGGAATGATGGCAGCCATTGCGGCTCTATTAGTTTCGAATGGTCAGGTGGAGCTGGAGCGGGCAGAGGCTATCAATACCAGCTATCCTAGCTTCTTCTCAGACTTGGAGGACTTGGTGAATGGCTAAGATTTTACTTGGCTTCATGGGAGCGGGAAAATCAACGATTGCGAGAGCCTTGTCAGCAGATTTTCTGGATATGGACGAGCTGATTGTCCAAAAAATCGGTATGTCCATCCAAGAGTATTTTGCTCAATACGGAGAGTCAGCCTTTCGGAAAATTGAAGCTGAAGTTTTGGCTGAGTGTATCCAGCAGGACGTCGTGCTTTCTACGGGAGGCGGTGTTGTCTTGAGTCCCCAAAACCGTGACTTATTAGCTAAAAATCCCCAAAATATTTATCTGAAAGCTGACTTTGAGACCCTCTTTCGTAGGATTGAGGGAGATCAGGAAAATCAGCGTCCCTTGTATCTGACCAAGAGCAAGGCAGATTTGAAGGAGATTTTTGAACAACGGCAGGCTCTCTATAAGGCAGTCGCGACACAGACAATTGACGTGGTAGGAAAAACGCCACAAGAAATTATTGAGGAAATTCAATGAAAGTAGCTTTTTTAGGACCCAAGGGATCTTTTTCCCACCATGTTGCCCAAGAAGCCTTTCCCCAAGCAGACTTGGTGCCTTATCAAAATATCACAGAAGTGATGAAGGCCTATGAAGGGAAAGAGGTGGATTATTCAGTTGTTCCCGTGGAAAATTCGATTGAAGGAAGTGTCCATGAGACCTTGGATTATCTTTTCCATCAGGCTGAGATCCAAGCGGTAGCAGAGATTGTTCAGCCCATTAAGCAGCAGTTATTGGCGACCAGTTTGGACAAGCCCATTGAGAAAGTTTTTTCCCATCCTCAAGCGCTTGCTCAGGGGAAAGGCTATATTCGCCAGCATCATCCAGAAGCAGCGATTGAGATTACAGCTAGTACAGCCTATGCGGCTCGCTTTGTGGCTGAGCATCCTGACCAACCTTTCGCCGCTATTGCACCGCGGACTGCGGCAGTCGAGTATGGTTTGCAAGTGGTGGCTCAGGATATTCAGGAAATGGAGGAAAATTTTACTCGTTTCTGGATTTTAGGACAGACCACTCCCACTCTTAGGCTTGTAAAGCAAGAGGAAAAACAGAGTTTGGCTTTGACTTTACCGGATAATCTGCCCGGTGCTTTGTATAAGGCCTTATCAACCTTTGCTTGGCGTGGCATTGACCTGACAAAGATCGAAAGCCGTCCTCTTAAAACAGCCCTAGGGGAATATTTCTTTATTATAGATATTGATAATGAACGGAAAGAATTAGTGGATTTCGCTTACCAAGAGCTTACTACACTTGGTATCACCTTTAAAATTCTAGGCAGTTATCCCGTTTTTCAAATTCAGGATTATAGATTGGAGCAGAGATGAGAGAAACAGAAAATCTGAGTCGACACGAGCAGTTAAGGCTGGATTATCTCCATACAAACTATTACTATCTTAACGAACATGAAAAAGAGGAGTATAATTACCTCCGCCAAAAGTCGAAAGGACGGTCAGATGTTGCGCAAAAGCCGTCTACCAAGCAGACCGTGCAGGCTTCTCCAGAGGATTCGAAGACGGACTCATCCGGTTTGTTACCCAAATACCCGGGTAAAGGCTCTCTTAGCAGAAGTCAAAAGAATTCCCGTAATTCTTTTAAGCAAGAAACGAAAAAATCAACTCAGAAAACTCCGAGAACCTACAAAAAAATTCGTCCAAAGCGCGTGCTGATGTGGCTCCTGATTTTTGTGCTTCTGGTTGTTTCTGGCATGCTCTTTATGTTTTTCAAAGGCTTAAATACAGCGAGACCAGGAAATCTCAAAGCGGCTGATGTTGAGTACTTTGATGGCCATGATGCTCGAGATGGGATTAATATTCTTGTTTTAGGGACGGATGGCCGAATTGGAGAAAATTCAACGGAGACTCGGACCGATTCAATCATGGTCTTGAACGTTGGCAATAAAGACCATAAAATGAAGTTGGTCAGCTTTATGCGTGATACCTTGATTCATATTGACGGCGTCAGCAATTCCTACACGGAGCCAACTGATGATGATTATTATGATCAAAAGTTGAACGCTGCCTATACTTTGGGTGAACAAGACAATCACCGTGGAGCTGAAGCAGTACGCCAAGCCTTGAAGGACAACTTCGATATTGACATTAAATACTATGCTCTAGTGGACTTTAACACCTTTGCGACTGCGATTGATACCCTCTTTCCAAATGGTGTATTTATGGATGCTAAATTTTCGACCATTGATGGAGAAAAAGTCACAGAAGTGGAAGTTCCAGATGATTTGAACATGAAAGATGGAGTGGTTCCTACTCAAACCATCAAAGTTGGTCGTCAGCATATGGATGGTCGAACGCTCTTAAACTATGCCCGTTTCCGTAAGGACGATGAGGGTGACTTTGGACGGACACGCCGCCAGCAAGAAGTTTTGACTGCTATCATGCAGCAGATAAAAGACCCTACGAAGCTTTTTACAGGATCTGAAGCATTAGGAAAAGTTTTTGCCTTAACCTCAACCAATGTACCTCAGAGTTTTATTTGGTCGCAAGGCTTATCCTTGGTGCTTGATTCACGTAATGGGATAGAGCGCCTCACTATACCAGAACTAGGCGATTGGACGGACACCTATGATATGTATGGTGGTCAAGGACTCTTGATTGATTTTGAAGCCTATAAAGAAAGATTGAAACAAATGGGCTTAAGATAGGGCTCTTATGATATAATGGGAAGTGGCAGATTTTGTCTCTTCCCTTTCTTTTTGGAAAATAGCAGAGCAGAAATGTGAACATCTTTTCCAATAGGAAGAAAGAAATAAACAGTAGAAAATCCTGTGATTCCCTGCTTTAGTATCATTGCAGTTGAGCGCAGGATTGATTAGAAAGTAAAGAAATGTTAAAAAAGAACGATATTATTGAAGTAGAAATTGTAGATCTGAGTCATGAGGGAGCGGGTGTGGCTAAGGTAGACGGCCGCGTCTTTTTCATTGAAAATGCCCTGCCGAGTGAAGTGATTCGCATGCGTGTCCTCAAGGTCAACAAAAAGATCGGCTTTGGCCGTGTTGAGGAATTTGTGAAGAAGTCTGACCAGCGCAATGAGCATGTCGATTTGGCCTATCTGCGGACTGGGATTGCTGATTTGGGACACTTAGCCTACCCAGCCCAGCTGGTTTTTAAAGGCAAGCAAGTGCAGGACTGCATTTATAAAATAGCTGGCATTTCGGACGTAGAAGTGATGGAAACACTGGGCATGGATCAGCCACTGGCCTACCGTAATAAAGCCCAAGTGCCAGTCCGTCGTGTCAATGGACAGCTGGAAACTGGCTTTTTCCGGAAAAATTCCCATGATCTCCTGCCGATTGAGGACTTTTATATTCAGGATCCAGTTATTGACCAAGTCATCGTTTTTGTACGCGACTTGCTACGCCGCTTTGACCTCAAGCCTTACGATGAAAAGGAAGGTACTGGCCTGATCCGCAATCTGGTTGTTCGCCGTGGCCATTATTCGGGTGAAATCATGGTGATTTTGGTGACCAGTCGGCCTAAGATTTTCCGAGTGGAGCAGCTGATTGAGCGTTTGACAGAGGCTTTCCCAGCAATTAAGTCTATCATGCAAAATATCAACGACCAGCCGGGCAATGCTATTTTCGGTCGGGAATTTCGGACACTCTACGGCCAAGATTTCATCACTGATAGCATGTTGGGCAAGCAGTTCCAGATTGCTGCGCCAGCTTTTTACCAAGTCAATACTGAGATGGCAGAAAAGCTGTATCAGACGGCCTTTGACTTTGCTGATTTTAGAAAAGAGGATATTGTGCTGGATGCCTACTCAGGTATTGGCACCATTGGCCTGTCGCTGGCTGACCGAGTCCAGCAGGTCTATGGAGTCGAGGTCATTCCTGAGGCCGTGGAAAATAGTCAGCGCAACGCAGAACTCAACGGTATCACCAATGCTAGCTATGTTTGCGCCCCTGCAGAACAAGCCATCCAAACTTGGCTGGATCAAGGAATCAAGGCGGATGTCATCCTAGTCGATCCACCGCGTAAGGGCTTGACAGAGAGTTTTATCACTTCTAGTGTCAGCATGGAGCCACAGCGGATAGTCTATATCTCCTGCAATCCTGCCACCATGGCGCGTGATATCAAACTTTATCAAGAGTTAGGATATGAGTTGAAGAAAGTCCAGCCGGTGGATCTGTTTCCTCAAACGCACCACGTCGAGTGTGTGAGTTTGTTAGTGAAACGTAGTTAATCCTCAAAAGGTTCACCCAAACCTTTTGAGTCCCACAAACGCATCATGTTGAGGCGGTATCACTGCTTGTACGAGCTGATTAAACAAGGGTGTAGTTAGTGAAAGTCCTACAGTAAGGAGTTTAAACATGAAATTCCATGAATTTGGTGATAAGAATTTGCCTCCTATTTTACTGATACATGGTGGTGGCAGTTCTTGGTGGAATTATCTTCGTCAAGCACGAATCTTGTCAAAAGAATACCGTATTATTCTACCCACTTTGAATGGCCACGGTGAGGAATATCAACTTGATTATGTTTCTACTGAAGATTCTGCTTTGGAGATTCTAGACTATATCAAAGCAAACTGTGGTGGGAAATTGTTTGCAATCGGTGGTGTTTCACTTGGTGGTCAAATTGCCATGGAGCTTTTGTCTTTAGACAGTGAAATTGCTGAGAAGGCCATCATAGATGGAAGCCTCTGTATTCCTCAACCAAGGTTAGCTAAAATCAGCATCTTTCTACTGTCTCTATTTGGTAAACTGATGTTCAATAAATTCTCTTGCAAACTTCAGTTAAGCATGATGAACAAACTCTATCCTAAACTGGCTTTTCCAGAGGAAATAAAAGCTTATTATTTGGAGGATTTGCCAAGGACCCCTGTCAAAACATTGGTGACCATTTACAAAAACTATATGGGATGTTACAAGCTGAAAGATGTGATTTCTGCTAGCAAGGCTCAGGTTCTGTATATCTATGGTGAAAAAGAATTGAATTGTGTGAAAGAATCAGCGAAATTATTTCATCAGCTACATTCAAATACAATTTTGTATGAAGCAAAGGGCTATAATCACGGCTATTTATCAGCTTACCTGCCTTATGAGTGGATTGATTTGGTGGTGCCATTTTTAAAGAGTGACTCATTAGAAATGTGTAACGAATCTGATATGCCATAAGGAGGAAACGTATGCTAGGAGCAATAGTTGGAGACATTGTAGGTTCAGTATACGAATGGAACAATATCAAAACGAAGGATTTTCCTTTATTTCGTGAGGATTGTTTTTTCACGGATGATACGGTAAGTCCGAACCGCTGAGTGTGTAGCTCTACTCGTGAAAGCCTAGGAGACCTTTTGGCGAAAGTTTTTTTAGTCTTGAATTGTGCACTTAATTTGACAATTCAAGACAAAAGAATAACCATGTCGCCCTACTAACGTTAAGGAGAAATATTTATGCTTGATTTTGCTAAAATAGATAAAAAGTCTGTATATACTACAATCATTGGTTTGTTTCTAATGGCAGTATTGTCTTTGACAAAGATAATACCTGAACTTTCTTTATCAGGTCTCACCGTACTGATTGGTACTCTCTTTTTCTTTGTTCTTGAACATTTTGATAAAAAATCACATATAGAATCAGGTTTGCGCTTTAAATCATTTTTCAATGATTTGAAAAAACAAGGGGTAATTCTTTTGGTTTTACTCCCGATAGGAACCGCTGTAGTAACGTTAATTATTGGTGATTTTATATTTAAGGGTGCGTTCACCAGTCATATTGTTGGAAGAACGGATTCTATGTTATCTTTCGATAAAATACCACTCCTTATGGTTCAAGTAATAATTGCGGCTTTAGGAGAAGAAATTGCATGGCGAGGTTTCTTTCTTGGTAAGTCAATGACAATGTTTCCATTTTGGCTTTGTGCTATTGTGTCGTCTTTATTGTTTGCGGTAGCCCATATTGCTAGTGGAAGTTTTGAACTTGTTAGCTATGATGTTTTGATGATTTTTATTGATAGCATCATCTATTCCGTTATTTATAAAAAGACTAAAAATTGTTTGATTACAACTTTATCGCATATTCTAGCCAATACAACAGGTATTGTTTTTCTAATGTTTCATATGTAAAATATCTACTTAACTATGGACTTCACTCTAGGATAGAGACGATAACTGTCGCATACATTTCTTGCGTAATATAGTTCATGTAAGTATAGAGTAAGCTTCTTAAAAAATCTAATTAGTAAAAGCCTTGGCCTCAAGGCTTTTTACTATATCCCCCAACAAACACCTTGCATTCATTTTTTTAAAGTGATATACTAGGGCTAGATTTTGAAATCGTTTGCACAATGTTGCGATGAGTTTATAAAGAGAAATCTAGGAGAGAAAATATGGAATTGTCAGCTATTTATCACAGACCAGAGTCGGAGTATGCTTATCTTTATAAAGATAAGACAATGCACATTCGCATTCGGACGAAAAGGGGAGATATCGAAAGTATAGCCTTGCACTATGGAGATCCTTTTATCTTTATGGAGGATCATTATGAAGACAGCAAGGAAATGGTCAAAGTCACCTCCGATGCTTTGTTTGATTATTGGCAGGTGGAGATTTCAGTTGGTTACGCGCGACTCCAGTATCTCTTTGAGATTAAGGATAAGCAAGGCCAGAGTATCTTGTATGGCGATAAGGGTTGTGTTGAAAACACGCTAGAAAACCTTCATTATGAAGGAAACGGATTTAAAGTTCCTTATATTCATGAGATTGATGCTTGTCATGTTCCTGACTGGGTAGCAGAGACGGTATGGTACCAGATTTTCCCAGAACGCTTTGCTAATGGCAATCCTGAGATTTCACCAGATGGTTCTCTAGCTTGGGATTCGGCAATCACGCCTAAAAGTGAGGATTTCTTTGGTGGAGATTTACAGGGGATTATTGACCATCTGGATTACTTGCAGGAATTGGGCATTACAGGCCTTTATCTCTGTCCAATCTTTGAATCCCCGAGCAATCACAAGTACAATACGACGGATTATTTCGAAATTGACCGTCATTTTGGAGACAAGGAAACCTTCCGTAAACTGGTGGAGCAAGCCCATCAACGTGGCATGAAGGTGATGCTGGACGCTGTTTTTAACCATATCGGAGACCAATCTCCACAGTGGCAGGATGTCCTTAAATACGGCGAAAATTCAGCTTATAAAGACTGGTTCCATGTTCAAGAGTTCCCGGTGACAAAGGATAAGCTTACGAATCCAAGAAAGCTCCCTTACCATACCTTTGCCTTTGAGAGCTATATGCCAAAGCTCAATACGGCCAATCCTCAAGTGAGAGACTATTTGTTGAGCGTTGCGACCTATTGGATTGAAGAGTTTGACATCGATGCTTGGCGCCTGGATGTGGCCAACGAAGTCGACCACCAGTTTTGGCGAGAATTCCGTAAGGCTGTCTTGGCTAAAAAGCCTGACCTTTATATTCTTGGTGAGGTCTGGCACACTTCTCAGCCTTGGCTAAATGGCGATGAATTCCACGCGGTCATGAACTATCCTCTCTCTGATAGTATCAAGGATTATTTCTTGCGTGGGGTTAAAAAGACGCCTCAATTCATCAATGAGATTAATGGTCAGTCCATGTATTACAGACAGCAGATTTCAGAAGTGGTGTTCAATCTTCTGGATTCGCACGATACGGAGCGCATTCTAGCTACTGCCAAAGGAGATGCTCAACTTGTTAAGTCTGCTCTAGCCTGCCTCTTTTTACAAAGGGGAACACCATGTTTCTACTATGGAACTGAGTTAGAATTAGGCGGCGGGCCAGATCCAGATTGTCGTCGTGTGATGCCTTGGGAACGTGTTTCCAGTGACAATGACATGCTCGATTTCATGAAGAAATTGATTCAGCTTCGTAAGAGTGTTTCAGACATTATCCAGCATGGGAAATATAGTCTAGAAGAAATCAAGCCCGATGTGCTGTCTCTGGAATGGGATCATGATGGTCAAAGGGTTCGAGCAATTTTTAACCAATCAACAGAAAATTATCTTGTAGAAAGTGATTCTGTGGATCTAGCAAGTCATTGCCAAATCTCGGACGGGCAACTTCTTATCTTACCAAAAGGCTTTGTAATCTTTGCGGAAGTTTTGGAAACTGCTGCAAATTAATTTTTGGAAATTTGACTGAAAGACTTGTCAGGGTTACTCAAATTTCAAAAACCTAATCTAAGAGCAGTCTATTTAAGAAGAGCAAGTAACTTACTAGAAAAGAGGAGTTCAGAATGGAATTAAAAGATTTTACCGAAAAAGAGCAGGAGCAGATCAAAGAGGGGCTTAGTACAGCTGTCATTAGCGATAAGGAAGCAGCTAAAAAGATTTTGGCCCTTGTGCCACAAGAATGGCTTAAGCGAATTCCTTTCCTTGTGAGAGGGCATGCAACGACCAAGACGGTTGAGCGAGTTGCCAAGCAATATCCAGAACTTTACGCTGTAGCTAAGCAAGCAGGAGAGCTTCCTGAAAAGGAGCGTGAAGAATTGCGCGCTATCATGACAGCTATTTTTGAAGAAAAGATGAACAAGCATAAGATTAAGTAGACTTACCAGTTTATAGCGAGTACATTCTTTAAGTTGGCTACTCTACATTATTCATCTATTCATAAATCAAAGTGACTGCAGTTGATAAAAGTGCAGTCATTTTTTATGACTTAAGGGAGTTTCTATCCAAGATAGATTTTTCCTTTCTGTTTTCCAGTATTTCTTGATATAATAACAAGAGGAATTATTTGTAGATGAATATAGGAAAAATGTAAAAAGGACGAAAGAATGAAGAAAGTAAAAAAGATTATGTTGATGAGTGCCTGCACCTTGGCAATTCTTGGCCTAGCTGCATGTGGGAAGACGCAATCAAACGGCGCTCAAGAGAATCCAACAGTTGGTCAGACTAGCTCGGAAAAATACCCCTGGAAGGCGACTTATTCAAATTTAAATAGTCAAAAAAGTGTCGAAGAAGTTAAGAGTTTACTAGCTGCCGACTTGGATAAAGACAGTGTCGCTAGCTTTGTCAATCTAGTCAATGACTATAACGGTCTTGTTGGCTCGACTGGTTTAACAGGCGATTTCACTAAATTTACCAAAACAGAATATGACGTAGAAAAAATCAATCCTCTATGGCAGGCAAAGAAGGGCGATTTTATCGGAACAAATTGTCGGATCAATACCTATACTTTGCTGAAAAATAGCATCGAAATCCCTCAAATAGCAAAGGACGACGAACTCTTGTTCATAGATAATGATTCGATTGACAAGGGCAAGCTCTTTGATGCTAAGGATAAGGAAGATTTTAATATCCTGTTTTCAAGAGTCAAGACTGAAGCGACTCAAGATGTAAAAGTCCATGCTAAGAAGATGGAGGAATACTTCAAGCAGTTCAAGTTTAGTGAAAAAGCAAGGATGCTTTCAGTCATTGTCCACGATAATCTTGACGGTGATTCTCTCTTTGTAGGGCATGTCGGTGTCTTGGTTCCAGATAAAGACGGCTATCTGTTTGTCGAAAAGCTGACCTTTGAAGAGCCATACCAGGCCATCAAGTTTGCGACCAAGGAAGATGTCTACAAATATTTGCAGACCAAATATAAAGACTACACAGGAGAAGGTTTGGCCAAGCCCTTTATCATGGACAATGATAAGTGGGTAGAGGGGAAATAGAATTTTTAGCCAGTTAAGTTTTATGTAAACTCTAGTTAAGGGAGGGACATAAAAATGGATAAAAAACAGACCTTTTTTTCGATTGCCCTTGTTCTTATCGGTTTTCTACTTGTGGAATCAAGCATCTATATCATACCCTACATTGAAGAATTAAAAGAATTAGAAATAGCTGTTTTTGTAATTGGAATTCTTATTTTACTAGGTGTCATCATCTTATTAGCAAGGACTAAGAGGCATCATGATTAAAGAGCAGTACTCACGAATAAAAGATTTAGAAATTATTTTATGGGAATTTATTGGTCATCAATTAGAGGAATTGTCTGTCTTCAAAGCATTATCTGAGAATTTTCCCTATCTTAATAGAGAAAAACTCGATATGATTGATTCATCCGAAATTCATGATAGCGACGGTCTTACTATCTTAGACTTGCAGCAGAATGGTAGGGAATTATTCATTTGCTTTGAAATGGACTTTCAACTAATGGGCTGGGCATCTGCTAGCAATGACTATGCAGCTTATATACAAGCGAGTCTTGTCGGAAGTTGTCGAATTGATTTGAAGGAAAGGCTCCCTTTCTCTGACAAGAATGTAAATTCTCTCACTAAAGCTCAATTATTGGAATATGGCGAAAAATTGATTTTGGATTTAGAATTCCAATATCGAGATGTTGAAGGTTCTGAACACTATGGATGATGAAACCTTTAAAGGAATTATGATATGAATAGAAAGCAAGCACTGTCTATTTATTTGCTAGGTACCTTTGCTCAACTAATGCTAGTGAGTCTCCTAGTTTGGTTTTTAAGGGCAGGAAGAATGAAAGTTGATTTTACGTCAACAATTGGAATAATTGCTATTGTTTTAGGTGGCTTATCATCTGCTTTTTGGGGCAGTCTTGCCAGTATTGGCTACCATCAATCTAGTTTCAAAAAACTTTTAAAAGATTTTTTTCAAGTCAAAGATAGTCTAGCTAATTATTGTTTGGTCTTAATTTTCTTAGTTCTAGACTTTTTTCCATTTATCTTAGGTGGTAAGATAAATACTCAATCGTTGCTCTTACCAGTGGCGCTCTTTTTCAAGGCTCTTCTTTTTGGCGGAGTTGAAGAAATTGGCTGGCGTTATTTCTTTCAGCCGACCTTGCAGGAAAAAATACCTTATCTATCAGCTACTCTTATTACTTTTTTAGCCTGGTCTAGCTGGCATCTTTTTTACTTCTACATTGAAGGTTCTTTCGGTGTCATTCAGTTACTCCCTTTTCTAGTAGGTCTACTAACCAACTGTTTTATCTTATCGGCTTTGTATCATAAAACACAAAACTTATGGATTTGTGTCATGACTCATGCTTGGATCAATTCCTTGTCTCAGATTTTAGTGAATGAAGATATATGGCTTTCTGTAGTCAGTAAATTACTTATTGTCAGTTTAGCCATCATCATTGCAAGAAAGAAGTATGTAAGGGAGGAAAAATGACAAAATTTATTTCAAAATAATCAGTCGCTATCTGGTATGCATTGATTGCCTCCTTGATGATCTTTTAATAGGGCAAGTTATCCTTTGTTTTTTTTCCAGATGGGAGTAGTACAGAGCCTCTCTCCTTGTATCCTCGCTCACATGGTGATTGATGGTTTAGCTGTTATTATGCTGGTTCAGGTTTCCTTTTTGTTTAGTCTTAGAAAGATGTAGCAGATGAAGCAGATTGCTTCGTCTTTTTTTCTTTTTGTGTTAAGCTAAGATTAGTAAACTGAAAGGGTTTTCGAATGTATCTAGCAGACTTAATGGAAAAGAGTGAAGCGGGGCAGTTTATTGTCCTGTCTTATTTACAGCAGCATTCTACATCCAGTTTGAAGGACGTTATGTATGAAACCGGTTTCTCGAAAGCAACTTTGACCAAGTACATTAGCTTGATTAACGACAAGGCTGCGGACCATCATGCAGCCTTATCCATCCAGCTTCAAGCCGAAACGTTCAGTCTGTCTGTTGGACCGGATACCAAGGGACGGGACATTCGCAGACTCTTTTTGGGCAATGCTGTCAAATACCAGATTTTAAACTACTTGCTCTATCACCAGCAGTTTTTAGCTCACCAGTTAGCACAAGAACTTATGATTAGCGAAGCGACCCTCGGGCGCCATATAGCTGGTCTAAATCAGATTTTATCAGAGTTTGATATTTCTATCCAAAATGGTCGCTTGAAAGGGCCTGAGCACCAGATCCGCTATTTTTATTTCTGCCTCCTTCGCAAGGTCTGGTCCAATCAAGATTGGGGAAAGGAACTTCAAAAATCAGAAAGAAGGCAGGAAGTTGCTGTCTTAGAAGAACTCTGCGGAGCCCAGCTCTCGCAAGGGCAGCGATTGGACTTGGCCCTTTGGGCGCATATCACCCAACAGCGTCTGCGGGTCAATGCCTGCCAATTCCAGAACATTGAGCAGAAGATGCAGGGCTATTTTGAAAATATCTTCTACCAGCGCTTGCATCGCAGAACAAATGATTTCTTTGCCGGACAGCACATCACTCTGAGCCAGGAAGACGGGGAAATGATGATTTTCTTTTCATTTCTGCTTTCTCATCGGATTTTACCTCTGCACACCATGGAGTATATCCTGGGCTTTGGCGGTGAAATTGCCAGCCTGATTACGCAACTGATTCAAGAGATGAAGTCTCAGGACTTACTAGGTGACTACATCGAAGACCAAGTGACCTACGAACTCAGTCAGCTCTGTGCCAGCGTCTTTCTTTTCCGAGGCTATCTCTTGCAAGACAAATACAAGCATGATCTGGAATTGCGCCATCCTTACTTATGGAGCGAAGACGATTATCGACAAGTGGCAGACACTATTTTTAGCAAACTGCCTATTTTTCAGCAGGGAACATCTCTGGATAAGAAAGTTTTGTGGGAATGGCTCCAGCTGATGGAGTACATTGCTGAAAATGACGGCCAAGTCATCAAGATAGGCATGGACTTGACGGATAGCTTTATCGTTGTTTCTAGGATGACAGCCATTTTAAGACGCTATTTAGAGTACAATCGTTTTATTAGCATTGAAGCCTACGACCCAGTTAAAAATTATGACCTCATTATCACCAATAATCCTATTCATCAGACCCAGCAGATTCCCGTTTATTATTTAAAAAATGACTTGGATTTGGAAGATTTGGCTCAAATCCGTCACATGATATTTCATTAAGAAACCTGGAGAAATCTAGGTTTCTTTGTGATTTTCACACAATCTCCTCAAATTTTTTTAAAATTTTAAAAAAATTGATGAACAAGAAAGCGCTTTATTTTATATACTAGTTACTGTAAAGAGGAAATCTCCTCAAGACTTTAACCAGGAGGACAGTACATGTCACAAGAAAAATACATCATGGCCATCGACCAAGGAACAACTAGTTCCCGCGCCATCATCTTTAACAAAAAGGGAGAGAAGGTCAGCTCTAGCCAAAAAGAATTCACTCAGATTTTCCCTCAAGCAGGTTGGGTTGAGCACAATGCCAATGAAATTTGGAACTCTGTTCAGTCAGTAATCGCTGGAGCCTTTATCGAAAGTGGCGTGAAACCAAGTCAAATCGAAGCCATCGGGATTACCAACCAACGTGAAACAACTGTTGTCTGGGATAAGAATACTGGACTTCCTATCTACAATGCTATCGTTTGGCAGTCTCGTCAGACAGCTCCTCTGGCTGAACAGCTGAAAAGCCAAGGCTATGTGGAAAAATTCCATGAAAAGACTGGTTTGATTATTGATGCTTATTTCTCTGCTACCAAGGTTCGCTGGATTTTGGACCATGTAGAGGGAGCGCAAGAAAGAGCTGAAAAGGGCGAATTGCTCTTTGGTACCATTGATACTTGGTTGGTTTGGAAATTGACCGACGGCGCGGCTCATGTGACCGACTACTCAAATGCAGCCCGTACCATGCTCTATAACATAAAGGATCTTAAATGGGACGATGAGATTTTGGAAATCCTTAACATTCCAAAAGCTATGCTTCCAGAAGTTCGTTCTAACTCAGAAATCTATGGTAAAACAGCAGCCTTCCATTTCTACGGTGGGGAAGTGCCAATCTCAGGTATGGCTGGGGACCAACAGGCTGCTCTCTTTGGACAGTTAGCCTTTGAGCCTGGTATGGTCAAGAATACTTATGGAACTGGTTCTTTCATCATCATGAATACTGGTGAAGAGATGCAGCTGTCTGAAAACAACCTCTTGACAACCATTGGCTACGGTATTAACGGAAAAGTTTACTATGCTTTAGAAGGTTCTATCTTCATCGCAGGAAGTGCCATTCAATGGCTGCGCGACGGTCTTCGGATGGTGGAGAGCTCACCAGAATCTGAAAAATATGCTCGTGATTCTCACAATAACGACGAAGTCTATGTCGTACCTGCCTTTACAGGTCTGGGCGCTCCGTATTGGGATCAAAATGCACGTGGTTCTGTCTTCGGCTTGACCCGCGGAACTAGCAAGGAAGACTTCATCAAGGCTACTCTGCAATCCATCGCTTACCAAGTACGTGACATCATCGACACCATGCAGGTGGACGCCAAGACTGCTATTCAAGTCCTCAAAGTCGACGGCGGTGCTGCTATGAATAACTTCCTCATGCAGTTCCAGGCTGACATTCTGGGAATCGATATTGCCCGTGCTAAAAACTTAGAAACGACTGCTCTCGGGGCAGCCTTCCTAGCAGGACTGTCAGTAGGCTACTGGAAAGACTTAGACGAACTCCGCACTCTCAATGAAACTGGAGAACTCTTTGAGCCATCGATGAACGAATCCCGCAAGGAACAACTCTACAAAGGATGGAAAAAAGCCGTTAAGGCAACTCAAGTCTTTGCAGAAATCGACGACTAATACTGATTCATATTTTGATAATCAAGTCAGTAGAAGCATGAAATGACTAAGTTAGAAAGTGTGTAATTATGGAATTTTCAAAGAAAACACGTGAATTATCGATAAAAAAAATGCAGGAACGCACCTTGGACCTTCTGATTATTGGTGGTGGGATTACCGGTGCTGGGGTAGCCTTGCAAGCGGCAGCTAGTGGACTGGAGACCGGTCTGATTGAAATGCAGGACTTTGCAGAAGGGACTTCTAGTCGTTCTACCAAATTGGTCCATGGTGGCCTTCGTTATCTTAAGCAATTCGACGTAGAGGTGGTGTCAGATACAGTTTCTGAGCGTGCTGTGGTACAGCAAATTGCCCCTCATATTCCAAAACCAGATCCAATGTTACTTCCTGTCTACGAAGAAGAGGGCGCTACTTTCAGTCTCTTCCGTCTCAAAGTGGCTATGGATCTCTATGACCTCTTGGCTGGTGTTAACAACACTCCTGCTGCCAACAAGGTCTTGAGTAAGGAAGAAGTGCTAGAACGGGAACCTGAACTCAAGGAGGAAGGCCTGGTCGGCGGCGGTGTCTATCTTGACTTCCGCAACAACGACGCACGCCTCGTGATTGAAAATATAAAACGCGCCAACCAAGACGGTGCCCTCATTGCCAACCACGTCAAGGCAGAAGGCTTCCTCTTTGATGAAGCTGGAAAGATTACGGGCGTTGTTGCGCGTGACCTCTTGACAGATGAAGTCTTTGAAATCAAGGCTCGCCTAGTCATCAACACAACTGGACCTTGGAGTGACAAGGTGCGCAATCTGTCAAATGATGGTGAGCAATACTCACAAATGCGTCCAACCAAGGGAGTTCACTTAGTAGTTGACTCTAGCAAGATCAAGGTTTCTCAGCCAGTCTACTTTGATACAGGCTTGGGAGACGGCCGGATGGTCTTTGTCCTTCCGCGTGAAAATAAAACCTACTTTGGTACGACTGACACCGACTACACTGGCGACCTAGAGCATCCAAAAGTAACACAAGAAGATGTGGATTACCTCTTGGGTATTGTCAATAATCGCTTCCCAGAAGCCAACATCGCGATTGACGATATCGAAAGCAGCTGGGCAGGTCTGCGTCCTCTGATCGCAGGAAACAGCGCGTCTGACTACAACGGCGGAAATAACGGAACCATTAGTGACGAAAGCTTCAATGCACTGATTGCGACTGTTGAGAGCTATTTGGCTAAAGAAAAATCTCGTGAGGATGTCGAAGCGGCTGTTACCAAACTCGAAAGCAGCACTTCTGAAAAACACTTGGATCCATCTGCCGTGTCTCGCGGTTCAAGCTTAGAACGCGATAACAATGGCCTCTTGACCCTTGCTGGTGGTAAGATTACGGACTATCGTAAGATGGCTGAAGGCGCTATGGAGCGTGTCGTTGAAATCCTCAAAGCAGAATTCGACCGTAGCTTCAAGCTCATCAACTCTAAGACCTACCCTGTTTCAGGCGGAGAGCTCAATCCAGCAAATGTGGATTCCGAAATCGAAGCCTTTGCGCAACTCGGTGTATCACGTGGATTGGACAGCAAAGAAGCCTTCTATCTTGCAAACCTTTATGGTTCCAATGCTCCTAAGGTCTTTGCTCTCGCTCACAGCATCGAGCAAGCGCCAGGACTTAGTCTAGCGGATACCTTGTCACTCCACTATGCGATGCGCAATGAGTTGGCACTCAGCCCAGTGGACTTCCTCCTTCGCCGGACAAACCACATGCTCTTTATGCGTGATAGTTTAGATGCGATTGTAGAGCCCGTTCTGGATGAAATGGGTCGATTCTACGACTGGACAGAAGAAGAAAAAGCAGTTTATCGCGATGATGTACAAGCTGCCCTTGCAAATAACGATTTAGCCGAATTGAAAAAATAGAAAATAGAAGAAGAGGTGGCGGATCAGTTCTCCTGTCTAACCCCCCCCTTCTTTTAAATGGAGTAATATAGATGATGAAAGAAATATTTGGTGAATTTTTAGGGACCCTGCTCTTGCTCCTTTTGGGGAATGGCGTCGTTGCAGGCGTGGTGCTTCCCAAAACTAAGAGTCACAATTCTGGCTGGATTGTGATTACCATGGGATGGGGGATTGCCGTTGCCATCGCTGCTTTTGTATCCGGCAACCTTGGACCAGCCCATCTGAACCCAGCCCTAACTATCGGAGTAGCTCTCAAAGGTGATTTGCCTTGGACATCTGTTCTTCCTTACGTCCTTGCTCAGTTTGCAGGTGCTATGGTCGGACAGTTCCTCGTCTTCCTACAGTTCAAACCTCACTATCTGGCTGAAGAAAATCCGGCTAATATCCTTGGGACATTCAGCACTGGCCCAGCTATCAAAGACACCTTCTCGAACCTGATTAGCGAAATCCTTGGAACTTTTGTCCTTGTACTGACTATCTTCGCTCTAGGACTTTATAAGCTGCAAGCAGGCATTGGCACTTTTGCAGTCGGAACACTCATTGTCGGGATTGGCCTCTCACTTGGTGGAACGACTGGTTATGCCCTCAATCCGGCTCGTGACTTAGGACCTCGCATCATGCACAGTCTTCTTCCGATTCCGAATAAAGGAAATGGCGATTGGAGCTATGCTTGGATCCCAGTTGTCGGACCAATCATCGGTGCCGTCCTTGCAGTAGTAGTCTTCTCCCTATTTTAGAATAAAATAAAGCATCCTCTTCTCTAAGATTGATACATGCTTGGAGAAGAGTATTTTTGTATAGATTTTCAAATTTCATCGAAGACTTTGCTAAATCAATCTAAAATCAGGAGAAAAGAGCCAGTCAGGACGATATTTGACAGAGGATTTATGCTATAATTGACAGTATAAATGATCTAAAGGAGTTATGATGAATCAAACTGTTCAATATTTACAAGAATTAACGGCTATCCCTTCTCCAACAGGCTTTACAGCTGAGGTGGCGGATTATCTGGTAAAAACGCTGGAAGAAATGGGCTATGAGCCTGTTCGGACCAATAAAGGCGGCGTTCATGTCGTGGTTAAGGGAGAAAATGATGCCCAGCATCGAGTCGTGACGGCCCATGTGGACACCCTTGGAGCTATTGTACGTGCGGTCAAGTCTGACGGTCGCCTCAAGCTGGATCGGATTGGCGGTTTCCCTTGGAACATGATTGAAGGAGAAAACTGTCTGGTCCATGTGGCCAGCAGTGGCAAGACTATCAGCGGTACTATCCTAGTTCACCAGACTTCCTGCCATGTCTATAAGGACGCTGGGACGGTTGAACGTACTCAGGACAATATGGAAGTCCGTTTGGATGAAAAGGTGACAAGTGAGAAAGAAACGCGGAATTTAGGAATCGAAGTCGGCGATTTTATTTCCTTCGATCCGCGTACCACAGTTACCAAGTCAGGCTTTATCAAGTCTCGCTTTCTGGATGACAAGGTCAGCGCAGCTATTTTGCTCAATCTTTTGCGCGTCTACAAAGAGGAAAAGATTCAGCTGCCAGTGACGACTCATTTTGCTTTTAGCGTCTTTGAGGAAGTCGGCCACGGGGCTAATTCCAGCCTGCCTGAGCAAGCGGTAGAGTATTTGGCGGTTGATATGGGGGCTATGGGTGACGACCAGCAAACAGATGAGTACACAGTTTCCATCTGTGTTAAGGACGCTTCAGGCCCTTATCACTATGGCTTCCGCCAGCATTTGGTAAATTTAGCCAAGAAGCAGGACATTCCTTACAAACTGGACATCTATCCATTTTACGGGTCAGACGCCTCTGCAGCTATGAGCGCAGGAGCAGAAGTCAAGCATGCTCTGCTAGGTGCCGGTATTGAATCCAGCCACTCTTACGAGCGCACGCATATTGATTCAGTAGTCGCGACAGAGCGTATGGTGGATGCTTATCTGAGAAGTGCCTTGGTGGAGTAAGAGTAGGACATTTAGCTTTGAATAAAAGGCAGAAATATGAGTATCCTGTGGGAAGCAGAATGGCTGTTCTTGTTCAATTGGTTAAGTCTTCGTAGATGCTTAAAGATATTTGGAAAGTTATGATGTTCAGGTATTTGAAGAAATTCTTTCTGTGTTTGCTTTTTACAATCATCAGCGCTCTGGTCTTAATCTTTACTTATCATCAAATCTGCCTGACTAAAGAGCAAAAATTGCTTGATAATCTCTCAGGTCGGCTGGTTCAAGTAGATGGCAAAAAAATGAATGTCTATGTAACTGGTCAGGGAGAGCAGACGCTGGTCTTTTTGGCAGGTGGTGGCACAACGTCCCCCTTTCTTGACTTTAAGACCCTCTATTCAAGATTGGAACAAGATTATCGCATAGTTGTGGTGGAGCGCTTAGGTTATGGCTTTAGCGAGGACAGCCAAGGGGATAGCAGAGATATTGACACGGTACTTGCCCAGACGAGGCAGGCTTTGAAAAAGGCTGAAATCACAGGCCCATATACTTTGGTAGCACACTCTATGGCTGGGCTAGAAGCGCTTCATTGGGTTGCAACATATCCAGAAGAAGTCCAAGGCATTATCGGACTGGATATGGCCTTGCCAAGTTCTTATACTGATTTGAGTCTCTATCCATTGGTTTATAAAGGCTTACAAGTGGCTGCTAATCTAGGCTTAAGTCGGATATTTTATGATGCTGACAAGCAGGTTCCCGCTCTTGCGTCTGGTGATTTGACAGCAGAAGAAAAGCAAGTATACAAGGCTCTTTTCTATCGTCGCCCATTGGCAAATGCTGTTTATGAAGAGGTCACCCAGGTCAAACAAAATGCTGAGCTAGTTTCGAGGGAAAAGCTTCCTGAACTGCCGATCTTGCTCTTTTCTTCAAATGGCCAAGGGACTGGCTATAGTCAGGGAGAATGGCAGAGCTTCCAGAAGGATTTTGCAGCAGCGCATTCACAGACAGAGTTAATTCTACTAGACTGCCCTCATTATGTGCATGATTACGCCAGTGATGAGTTGTCTGAAAAAATAAAGCAGTTTCTAAAATAGCAAGTTTTATAGGAGCTTGAAATACGAGAAAACCGAGAGGGAAAAATTCCCTCTCGGTTTTGGATATACAAATTATTTGACAGACCAGACACTGACTGACTTTTCCTCCACTGGAAATTCTCCCCAGCCTTCTTCGTCGATGGTCACGATTTGAGAGCTATTGCCCAGATAATCACTGAATTCTTTACCAGCCCATTCTGAACCGACCAGCATACTTTTGCTGCTGGCTTGGTCATTGCTGACAACAACAGCGATTGGTTGACCACCGTCCTTTCCTTGGCGAGTCCAGCCGATACAGTTGGCATCGTCAAAGTAGTCAGTCTGCTCGCCGTAAGCTAGGTTGAGACGAATATCCAAGAGCTTGTCCAGCACTTCTTGGAAGCTCTCTTGAGCAAATTCTCCACTAATACCATAGTAGTCGCCATAAAAGACGCAAGGCAGTCCCTCCTCTCGTAGCAGGATGAGAGCATAGGCTGCTGGCTTGAACCATTCTTCGACGGTGGACTCCAGAGCTTGACCTCGCTGGGTGTCGTGATTGTCCACGAAGGTCACGGCTGATTCAGGATGATTCTTGGCAAGCGTCTGATCAAAAATCGTCCGTAGGTCAAAGTCTGTCCCAGCTATGCTAGCGTCAAAGAAATTATGGTGGAGCTTGACGTCAACAAGATCAAAGCGGTATTCAATATTTTTTAGATAGTCGTTATTAGCCGTCTCATCGCTATTCCAAAATTCCCCAAAGACATAGAAATCCTCACCGTATTTTGCAGTTATATCGCGGATAAAATTTCTCATGAAGAAGGAGTCAATGTGCTTAACAGCATCTAAACGAAATCCTTGAACGCCTGTTGTTTCGATAAACCAGTAAACCCAGTCGTAGAGGTTTTGAATAACCTCTGGATGCTTGAAGTCAATATCGGCATACATGAGATAGTCATAGTTGCCGTTTTCATTATCCACAAGCTCATCATCTGCCCAGCCTTTATTGTCTCCTTGGATAAGGAAAATACCTGACTTGTTGTTTTTGGCATCATAGTCCGTACCGGTAAAGTGGTACCAATGCCATTCAAAGTCATTGTAGGTTTTATTGCGGCCTGGGAAGACAAACTTAGTCCAGCCTTTGATTTCGAAAGGTTCTGACAAAACCTTTGTTCGGTCGTTAGGATCCACTTCAACGACAGTAAATCGCTCTTTGTAATCCGCAGCTGCCTTGTGATTGAGGACTACATCAGCCATGGGTTCAATGCCATTGGTTTTGAGAGTTTGGATAGCATTTAGGTAGTCTTCCTTAAAACCATATTTGGTGCGGACAGTTCCTTTTTGGTCAAACTCGCCTAGGTCGAAGAGATCATAAACTCCATAGCCGACATCATTTGAGCCTGTTGCTTTGAAAGCTGGCGGCATCCAAATTTTGCGGATGCCTTTTGATGCTAGATGAGGAGCATCCTCCGCCAAGCGATTCCAATGTTGTCCATCATTTGGTAAGTACCATTCAAAATATTGCATTAATGTTTGATTTTCCATACGAGATACCTCACATTCTTGGGATGGGTCTATTTTACCAAAAGAAGAATGATGACACAAACGTTTATACAAGTTAATTTTATATTTTTTGATGATGAGCTAAAACTAGCATTGAATTTAAAACGTTTACATAGTATAATGGACAGGTAATAAACTTAAAAAAGGAAAGGGGTTCTTTATGAGAAAGAAAGGACTAGTTAGGTTACTCTTATCAGTCTCGTTATTTGCGCCTTTGGCCCTAGGCCGGGTTGTTCAAGCCGATGAGGCGAGTCAGGCGAATGTCGAAAGCAAGGAAATTCTTCAAACAGAAGCTGTCGCAAAGCCATCTGAACCGGTATCTTCAGTCCAGCAGCCAGCAGTTTTAGAGGTTGAAAGCAAGGAATCGTCGGTTACTGCAAGACCAGAAAAGCAAGAAGAGGAATCGGTCACTGCTGAAAAACCAGTTGTGGACTCTGAAAAGCCTACTTCATCATTGGAGTCGCCACCTTTAGCTTGGGCTCAAGATGCTAGCTTAGTGCCTTCTGCTGTGCCTGCTAGTGCCAAAGGACAAGACCTGTCTGCTTATACGGGGAGTCTTTCAAATCCAGCTTTAGCTGATAAGGAACTGACCCTGCAGGAAGCAGTCGATGAGCTACTGAAATGGGCAGCTGTCAATGAATCTCAGCTAGGTACCAGTGCCCAAGATAGGGCGAATCTAGCCAAGAGCATGGGAATGATTGACAAAGAGGCTGATTTGACAGCCCGTGTACAGGGAAGTAATCTGCAGGCCATGTATGCAGTTGCTAAGCGCCTGCATGATGCCTATCGTGCCGAAAAGAAAGCACCGCTCTTTTTGAATGGTCGGGCGCAGCCAATTTTCCCATACAGCAGTGGAGCTAAGGAAGATAAAGACTATTCGTATGAGAAAAGCGATATCGTCCGTTTTCCTGTTTATGTTGAAACAGATCATGATACGGATGGAGATGGAAAGCGGGACCTCGTCAAGGCTATCGTACAACTTCCGAAAGCAGTAGCCCAAGGCGATTTTAAGGCTTCGACAATTTTAGAAGCTCGTCCTTACGTTGCAGGGACTTTGGATGAAAACTATGTGACCTTGGAAAGTCTTAATCTGCCGACAAACGGTTCTTATGATATGAAGAGTTTGTACAATAAGCCTGCTAAGCGCCAACCGGTGTCTAGCATGAGCAGTATTGATGCGGCGAAGAAGGCCAAAGCGTCAGATTGGTACTATTATAGCCCTTATGAAGGGATTCATGATTACGAGAATTTGAACTGGTATGATTACTTCCTAGTGCGCGGCTATGCCTTTGTTTCCAGTGCTGGTCTGGGTACTAAGGGTTCAGAAGGCTTCAATACAACTGGATCTGATTTGGAAGTAGAAGCCTTTAAAAATATTGTCGAATGGGTCAACGGTAAACGGACGGCCTACACAGACAGAACTAGCAATATTGAAATCAAGGCTGACTGGGCCAATGGCAAAGTCGGCATGACTGGCCTATCTTGGGCCGGTACGACAACTTTCGGTGTGGCAACAACGGGTGTAGAAGGCCTGAGAACCATCGTTCCAGCTGCTGGAATTGCCAGCTGGTATGATTATTTTAATAGTCAAGGAACAGCCTACAGCAATCCGCCATACAGTGATCTGTCTTGGCTGTCACTCTACGTTTCTACTCGGATGCTTGATCAAGACGATTGGGCTTCAATCTGGAACAAGTATGCTGACTACATCAATCAGCTAAACAAGGACCAAAAAGCTCACGGTCGTAATTATAGCCAAGTTTGGCGGGAACGCGATTATACCCTAAATTCAGGAAAGATAAAGACTAGTGCCCTGCTGGTACATGGCTTAAATGATGATAATGTCAAAACCAAACAATTTGAGCTCATGTATGATGTCTTGAAAAAAGCGGGACAAAACGTGAAACTCTACCTCCACCAAGGAGACCATGTCCATCCAGCAGCTATCTCTCGAGGTTATGGCATTAAAGCCAACAATCAAGATTTCTACGACTTGCTCAATACTTGGTTCTCTCATTATCTTTACGATGTCAAGAACGATGTTAGCAAGCTTCCTGCTGTTTTGTCACAAAATAACTACGATCCAAATAAATGGACGAGCTATGACAATTGGAAAAGCACTAATCGTTTGATTTTGACAGCTAAGTCCAAACGTCTAGAAGAAACCATTTCCAGTGACTATGCGGCTGCTGGGATTGACACTAGCAAGCGAGATGAAACTGTCAGTCAAGGATCTTCTAAGGCTAACATGACATTTATGACAGAAGTCAAAGAAGATACGACTATCAAAGGCCATATTCCAGTTCACTTCAAGGCAGCTTTGGCCAAGGGAAGTAGCAAAAACTTGCAGGTCAATGCACTCTTGGTAGATGTATCAGACCAAGAGTTTGATGTTGTTGGAAATGGTGCTGCTAGTGATGATAGCAAGGCTGGTGACTTCTGGATGGGGAGCAATCTCAGCAATCTGGATGTTAAAAATTTTGCAACAACCAAAACCAAATACAAGGTCATTGCTAAGGGCTGGCTAAACTTAGCCAATCCAGAATCAAGCTATACACCGTCTAGTTCAGAAAAGAGTATTAAGCCCAAAGTCGGCCAATTCCATGATTATACCATGTATTTGCAGCCGAATCTTTACATGGTGAAAAAAGGCCACAAGCTGGCTCTGGTCTTCAATACTTATGATCCTAGCGACCTGACGATTAAGCGTCAATATGCGGTGACTTTCAAGACGGATTCTATAAGTGCGCTAGTACCGACTGTGGAATCTAGTCGGTCACAAAAAGCTGATTATGTAGCAAGTGCCCTTGATACGGAATATGCTAACTTACCTGAAACTCTTGGTAAAAAGCTAGTTGCACCAGAAATCAGAGAAGTTCCAGAATATATCTTTGATAGACAGGAGCCACAACAAGAAGCTCCGTCAGTCGATTCGAGGGTTGGACGTAAAGAAGAGCAGCAAGGAACGACTGACCATGTGCAGCAATTGGCTAGTCAACAAGCTCCAGCTTCCTTGCCAAAAACTGGTAGCCATTCAGAAAAAGGAATGTTCTATCTAGGCTTGGTGCTTCTTGTCAGCACATTCGGCATGTCTGGCCTTGTTAAAAAATATTCTCGTCGTTAGTCATTACAAGATAAAAGCAGCCAAACATTCCTGACTAGGTAAAGATTGGCTGCTTTTGCCTTATCGTCTTTCAGCTGGCCATAGCCTGCAAGTCAGAAGTGCCAGCAATATAGAGGTAGAAAGAATGAAACAGTATATTCAAGATATTTTTGACCAAAGTATGGCGATTGAAAGTTTTACCCATACTAGTTCTGAGCGGAAGATTGAAGCCTTTCTTCAGGAGCGGATAGGAGAGATTCCTTATTTTCAGGAGCATCCTGAGCTGTTTGGCTACTATCAGATTCCGAATGATTTTTATGGCCGTAGTGTTAACTGGGCTCTGGTCAAGCGAGATACGGCTGATACCGTTATTCTTTTTCATCATCATGATACAGTGGATATTGAGGACTTTGGCAGTCTCAAAGACTGGGCTTTTGATAATCAGTACCTCAAAGAAAAATTACCCTCCATTTCTTCAGATTCAGATCTTTTAGCAGATATTGCGTCGGATAAATGGCAGTTCGGTCGGGGATCTTGCGACATGAAAGCGGCTCTGGCCTTGCAGCTAGGAGTGGTGGAAAGATACAGTCAGATACAGTCTGGTCAGGTTAATTTGCTCTATCTGTCGGTCGGAGATGAGGAATCCTATTCCCAAGGCATGCGGGCAGCAACAGCCTTGCTTGCTGAATTGAAGGAGCGCTTCCAACTTCATTACCTTCTGGCTGTGGATTCTGAGCCTTTTGAGAGCCAGTCAGCGGAGGAAAAGGTGCTTCATGTAGGAACAGTCGGCAAGTTGATGCCAGTTGTCGTGACTCAGGGTATCCTTTCGCACATGAAAGAGCCACTCAAGGGGATCAATGCGCTATCCTTGCTGGCCAAGGTTGCTGAAAAAATTGACCTCAATCCGGCTCTATCCGACATGGCCAACGGCGAACGCTCGCCACTGCCATCTTGGTCTTATCTACGTGATTTGAAGGAAAATTACGATGTATCAACAGTGCTGCGTGCTGCTGGCTATTTCAGCGTCCTTTATCTAGAAAAGAGTCCAAGTGAGCTGCTGGCGACCATAAAGAATCTCAGTCAGGAAGCAGTAGATGGCTTTTATCAAAACTACTGTCAGCTTCAGAAAGTCTATCAAGAAAGCAAGCTTGTAGCGAAACCGCGCGTGCTGACCTATCAGGAATTACTGCAAGAATGCCAAGAAAAAATCGGTTTTGAAGGTACCTTGAAGAAAATTTGTGAAGAAGCACAGCAGGCTCTGCAAGAGGGTGCCTCCTATCAGGAAATCAGCATTCAAAATATCCAGAAGGTTTTAGATTTCTACGACCGTAAGGAAGCTTTGGTTGTCTTAGCGATCGCGCCGCCTTACTATCCATCTATGAATTGTCGCCGCTTGTCAGATAGTCCGATTATGATTGATAAGGTCGTTCAACTTTATGGGGATTATCTGGACAAGGAAGCTGGTTGTCAGCTCCAAGTGGATGAATTCTTCATGGGAATCTGTGACCTTAGTTACTGTGCCTTGGAGAAGCCTGCCGCTGAATACCAGGACCTGATTGCCAGTATGCCTGTTCCTGAGAATCTCTATCATCTGGATTTCCCAGAAATTGCGGCCAATCATATCCCCGGCATCAATCTAGGCCCATGGGGGAAAGATTTGCATCAGCTGACTGAGCGTGTCTATGAGCAGGACATGCTGGAAACCATTCCTAATTTCTTACTCTATCTGCTGGAAAATACTCAAGCTTTCAAGGTCTAAAGGATGGTTCTGGCTTATTTTAAAGCAAAATCCGAACTTTTTCGCTCATTTTAAGACAAATAAGTTTTAAGATAGTATAATAAGCTTAAAACATAGTAAAGGAGTTTCTCATGATTGAATTTAGAGATGTTACAAAAGACTATGATGGCAAGCTGGCGCTTAACCACCTGAACCTGACCTTGGAAAGCGGTGAGATTGTCGGTCTCATCGGTCATAATGGAGCGGGTAAGTCAACGACCATTAAATCTTTGGTCAGTGTCATCAATCCGACACAGGGACAAATTTTTGTGGACGGCAAGGAACTATCCAGTAATCGTCTAGAAATCAAGAAAAAAATCGGCTATGTAGCTGATTCTCCTGACCTTTTCTTGCGCCTAACAGCCAATGAATTTTGGGAGCTAGTGGCGACTTCCTACGACATGACCACGGCAGAAGTAGAAGCTCGTTTGGGTGAGCTGCTGGCTATCTTTGACTTTGCTAGTCATCGCTATGAAGTAATTGAGTCGTTTTCACACGGTATGCGGCAGAAGGTCTTTGTCATTGGTGCCCTTTTGTCCGATCCAGATATCTGGGTCTTGGATGAGCCTTTAACGGGCTTGGATCCTCAGGCAGCTTTTGATCTTAAGCAGATGATGCGTGAGCATGCTAACAAGGGCAATACAGTTCTGTTTTCAACCCACGTGTTAGAAGTGGCTGAGCAGCTATGCGACAAGATTGCCATTCTCAAAAAAGGAGAGCTGATATTCTACGGAACGGTTGAAGACCTGAAAGCCCAGCATCCAGACCAGTCCCTCGAAACCATCTATCTAGGTCTGGCTGGCCGCAGAGAAGAGGTGAGTTCAGATGCGCCTTAAAGCGATTAAAAAATTAGTTGATATCAATATTCTTTATGCGATTCAAGCATCGCAGTTGCAACAATACCGCAAGAAGCAAGAAAAAAATCCAGAGGTAAAAGTCAATGTCTCCCTGCAGGCTATTCGAATGTATTTGATTTTGGGTTTGGTCTACTTGTTCTTCTTTGGTATCATGAGTGCTTTCAATCACATGGTGGGCAATCCAGGACATTTTGCCAATATGGTCTCCATATTTGCTGTATTTTCTATGTCGCAGGGCTTCCTCGTTTTCTATAATGTCTTTTATGAAAGCAAGGATTTGCAGTCCTATCGGCCCTATGCCTTTAGTGAGTCAGAAATTATTGTCGGAAAGAGCATCTCTGTTGTCCTGACTCTCTTGATTGCAATTCTGCCCATGTATAGCTATTTCATCGTTCTAGGTCTTCAAGGCGGAAATCCTTTAGTCGGCCTGCCTATGGCCTTGATTTCGATTGTCATTTTAAGCTCGGTTATAACTTTTGTCATTTTGATTTTGGTGCATTTTATCACCAAGACAGCTTTCTTTAGAAAGTATAAGACCATCCTATCCAATGTGATTCTGGGTCTAGTTTCCCTAGGCTCGGTAGGTCTCTATATCTTTATCAATCAAATGAACAGTCGTAGCATCGCCAGCAATACAGTAGCCACACCTTATTTTCCACCAGTTGTAGCCTTTTACGACTTTATCATCAATCCTCTCAGCTTAACTGCGATTTTAGGAATTCTAGCTTGGATTGCCGTGGTGGTTCTGCTCTTCTTGGTGGTTAAGTTCAAGGTTATACCAGAATTTTATGAAGCAGCCTTGATGACAGGAGCAGCAAGTGGCAAACGCGAGCGGGTGCACGATATCAATATGGACGAGGCCAAAAATTTTAAGAAATTCGTCTGGCGCTACCACATTCGGCTGCTGAGTGAAGGTTCGGTCATCTTGCAGGCTCTCTTTATGTCGGCACTGATACCTTACATCATCATTTTTAGTATGGTCATGGGGGCGATCAATGCAGGTCTGGATGTTAGCCCGTTCTTGATTCCACGATTTTTACTTCCGCTTATCTTCCTATCTATGTTTATCGCTACCCTCAATTCGGGTGGGAGTAATCTGACCTCTATTGGTTTATCCTTGGAGCGGGAAAATTTTGATTATCTGAAGGTTTTGCCTTTTGAGCTCAGAAAATATGTTCGTCTCAAATTTTGGTATCTCTTTGCTATTCAGTCCATTCTACCAGTGATTCTTCTTTTGGTGACTAGTCTTATCTTCCATGTTCATTTGGTGACGTTTCTCGTTATGCTGCTGGTTTGGTTTATGGCTAGCCTAGCTTGGAGCGCTTGGGGCTATCATCGGGATTATAAGCATTTGGTGACCAACTGGTCCAATGTCAACGAGCTGATGACTCGAGATAACAGTATGGGTAAGACCCTATTGGCACTAGCCTTTACCATTGGAGTGATTATCGTGATTGGCGTTCTCTATGTGATTTCATACTCCCTGCCGATCATGTTACTTTATCTCCTTTCCCTTCTGCTGATTTTGATTTGTGGACTTGTCTCTTATCTGATCTATCGCTACTATATGAAAAAACTTGATAGTGAGATTGCTAGTTTTAATTGCTAATTGACCATAATAAAAAGCTTAGCAGCGAGGTTACTTGATACCTTGTTTCTAAGCTTTTTAGTTGCGATTTATTCTACAGTTTTTTGTTAGCTGATATTTATCCTTTTAGGAACGCCAATTAATCAGAACGTACATCAAGCTGGAGCCAAACATGTCCGCCAAGGCGTGCATGAGGAAGAAAGGCAGGAGATTCTTGACCTTGTACTTGTAAAGGAAATAGTAAAAGATACCATAGACCACTCCGATAACCAAGGCCCAGAGCATTCCTTGATAAGTATGGAAAGAAATCCGAATGATGGTAGAGTAGGCCAGTGCCCACCACTTATACTTATCCTTGACTGAGGTCATGAGGCCAAGAAAGAAGAATTCTTCATAGAAGCCATTGAGCAGTCCATAGAGGATAGTCATGGGTGTCAAATCAGCAAATTTCCGGAAGATTTCTAGCAAATCTATATAAGACCAGAGAGTTGGATCAAAGTAATTATACTCGCCGCTCAGTGTCGTCACAATGTCACCAAAGAATCCCATTGCTATAAAGATAAGAGGTGTCCAGAGGAGAACCGACCAAGTCAGGCGGATGGGAAGCTGCTTAAAGTCAAAGCGCCGAAGCAATAGATAAAGAATGGTCAAGACCAGCATCAGAAGCTGAAGATTGAAATTGCTTGAGAATGCTGCACCTTCGCTAGCTGTGTTGCTGACCGTTTCAGTAGCTGCTGTCGTCGCTGTTGTTGAAAAACTAGCTAGGTAAAGCTCAGTTGATCGGTAGATGAACTGACCAAACATGAGCAGAGTAATCACAAGAATATCGAACCATTTCAGCTCTTTCAGAGGCTGCGATGGGCGGATTTTTGATAAAATAGTCATTCGTTTTCCTTCCATAACTGGCAGATTCATTTGCCAGAGATCATCTTTTCTATCCTTATCTTAGCAGGGAAAGCTTAAATTTATATTATTTCAAAGCTCTTACTTTTGAGAGGTGGTTAGTGCAGACCTGTTGAAGGCTTGGTTGAAGAGCTGCATTATGCTATAGAAAAAAACTGCTTTGAAAAGCAGTTTTACATGAAATAAACAATTGCTAGGTACTGGAGAGCAGAAGCGGCTAGGATGAAGAGGTGCCAAATCATGTGGAAGTAGGGCTTCTTTTTGGCATAAAAACCAGCGCCGACTGTGTAGCAAAGACCGCCAGCTAGCATAAGACCCCAAAACACTGGTCCAGTTTGTCCGATAATTTGCGGGATGATAAAGATCACCAGCCAACCCATAATTAGATAGAGAGCCAGGCTGAATTTCTCATTGACCTTTTTGGCAAAGATTTTGTAGAGAATACCAAAGATGGTCGTTCCCCACTGAATCGCGATAATCAGATAGCCCCTCCAGTCATTCATGAGTGAAAGGACGACAGGCGTATAGCTGCCCGCGATAGCGATATAAATCATGGAGTGGTCAATAATCCTTAGGATGTATTTGTGGGTAGAGCCGTAGGACATGGAGTGGTAAATGGTAGAAGAAAGAAACATGAGGAAAAGGCTAATGACAAAGATAGAAGTGCCAACAGCAGAAACGAGGCCATGCCCTTCATAACTGTAAATAGCAGAGATGGGCAGGAGAATCAGCATCAAAACAGCTCCGACGGCATGAGTGACAGCATTGGCAATTTCCTCTCCAAAAGAGAGTTGTTTACTGAGTTTAAGCGCGTAGTTCATCGTTATCGGCCTCCTTTTCGGGTACTTGGATAAAAGCAAGGGTTTGTTGGTAGAGTTTTAAGGTCTGACAGGCACTGGCAATAATGGGAGTCACTTCAAGTTTCCGTCCGTTCATATAATCCACAAAGTCATTGTAGAGCTCTTCAGACTGGGTCTCAGCGTTGAGCATATCTAAAGTAGCAGCAATATCTTGAATAGAAAAAACAGTTTTCAAGCTTGTAATGGCAATCAAGCGGGCAACTTGCTGGCGATTGTATTTTTTCTTTAGAGGTTTTTCAAGGTAGGCATGCTTGACATAATTATTGATCATGGATGCCGTCAAGCCTTTGTCGGATGCAGTAAAAGCTGGCTTGCAGACCTTGTTGACGTAGAGCAGGACTTGGTCCAGATACAGGTCAAGAACAGGTAATTCATCCCATCTCGGGAACAGATTTTTCGTTTCCAAATTTCAAACTTTCTAATATCTAGTCTTGATAACTAGATATTATCATTTTTGAAAATTAAAGTCAAGAATAAATCCAATTTGTCCAAAATTTGCTATAATCATGAGTAGGGAAAACAGGAAAATGGACTCTGAATCCAAGATGAGAAAGGTAAAATATGAAGATTTTAATTCCGACTGCCAAAGAAATGAATGAAAATCAGAGCTCGCTGGGGCGCTCCCAGTTGACGCCTAAAAGCAAAATTATAATAGAAGAGTTGTTGCAATTCTCAGCCGAAGAGTTGGAAAAATTATATAAAATCAGTCCGCAAATGGCTGAAATAGAATACCAGCGAATTCAAAACCTGAGCAAGAATGAAGCGGAGACCTATCCAGCCTTGCACTTATTTGACGGGCTTATGTATCGCAATATCAAGCGAAAAGATTGGACACAAGAGGAGAAATCCTACATTCAAGACCATTTGCTTTTAACTTCTAGTCTATATGGGGTCATTCCTGCTCTGAGTCCGATTGCCCCTCACCGGCTGGACTTTTTGGTGGGACTGAAGCCCAATGGTCAAACGCTGAAAACATTTTGGCGGGAAGAGTATACAAAAGCGGTAGCGGATGAAGATATGCTGCTTTCTCTCTTGTCCAGTGAATTTGAGGATGTTTTTGATAAATCCGTCAGAGAGAAGATGCTTCGGTTCAAGTTTTTAGAAGAAAAATCTGGGAAACTTAAAAGTCATTCTACTATTTCTAAAAAAGCGCGTGGGCAGTTTTTGACTGCTTTGATGGAAGCCCAGGTCGATAATCTTAACCAAATCAAACAGCTCTCTTTTGCAGGTTTTGCCTATCGAGCGGATCTTTCAGATGATAAAGAATTAGTTTTTGTAAAAGAAGAATAAGAAAAGGAGGCTGGGACAAAAGTCCGACCTCAAATATAGAAAGCGAACAAAACTAGTTTTCTGGTAATCAGAATTCTACTTTGTTCGCTTTTCGCATTTAATTATAGATTTGAAGGGCTTAATAATTAAGATTTTTAAAAATTGAAATATTTTTGTCCCAAACTCTTTTTTGTAGCAAAGAGACTATTGTCCCAGACTCTTTTACTCTATTATTTAGACTTATCAAAAGAAAAATTAACTTAACAGGTATTCTACTGCAACTTTTAATACATTCATTAACTACATTAGAAATAAGAGAAAGGCAATTCGAAACAGAGACAGGGCGAGCAAATGAAGGGGATAAAACCAGTAAAATACTTTTCCAATATTGGCCCCTTTTTGACCATTGTAGAAAGAGGTCACGAGGAGAAACAGAAGACAGGTAGCAGCCAGATCAGCCAGACCATCATAGGAGAAATTGAAGGCCAAAATTAGGATTTGCACACTGTTCAATGCCAAGACACCGCCAATTTTTCGGAAGATTGGGTCTTTAATCTTTGCAAAGGAATAGATACCAAAAACTCCTCCCGTCAGTCCGCCGTCAGCGATAATGGACAGAGTAAAACAGAGTAGAATAATTAGAACTTTTCTCCAGGTTGCTGTTTGCTGATCACTGTAATAAAGAGCACAGAGCCCCAAAAAGAGAGTAACAACCGTATTTTGCATGATAAAGCCAAGGCCAGTCACCCAGCCCATCAGAGAGAAAGGGATGATACTGATAAGAGCCAGCAGCCCCAATCGTCTCATATACTTGCTCACATCATGACTGTGCCGATAGCCTTCCGCAATACAAAAGGCAAAGACTGGAAAAGCCAAGCGGCCTATTATGTGCATACTATTGGCCAGCCAGTTAGGAGAGAGAATATTCATATTGGTAGCCAGTGGAAAAGATATCCAGGCGATATGGTCAATCAGCATTGCAAGCATAGCAAGCAGTTTCAAACTGCTATTGTCAATCATTTTTTTCATAGGATACTCCTTTTTCCTTTCCTATGATACAAGAAAGAGTTTCTTCTTTCCATTTCTTTAGCTTACATTTCTCTCATTTTTCTTACAATTTTGTAAGTTGGAATTTCACCTTTTTACCTCATCGATGAATACTTCTGATTTTTCTTGACAAATAAGACTGAACGAGGCTGGGACAAAAAGATTTTGATTTTAGGGATTCTTTATTATAAATTTTTAAAATTGATAGATTAGACAAAAAAGTGAACAAGACAGAATTCTGAGTGTCAGATAACTCCGTTTTGTTCGCTTTTTATATTTAAGGTTAGACTTTTGTCCCAGATTCTTTTACATAGTCTGATAATTGCTTTTGATTCTGCAATTCGATAAATTTCTCAGGATAGGTCTGACGAACCTTTTGATAGAGATTTTTAGTCTCTCTTGTCCTGCCATCCCAAAGGATCCAGCGGATGAATTCCCAATCCAGTCTTTCAGTACAGCCAGATGCCATACTCTCTCGTACTTGATTTCGATATTTTAGATAGCGTTTAAAGGCACGATAGAGGCAGTTCCAGCGAGAAAAGTTCATAAAGATAATCTGGTCAGCCTGAGCCATCCTTTCCTCAAAGCGGGCGAAGGAGTAGTTGCCATCGATGACCCAGGATTGTTCTCGCTTGAGGAAATCTGCTAAATCAGCCTTGACTTGGTCATGGCTACGAGTCCGCCAGTTTTCTTCAAACTGAATCGTGTCCAGATGAAGCACAGGAATATGGTGAAAGTGGCCTAACTGCTGGGCTAAGGTTGACTTGCCAGAGCCTGAGTAGCCGATGATAGCAATCTTTATATACATTCTCCTAATTACAGTGAGCAACAAAAAAAGCTCCGTGGAGCTCCTTTGTATGCGCGATGCATTATTTAGCAAGTTTAGCTGAAAGACGTGCTTTATCGCGGCTTGCTTTGTTTTTGTGGATCAAACCTTTTGTTTCTGCTTTATCGATAGCTGAGCTAGCAGCACGGAAAAGTTCTTCAGACGGGTTTGCTTCAAATGCTTTGATTGCAGTACGCATAGCTGATTTTTGAGCTGAGTTTTTTTCGTTTTGTTTAACGTTCAATTCAGCGCGTTTGATAGCTGACTTAATATTTGCCAAGTTATTCACCTCCATTGAAAATACTAACTATCTAATTATATATGAAAAGTTGTGATTTGACAAGTCTAAATTATTTTTTTAGATAGATTTCGTCAATTTCATGATTTCTAGCCTTGTGCAAAATCACTTCGGCCCTATTACGAGTTGGCTCAATATAGTCTAATAGGTTCACCAGATTGATTGTTTCCCAGATATTATGGGCCAGCGCCATGACTTCTTCTTCGGGCTGGGTCGTAAAGCGATGATAGTAGTTATTCGTGTCGTGCTTGGCTAGTGCCAATAATTTTTTAAAGCGATCCAGATACCAAGACTCAATATTTTCGATTTCGGCATCTACGTAGATAGAGAAGTCGAAGAAGTCAGTCATATAAAGGCGTTCATTTTGCGGATTTTGGAAAACATTGATACCTTCCACGATGACAAAGTCAGCTGCCTTAATCTCCTGCTTATCATTTGGGACAATATCATAAATTTCGTGCGAGTAGACGGGAATTTCATAGTTTTGACCATTTTTAATGCGGTCTAAAAAGTCCAGCAAGAGTTCCATATTATAGCTTTCAGGGAAGCCTTTGCGATTTAAAATCCCCGTTTCAATCAGAGTTTGATTAGGATAGAGAAAGCCATCTGTCGTCACTAATTCAACGGTGGCATTTGTAAAAGTCCGTGATAGGAGGATTTGCAATAGGCGGCTAATCGTTGATTTTCCAACGGCAACACTGCCAGATACTCCGATGATAAAGGGTTGCCTTTTACTCTCCTTTTGTAGAAAAATACCTTTTGAAAAGGCGAGATCTTCTTTGGAACGTTTATAAATCTGAATGAGATTTGTCAGAGGAAGATAAACATCTGTTACATCCTGTAGACTGATTTTGTCATTGAAACTCTTGATAGAATTGAGCTCGGACTCAGTGAGCGGTGGATTTTTCTTTCGATGCAGATTCTGCCAAGTTTGGCGGCTGATTTTTTCAAAATGAAGAAATTCGTTTGTCATAAGTTACTCCTATATGATGGATTTTAGTATAACATACTTTTGGAGAAATGAAAACGATTTACAAATCTAGAAAATTTATGATAAAATGATTTTATGACTAAAATGTATTTTGCAGAAAATCCGGATGCCAAACATGACATTCATGAATTAAAAGTGGAATTATTAGGACAACAGATGACCTTTTTAACAGATGCTGGTGTCTTTAGCAAAAAAATGATCGACTATGGCAGTCGAGTGTTGTTGTCTGCCTTGGAATTTAACAAAAAAGAAACGCTGCTGGATGTGGGTTGCGGCTATGGAACGCTGGGCCTGACTCTGGCTAAAGTGCAAGAGCTGGAAGTTACTCTCGTGGATATCAATCAGCGAGCGCTAGACTTGGCTAGAAAGAATGCGGATGCGAACCAAGTATCTGCAGATATTTTCCAGTCCAATGTTTACGAAAATGTGACCGGACAATTTCATCATATTATCAGCAATCCACCGATTCGCGCCGGTAAGCAGGTGGTGCATGAAGTTATTTCAGGTAGCTATGATCACTTGTTAGCGGATGGGGATTTGACGATTGTCATCCAAAAGAAACAAGGGGCTCCTAGTGCTAAAGCCAAGATGGAAGAAGTGTTTGGCAACTGCGAGACTCTCAAGAAGGACAAAGGCTATTATATCCTAAGGAGTGTGAAGTAAAGATGCGGGCAGTTGATATTATTCAAAAGAAACGAGATGGACTAGAATTGTCCAGTCAAGAGATTGAATGGCTGATTGAGGGGTATGTAGCTGGAACAGTGCCAGATTACCAGATGTCTGCCTTTGCTATGGCTGTTTACTTTAAAGGCATGACTACTCGGGAAATTTCAGATTTGACCATGGCCATGGTGGGGACAGGCCAGCAGTTTGACCTGTCAGCTATTTCAGGGATTAAGGTCGACAAGCATTCGACTGGTGGAGTGGGAGATAAGGTTACCTTAATCTTGGCTCCTCTAGTAGCTAGCTTTGGAGTACCCGTTGCTAAGATGAGCGGTCGAGGCTTAGGCCACACGGGCGGTACCATAGACAAGCTCGAGTCTGTCAAGGGCTACCAGGTAGAGCGCAGCCAGGAAGATTTCATCAAGCAAGTTCAGGATATTGGTGTATCCGTCATCGGTCAGTCAGACCAGCTGGTCAAGGCAGACAAGCTTCTCTATGCTCTACGTGATGTGACCGCTACAGTTGATACCATTCCTTTGATTGCCAGTTCGGTTATGAGCAAGAAAATCGCCGCTGGTGCGGATAGCATTTTGCTGGATGTGACCGTCGGTGAAGGTGCCTTTATGAAAAATCTAGAGGATGCCCGTCTCCTAGCCCGTACCATGGTAGATTTAGGCAAGGCTGTCGGACGTAGAACGGTTGCAGTCATTACGGATATGAGCCAACCTTTAGGTACTAGCATTGGCAATCGTTTGGAAATCTTGGAAGCACTGGAAATCCTTCAAGGAAAAGGACGCGAGGATATTACGGAGTTTATCTGCGAGCTCGCTCGGATTATGCTTGATTTGGCAAATGTTGAGAAGTCAGTTTCTGAAATCAGAGAACATTTAACAAATGGAGCAGCATTGAAAAAATTTGAAGAGATGATTGCGGCTCAAGGTGGAGATCTAGAGGACTTGTATCGACCATCCCAAGCGGCTTATGTGGCTGAAGTGAGAGCAGAGCAATCTGGCTTTATCACAGAGCTTCCAGCTATGGAATTTGGCTTGTTTGCGATGAGATTAGGAGCAGGCCGAGCCGTCAAATCTGATAAACTAGATTATGAAACTGGAATTGTGTTCGAAAAGAAGGTTGGAGAAACAGTCGAAATTGGGGAAATTGTCGCAAAAATTTACGCAAATGAAAAAATTTCTCAAGAACTAGTTACAGAATTCCAAAAAAATGTTAGAATAGGTAGTGAAAGCGTTGCAGTAAGCGAGATTGTCGAAGTGATCGCTTAATTCTAGGAGAATCCAACATGAAATTAAACAAATACATTGACCATACGCTTTTGAAAGCTGATGCAAGTAAGGAGCAGATTGAAACCTTAATTGAGGAAGCAAAGAAATACGACTTTGCGAGCGTCTGTGTCAATCCGACTTGGGTGAGTTTTGCTGCGCAAGTATTGAAAGGGACAGATGTTAAAGTCTGTACGGTCATTGGTTTTCCTCTGGGAGCAAATACTCCGGAGCTCAAAGCTTTTGAAACGAGTGATGCCATCCAAAACGGAGCGGATGAAGTCGACATGGTCATCAATATCGGCGCTTTAAAGTCTCGAAACTTTGACTTAGTTGAAAGAGACATTCGAGCTGTTGTGGAAGCTGCTAAAGGAACCTTGGTCAAGGTTATTATTGAAACCTGCCTCTTGACAGATGATGAGAAAGTGAAAGCTTGTCAAATTGCTCAGAAAGCTGGTGCGGATTTTGTCAAGACATCTACTGGTTTCTCAACTGGTGGTGCAACCGTTGAGGACGTAGCTTTGATGCGTAAGACAGTTGGGCCAGATATGGGAGTCAAGGCTTCTGGCGGTGCCCGTTCTTACGAAGATGCACTTGCCTTTATCAAAGCTGGTGCGACTCGCATTGGAGCATCCTCTGGTGTAGCGATTATGGAGGGAGACGTGGCTAATGGCGACTACTAATTTGATTGATTTAGTTGTAGAAACCACGAAGAATGCCTATGTTCCATACTCTCATTTCCCTGTCGGAGCCGTTTTAGTAGCTAAAAATGGACAAGTTTTCACAGGTGTCAATATCGAAAATGCTAGTTTCGGTTTGACCAATTGTGCAGAGCGAACAGCCATTTTCAAAGCTGTTTCTGAAGGCTTTTTAGACTTTGAGGAATTAATTGTTTACGGAGAAACGGAAAAACCGATCTCTCCGTGTGGTGCCTGCCGCCAAGTAATGGCAGAGTTTTTTAATCAGGATTTACCAGTGACTTTGGTCGCTAAAGATAAATCGACGGTCGTGATGACGGTCAAGGAGTTACTTCCATACTCTTTTACAGACTTAACTTGAGTCTGTTGCTGGTCAACTGACCAAAATTAAACTTGCAACTAAGTTGCACATCTTATATAGGAGGTTCAGAAATGAACAAGAAACAATGGCTAGGTCTTGGTCTAGTGTCTGTCGCAGCAATCGGACTTGCTGCATGTGGGAATCGTGCGTCTAAATCAGATAGCTCTAACGCTAAAACTGATTTAAAAGCTGCTATCGTAACCGATACAGGTGGTGTTGATGATAAGTCATTTAACCAATCTGCATGGGAAGGTTTGCAAGCTTGGGGTAAAGAAAATGGCCTTTCAAAAGATAACGGCTATACTTACTTCCAATCAACAGACGAGTCACAATACGCGAACAACCTAAACCAAGCTGCTACGGATGGTTACAACTTAGTATTTGGTATCGGTTTTGCCCTTCGTGATGCCGTTGAATCTGCTGCAAAAGATAATTCAAGTATTAACTACGTTATTATTGACGATGTAATTGAAGGTCAAAAGAATGTTGCTTCAGCAGTCTTTGCAGATAATGAAGCAGCTTACCTTGCTGGTGTTGCAGCTGCAAAAACGACTAAGACAAAACAAGTTGGTTTCATTGGTGGTATAGAAGGAACTGTTATCACACGTTTTGAAAAAGGTTTCGAAGCTGGTGTGAAATCAGTTGATCCATCTATCAAGATTAAAGTGGACTATGCTGGCTCATTTGGCGATGCAGCTAAAGGTAAAACAATTGCTGCTGCTCACTATGCTGGTGGTGCGGATGTTGTTTACCAAGTAGCTGGTGGTACTGGTGCTGGAGTATTTAACGAAGCTAAGTCAATCAACGAAACAAGAAATGAAAATGAAAAAGTTTGGGTACTTGGTGTTGACCGTGACCAGACTGAAGAAGGTAAATACAAATCTAAAGATGGTAAAGAATCTAACTTTGTTTTGGCATCAAGCTTGAAACAAGTTGGTAAGACTGTCCAAGACATTGCTAACCAAACTGCTAAAGGTAAATTCCCAGGTGGTAAAACTACAACCTTTGGTTTGAAAGACGGTGGTGTTGATTTGACAACAACCAACCTTTCTGAAGATGCTAAAAAAGCTGTTGAAGAAGCGAAAGCTAAAATCCTTGACGGTAGCATTACAGTTCCTGATAAATAATTGAATGTTGAGCGATCCGACCTACTAGGGTCGCTCATTTTTAAATTCTGACGCCTTTGCATCGATTAAGCCTACTAGGATAGGAGTCCGAGGAGGTTATATCGACATAAAATGAAATTCTGGAAAGGAAAGAGCCATGACACATGAAAATGTCATTGAAATGCGAGAAATTACCAAGATTTTTGGTGAATTTGTGGCCAATGATAAAATCAATTTGGAACTCCGAAAAGGTGAAATTCACGCTCTTTTAGGAGAAAATGGTGCCGGGAAGTCAACCTTGATGAATATGTTGGCCGGCCTACTTGAGCCGACTAGTGGTGAGATTGTAGTAAACGGAAAGCCAGTTAAGCTGGACTCTCCATCAAAGGCGGCCTCACTTGGTATCGGGATGGTGCATCAGCACTTTATGCTTGTGGAAGCCTTCACTGTTGCTGAAAATATTATTCTTGGAAGTGAGATTACAAAAAATGGTATCTTAGACTTGAAACGCGCTACGCAAGAAATTAAGCGTTTGTCTAAGAAATATGGTTTGTCGGTCGATCCATCTGCCAAGATTGAAGACATTTCCGTCGGAGCACAACAACGGGTTGAAATTTTGAAGACCCTTTACCGTGGTGCAGATATCCTAATCTTTGACGAACCAACAGCTGTTTTGACACCATCTGAGATTGATGAATTGATGAAAATCATGAAAAACTTAGTCAAGGAAGGTAAGTCTATTATTCTTATTACCCACAAGCTGGATGAGATTCGTGCAGTTTCTGACCGAGTGACCGTTATTCGTCGAGGAAAATCGATCGAAACAGTTGAAATTGCTGGTGCAACCAACCAAGACTTGGCGGAAATGATGGTGGGACGTGCCGTTTCCTTCAAGACTGAGAAGAAACCTTCTAATCCGCAAGAGACGGTTCTTTCAATCAAGAATCTTGTCGTTGAAGAAAATCGCGGCGTTCCAGCTGTTAAAGGACTTTCGCTGGATGTTCGTGCTGGTGAGATTGTTGGGATTGCTGGTATTGACGGCAATGGTCAAACCGAGTTGATTCAAGCTATTACAGGACTTAGAAAAGCAAGCTCGGGTGAAATTTTGATCAAGAACCAGTCCGTGATTGGTAAGAAACCACGTCAGATTACAGAGATGAAGGTCAGTCACGTCCCTGAAGACCGCCATCGCGATGGTTTGGTGCTGCAGATGTCCATTTCTGAAAATATTGCTTTGCAGACTTACTACAAAGAGCCGCTTAGCAAAAACGGCATCTTGAATTACAATAATATTTACTCTTACGCGTGCAATCTGATGAAAGAGTTTGACGTGCGGGCAGCTAGCGAGTATGTACCTGCTTCAGCCCTTTCAGGAGGAAACCAGCAGAAGGCTATCATTGCTCGGGAAGTGGATCGTGATCCAGACTTGCTGATTGTCAGTCAGCCAACCCGCGGTCTTGATGTCGGAGCAATTGAGTATATCCATAAACGCTTGATTGAGGAGCGTACTCAAGGTAAGGCAGTTCTTGTTGTCAGCTTTGAGCTAGATGAAATACTCAATCTTTCTGACAGAATCGCCGTTATCCATGATGGCAAGATTCAAGGAATTGTGACTCCAGAGAAAACCAATAAGCAAGAACTTGGTATTCTCATGGCTGGTGGTAAGATTTAGAAGGGAGATTCAAATGTCTAAAAAAACACAGCAGATCGCAGTTCCCTTAATCTCAGTTCTTTTAGGGATTTTATTGGGAGCGATTGTCATGGCTATCTTTGGCTATGACGCCATCTGGGGATATGAATCCCTCTTTAAAACGGCATTCGGTTCTTTGAGAAGTTTGGGTGAAATTTCTCGGGCGATGGGACCTCTAGTTCTCATTGGTCTGGGTTTTGCCGTTGCTAGTCGGGCTGGATTTTTCAATGTTGGACTTCCAGGCCAGGCCTTGGCTGGTTGGATTCTGGCTGGTTGGTTTGCCCTTTCCTTCCCTGACCTACCTCGCCCATTGATGTTGCTAGCAACTGTAGTGATTGCAGCAGTAGCTGGTGGGATTATTGGTGCTATTCCAGGGGTTCTGCGTGCCTATTTAGGAACGAGCGAAGTCATCGTTACGATTATGATGAACTATATCGTCCTCTTCGTTGGAAATGCCTTTATCCGCAGCTTTCCAAAATCTGTGATGCAGAGTGTTGACTCTAGTAAGCGTGTTGGTGCCAATGCTATTTATCAAACAGAATGGCTGAGAAGTTTGACAGCTAACTCTCGGATGAATATTGGTATTTTCTTTGCTTTGATTGCAGTTGTGCTGATCTGGTATATGCTGAAGAAAACAACACTTGGCTTTGAAATCCGCGCTGTAGGGCTGAACCCGAATGCATCTGAATACGCAGGGATGTCTTCTAAACGGACCATTATTTTGTCTATGATTATTTCAGGCGCCCTTGCAGGACTTGGAGGAGTCGTAGAAGGACTGGGTACTTATCAGAACGTCTTTGTACAAGGAAGTTCATTGAGCGTTGGTTTCAATGGTATGGCAGTTAGTCTTTTAGCAGCAAACTCCCCAGTTGGTATCCTTTTTGCGGCTTTCCTCTTTGCGGTTTTAAGTGTCGGTGCGCCAGGTATGAACGTGGCTCAGATTCCGACAGAATTAGTCAATATCGTGACAGCTTCGATTATCTTCTTTGTCAGCGCCCACTACCTGATTGAGCGTCTGACTGGTAAGACAGTCTTTGAATTATTTAAAAACCGTAAGCAAGAAGCTGGTAAAGTGAAAGGGGGAAACTAGGATGAGTATTGTAACGATATTAGGTTTATTAGTATCATCTATGCTGATTTATGCGGCTCCCTTGATTTTCACAAGTATCGGTGGAGCTTATTCGGAGCATGCCGGAGTCGTCAATGTCGGCTTGGAAGGGATCATGGTAATGGGAGCATTTACAGGTGTTCTCTTTAATCTGACTTTCGAAAGTAGTTTTGGCAGCTTGACTCCGTGGCTTTCCTTGATTGCTGCTGGCTTAGTCGGAGTGCTCTTCTCCCTTATCCATGCTGTAGCAACTATTAACTTCCGTGCGGACCACGTTGTTAGTGGTACGGTTCTAAACTTATTAGCACCAGCCTTGGCAGTCTTCCTTGTTAAAGCTATCTACAACAAGGGGCAAACAGACAACATTCAGCGTTCATTTGGTAAATTTAATTTTCCTATTTTGTCTGATATTCCAGTCATAGGAGATATATTCTTCAAACATACAAGTCTGATGGGATATTTGGCCATCGCCTTCTCTTTCCTTGCTTGGTTTATCATGTTTAAGACAAAGTTCGGATTACGCCTTCGCTCAGTTGGAGAACATCCGCAGGCAGCAGATACACTAGGAATCAATGTTTACCTCATGCGCTATTGTGGTGTTATGATTTCTGGTTTGCTCGGCGGTATTGGAGGGGCTATCTATGCTCAGTCAATCTCCGTTAACTTTGCTGTGACAACTATCATAGGTCCAGGATTTATCGCCTTGGCAGCTATGATTTTTGGTAAATGGAGCCCTATCGGTGCTATGTTAGCGAGTCTCTTCTTTGGAGCTTCTCAAAGTTTAGCCGTTATCGGAAACCAGTTGCCTCTTCTTTCAAAAGTGCCAACGGTTTATCTACAGATTGCGCCATACGTTTTGACGATTGCGGTTCTTGCGGCCTTCTTTGGTAAAGCTGTTGCTCCGAAAGCAGACGGTATCAACTATATCAAGTCTAAATAATTTTTTACACTAGTTCTTTGGAACTGGTGTTTTTTGTGATTAGAAGAAGTTGCTATCGGAAATAGAAAAAGCCTGCTTCGTCTGAAGCAAGCTTTCTGAGATTAATTTGTAGCGATTTCGTTTAATAAATCTTCTGCAGTAGTGGTTGGGTTCACTCGAACACGATTGAGCGAGAGTAATCCGTTAGACAGTGAAGCCAGGCCGTTATTGGTCGTCAATCCCATCTTATAACCCAGACTTTCAGCGATCTGCAAGGTCGCATCACTATAGCGGCCAGATGGATAGGCAACAGTCGTCGTCTTCTGTGATAGATTGTCATCTAAAAAGGCTTTAGAATCACGTAGTTCAAGGGTTTGTTGATCAGCAGTAGCAGTTGATAGATCAGGGTGGTTGACGGTATGGTCTTCAAAGGACATTCCCTTTTCCTTCATTTCTTTGATCTCATCTAGCGTCAGCATATCTTCACGGCCAGCTTGGACAAATCCAGTAATGACATTGTTGGTTGCCTTCATCTGGTACTTTTGAAGTAGCGGAAAGGCATTGGTGTAAAAGTCTTTCAAACTATCATCAAAGGTTAGCCAGACTACTTTTTTATTTTCAGGTAGGACATTCTCTGTCAAAGCTTTGTAAGCTTCGTCTGGGGTTAAAGTATAATAACCAGCCTCTTTCAGGGCCTGCAAATGACTTTCAAAAGTAGTTGGATCTACAATCAAACCAGCATTGGCTGCCTCAGAGGGATCCATTACATGGATCGCATGGTACATCAAGATTGGAATCTTAACAGGCTCGTCTTGTTTTACCCACTTGATTTTTGAAGCTTCTTCATTTGTTGAGGTAGAGTCTGGCTTCGAGGTGGATTGCACAGTTTGGTTGCCTGCAGAGGATTGTTTGCTAGGAGAGAACTGAGTCTTCCAAAGATAAATTCCGCCTACGATTAGGGCAAGGAGCAAGAAAAGATTGATAATAGAAAAAAGGAATGCCTTTTTCTTAGCTTTATGTCTTTGCATGCGTCTTCCAATGTGTTTATCTGTCATGGTATCTCCTTCTAATCTCATGAGTTTAAAATTTTTACTTACATTATAACAAATATACAAATAGATTTGTAGGCATTTCTATATATTTTTGTTATAATGTTTTTTATATAAGAAATATTCAAGGAGTTCCTCATGTCTATTAAAATTGCTTTACTTGGTTTTGGAACAGTTGCTAGTGGTGTTCCTTTCTTGTTGAAAGAAAATGGAGAAAAGATTGTTCAGGCTGCTCATTCTGAGATTGAAGTTGCTAAAGTCTTGGTCAAGGATGATGCTGAAAAAGAACGTCTATTGGCAGCTGGAAATGATTATAACTTTGTGACCAATGTGGATGAAATCTTAAATGACGGCGAAATTGCGATTGTAGTGGAGCTGATGGGACGGATTGAACCAGCAAAAACCTTTATCACGCGCGCACTTGAAGCAGGTAAACATGTGGTAACTGCTAATAAAGACTTGCTGGCAGTTCATGGTTCTGAATTGTTAGACATTGCTCAGAAAAATGGCGTTGCTCTTTACTATGAAGCTGCTGTTGCAGGCGGTATTCCTATTTTGCGCACCTTGGTTAATTCATTGGCATCTGACAAGATTACCCGCGTTTTGGGCGTGGTCAATGGAACATCTAATTTCATGATGACCAAGATGGTAGAAGAAGGTTGGTCTTACGAGGATGCTCTTGCAGAAGCGCAACGTTTAGGATTTGCTGAAAGTGACCCGACGAACGACGTTGATGGAATTGACGCAGCCTATAAAATGGTTATCCTCAGCCAATTTGCTTTCGGTATGAACATTAGGTTTGAAGATGTCAGCCACCAAGGTATTCGCAACATCACGCCTGAAGACGTCGCTGTTGCTCAAGATTTGGGCTATGTAGTGAAATTAGTTGGTTCGATTGAGGAAACGCCATCAGGAATCGCTGCGGAAGTGACACCGACTTTTTTGCCAAAAGCGCATCCACTAGCTAGCGTAAACGGCGTAATGAATGCGGTCTTTGTCGAGTCAATCGGTATTGGAGAATCCATGTATTATGGCCCAGGTGCAGGTCAAAAACCAACTGCTACCAGTGTCGTTGCGGATATTGTCCGTATCGTCCGTCGCTTAAATGAAGGCACGATTGGCAAAGCCTTCAATGAATTTAGCCGCGAGCTTGTCTTGGCTAAACCTGAGGATGTTAAGAGCAACTATTATTTCTCTATCTTGGCTCCAGATGCCAAGGGTCAAGTCTTGCATTTGGCTGAAATCTTTAATGCTGAAGAAGTTTCCTTCAAGCAAATTCTGCAAGAAGGTACGGATGGTGAAACAGCACGTGTGGTCATCATCACGCACGCTGTCAGCAAGACTCAGCTAGAAAATGTCGTTGCCAAGCTCCGTGAGGTACCAGAGTTTGAATTACTCAACACCTTTAAAGTATTAGGAGAATAAGATGAAAATTATTGTACCAGCAACCAGTGCCAATATCGGGCCTGGTTTTGACTCAGTTGGTGTTGCAGTCTCCAAATATTTAGAAATCGAAGTCTTGGAAGAAAGTCAGGAGTGGGTTATTGAGCATGACCTCAATCCTCGAATTCCAACGGATAAACGTAATTTACTAATCAAGATTGCCCTGCAATTAGCCCCAGACCTTCAGCCTCATCGCTTAAAAATGACTAGCGATGTTCCGTTGGCGCGGGGTCTCGGCTCTTCTAGCTCTGTTATCGTTGCAGGGATTGAACTGGCCAATCAGTTAGCAAATCTGAACTTATCGGATCATGAAAAGCTAAAAATTGCGACAAAAATCGAAGGGCATCCGGACAATGTCGCACCAGCAATTTATGGAAATCTAGTGATTGCAAGCTCTTTCCAAAATCAAGTTTCAGCTGTCGTGTCAGATTTCCCAGATGTCAGCTTTATCGCTTTTATTCCCGATTATGAGTTGAGAACAGTTGAAAGCCGTCGTGTCTTGCCTAATCGCCTTTCATACAAGGAAGCTGTTGCAGCAAGCTCTGTAGCCAATGTCGCAGTTGCAGCGCTCTTAAAGGGTGATATGAAAACAGCTGGTCGTGCTATCGAATCCGATCGTTTCCATGAGAGATATCGCCAGCCGCTTATCAAAGAATTTTCTGACATTAAATTCTTAGCCAGAAAACAGGGCGCTTTTGCGACTTACATCTCTGGAGCTGGTCCGACTGTTATGGTTTTATCTCCAAAAGACAAGGCTGAACAGATTTATCAGCAAATCAAGGAACAAGACTTTGATGGGGAAGTTTTCCAGTTGCAAGTCGATACTCAGGGTGTACGTGTAGAAAAATAGAAGAGAGTTTGAGGATGACGAACTTGTGGACGCAGTGTTGGTCTACAATCTTCGTTCTCCTCTTTCTTTTTGCTTTGAAAAAGAATCTTTATTTCCCTTAGTCTATCGTAAATATCATTTAATTTTGATATAATAGAGTGTAATTTGTAAAAAAGAGAGTAAGTCATGCAAAACCTAGAAAAATTTTCTGCGGAATTAGAAGGAATCGACATCCGTTTTAATGAACCTTTGAGTCAATACACTTATACGAAGGTAGGCGGAGCTGCCGATTTCTTAGTTTTTCCACGCAACCGTTATGAATTGGCTCGGATTGTCAAGCTAGCCAATCGTGAAAATATTCCTTGGTTGGTGCTTGGAAATTCAAGTAATATCATCGTTCGAGATGGCGGTATTCGAGGCTTTGTCATCATGTTTGACAAGCTAAATAATGTAGCAGTAGACGGCTATACGATTGAGGCAGAGGCTGGTGCCAATCTAACTCAGACTACTCGTATTGCCCTGCATCATAGTTTGACTGGCTTTGAATTTGCCTGTGGCATCCCGGGTAGTGTTGGCGGAGCTGTCTTTATGAATGCTGGCGCTTATGGCGGAGAAATTGCTCATGTGCTTGTTTCTTGCAAGGTCTTGACACCTGTAGGAGAAATTAAGACCTTGGACGCGCGTGATATGCGCTTTGGCTATCGTCATTCACTTATTCAAGAAACTGGCGACATTGTGATTTCAGCTAAGTTTGGTCTGGCACCAGGTGTCCACCAAAACATTCGTCAGGAAATGGAACGTCTGACCTATCTGCGTGAACTCAAGCAGCCTTTGGAATACCCATCATGTGGGTCTGTCTTTAAGCGTCCTCTGGGACATTTTGCTGGTCAGCTCATCAGTGAGGCCGGTTTAAAAGGCTACCGAATCGGTGGTGTAGAGGTTTCAGAAAAGCATGCTGGTTTCATGATTAATGTCGATCATGGCACAGCTAGCGATTATGAAGAGTTGATTGCTCATGTTATTAAAACAGTAGAGGAGCATTCAGGTGTCACTCTGGAACGAGAAGTTCGAATTATTGGAGAAGCATAAGAGTCCGATATGTAATTGTCTGATTGCTTTTCTAAGATTTGTCCAAGTCTTTGGGATAGCCAATATCCATGTGTCATTAGTAAAGGGGGTGAAAGCCTATCGATATCGCAAGTATGCAGGGCCATAGTAGCCCTCGAGAGTTTTTTTGGGTCTGACAGAGCCAAAAATCTGTTAATACATGGAAAAGAAGGAATTTATGCCAATTGAAAAAACCAATTATTGAGTTCAAAAACGTTTCGAAGGTTTTTGAAGACAGTAACACCGTCGTTCTCAAAGATATCAACTTTGAATTAGAAGAAGGAAAATTTTATACGCTTCTAGGGGCTTCTGGCTCTGGGAAGTCAACTATCCTTAATATTATTGCAGGACTGCTAGATGCGACAACGGGAGACATCTTTTTGGATGGTGTTCGCATCAATGACATTCCTACTAATAAGCGGGATATTCACACCGTATTTCAGTCCTACGCCCTTTTCCCGCATATGAATGTTTTTGAGAATGTAGCCTTTCCGTTGCGGTTGCGGAAGGTAGACAAAAAAGAAATTGAAGAACGGGTTACTGAAGTTCTGAAAATGGTTCAGCTGGAAGGATATGAGCGCCGTTCAATTCGGAGACTTTCAGGCGGTCAACGCCAGCGGGTAGCCATTGCTCGTGCCATCATCAATCGGCCACGGGTTGTCCTACTTGACGAGCCTCTTTCTGCGCTAGATTTGAAGTTGCGGACGGATATGCAATATGAGCTCCGTGAACTCCAACAGCGCCTTGGGATCACTTTTGTCTTTGTCACTCACGACCAGGAAGAAGCCCTAGCTATGAGTGACTGGATTTTTGTCATGAATGAAGGGGAGATTGTCCAGTCAGGAACGCCAGTGGATATCTATGATGAACCGATTAACCACTTTGTTGCGACCTTTATCGGAGAATCTAATATCCTGCCAGGTAAGATGATCGAAGACTACTTGGTCGAGTTCAATGGCAAGCGTTTTGAAGCAGTTGACGGAGGCATGCGTCCAAACGAGTCCGTTGAAGTGGTGATTCGCCCAGAGGATTTGCGCATTACTCTGCCTGAAGAAGGAAAACTGCAGGTTAAAGTGGATACCCAGCTTTTCCGCGGGGTTCATTATGAAATCATCGCCTACGATGAGCTCGGAAATGAATGGATGATTCACTCAACCCGCAAGGCCATCGTCGGAGAAGAAATCGGTCTGGACTTTGAGCCAGAGGATATCCATATCATGCGCCTCAATGAAACCGAAGAAGAATTCGATGCTCGGATTGAAGAATACGTAGAAATTGAAGAACAAGAAGCAGGGCTGATCAATGCCATTGAGGAGGAAAGAGATGAAGAAAACAACCTCTAACCTTTTTATGCTTCCATATTTTCTTTGGATTCTGCTCTTTGTCCTAGCTCCAGTGATAATGATTGTCTGGAAATCATTCTTTAATATCGAAGGGCAGTTCACGCTGGAAAACTATCGGATTTATTTCACGTCGCAGAATTTGACCTATCTGAAAATGAGCTTTAACTCGGTATTTTACGCAGGCATCATCACCTTGGTGACCTTGCTCATTTCCTATCCGACTGCTTATTTTTTGACCCAGCTTAAGCATCGCCAGCTTTGGTTGATGCTGATTGTCCTGCCGACTTGGATCAATCTTTTGCTTAAGGCTTACGCCTTTATCGGTATTTTTGGACAAAACGGCTCGGTAAATGAATTTCTGACCTTTATCGGCATTGGTCCCAAGCAGATTCTTTTCACTGACTTTTCTTTTATTTTTGTTGCCAGCTACATTGAGCTGCCCTTTATGATTCTGCCGATTTTCAACGTCTTGGATGATTTGGATCCCAATCTCATCAATGCTAGCTATGACTTGGGTGCCAATCGTTGGCAGACTTTCCGCAATGTCGTCTTTCCGCTTTCAATGAATGGCGTGAGAAGTGGCGTGCAGTCCGTCTTTATTCCTAGTCTCAGCCTCTTCATGCTGACGCGTTTGATCGGTGGAAACCGTGTTATTACGCTGGGAACAGCCATTGAACAGCATTTCTTGACAACGCAAAACTGGGGAATGGGCTCAACCATCGGAGTGGTTCTGATTATTGCCATGCTCTTCACCATGTGGGCAACCAAGGAAAGGAGAGAACGATGAAAAAATTTGCTAATCTCTATTTAGCGATTGTGTTTCTAATCCTCTATCTTCCGATCTTTTATTTGATTGCCTATGCCTTCAATGCTGGCGATGACATGAATAAATTTACTGGCTTTGATCTGGTTCATTTTCAAAAGCTGTTTGAAGATTCGCGCTTGATTTTGATTTTGGCGCAGACATTCTTCTTAGCCTTTCTTTCTTCCCTCATTGCCACGATTATCGGAACTTTCGGTGCTATTTATATTTACCAAGCCCGCAAAAAATATCAGGATGCTTTCTTATCCATCAATAATATTTTGATGGTGGCGCCTGACGTCATGATTGGGGCTAGCTTCCTGATTCTCTTTACCACGGCTAAATTCCAGCTGGGCTTTGTGTCTGTTTTAGCTAGTCACGTTGCCTTTTCAATTCCCATTGTTGTGCTAATGATTTTGCCACGACTGAAAGAAATGAATGACGACATGATTAAGGCTGCTTATGATTTGGGAGCTAGTCAAGTCCAGATGCTCAAGGAAATCATGTTGCCTTATCTGACACCAGCGATCATTGCCGGCTACTTTATGGCTTTCACCTACTCACTAGATGACTTTGCTGTGACCTTCTTTGTAACAGGAAATGGCTTCTCAACTCTTTCTGTAGAAATTTATTCCCGTGCACGGCAAGGAATTTCCTTGGAAATTAATGCTCTGTCTGCTCTGGTCTTTCTCTTTAGTATCGTTTTAGTCATTGGCTATTACTTTATCACGCGTGAGAAGGAGGAAGCAGCATGAAAAAACTCTATTCGTTTTTAGCAGGGATTCTTGCGATTATCCTGATCTTGTGGGGAATTAGCTATCGGATTGAGAGTAAAGCCAATAGCAAGGGCAGTGATAAATTGGTTGTCTATAACTGGGGAGATTATATTGATCCGGAATTGCTGACAGAGTTTACCAAGGAAACAGGCGTGCAGGTGCAGTATGAAACCTTCGATTCCAACGAAGCCATGTACACGAAAATCAAACAAGGTGGCACAACCTACGATATCGCAATCCCCAGCGAGTACATGATTGCCAAGATGATGAAGGAAAACTTGGTGGAGAAATTGGACCATAGCCAGATCAAAGGCTTGGAAAATATTGGTTCAGACTTTTTGGATCAGCCATTTGATCCAGGAAATCAGTATTCCATTCCTTATTTCTGGGGAACGCTGGGCATTGTTTACAATACTAAAATGGTCGAGCACGCGCCTGAGCACTGGAACGATCTCTGGAAGCCAGAATACAGAAACTCCATCATGATGATCGACGGAGCCCGTGAAGTCATGGGGATTGGTCTGAACTCGAATGGTCATAGTCTTAACTCCAAAGATGCTGACCAGCTGCAGGAGGCTGTCGATAAACTCTACACTCTGACGCCCAATATCAAAGCCATCGTCGCTGATGAGATGAAGGGCTACATGATTCAGAATAACGCGGCTATCGGTGTTACCTTCTCTGGTGAAGCTCGTCAAATGCTGGAAGCCAACGAAGATTTGCGCTATGTCGTGCCTACAGAAGCCAGCAACCTTTGGTTTGACAATATCGTTATTCCAAAGACGGTCAAAAATAAAAAAGCTGCCTATCAGTTTATCAATTTCATGTTGAGGCCAGAAAATGCCTATAAAAATGCCCTTTATGTTGGCTACTCAACGCCAAACCTTCCTGCCAAGGCCATGTTGCCAGAAGAAGTGCAGGAAGACGAGGCTTTCTATCCAACCGAAGAAACCATGAAGCATCTGGAAGTCTATCAGCAATTAGGACCAAAATGGCTCGGAACATACAATGACCTCTATCTTCAAGTCAAAATGTATCGCAAATAGCCAAAGAAACCTGAATTTATTCAGGTTTTTTTGTATTTCGACTTGTATAATTCTTTGAAAAGTAGAAGAGAAAGTAGTAAAATTATATTAACATATACAATAGAGCCTTGTGCTCAATTAAGGAGGAAATCATTATGTCAGTTTTCTACGTTCCATCAGTCAATTTGATTGGTAAAGGTGTCATCAATGAATTTGGCGGTCATGTCAAAGAGCTGGGCTTCAAGAAAGCTCTCATCGTTACAGACCACTACATTGCATCCAGTGACATTTTACCAAAAGTCATCAAGCCGCTAGAAGCAGAAGGCATTGAATATGTGGTTTTTGAAGGTGTAGACCCAAATCCATCTTGTAAGAATGTCTACGATGGTTTAGCTACTCTTCAAGAAAATGACTGTGATTTTATCATCAGTGTCGGCGGTGGCTCTCCTCAGGATGCTGCCAGCTGTATTTCCATTATGGCGACAAATGGAGGCAAGCCACAGGATTATGAAGGGCTCCACAAGTCTAAAGAAAAGGGCCTGCCAGTTGTAGCCATCAACTCCACGGCAGGGACTTCTGCTGAAATTACCATCAACTATGTTATCACGGATGAAGAACGCAAGGTTAAGATGGTGATGGTTGATAAAAACAGTCTGGCTCTCATCTCTGTCAATGACCCAGAGCTCATGGTTTCCAAACCAGCTAATTTAACAGCAGCGACTGGGATGGATGCTTTGACCCATGCTGTTGAGGCCTTGGTAACTCCTGGTGCTTATGGCGTGACCAAGAAGTTGTCTATCGGTGCCATTGAGTTGATTAAGGAATATTTGCCGCGAGCAGTTGCTAATGGTCATGATATAGAAGCGCGTGAAGCTATGGTCAATGCTATTTTCCTCGGCGGCATGGCCTTTAACAACGCAGGTCTGGGATACGTGCATTCGATGGCTCACCAGCTTGGTGCGGTCTATCATCTGCCGCATGGCGTTTGCTGTGCTATGCTCCTGCCAGTAGTTGAGCGTGAAAATGCCAAACGTGTGCCAGCAGCCTTTAGAAATGTAGCTAAAGCTTTAGGCTTGCATACCGAAAGTAAAACTGATGAAGAGTGTGCAGCGTATGCCATTTCAGAAATCGAAACCTTGTCTGAAACGGTCGGTATTCCTAAGAAATTGACCGAACTTGGTATTGAAGAAAAGGACTTTGACTTTGAATACCTTTCTAAGAATGCCTTGATTGATGCTTGCGCACCGGGCAATCCTTTCATGCCGACTTTGGAAGAAACCATTGCTTTATACAAAGAATTGTTTTAAGCCAGAGGAAAACAGTTCACTCTCTAAACTTAGTTGATTTATATCAAAAAAAGACAGTTGCTCTCTCTCCTACAACTGTCTTTTTAATTATGGAAATGGGATGATGTACAGGATTAGTGCTCTAGAATAAACTTAGCAATAGCTGTGGCGACACCATTTTCTTCATTGCTATCTGTCACATAGTCGGCCAAGCTTTTGACATAGTTGCTAGCATTCCCCATGGCAACGCCCAAGCCAGCAAACTGCAGCATTTCAATATCGTTATTCGCATCGCCCAGTGCCATGATTTCCTCAGGATTGATCTCTAAGCGTTGTGCTAGACGCTCTAGGGCAAAGGCTTTGGTAACACCTTTTGGCATCGCCTCGTAGATGACAGGCTGGGAGCGGACGCCACTGAATCGTTGGCAGAGTTCTTGAGCGAACTTGGTCTCAAAATCGTCTACCTGCTCTGGATTTCCTAGAAACATAGCTTGGAACATTCGATGCTGGCCGCTGCAAGCTTCTTCAAGGCTGATTTCAGTAGGAGTCGTAAAGACGAGAGCCGCATCGTCTGTCACAATTTTGCTAGCCTTTTCTCCTACGACGAAGTAATGCTCTTCATCAAATAAGGTCAACTGCACTTGGCTCTGTTCCGCTAAACTGACTAAGTAGCGAATGTCATCTGGATTTAATTCTTGCCAGTCGACGACCTGCCAATCGCTAGTCTGATGAATAGCGCTGCCATTGTCTACGATGACATATTCATTTTCATTCTCCAAGCCCAGCTCCTGATAGTAAGGCTTGACACCCACGAGTGGTCTGCCTGTACAGAGAACCAGCTTGACTCCAGCTTGGATAGCTTGGTGGATGGCATCAATATGAGCTTGAGGAATCTTTTTTTCCTCAGTCAGCAAGGTTCCGTCCATATCAAGGGCAATTAGTTTAATCATAGTTTTTCTCCAATAGTATTTGTGAATATTATAGCATATTTTCTATTGCTAGGAGAGCAGAAATGGGTAAAGATTGTTTTTTTAATTTTCCTGTCCTTATGGTATAATAAGAAAATCTAGTAAGGAAAAGAGAAGCTATGAAAGCAAAGCGTATTGTATTTAAAGTTGGAACGAGCTCATTGACACATCCTGACGGCAGCTTGTCGCGGGCAAAGGTGCGGGAAATCACGCATCAATTATCGGTCTTACACGAAGCCGGACATGAGTTGATTTTGGTATCGTCTGGAGCCATTGCAGCAGGTTTTTCTTCTCTAGGCTTTAAAAAACGCCCCACCAAGGTAGCCGATAAACAGGCTTCGGCAGCTGTTGGTCAGGGCCTTCTCCTAGAGGAGTACACCACCAATCTGCTCTTGAAGAAGATCGTATCTGCCCAGATTTTGCTGACGCAGGATGATTTTGCGGATAAACGGCGTTACAAAAATGCTCACCAAGCTCTGTCAGTCCTCCTTAATCGGGGTGCCATTCCCATTATCAATGAAAATGACACAGTTTCTATCGAGGAGCTAAAGGTGGGAGACAATGATACGCTCAGTGCTCAGGTGGCAGCTATGGTTCAAGCAGATCTTTTGGTACTTTTGACAGATGTTGATGGGCTTTACACAGCCAACCCGGCTACTGATCCAACGGCCCAACGTCTTGAAAGAATTGAGACGATCTCTAGCGATTTGATTGACATGGCAGGCGGTGCGGGCTCCAGCAATGGCACTGGTGGCATGCTGACTAAGATCAAAGCAGCAACTTTGGCGACCATGTCTGGTGTACCAGTTTATATTTGTTCGTCACTTAAAAGCAATGCCTTATTGGAGGCGGCGGGCCAGACTCGAGACGGGAGCCTTTTCTTAGCGCAGGATAAGGGCTTGAAAACACAAAAGCAGTGGCTAGCTTTCTATGCCAAGAGCCAAGGTGCCATCTATGTAGATCGGGGAGCGGCACAGGCACTCCGCTACGATGGTAAAAGCCTTCTGGCATCAGGAATTGTTAGGTTAGATGGGCATTTTTCTTACCAAGATACGGTAACGGTGTACGAAGAAGAGACTGGTGCGATTTTAGGAAAGGGGCGCGTGCGCTTTGGTAAACCTGCCCTCAAGGATATGCTGCGTTCTAGCAAGCCAAAGGGAGTCGTGATTCATCGTGACGATTGGATTTCTATTACTCCAGAGCTCCAACTGCTCTTTTCTGAATTTTAAGAGGAAATAGGGGCTTACTTATTTCCTTTACCCGAACTCTCCAAGATCTTTATCAATTATAAAAAGAAATTATTGTATCTTACGAAAGGAGGCGCTATGACCTCAACACAAGAATTATTTGAAATTGTAAAAAAGTCAAAAAAATCCATCAACACAGCTACAACTGCTGAGAAAAATCAAGCATTAGAGGAAATGGCAAAGCAGCTCTGGCTTTCTCGTGCTGATATTTTAGCAGCCAATGAATTGGATATGACCGCAGCTAAAGGTAGGATTTCAGATGTGATGCTGGACCGCCTCTATCTGAATGAGGAGCGGATTGCTGCTATGGCAGAGGGCATTCGCCAGTTGATTGACTTGGAGGATCCTGTAGGGCAAGTCTTAGAAAGAACCGAGCTTGAGAACGGCCTCGTCATCAGTAAAAAGCGAGTGGCTATGGGCGTGATTGGGATTATCTATGAAAGCCGACCTAATGTCACTTCAGACGCTGCAGCTCTGGCCCTAAAGAGTGGCAGTGCAGTCGTTCTCAGAAGTGGCAAGGATGCCTATCAGACAGCGCTAGCTATTGTCACAGCTTTGAAAGAAGGCTTGGCTCAGACGGCGATTTCACCAGATTGTATCCAGCTGATTTCTGACATCAGTCGGGCTTCTGCTCAGGCTATGATGAAGGCTAAGGGTTATCTGGATTTGCTCATTCCTCGCGGAGGTGCGGGACTGATTCAGGCGGTCGTGGAAAATGCGACAGTGCCGGTTATTGAGACGGGTACTGGAATTGTCCATGTCTATGTAGATAAGGATGCTGATCAAGACAAGGCTTTAGCGATTATTGAGAATGCCAAGACCAGTCGCCCTTCTGTCTGCAATGCCATGGAGGTACTACTGGTTCATGAAGAGATTGCAGCTGCATTTTTGCCACGTGTGCAGAAGATGCTGGTGACAGAACGAGATGCTGCGCAAGAAAACCTTGTTGAATTACGTTTGGATGAGAAAGCAGCTCAGTATATCTCAGGAACACAAGCTAAATCGGAAGATTTTGATACCGAATTTTTGGATTATGTCTTAGCTGTCAAGCTGGTTTCCTCGCTGGAAGAAGCGGTGGAGCATATTGAAGCCCACAGCACCCATCACTCGGATGCTATTGTGACGGAGAACGATGCAGCGGCAGCTTACTTCACAGAGCAGGTGGATAGCGCAGCAGTTTATGTCAATGCCTCAACCCGCTTTACAGATGGCGGTCAATTTGGCCTTGGTTGCGAAATGGGGATTTCCACTCAAAAACTGCATGCCAGAGGTCCTATGGGACTAAAAGAGTTGACCAGCTATAAATACGTCATCCAAGGGACGGGTCAAGTGAGGAAATAAAGATGAAAATTGGATTTATCGGTCTGGGAAATATGGGTGGTAATCTCGCTCGTCTAGTTGCCCAAGATGAAAGATACAGAAGCGAATTGCTACTGGCCAATCGCAGTCGTGACAAGGCTGAAAAGATTGCTGCAGAACTTGGTGGTCAGCCGGTCAGTAATGCAGAAGTTTTTGCTCAGGCAGAAGTGATTTTTCTGGGCATCAAACCAGCTCAATTTGCTGACTTGCTGGCTGAGTATCAGGAAGTTCTAGAAAAACGGGACTCTCTTTTGCTGGTTTCGATGGCTGCGGGTCTGAGCTTGGAAATATTAGAAAAATTGACACCTCGCCACCATCGTTGGATTCGAATCATGCCTAATACACCAGTAGCCGTTGGCGAGGGTGTTATTACCTATGCCTTATCCCAGCAGGCGAAGCAAGCGGATGAAGACTTGTTGCGTGAGCTTCTGTCTTCGGCTGGCCTTTTGGTCAAATTAGAGGAAAAACAGTTGGATGCGGCGACAGCTCTTGCTGGCTGCGGACCAGCTTTCGTCTATCTCTTTATAGAGGCTTTAGCAGATGCAGGTGTCCGAGCAGGACTCAGTCGCGACATATCGCTTGAACTGGCCAATCAAACCCTTTTAGGCGCTGCTAAGCTAGGTCAGGTTAGCGGTCAACATCCGGCTCAGCTCAAAGATCAAGTCTGCAGTCCAGCTGGTTCGACCATCGCTGGGGTAGCTAGTCTGGAAGAAAATGCCTTTCGAGGAACGGTCATGGCAGCCGTTCAAGCTGCCTATCAAAGGACACAAGAACTTGGTAAGTAGGGTAATTGTCATTTTGCCTTTTTTGAAGAAAAAATAGAATCGTCAAGTAATATGACACATCATCATATAAAGTGGTGCAGAGAGACACTCGTAGATGACTTGTTTCAAGTCAGTACGAGTGTCTTTTTGTTTTTTAAAAAAGTTATCCTTGCTAGGTTAAGTGAAAGTAAACCCGTGGATAACATAGATGGAGACTTTTCTCTAAGAAGAAGCAGATTTAAAAATCAACAGCTCAGCACATTTTTCTTTTGTTTTTCCTTGACAGTTAAATTGTCAGAATTTATAATAAAAGAAGAAAGGTGATAACAGTGTTATCGAATTGAAAGCATGAAAAAAGAAACAGATGAGTTAAACGAAAAAATCTTGGAAAGCGCAAGGAGTGAGTTCTTGGCTTATGGCTATCAGGATGCTTCACTGCGGAGAATTTGTCGTGCTGCTGGCTTAACGACTGGGGCACTTTATAAGCGCTATGAGGGTAAGGATAGTCTCTTTAGTGCTCTGCTTGAGCCTACTCTGACAGCCTTAGACCAGTATGGACAAGAGCAGAAGCGACGTGATTATACTTTCCTAGAGGAGGGGCACCTGTCTGATATGTGGACTCATCGCTTGGAAGATCTCCAATCCCTGATGCGGATTCTCTATGAGCATAAGGATATTATGCAGCTCTTGCTCTTTAAATCTCAGGGTTCTTCGCAAGCGGACTTCAGGATGCGTCTGCCTCATTTGGCTGCAGACGAGACTTATCGCTATTTGGAGCTAGCTTACAAAGAGGGAAAGATCAATTATTTGGTCAAACACGAGTTTCTGCGATCGTGCATGACAGCTTATTACACAGCTGTATTTGAGCCCTTGGCTCAAGACTGGCCCCAAGAGCAGGCGCTGGAATTTTGCCATTCCATCATGGACTTGTTTGACTGGGGAGGTTTGCTCGGTTTTTGATAGAAAGAAGGAAATTCTATGAAGAAAAAATCTGTTCTTGCTTGGATCTGGGACTTTGTTTCCCTTCATAAGATATATTTTGTGCTCAGTCTGATCTTTTCCTTTGCCTCTGTGATTTCAGAATTTCTGCCTTATTTCTTTATTGGTGGAATGATTAATCAGCTCTTGGCTGGCAATAAAAACTGGGATTTCTACTTGCAGCAGTCAGCGTGGGCAGGTCTGGCCTGGATTGGCTACTGGGGCTTCCACGGTATTTCCACCATGCTGTCGCATACGGCTACTTTTAAGATTTTAGCGGAAATGCGGCATCGCTTGACAGACAAGCTGGCTAGGCTGCCTCTAGGTACAGTGCTTAGTCAGTCATCAGGAAGTTATAAAAACATTATCGTTGAGCGGGTGGATGCGACCGAAACGACCTTGGCTCACCTGATTCCAGAGTTTACTGCTGGGATTTTTGGTCCAATTATTGTCCTCATTGCTATGCTGGTTATTGATTGGCGGCTAACCTTACTGTCTCTCCTGACTATTCCCATAGTGGCGCTGGCCTATATGCGGATGGCTGTCAATAGCGAAGCGGACTATCAAAATACTCTGGTCAAGACCAAAAAACTCAATGATACAGCGGTGGAATACATCAACGGGATCGAAGTCATCAAGGTCTTTGGCAAGGAAAAATTCTCTTACGATAAGTTTGTGACGGCTGCTAGAGAAGGAGCAGACTGCTTTATTGAATGGATGCGCAAGTTCAATCTAGAGATGGGCATTGTGACTGCTTTTCTGCCATCAGGCTTGCTCTTTCTGCTGCCGGCTGGCTGTTATTTCTATCTGCAAGGCAGTTTGTCTGCTGGCAATTTCATTCTGATGATTATTCTGTCGCTCAGTCTGCTGACTCCTCTGATTTTAGTGGCTAGTTATATGGACGATTTACGGAAAATCGGGACTATTTTTGGCCAAGTCATTGATATTTTGGAAAAGCCTGATTTGAAAAGGCCTCAGGAGCTGAGAGAACTTCCAAAAGGAAGGGATCTGGTCATGACGGATGTCAGCTTTGGCTATACAGATGAAGAGGAAGTACTGCACGACATTTCGCTAGATATTAAGGCTGGCAGCATCAATGCTTTAGTCGGTCCATCAGGCTCAGGTAAGTCTACAATTGCTAAGCTTCTGGCTTCTTTCTGGGATGTCAGTTCTGGTCAGATTACCTATGGTGGCTTGGACATTCGCCAGCTTCCGCTAGACTATTATAGTCGGCAGATTGCTTACGTGACCCAGGATAACTATCTCTTTGATGAGACGATTATGGAAAATATCCGGATGGGAAATCCAGCAGCTTCTGATGAAGAGGTCATCGAGATTGCCCGTCGCTGTGGCTGTTATGACTTTATCATGAACTTAGAAAACGGCTTTGAGACTCAGGTCGGCTCTGGCGGCGGTCATCTATCTGGTGGGGAGCGTCAGCGGATTGCCATCGCCCGTGCCATGCTTAAGGATGCGCCGATTCTTATCTTGGATGAAGCGACTGCTTATACAGATCCGGAAAATGAAGCACGGATCCAGTCCAGTCTAGCTCGTCTGATTGAGGGACGGACCTTGATTGTTATCGCCCACAGGCTGTCTACGATTATGAGTGCAGACCAGATAGTCCTGGTCAATGATGGTCGGATTGAAGCTAGAGGTCGGCATGAAGAATTGCTGGCAGCCAGTCCGCTTTATGCTTCTATGTGGCAAGCCCATATAGCTACTAGGGATAGTGATGAGATGGAAGGAGGGCTGACTCATGCTTAATATACTGAAGAAATTCTTTGATTTCTGTACGGCAGAGGACCGTAAGAAATTTTATCAATCCATTTATCTGGGCGTCATCAAGTCCTTTATCATCGCTCTGCGTATCCCAGCGATCGGCCTAGTCGTTATGGGATTGATAGAGAAGAATCTTTCTATGCGGACCTTCTGGCTGGCTCTGGGCATCATGCTGGTATCCACTGTGCTAAACGTATGGATTACCCTGAAAATCACCATGCTGCAGACGGAAGCGGGCTATCATACCTGTGCTCAGAAGCGGATTGAAATTGCTGAGCACATGCGCTATCTGCCTATGGGTTACTTTAATCAAAATAGCTTGGGCAAGATTACTAGTGTTACGACCAATACGCTGGAAGGGTTGTCTGATGTAGCTACGCGAGTGGTTATGATGACAGTTCAGGGATTTCTGACGACTGGTCTCATCACTATTTTGGTTTTTCTATATGATTGGCGGGTTGGTCTGGTTCTCTTGGTGGGTCTCGTCCTCTTTCTCCTGCCCAATACCCTCATGCGTTGGCAAGTTGGCAAGATTTCTGATGACAAGTATCAGGCGGATATGGACCTGGTAGCCGTTGTTTTGGAGTACAGCCAAGGAATTGCTGAAGTAAAGAACTACAATCTGGTTAACCGTTCTGCCAAGAAGCTGTCCAAGGCTATTGAAGGCAAGAGTCAGCTAGACACCAAAATGACACTTGTGACCTCACCTTACATTGCCCTCCAGGGCATGGTGACCAAGCTGACCGGTCTCTTTATGGGGCTTTTCTCTATCTACTTTTATCTCAATGGCAGTATGGAGCTGTTGGTAACCATTATGATGATTGTCAGTGGTTTTATGATTTATGAAAATCTAGACGGCGTTGGCTCTTTCTCTTCTCTCCTACGCATTGTTGATTTGTCGGTTGATATGGTCAATCAAGTCTTGGCTATCCAGCCGATGGACATCAGTGGTCAGGATATTGAGCCTAAGAGCAGCCGGATTGAGCTGAGAGATGTTAGCTTCTCTTATGGAAATAAGAAAATTATTGACCAGGTTTCCCTCACCATTCCCGAAAAAACAACAACTGCCCTGGTCGGACCTTCTGGATCAGGCAAAACAACGCTCTGCAATCTCATTGCTCGCTTCTGGGATGTGGACCAGGGGAGTATCAGTCTGGATGGGTATGACGTCAGGGATTACAGCTATGACAGCCTGATTCGTAATTTCAGCTTTGTCTTCCAAAGCGTCTATCTTTTTGAGGATACTATTGCTAATAACATTCGTTTTGGCAAGCCGGAGGCCAGTCAGGAAGAAGTAATAGAGGCTGCCAAGAAAGCCGCCTGTCATGACTTTATCCTCTCACTGCCTGATGGCTATGATACCAAGATTGGTGAAGGAGGTGCCAGTCTTTCTGGAGGTGAGCGCCAGCGCATTTCCATCGCTCGGGCTATTATCAAGGATGCACCTATTATCATTCTGGATGAAGCAACAGCCAATGTTGACCCAGAAAACGAAGAAGCCCTCATGCAGGCTATTCAGGCTTTGACTCGCGATAAGACCATTATCATGATTGCCCACCGACTCAAGACGGTTGAGCATGCAGACCAGATTTTGGTGCTGGATCAAGGCCGCATTGTCGAACAAGGCAAACACCAAGACTTACTAGCTAAACAAGGCATTTACAGCAAATTTATCCAAGAAAGAAAAACAGCCACCAGCTGGCGGATTGAGATAGGGGAGTTATAAAATGAAACAGCAGGCTAACGGCTTGCTGTTTTTCATTTAAAGGGAAGAATGGTATAATGAAGTAGAGAAAAATCTTGAATGAGGTAGCCATGAACGAAATCAAATGCCCCAACTGCGGGGAGGTTTTTACTGTCAATGAGAGCCAGTACAGTGAGCTTTTGTCGCAGGTTCGGACTGCAGAGTTTGACAAGGAAATCCATGCTCGGATTGAGCAGGAGCTAGCTTTAGCAGAGCAAAAATCCCAGAATGCCCAACAAGCTCTCCTATCTCAGAAAGAGCAGGAAATTAGCAAGCTTCAAAATCAAATTGCTCAGTTTGAGACCCAGCAGGAATTGGCTAAGAAAGAGGCAGAGCAGGCAGCTAGTCTTCAGTTACTAGAGAAGGATAAGGAAGTTCAGCAATTGGAAAGTCAGCTGACAACTCTGCGCTTGGAGCATGAAAATCAACTGCAAAAGACCTTGTCTGCGCTGGAAAAAGAGCGCGACGAGGTTAAGAATCAGCTAGTTTTGCAAGAAAAGGAAGCAGCGCTGGCTCAGACCTCGCTCAAAGAGCGCTATGAGGTAGAGCTGCGGCAGAAAGATGAGACCATAGAGTTCTACAAGGATTTTAAGGCAAAGCAGTCAACTAAGATGATTGGTGAAAGCCTAGAGCAGCACTGCGAGTACGAGTTTAACAAGAATCGTATGGCCATGTTTCCGCGAGCGGAGTTTGGCAAGGACAATGATGCCAGAACAGGCAGCAAGGGTGACTACATTTACCGTGAGGTGGATGAAAATGGTGTAGAAATCCTCTCTATCATGTTTGAGATGAAAAATGAAGGCGATGAGACAGCGACCAAGAAGAAAAATGAGCATTTTTTCAAAGAGCTGGATAAGGATCGGCGTGAGAAAAGCTGTGAATATGCTATTCTTGTGACACTTCTTGAGGCTGACAGCGAGCTCTACAATTCGGGTATTGTCGATGTGTCCTATGCCTATGAGAAGATGTATGTTATCCGACCACAGTTCTTCCTGCCCATGATTACCCTTTTGCGTAATGCTGCGCTCAACTCGCTCCAATACAAGCAGGAGCTGGCCTTGGTGCGGGAGCAGAATATTGATATTACGCATTTTGAGGAAGATTTGGATGCCTTTAAAGTAGCTTTTGCCAAGAACTATCAGTCTGCTTCGACCAACTTTGGCAAGGCCATCGAAGAGATTGACAAGGCCATCCGCCGGATGGAAGAAATCAAGAAATTCCTGACGACCTCTGAAAACCAGCTGCGCTTGGCTAATAACAAACTGGACGATGTCTCTGTCAAAAAACTGACGCGCAAAAACCCTACTATGAAAGCTAAGTTTGAAGCTTTAAAGGAGAAGTAAGAAAACAAGACAATGAACGGAATTATCAACTTAAGAAAAGAAGCGGGCATGACCTCGCATGATGCGGTCTTTAAGCTGCGTAAAATTTTGGGAACGAAGAAAATTGGTCACGGGGGCACCTTGGATCCAGATGTAGTCGGGGTGCTTCCGATTGCTGTGGGCAAGGCGACACGCTTGGTCGAGTTTATGCAGGAGGAAGGCAAGGTCTACGAGGGGGAGATTACGCTAGGATGCTCAACGACAACAGAAGATGCCAGCGGAGACATCTTAGAGCGGACGCCGGTGACAGAGCTTTTAGAAGAAGCTCTCATAGATGAAGCCATGGAATCTATGACTGGTGAGATTCGCCAGATTCCGCCCATGTACTCTGCAGTCAAGGTCAATGGGCGCAAGCTTTATGAGTATGCGCGTGCAGGTCAAGAAGTGGAGCGTCCCGAGCGGCAAGTGACCATCTATAGCTTTGAACGCACCAGTCCGATTGCCTATGAAGATGAGCAAGCCCGTTTTCGATTTCGGGTCAAGTGCAGCAAGGGAACATATGTTCGAACCCTATCTGTTGATTTAGGAGCCAAGCTGGGCTTTGCCAGTCACATGTCCCAGCTGACACGGACTTCCTCAGCAGGTATGAGCTTAGATGATGCCTTGACCTTGGATGAAATAGCGGAGCGAGTAGCAGTGGAGGATTTCTCCTTTCTACAGCCTCTGGAGTTGGGGACAGGTGATCTACCCAAGATTGAACTAACGGTAGAGCAGTTAGAGGAAGTCCGCTTTGGTCGCTTTATTTTCATTGAAAATGCGGCAACAATCTTGGCTGGCTTTCATAAAGGTAAGCTTATCGCCATCTTAGAAAAAAGGGAAGAATCTTATAAACCTAAAAAAGTTTTTCTTTAATCATATTGAAAATATCAGAGTCCTGAAATTTATTTTCAGGATTTTTTATATGCCTAGAATAATTAATCAAATCTATAAACTAAAAATGTATAAACATACTGTTTGAATAGATCAGAAACATTTATAAAATTTACTGTAAATTTTTGAAATAGTAATACTCAAAAATTGGACAGATTTACTAAAAATGATTAAGTAATAAAAGGGCTATAAAATTGCTTAAATCCCACTTATATGGTACACTTGAGGGAGTGACAATTTTAAATAATAAGGAGGGTTCCAATACATGGGACAAGACTGGAAGAAAATAGAAAGGCAACGTTTTACAATTCGTAAGACGAGAGCATGGGGCGCATGTTCAGTTTTTCTAGGATCAAGTATTTTCTTTCTAGGAGGGGGAGTTGCAAGTGCGCAAGAAGTTAGTCCTTCTGCACAAGACCAAGCAGCTCAAGTAGCAGAAGCTGCTAGAGTTTCATATGAAAAAGAGTCTGAGAAACCGGTAACTGAAGCACAAGCCGAACCTGAAAAGAATGCTGCGTCAGTAAGTGCAGATGTTCAAGCAACTGAAGCTAAGGGACAAGCTGCGCCTAGCACTGAAAAAGAAGCTAAAGCAGAAGAAGCTGCTGTTTCAAAAGACGAAAAGTCAGAAGAAACAAGCGCTCCGAAAGAAGCTAAAGCAGAAGAAAAGACTGAGCCAAAAGAAGAAAAATCAGAGCCAAAAACAGCAAGTTCTGAAACTAATGCAGCCGCACAACCTAAGCGTTCAGGTACATCAGGATTCAGAAGTGTTAGTGGTACATCAGGATTCCGAAATACTGGTGCTACTCGTCAAGGATCTGACTATACTGTTACACAAGACGGTAATTTAGCTACAGTTCAAGCTAATGCTTTGAAAACTCAGTTGGATAGAGCAGCATCAGAGAACTTGCCAGTTACACCGAACCAGCTTAGAAATTTTGGAACCGCAACAACTGACGAAGAAAGACGCAGATTAGAACGTCAAGCAGCGGATCTTCAAAATACTGAAGCTCAGGCAATGAATAGAAAAATCTCTGATTACTTGACGGCTAAACAAAGAGCTCAACAATTAACAGGTAGAGAAGGAAGCTTGCAACAAATTGCTCCGCAAAACCTCGTGTTCTCTGATGAGCCAAACGCAACGGCTAGGATTAGGCTGGCACAAGGAGACTGGTTCGTCAAAGACAGTACGCTCACATCCCGAAATCAATATGTTCGTGAAGCTTTGGATAGTCGGAGCTACAATGAGTGGCGAGACGGGACAACTACTCAACCGAATGCAGTTATCACTAGAGCCGATACAAGCCAACCGGCAGCAGAGCGAATCATCAAGGATCAAACAGATGCTTACTACATGGTTCATACGCAAGTTGGTAGAACCACAACAGTAGAGTACACCTTGCATAACTCATTTGCCGGTGGTCGACCTATTACGAAAGCTATTGCTCGATATACGCCTAAGAAGAGTTCTGCTTATGATGATAGTATGGTAATGGCTATCCATAAAGATCCAACTATGACAGTTTGGAATGGATCCAGCTATGATCGTAAAGGAACTGGTAACCAATTGCATATGGAATGGGAATTCTATTATGCGGATGGCACTAAGGTAGACTTTGGCAGAACACCTGGTGTTGTTTCTTTCGCCTCACGTAACCACCACGGGGACGATATTTACGCTGAAATTTATGGTAATTTGAGCTCAAATATGCAGAATGTACAAATTGTAGGTTCTTCTATCGTTCCACAGGCAAATGGTTGGTACTATGCAAATGGTAAGAATAACTCTTATAAAGGCCAAACTGAATATCAATGGGACCAACAAGGTAATCCGAATGAATTCTGGGGAGCGGGTGCTGCAAAAGTTACAAGTGGTACATCATTGAGCTTTGATATTGCTACCACTAACCCTGGTCAGCACTGGCCACGTCCAATTCGCCAATGGTTCTCATTTAATACCAACGTAAAAGCGAATAACGTCGTAACGAACCCTAATTTGACATATACTCCTGCAGCATATGTCAATGAAGTTCCAGCACCAGAACCAGAAAAATCTTATGACAGATTTGTTATGGACATTCCACATAATGTCAGAGTCGTAGATTATGAGAATGCCACTCCAGATCAAAAACGCGCCTTCGACAATCAAACTGGTTCTCAGATTGTTTACCAACAAGGTAAAGACGGACAGGTTATTGTTGTAGGACCAAAACCAGAAAACCTAAATGACGTACCGAATCCTAAGTTTACAGCTCAAGAACTTGAGACACTAAAAAATGGTGGAACTGTAAGAGGATTTAAGGGACACAATTACGTTGATCCTGTAGATACCATCATGGTTGTCAAACGTAATGCGGGGCCAACTGGACCTAAGGGTGATAAGGGGGCTACAGGCGCAACCGGAGCCACCGGTGCAGCAGGACCAAAAGGTGATAAGGGCGCTACTGGCGCAACCGGAGCCACAGGCGCAGCAGGACCAAAAGGTGATAAGGGGGCTACAGGCGCAACCGGAGCCACTGGTGCAGCAGGACCAAAAGGTGATAAGGGCGCTACTGGCGCAACCGGCGCCACCGGTGCAGCAGGACCAAAAGGCGATAAAGGCGCAACTGGTGCAACTGGAGCCACAGGCGCAGCAGGACCAAAAGGTGATAAGGGGGCTACAGGCGCAACCGGCGCCACAGGTGCAGCAGGACCAAAAGGCGCAACAGGTGCAACTGGCGCAACTGGAGCTAAAGGCGATAAAGGTGAGACTGGTGCCACAGGCGCGACTGGCGCTAAAGGAGAAGATGGTAAGCCATCATTAGCCCAAGTCGTGGATAATAACAACGGCACCCACACTGTTAAAGTTGGACTGGATAAGAATGGCAATGGCCAGCTCGATCCAGATGAAGTAACCTCATCTACTATCGTTAAAGACGGAAAAGATGGTAAATCTCCACTAGCTAAGGTTGTTGACAACAACAACGGTACTCATACTGTTCAAGTCGGTCTGGATAAGAACGGTAACGGTGAGCTTGATCCAGACGAAGTAACTTCATCTACAATCATCAAAGATGGTAAGGATGGAAAAGCTGGTGCAACCGGTGCCACTGGTGCAACAGGCGCAACCGGAGCTAAGGGCGATAAAGGTGAAACAGGCGCAACAGGTGCAACTGGAGCTAAAGGAGAAGATGGCAAGCCATCATTAGCCCAAGTCGTGGATAATAACAACGGCACGCACACTGTTAAAGTTGGTCTGGATAAGAACGGCAATGGCCAATTGGATCCAGACGAAGTAACCTCATCTACCATTGTTAAAGATGGTAAGGAC
>NZ_RJPN01000006.1:0-107214 GCF_003944225.1 Streptococcus cristatus
CGATCACCCTCTCAGGTCGGCTATGTATCGTCGCCTTGGTGAGCCGTTACCCCACCAACTAGCTAATACAACGCAGGTCCATCTGGTAGTGGTGCAATTGCACCTTTCAATTGACTATCATGCAATAATCAATGTTATGCGGTATTAGCTATCGTTTCCAATAGTTATCCCCCGCTACCAGGCAGGTTACCTACGCGTTACTCACCCGTTCGCAACTCATCCAGAAGAGCAAGCCCCTCCTTCAGCGTTCTACTTGCATGTATTAGGCACGCCGCCAGCGTTCGTCCTGAGCCAGGATCAAACTCTCATTAAAAGTTTGAGTTCTCACTCATTTCTGTCACTGACAGATTTATTGTTTTTTCTTTGTTCAGTACTACAACATATGTTGTAGCGCCCTGCACATTGGTTCGTCTTGTTCAGTTTTCAAAGGCCTTTATCGCTCTCTCAAGCGACAACTATATCAGTATATCACCTATACACTCCCTTGTCAACACTTTTTTGAAATTTTTTTATCTTTTTTTCATCTTTTCTTCCTAACCCCTCTAAAACCACCTATAACTCAATAAATTAAAAGGGAAAGGTAAACTCTTCCTACCTCTCCCTCATTCTCTATATCACCGTGCTGCTAAAGTCGCTTAAATATTCCTCTAACTCTCGCAACAGTCTTTTACGTCCCTTGAAGCGTTCATCGCCTAGTGAAATTTAGTATTCAAAGACACTAACTTAAATATGATCAAAATTGTAAAGTTGAGGATAGTGATCACACTCTGGATTTTTAGGATGGCAAATAGCCCGACCAAAGTAGATCATAGCTTGATGTGCGGCTAGCCAGCGTTCAGGTGGGAGAACATCCATAACACGTTTTTCAACTTCTAAAGGAGTTGCTGACTTTTTGACAATATCGTGGTGTTTACAAATGCGTTCAACATGCGTATCAACGGCAAAAGCTGGAATACCAAACCCTACACTCATGACCACGTTAGCTGTCTTACGCCCCACCCCAGCTAAAGTTTCTAATTCTTCCCGAGTCTGAGGCACCTGTCCATTGAAATCGTCCAAGAGTTGCTGGGCACATTTTTTCAGAAACTTGGCCTTATTTCGATAAAGTCCTAAGCGTGAAATGTGCTTGGCAATATCTGCCTCGGACGCTGCTGCCATAGCTTCTGGAGTAGGATAAGCTAAAAATAGATTTGGTGTAGCTTTATTAACTGCAGCATCTGTCGTTTGAGCGGATAACATGACTGCCACGAGTAGCTCAAAGTGATTTCTAAAATCTAAACTCGGTTTGGCATCAGGAAATAGGGCAATGATCTCCTCGATGACATGGCGTGCTCGTTTTTTTGATAAAACCATCAGTATACAATCTCCTTTGTTTGTTCTATATTATAGCATAAATTGATAAAGAAAAAGCCGAGCGTGCTCGACCTTTCTTAGACTGTTTTTTCAACTTTTAGTATTTTGACGTCATAACTGCCAACTGGTGTTTCTACTGTTGCAATATCACCGGTCTTCTTACCAATCAATGCTTGACCAATCGGACTTTCATTTGAAACTTTTCCCGCAAAGGCATCAGCACCAGCTGAACCAACGATAATGTATACTTCTTCTTCAGTCTCACCGACTTCTTGAATAGTAACAGTTTTACCGATGGCAACTTCATCTTTAGCAACTGAATCGCTATCAACAATCACAGCATAGCGAATTTTAGTCTCCAGACTTGAAATTTGTCCTTCAACGAAAGCCTGCTCATCCTTTGCTGCTTCATATTCACTATTTTCTGATAAATCTCCGTAAGAACGAGCAATTTTAATGCGTTCTACTACTTCTGGACGTCGAACCAATTTCAATTCTTCTAATTCTTGTTCTAATTTTTCCTTTTCTACAAGGGTCATAGGATAAGTTTTTTCAGCCATTACTTTATTTTCTCTCTTCTTTCTATTTTTTGATAAAACAAAATTATGTGGAAAACCACATAATTTAGTTAGAACTTTCACCTGATTGGTTTAATTTGCTATTAACGTGTTCTTCCACATTCTTAGCGTGTTCTTCGTAGGTATTTGCAAAATATACAGCCCCTGTCTCCACATTTGCTACAAAATACAAGTACTCTGTCTTACTTGGATTAATAGTAGCTTCGATAGCAGACAGGCTTGGACTATCTACTGGACCAGGCATCAAACCTTGCTTCTTGTACACATTATAAGGCGAGTCAAGATTTGTATTAATTTCAGCATCTTCTTTAAGAGTTGTCTTTTGACCAAGTTTTCCTTGAGCATAAAGAAGCGCAATATTGCTCTGAAGTGGCATAGCTTGGTTCAAACGATTATAAAAGACGCTCGCAATATCTTTGCGATCCTGATCAGTTGATCCCTCTTTTTCAACTAAAGAGGCAAGGGTTAAAACATCATTGACCGTCAGATTCTTAGACTCAATTGTTGAGTAATACTGCGATAGATTGGTATTCATAGCAGCCAACATTTGGTCAATCAGTTCTTCAACCGTGGTTTCTTTTCCATAATCATAAGTAGCTGGGAAAAGATAACCTTCAAGACGATATTTAACACCACTATCCTTGCTCGGCAAAGTTGCTAGAAGCTGCGGATATTTAGCTGCCATTTTTGCAATAAAATCTTCATCTTGAGCTTTATTTAGAAAATCTTCCTTGCTGAATGGTGTTTTAGTATTCTTGTTCGCAGTTTTTGCAGCATTGACAGTAGTTGCTTCGGCAATCTGCTCCAAGGTGTATCCTTCAGGAATTGTTATCTTGCCAAGAACTGGAGGCTGTGGTGTATCTGTTCCACCTTCTTGTAATTGCTTAGCAATCGTGTCTAAGTCCATACTCTTTTGAAGATTATAGTAACCAGATTGGAAATTACCATAACTTCTGATTTTTGAATAAAGATTAAAGACTTGAGCGTTCTTAATCAGGCCTTTCTTTTCTAAAATCTCTCCGATTTGTTTGGTGCTAGAACCAGCAGGAATTTCCACTGTCACATACTCTGCTGATTTGGCATCTACTGGTTTCAGCGCTGAAGAGACATAATTGTATCCTACAAAACCAGTAATACCAAGGCCCAATAGGAAAAGCACCAAGACTGTCATCACGATTCGATTGGCTAGGCCGTTTTTACGTTTTTTCTTTTTACTACTATTGGTACGATCTGCACGTGAACGTTTCTTTCCATGAGCAACATCTCTACGGCTTAGCGTTGGTTCTGCAGTAGAAAAGTCTTTTTTTACTTCTCTTTCATCTGTAGTGTTTGAATCAGCTAACACTGTTTCTTTTATCTCACCTGCAACTGGTACTGCCTTTTCTTGATAAGCTTCTGAATGAGGTACAGAAGTTTGAACCTCTCCAGACTCTATATTTTCCTTCTTAGCAACATCAGCTTGTCCTGGTCCATCAAAATTTGATGGAACTTCTGAAATCGTAGAATTACGAACTATATTTTCTAGCACATCTGCCTGAGTATGAACCGTAGGCTCGCTTTGTTCCACTGACTCTTCTACTTTGATCTTACTAGGTTCTTCCTCTACTGAAGTATCCTTCTCTAGAACCTCATGAGATTTTTCAACAGCAGAAACGAGAGATTCCAAGCTCTCCGCCAATTCCATTTCTTTACCTAAAAGAGGCTGCGCTTCTTCCTGAACTGAGTGATTTTGGGTACCATTGGCTGCTGCCAACTCATTCAAAATTTTCTCTTTAAAACTCAGCGTCTTTTCGTTATCCTGTGAATTTTCAGTCAAAAACTTGATCTCCTTCTTCATAATCCCTAACATTATATCTTAAAAGTCAGATAAATGCAATCATCTCCGACTTTTAAAACTATATTATTTATGAAAGTTATATCTGAGGATTTTCCCAAACCATATCAAACCATACTTCATCTGCATACGTTGAGGCTGAACGGCCTTCGTTGACAAAGTCATGTTGCTCATAGTAAGCTATCAAATAATCATGACAAGTGAGATTGATACCGTGGCGTTCATCTGCAATCGCAATTTCCTTCATAGTGTCCAACAAGGCTTTTCCGACTCCTAAGCCCTGTGCTTCTTTAGAAATAGATAGACTGGTCACAGAGATAAATCCGCCAGCCAGATAGCTATAATCTTCAACGTCCTCCGTAAAGGAAATATCTTTTAAATAGCGTTCTGGTCGGACAGGACCTTCTAAATAGCCCAAAATCTTGCCACTTTTTTCTGCAACCAAAAAAGTTGAAGGAATCGTTTCAATGTGCTTTGCCAATATTTCATGACTAATAGCCTCTTCTGGACTGAAATTTTCCAATTCGATAGCATAAATGGCATCTAAATCAGCCATTTGAGCTTGACGGATAATCATCACTTCTCCTTAAAATTGGGATTTTCCCATACCATATCAGACCAAACACCCCCACCGTGAGTTGAGTCAGAAATCCCTTCGTGGACGAAACCATTCATCTCAAAATAAGGTATCAGCTCATCATGGCAGGTAAGGCTAATGCCCTGCCGATGTTCCTGAACAACTGTCTCCTTGAGAGCTGCAATCAACAAAGTTCCGACACCCTGCCTCTGAAAATCCAGATGGACGGACAGACTTTGGACGGCAATGAAGCCACCTTCTGGAGAATTGGCACTCACTTTACTAAAGAGGTCATCTGTCAAATATCGCGCCTGAACAGCTGGTCCAACAATATAGCCCGCCAGCTCACCATGCAGCTCTGCTAGCAAAAAAGTATCTGGAATCTGCTCAATTCGCTCTTTGAGAACTTCTGAACTGGCTGCTTCCGCTGCTGGAAAATTCAGCTGCTCAATTGCAAGAATTTCCTCCCAGTCGCTCAAGTCAACCTGTCTGATTCGAATCGGTGCTTCCATCAAGTCTCCTCCTACTGAACGTTGCTGGTCAGATTGGAAAGGAGACGTTCAAAGGAATATTCATAGGTCTGGATATCTCCAGCTCCCATAAAGACGTAAACTGCATTATCGTGGTCAAGAAGTGGAGAAACATTATCCACATCAATAACCTTGGCCCGCTTCACAATCTTTTCAGCCAAATCTTCGACTTTGACATCGCCCCTATCCACCTCACGCGCAGATCCGTAAATCTGAGCTAGATAGACTGAGTCTGCTTGATTGAGGGCTTCCGCAAATTCGTCCAAGAGAGCAATCGTCCGAGTAAAGGTATGCGGCTGGAAGATGGCCACGATTTCCTTGCTTGGATACTTCTGACGAGCTGCATCCAGAGTCGCGATAATTTCCGTTGGATGATGGGCAAAGTCATCAATAATGACTGTGTCGTTGACAATCTTTTCTGTAAAACGGCGCTTAACCCCACTAAAGGTCTTGAGATGTTCCCTTACTAGATTCAAGTCAATACCTGCAATGTAGAGGAGACCGATGACCGCAGTCGCATTCATAATGTTGTGGCGGCCAAAACTTGGAATCTGGAACTCACCCAGCTCTTGCCCGCGGAAGGAAACTTTAAAGCCTGAACCACTGGTAGAGCGCAAGAGATCATGAGCGACAAAATCATTGCCTTCTTCCTTGAAACCATAGTAGTAAATCGGCGCATTTGAAGTAATACGGCGTAGTTGCTCGTCTTCACCATAAACGAAGAGCCCTTTGGTAATCTGCTTGGCGTAGTCGTTGAATGCATTAAAGACATCTTCCAAGCTTGTGAAATAATCTGGATGATCGAAGTCAATATTGGTGATAATCGAATATTCCGGATGATAAGGCATAAAATGACGTTCGTACTCGTCTGATTCAAAGACAAAATACTTGGCATTAGCAGAACCGCGACCTGTACCGTCCCCAATTAGATAGCTAGTATCTGTGATATTAGACAGAACATGAGAAAGAATACCCGTTGTCGAAGTTTTCCCGTGAGCACCAGCCACACCTAAGCTGACAAAGTCACGCATAAAGCTACCCAAAAATTCATGGTAGCGCTTGTAGCTAATACCATTGGCATCTGCATAGGCAATTTCCACATTGTTATCTGGACGGAAGGCATTACCGGCAATAATTTCAAAATCTGACTGGAGATTTTTCTCATCGAAAGGCAAAATGGGAATCCCAGCTTGCTCCAGACCACGCTGAGTGAAATAATATTTATCAACATCGCTCCCCTGAACCTTATGGCCCATCTGATGCAACATCAAAGCCAAAGCGCTCATACCTGAGCCCTTAATTCCGATAAAATGATAGGTTTTCGTCATGATTACTCCTTAAATCTTAAACAAATGAAGCCTTATTGCCCTTGGACATCTGAACTCAACTTGGTGATGTCCAATTCCTGAGCTTTTTTATGCTTATTGTGTTTTTCTCGCTTCTTGCCCTTGTTATAGACTTGGCTGGTTTTGAGAAAATCGTAGTTATTCTTTTTCTTTTTTTCTGGATTCGTTGGTACTTCTATGAGAGGTTGAGACTGAACATCTGCTAATATGTAGCTATCTTGCTTTAGCTTATCACTGAACTTCGTTAACTCACCTGGATTTTCCTTTTGGAAAGGGGCTGTTGGTTTAACTGGATTCCCCTCAAAAGGAGGTACCACCTTCCGACTACGAACCTTATTTGGGAGCTTGCTTGTCAAATAAGCAGCCGAACGTTTCTTCCTCAGATCAGCCCGAGCTTCCTCTCGTGCTTGCTCAGCATAGCGAATAGCTGGATCTTTCTTATCAATTGGCTTTTTAAAGTCCGTAACTGGAGCTTGCTTCTTTCTAGCTTTACTTACAGTTTGACTAGGAGCAGCAGGATTTTCTGGCTTAGCAATCGGCATCCATTCTAAATAATTACGGTCCTGGTAGTCCCCTTTAATGTTGCTAATCAGATCCAACTCATCGTACAAATTCATGTGCGGCATTTCTGTCAACATGATTTCGTCATCAGCAATTATAGGAAATTTAGTATTTGTCATAGCATGTCCTTTCAACTCTTCATTATTATAAACTATTCAAACTATTTTTCAAGCGATTCAGAAGAAATTCCAAGAATTTCTCGAATTTCTTCCATCGAAAGACTGGAGCGAGACTCAGCGCCATCCAGAATTGTTGAAACCAGATTTCGTTTAGTGTCCTGTAATTCCTGAATTTTTTCTTCTATAGTTCCCCGTGTAATCATACGATAAACTTTTACATTCCGTTCCTGCCCGATGCGATGAGCCCGACCAATAGCTTGAGCTTCTACTGCGGGATTCCACCAAAGATCCACTAAAATAACAGTATTTGCACCAGTTAGATTGAGACCCACACCACCAGCTTTAAGAGAAATCAGGAAGGCTGATCTTTCTCCTTGATTAAAGGCTTTGGTCATCTCCTGACGTTCTTTTGCTGGAGTTGAGCCTGTGATTTTGAAGGACTCCATTCCCATCTGGCTCAGTTCTTGCTCGATAATATCCAGCATGCCACGGAATTGTGAAAATATGAGAACACGATGATTGCCGCCTTGAATCTGCTCCAATAGCTCCCGCAAACTTTCCAGCTTGCCACTTTCCCCATCGTAATCCTCCATGAATAACTTGGGAGTATCACAAATTTGACGGAGTCGCATAAGACCAGATAAGATTTCAATTTTGCTGCGATTGATTTCTTCCTCTGTTGCATGGAGAATTCGCTCCTGCATTTGCTTGAGCAGTGCTAGATAAATCGTCTTTTGACTATCTGCAAGTTCGTTACGGTAAGAGACTTCAATCAAATCAGGAAGCTCCTGCAAGACTTCTTCTTTCTTACGCCTCATGACAAAAGGTTTAATATAGCGGGCAACTGTTTCTGCTGGCATCTTCAAAAAAGCTTTCTTGCTCGGTAATAAGCCCGGAAGGACGATCTGAAAAATTGACCAAAGTTCACCGAGATGATTTTCAATCGGCGTGCCAGACAAGGCATAAGTCCGCTCTACCTCAAAAGCCCTCAGATATTGAGCAATCTTGCTCTGATCATTCTTCATGACCTGTGCTTCGTCCAATATCAAATAGTCAAAATGAAGTCCTTTATACTCTTCAACATCTTGTCTGAAGGAAGCATAGCTGGTAATGGTAATCTGATGGTCTTCTGCAATCACAGCATCTCGAACATTTTTCAGTCCATAGACAACGGCCACATCTAGGTCTGGAGCAAATTTGGCAAACTCATCGCTCCAATTGTAAATCAGGCTCGACGGTGCCAATATCAAGACTTTCTTAGACTTGGTCAAATGAGCAGTCAAGAAAGAAATGGTCTGAAGAGTCTTTCCCAAGCCCATGTCATCAGCTAGAATACCACCAAATCCATATTTATTCAGCATGGATAGCCATTTCACACCCGTTTCTTGATAATCTCGAAGCGCTGCCTGAACTTTCAGCTTAGGCAGAGGAAAATCCTCAGGGTGGGTCAAATCATAAGCCAGCTGGCGAAAATTCTGCGACAAGTCAACTCTTTCCTGATCTTTGAACAATTCAGAGAGTTGATAGGCAGCCAAGCTATGCGTTTGGATAACCCCATTTTTAGAATGTTTGCTTCTCAATTGTTGCAAGGTCTGGCTGATTCGCTTACTATTCTCATCAAAAATCACAACTTGACCCGTCTTGCTGATAAAGTAATCCTTTTGACTCATCAGCGAATCTAGGACATCATCTACTTCAGACTGGTCGATACCAGTAAAATCAAAGCCGATATCCAAGAGCCCTCCATTTATACTGATGGAAACCTTCGGAGGTTCTGTTTGAGATAGGCCCAGTAGCTCATCTGACAAGTAGACATTGCCCAATGCTCTAAAGCGTGGAATCAAGACGGAGAAGAAGCGGTAAATTTCTTCGGGTCGTAAAGGCGGACGCTGGCTGATAAAATCATCTGCAAAACCTGCCTCCAGCATTGCTTTAAAAACTTGCTGTTCCCGCTCAAAATTACTGGCAAAAGGCAGCTTTCTCAGCTCTTCACGACTGGTGACAGTCTGACTACCATAATCAAAGACAAGATCCAGCAATACTTGCTTGTCAGCCCCTAAATAAAAATTGAAATCCACGGTAAAGTCATGAATGAACAGGCGCTCAGGCGCTGTCACACGGCCAATTTTTTTGAACTCGAGCAAGCTTACTGCCAGTTTGGACTGCTCAGACACATCAAACTGCAGGCGCTTGACGCGCTCTTGCTCAATCGGCAATTCCTGTAATGCCTTGATTAACTTGGTCTGCTCAGTCGTCAGCTGATAGAAGGTCTGATTATGAAAGATAAATTGCCCCCCATAGAGCATCTTATAATTCTTTTCAGATATCAGCAGCTCAAAAAAGTTTTCACGCTCTTGCACCTCAAACTGATAAATTCCCGCTTCTTCATGCAAGTCTTGGAAAAATACCTCAGCATAATCATAGAAGCTATATTCCAAACGGAACGAAGCAAGATTCATCAAGCGAGTCACACCTTCCTCAAAAAGACTGGCTGGAAAATAAAGGTGCCGTCCAGCATTGGGAAAGACCAACGAAGAGTCCTGCCCCTTATAATCCGTCACCAAGCCTCGTAAAAATTCTAGTAGGTCTTGACTGGCCTCATCAAAATTCTCCATGCGAATAGGCTCATAGTAGTTCTTACCGATTTGATAATGCCCACCCTTATTCAAGGTTCTCAAAAAGGACAAAATATCACGCACTACATAAGAACGCTCATCCGGCAGACGGCTAATCCGCAGGCTCCATAAAAATTGTCCTGTGTAAGTATCTTCCTGTCCAGTCGCTGATAGCTCATAACGGACTTGCTGACTGGATTTATCTAGCAAAATCTTATCCAAAAAAAGACTACCAAAAGAAACCAATTTCTGGGCTTCCTGACTAGAAGACTCTTTTTCTGTCATCTTCGCCAGCAGATCTTTACCTGCCGAATCATTTTTCAAAAAATATTCCAAGGCAGCCAGATGGGCGCAGTACTTCTTCTTTTGGAAAAAGTCACAGGAGCAGAAAACTGCATCATCATCTAGACTATAGCGTAGATTGTACTGATCCACGCGCGTGTATAAAAAGGAATCTTTGACGTCAAGAATTTCGACTTTTTTGCTGTCACAGAGGGCAATTCCTTCCGTTCGAATTTTACCAGGAATTAATTTAGCCATACCTACCACCTAACATTTATCCCTTTATTATACCATAGGACAGCTATAAAAACGAAATAGAATTTCTTTATTTGCAAACATTCTTTGAAGTAGAATGAGCGAGAGTTTTCCCTACTACAAAAAGCCATCCAAATTGGACGGCTCTTTTACATTATTTTACTTCTAACAAACCGATATCTCCATCTTCACGACGATAGATAACATTCGTTGTACTATCTTCAACATCTGTGTAGATGAAGAAGTCATGTCCCAACAAATCCATTTGCAAAATAGCTTCATCTAGATCCATTGGTTTCAAATCAATATGCTTAGAACGTACTACTTTGGAAGATGCTGCATCAGCGTCTTCTACTAAAGCATCAGTGAACAACTGGCTAGTTGCAATCTTGTTCCGATTTTTCTTTTCAATCTTTGTCTTATTCTTACGAATCTGACGTTCAATCTTATCGATAACTAGATCGATAGATCCGTACATATCTTGCGAAACATCTTCTGCCCGAAGGGTAATAGAACCAAGAGGAATGGTTACTTCGACTTTCGCCGTCTTTTCCCGGTACACTTTCAAATTTACCCGTGCATCAAGTTCTTGCTCTGCTTGGAAATACTTCTCAATCTTCTCAAGTTTAGAAACTACGTAGTCACGGAGAGCATCAGTTACTTCTAGGTTTTCACCACGGATACTATATTTAAGCATATAAGTACCTTCTTTCTAAACATAAATGTTTTATTTACAATATCATTATAACGCTTTCATTCCTTTTTTGCAAATATTTTCTTATCTTGCGAGTGAAAATGTCAAAACTTCTTTCACACCTGCTTCCAGCAATAATTCTCGAACCAATTGTAAGGTTTTTCCAGTCGTATACACATCGTCTATCAGAAGAATTTTTTCTGGCAGAAGGATATCTTTTACCAATGTGAAACATTGCTGACTGTTTAATCGTTCTTCGCGATTTTTACTGGATTGGGCAAGCGCATCCTGCTTTTCCAGCAAATGTTTATAAGGCAAGCCAGCTGCTTGCAAGAAGCCTTCCACCTGATTAAAACCTCGACTTTGGTATTTTTCAGGGCTGACCGGAATAGGAACCAGAGTATATTTTTTGAAGTTTTTGAGACTTTTTTTAAGAACTTCCGCAAAAACAAATCTTAGAAGATAATCTCCTTGAAACTTGTATTTGCTGAAATAATCCTTCATCAAATCATTATAAAGGAAGCAAGCCTGATGCTGCACTAAATAACCTTGCGCTTCCCATATTTGACAATCCGAGCAGACTTCCACCTCTCCATCCTTCCAGCAACGTGGGCAATGGATAGAGGAAATCGCTTCAAATCCTGCTCGACAATGTTTACAAATTGTATTTTGTTCTTTTTGCAATAAAATCAAGGAAGAAAAACTCCTATTTTCTTCGACTACTTGGCTGCATAACAGGCAATTTTTCATAGGCCAGCCTCCTTGTTCATCAGTTTGATTTCACGAATCGCTTTTTCGATTGAACGTGTGGTGCCGTCGTGAAAGAAGAATAAATCTCCCGTCGGCCTCTCCATGCTACGTCCCACTCGACCAGAAATTTGCACCAAGGCGCTACGGCTAAAGAGACGATGGCTGGCCTCCAGAACAAAGACATCTACACAGGGAAAGGTCACGCCACGCTCTAAGATGGTCGTTGTGACCAAAATGGTAATTTCTCGCTTGCGAAACTCTTCAACGATTTCTAAACGATTTTCAGTTGTCGAAGCTACAAATCCGACTCTTTCCGCTGGAAATATCTCCTCCAAAACTTGCGCAAATTCTTGACCTCTTTTGATTTCCGAGGCAAAGATCAGCAAAGGAAAGCCCGTTTTTCTCTGTCTCTCGATATACTTTTTCAGTTTAGGCGGCAATTTCTTTTTCGCTAGATATTTTTGAAAATCCGCCAGCCAAACTTTTTGGGGCACAATCAAAGGATTGCCATGGAAGCGGCGAGGAAGACTAAGGCGTTTTAATTCTCCTTTTTGGACTTTTTTATCCAACTCATCCGTCGAAGTGGCAGTTAAGAAAATTGTCGTTCCCTCCTCCTTGACCGACTGCTCCACAGCATGGTAGAGCACAGGATTGTCCACATAAGGAAAAGCATCTACTTCATCCACAATCAGCAAATCAAAAGCTCGATAAAATTTAAGAAGCTGATGAGTGGTGGCAATGACCAAGGGACTACGAAAATATGGCTCGGATTCCCCATGCAAAAGTGAAATAGGGCAGGCAAAATCCAGCTTGAGCCGGCGATAAAGCTCCAAACAGACATCAATCCGAGGGCTGGCTAGGCAAACGGCACCTCCGCGATCAATCACTTCTGCAATCACCTGATAAATCATTTCCGTTTTGCCCGCCCCAGTCACTGCATGGACTAGGCTATTCTGCTTTTGAACAACTGACTCTAACAGTCCCTGAGAAACTTTTTCTTGAAAGGCTGTCAATTGCCCCTGCCACTTGAGTACCTGATTTTCTGGAAAATCTTCCTGAGGGAAATAGTAGAGTTCTTGATCACTCCGAACTCGCCCCAAAATCAGACATTCCCTGCAATAATAGGCATTGATAGGTAGTTGGTCGTTCTCCTTGTCTACTTGAGAGCCACAGCGGCCGCAAAATAACTTTCTCCTTTCCTCTCGCATACTTGGCAGCTGCTGAGCATGCATGCGCAGTTCAGGGCTGAGCTGATCTTCTGTAAATATCCTACCTAGGCAATCTTTTCTTTCTAACATACTTTTTTATTCGTAAAACTTTTGGAAAAATCTATTTTTTTGTGTACAATAAAACTATGGAGTATAGAACAATTAGACAAGACGGCCAAGCCCAAGAAGAAATTAAAAAATCCCGTTTCATTTGCCATGCCAAGCGTGTTTACTCAGAAGAGGAAGCTCGGGATTTTATTGCAGCCATCAAAAAAGAGCACTATAAAGCCACTCATAATTGCTCTGCTTTTATTATCGGAGAAAAAAGTGAGATCAAACGAACCAGTGATGACGGTGAGCCCAGTGGTACAGCGGGCGTTCCCATGCTCGGTGTCATGGAAAATCACCAGGTGACTAATGTCTGCTTTGTGGTCACACGCTATTTTGGCGGGATTAAGCTAGGAGCTGGTGGACTCATTCGGGCTTATGCAGGCAGTGTTGCCTTGGCAATTAAAGAAATTGGCCTGATTGAAATCAAAGAACAGGCCGGTTTGCGCCTCAAAATGTCTTACAGCCAGTATCAAAACTTCGATAACTTTTTGAAAGCCGAGGATCTGATCGAATTTGATACAGAGTTTACAGATCTAGTGGCTACAACCATCTATATCGACAAGCAGGAAAAAGAACCACTAGAGCAAAAATTAATCGAGTTTTTCAATGGTAAAATCCAAATTGATGATCAAGGTTTGCGCGAGGTTGAAATTCCCTTAACAGTTGAATAATTTAAAAAGCTAGGCTGAGTGATAAAGAATTTTTATCGTGGTCATAGCTTTTTTATATTTTACAAAGTGCTACTTTCAGCTTATACTAGTCTCATTAAAGTATTGAGGTAGGAAAAATGGCAAACATTTATCAAAATATCACAGAATTAGTTGGAAGAACGCCAATTGTTAAACTAAATAATATCGTTCCTGAAGGAGCAGCTGAGGTTTATGTCAAGTTAGAAGCCTTCAACCCTGGCTCTTCTGTCAAAGACCGGATTGCTCTCAGTATGATTGAGGCCGCTGAGCGCGATGGCCTTATCAAGCCTGGCGATACTATCGTTGAAGCAACCAGCGGAAATACTGGCATTGGCCTTTCATGGGTTGGAGCAGCTAAAGGCTACAAGGTTGTCATTGTGATGCCAGAAACTATGAGTGTGGAGCGTCGCAAGATTATCCAAGCTTATGGAGCGGAGCTAGTTTTGACTCCGGGTAGCGAAGGAATGAAAGGGGCTATTGCCAAGGCAGAAGAAATCGCCCAAGAGCGAAATGGCTGGTTGCCACTACAATTTAACAACCCAGCCAATCCAGAAGTTCACGAACGAACAACAGGAGCAGAAGTTATCGCTGCTTTCGGTGAAACTGGACTGGATGCTTTTGTTGGTGGTGTCGGAACTGGTGGAACTATCTCTGGTGTTTCTCATGCTCTTAAAAAAGCGAATCCAAATGTCCAAATCTATGCGGTTGAAGCAGACGAATCTGCTATCCTTTCTGGTGAGAAACCAGGTCCTCACAAAATCCAAGGACTTTCAGCTGGATTCATTCCAGAGACCTTGGATACAGCATCCTATGATGGTATTGTCCGCGTGACTTCTGATCAAGCGCTAGAGTTAGGACGCCATATTGGTGGTCAGGAAGGTTTCCTAGTCGGAATTTCATCTGCTGCGGCTATTTTTGCAGCCATTGAAGTCGCTAAAAAACTAGGAGCTGGTAAGAAAGTCCTTGCCCTAGCACCTGATAATGGTGAACGTTACCTATCTACCGCTCTCTACGAATTTGACGCTTAATCGTGAAAATAGTTAACAAAATTCCTACCCGTTTGGGTAGGAATTTTTTACTCTTTTTGTTCTTTCAGAAAAGCTTTGGCTTCCCTTATCCAGATTGGCAATTGCTTACCTAAGGGCGCAAATCCAATTTTGCAACGATCGTTTGAAAAGCGATGTCGTCTCGGTAAACGATGTTTTTCTTCCTCTAAAGTGCGCATTGACAGGCTGGCCTTACCAGAAAACTCATCATAATCTACTACCTGCACAAGAACCTGATCACCAATTTTCAAAATATCGTGAATATTGTCAATATAGCCCGTCCGAATCTCAGAAATATGAATAAGGCCGATCAGACCGCTTTCTAGTTCGACAAAGGCACCGTAGGGCTGAATTCCTGTAATTTTACCCTTTAACTTATCTCCGATTTTCATTAGTCTATAACCTCAATCGTCTCAATGACAACATCCTCAAGTGGTTTATCCATTGAAGCTGTCTCAACCGCTGCAATTTTATCCAAAACTTCATAAGATGCCTCATCCACCAGTTGACCAAACACAGTATGTCGACGGTCCAAATGCGGTGTCCCGCCCTTGCTAGCATAAACTTCAGCGATTGGCTTCGGCCATCCTCCCCGGGTCAATTCCTTGGTTGAATAAGGAAGACTGCTATTTTGGACAATAAAGAACTGACTGCCATTGGTATTTGGTCCCGCATTCGCCATTGATAGGGCACCACGAATGTTATAAAGTTCCGATGAAAACTCATCTTCAAAGCGCTCGCCGTAGATAGACTCGCCACCCATGCCAGTACCTGTCGGATCGCCACCTTGAATCATAAAATCTTTGATAACTCGGTGGAAGATTACTCCGTCATAGTAGCCATCCTTTGATAAGGCGATAAAGTTGGCAACTGTTTTGGGTGCTTGCTCTGGGAAGAGTTGAATCTTCAATTCACCATAGTTTGTCTTGATCTTTGCAACTGGGCCTTGAACCTCATCAAGATGGAGCTGTGGGAAGGTCAATTCTTTCTCCACCATGCCCAATTGCTCTAAGGCGTCAAAGATGCCGTCTTCTTCGACCGTTTTTGTGACAAAATCAGCCTTTTTCTGCAATTCCTCATGGGAAACTCCCATAGCAATACTGAGCCCTGCATAGTCAAATAATTCTAAATCATTGAGTCCATCACCAAAAACTAAAACATTTTCTGGTTTGAAGCCTAGGTGTTCCACTACCTTGGCAACACCAGCTGCCTTTGAACCTTCTTTCGGTACGACATCCGATGAATGCTCATGCCAACGCACCATACGGAGAGATTTGGCCAAATCTTCTGGCAACTGCAAACTGTCACCTACATCCTCAAAAGTCCACATTTGATAGACTTCATGATCTTGGTAAAAATTAGGATTGACAGCCAGATCTGGATAAATGATATCAATTGCTGACGAAATCATAGGATTACGAACAGACAAAGCCGCTTCGTGACTGCCTACCAAACCGTACTCAATGCTCACTTCCTTGGTCCAAGCGATATAGGATTCCACACACTCTTGCGGAATGACCGTTTTAGCAATGACTTCGCCTTTTCTATTTTCAACATAAGCTCCATTCAAGGTAACAAAAAAATCAGGATCCAAGTCACGAATTTCTGGAACGACTCCAAAAATGCCACGACCAGAAGCAATTCCTGTCAGAATTCCCTTTTCTCTCAGTTGCTTAAATACAACTTTGATGGATTCTGGGATGAAGCCTGTTTCCTTGGCCCGCAAGGTATCATCGATATCAAAGAAAACAATCTTAATCTTTTTTGCCTTATATTTTAATTTCGCCTTCATATCTTCCTCTTTCAATTTAATCTTCTCTATTATATCATTAAAAATCATCTTGCGGAACAAGGTGATGCTGAAAAGCATAGACAACTGCCTGTGTTCGATCGCTCACTTCTAGCTTAGACAAAATATTGGACACATGCGTCTTGACCGTTTTCAAGGAGATAAAGAGCTCATCAGCAATCCTCTGGTTTTCATAACCTTTGGCTAAAAGCCCCAAAATATCCCGCTCCCGCGCTGTCAAATCCTCGTGAAGCTCTATATGATTTCGATGGTATTCGACCTTCTTACTGACTTCTGTTTCAATGGCAAATTCACCCTTTGCAACCTTTCTGACTGCATGGAGAATTTCATCCGCACTAGAAGTTTTCAGCATATAACCACGGGCACCCGCATCCAAGACAGGATAGATTTTTTCATTATCCAGATAGGACGTCAAAATCAAAATCTTTGCCTCTGGCCATTCTTTCAAGATAGCCAAGGTAGCATCAATGCCACTCATCTCTGGCATAACAATATCCATCATAATCACATCTGGACGGCTTTCCAAAGCCTTTTCGACACCTTCTCTACCATTGGTAGCCTCTGTCACTTCTTCAATATCGTCCTGTAATTCAAAAAAGCTTTTCAAGCCCAATCTGACCATTTGATGGTCATCCACTAGTAATATTTTCATCCTTTTCCCCTTCTAACAATGGAATACTGATTTCGATAGAAACTCCTTTTTTGGGAGCCGTCAGAATCTTCAAGGTGCCAGCCATATCATGCACTCGATCTTCAATATTTTTCAAACCATAACTCATGTCAGCCAAACTAGCTGGATCAAAACCGATTCCGTCATCAGAAACCTTGAGCTTGAGTCTATTTGGCGTCTGATAGAGATAGAGGTCCAGACGACTGGCCTGAGCATGGCGCAAGGTATTATTGATGATTTCTTGGATAATCCTAAAAATATGCTCCTCTATCTGCTTGGGCAGGCTGACCACCTCATGCTTAAACTGGACAGTCAAGTCCGACTTATCTGTCAACTCTTTGATTAAGACATTCATGCCCTCTACCAGGGTCCGATTTTCCAACTCTGTCGGCCGTAAATGTAAGAGCAAGATCCGCAAATCTTTTTGTGCTGTATCCAGAATGTCAGCGATTCCCTTTAACTGTTGCTGGAGATTGTCTTTATCAAGACTCTCCACATTTCCAGCGACACCTGAGAGAATCATATTAGCAGCAAATAGCTCCTGACTGACCGTATCATGCAAGTCGCGAGCAATCCGCTTGCGTTCTTTTTCAATAATCTTCTCTTCCGCCTGCAAGGCCTGATTCTCAGATTTCTGCAAATTTTCGGTTAGACTATCCAACTTTTCTTTCAAGTGGACGAAAGAATCATCTAATTCTGCCTGCCCGATTTCTTGTATGTCCCTGCCTTCTAAAATAGCTTTTAAATTCTTTTGAACTTGAGAAAGGGACAGATGCTGAAGGAAGCGCGCAGCAGCGGTCAAGAGAATAGTTAGCGCTGAGCCCAGAACCAGAACAAAAAAGGCAAAGGACTGGAGCAGTTCCAGATTATTCAGAAGCTTTTGCCATTCTAAATTAAAAAGATTAAAAATGTAGTGAAAGATAATCCCTAAAACGAAAAAGGTATAGAGGAAAATGACCAAATAACTTGTTTTTTTCACTTTCTAACAACCTCCACATTTCCTAAAAAGCTGACCAAAACAATTTTTACAGTTTTGCTGGCTCTCTTATAGTCAGACGTTGTCAACGAAATCGTTTCATTGCGTAGCTTACGTGGCGGATAATTTAAAAAATTCAAGTCTCCGTATAGGGTATTGATCTGAAGCTGAATTTCCACATCCAAAGGAATGACGATCTTGGTATCCCCAAATCCCTTACGAATCACAATCACATTATCATGATTGACCACAATGACATCTTCTAAGTGAATGGTGTCCTTACCCATCATTCTCAAGAGATTGATATCATGAAACTGGCAGTCATCCTTTGTGAAATGCTGTAAATCTCCCAACCAACGATTTTTTTCAGCTCGAACTTCGGTCGCATCTTCAAAGAAAAGATGAGTCTCCTGATTTTCCTTGTACAGATAAGGATAGGCTACAATCATGCCGTAAATTAAGGCAAAGAGCACAGCGGCTATAACGTAAGGATTGAGCATGACAATGAAAAAGAAGACAATCATAGTCGCGACTAATAGCGAATTGCCTCTCTGTTTACCAAAATAATAATATAAAAACAAAAGAAAGAGTAGCATGATGAGAACAACACGCGAAAAATCGGCAGCCAGCATGGTAACCAGCGCCATTGATAATAGAATCGCCTCAACAAAGATGAATAATTGAACTTTCCACATAGCTATTCCCTTCCTTACATCTCTATTGTAACAAAATTAAGCAAAAAAACCTCCGTCTGAGGCATGAAATAGAAAGATTATCCTATCTTTAGCAGCATCTCCTTTAGGTGCTAGACTTCTTTGCACTTTTCCTCTAAAAAGAAAAAAATCGCTTCAAATGCTGTTTAACCAAAACAAACACTTAAAACGATTTTTTAGTTTATTTCTATTGTTCAGACAAGCTTAGAAATGGACTTGTGCTTCCAAGCCAAAATGGTCACTAACAACTGGACCACGTTGCCCATCAAAAACAACAGCAGATCTTTCAATATTGGAATCTTTACTTGTAAAGATATAATCAATTTTTAGAGCATCTTTGTTCCCTGCCCAGCCAGCGATATCGCCTTCAACCGTCGCTGTACCGATCGTTTGGTCAGCCACCTTATGACTGTCCTGGAGAGCAAGTGGACTTTGGATAATGTGCTGATAGCCTTCGTAATCAACGGGATTGTTAAAATCACCCATGAGAACTAGCGGAGTCTCAGCTTGCAAAAGCTCAGATTCAAACTTAGCCCACTCTCCTTGGAAACCCTTATCCCACCAAGACAAGTGACAAGAAGCAACCGTGATAGGCTGACCATCAAGCTCTGTTTCTGCCAGTAAGACTTTACGCGTATGGTAGTCACTTGGATCATTGACATCAGACACCAAGAGTTCTCTTGCCTTCAGGGGATTTCTGGACAGAATTGCAACCCCTTCATTATAAATATCAAATCCAATATGGTTATAAGCCCAAGACCAGTAATAGTCCAGACCTGCCTCAGCTAGCTTCTCAACTAGACGTAGGGCATAGTGGTCCTGGTGAATCGGAATGGCGCCATCTACCGCATAATAGAAGGGAGCCTGAACAACCTGTTCAGACTCCACTAATTGATTGACTTCCTGCAGGCAAATGACATCATATTTTTCTTGAAGAATCCGCTCAGCTAGCTGATTTAGCTTGCTTTCTTGCTCTTCTTCCATCCAACTATGAGTATTTAAAGTCAGGAATTTTGCCATGATTTCTCTTTTCTATCTTACAATTCTACTTTAGCCACAACTGTCTTAGCAGCGACTTTACCGAATTTCTCAACTGCTACTGATTTGATTGCTGGAGCATTTGTGAAGACAACGATAGTGGTTGTTTCACGACCCGCTTCTTTAATAGCCGCCAAATCTGCTGTTACCAATAGATCACCTGCTGCAACAGTTTGTCCTTCTGCTACATGTACTTCAAAAGGTTTGCCTTCAAGGCTAACAGTATCCAAACCGATATGAACAAGAACTTCAAGACCAGCTTCAGTCAAAAGACCAAGAGCATGTTTTGTAGGGAAGACACTTGTCACTTTACCAGCTACTGGAGAATAAATCTTGCCATTTGCTGGCTCAACCGCAAATCCGTCACCCATCATCTTTTGTGAGAAGACTGGATCCTTAACATCTTCCAACTTGACAACTTCACCATCAGCAACGGTTTCAATTGCTTCTGTCACACCTTTGTAGCTAACTGCTGCAGCTGCAGACTCAGCTTTTTGACTTGGTAAAGTTTCAGGAATCACTTCTCCTGAATCCAACAAGTCTTGGATATCAGATTTAAGAACGTCAGCTTTTGGTCCGTAGATGGCTTGAACACCTTGGCCTTTCATAACCAAGCCCATAGCGCCTTCAGCTTTCCACTGCTCTGCTGTTCCAACTTTTTCAGCATCTTTGACAGTTACACGCAGACGAGTCATACATGCATCTACATCAACGATATTAGCGCGACCACCTAGAAGATTGATAACATTAACGGCTTGAGAAGCTGCAGCAACTTTACCATTACCAGATTCTGATGAAGAAGCTTCATCTGAACCTTCTGCTGTTTCATAGTTACCGTTACGTCCTGGAGTTGCATAGTTGAATTTCTTGATCATGAAGTTAGAAATGAAGTACATGATCACTGCAAAGAGAACTGTAACCCAGATAAAGTTGATGACATCCATACCCAAACCAGCATTGATTGCCATTGGAGTACGAGTCAAGAATTCGATTGATCCGAATGAGTGTACACGAAGGTTGACGATATCAGCCATTGCAAATGCAGCACCTTGTACAAAAGCATAGATGATATACAGCGGTGTTGCAACAAACATGAACATGTACTCGATTGGTTCAGTAACCCCTGTCAAGAAGGTTGCCAAAGCAGTCGCAATCATCATACCTTTGTATTTGTGTTTCTTGTCAACATCTACATTGCGGTAAATAGCTGCAGCAACACCCATAAGGATACCAAATGAACCGATCATTTGTCCAACTTTGAAGCGGGCTGGATGGAATGTGTCAAGCAAATATTGGTACTTAGTAGGATCAGCTGTCTTAGTACCAACTAAGTCAGTTGCCCAAGCCAACCAAAGTGGATCTTGTCCAAATACTTGAGTTCCTTTAGCAGCACCAGTCAATACTTCATAAGTTCCCCCAAGTTGAGTATAGTTCATTGGGATAGTCAACATGTGGTGCAAACCAAATGGAAGCAAGAGACGTTCTAAAGTACCATAGATGAATGGTGCTAGGATTGGTGCAGTATCTTGTGAATTTGCAATCCAAACACCGAAGTTGTTGATACCTGATTGAACAACTGGCCATACGAATGACAAAACAATTGCTACGATTGCTGAACGCAAGATAACAACGAATGGTACAAAACGCTTACCATTAAAGAATGACAAAGCATCTGGCAATTTACGGAAGTTGTAGTATTTGTTATAAGCTGTTGCTCCGACAAAACCAGCGATGATTCCGACGAAAACCCCCATATTCAAAGCAGGAGACTCAAGAACACTGATAAAGTAATCAGAAACCTTGATGCTTCCTCCTAAGAAAGTGTTAACCACTGCTTTAGAATCTTTCAGCATATCGCTTGATACACCAAACATAACCCCAGTAATACGGTTAATCAAAATGAAGGATAAACCTGCCGCAAAGGCACCACCAGCACGTTCTTTCGCCCAGCTACCTCCAATAGCAAGAGCAAAGAGGATATGCAGGTTACCGATAACCCCCCAACCAATTTGTTCTAAAACGCCACCAGTAGTCACTAGAAAACCTAGCTCAGGATTGATCATCGGAATTGACTTACCAATACTGATCATCAAACCTGCTGCGGGCATAACCGCAACAACCACCATCAAAGCTTTACCGAATTTTTGCCAAAATTCAAAGCTAAAAATGTTTTTGAATGAATCTTTCATCATCCAGACCTCCTTATATTTTCACAAACCACCCCTTGATGAAATCGTTTGCATTGAATAATACTATTATACCACTATTTTTAATTTTGTAAAGGCTTTTATAAAAATTATTTTGGGACTTTTTCCTATATTTAGTGGAATAATATATAGAATAAGGTGAAATTTTAGCATGCAAGCGATTGCGTATGTTTCCGTAAATTTGCTGAAATAACAATAAAAAAAGCCGAGAAACATTCAATTCCATGTTTCTACAGCTTCTATACTATTTATATTCTTTTTTATAGCGGTCAGCTTCTGCCTGATTAGCCCAGACATAGTGACCAGGACGGATCTCAACCATGCTAGGTTGATCCACTGAGTAGTCATGCTGCTCTGGATCGTAAACCTTTAAGACCTTTTTGCGTTCCAGAATTGGGTCTGGAATAGGCACAGCAGACAAAAGAGACTGCGTATAAGGGTGAATAGGGTTGTTAAACAACTCTTCCGTCTCTGCCACCTCAACGATAACCCCTTTATAGATAACAGCGATTCGATCTGAAATAAAGCGAACTACAGAAAGATCGTGAGCGATAAAGAGATAGGTCAAACCAAGTTCTTTTTGGAATTTTTTCAAAAGGTTCAAGACTTGCGCACGTACAGAAACGTCCAAGGCAGAGATTGGCTCGTCCGCAATGACGAAATCTGGCTCCATGACTAAGGCACGAGCAATCCCAATCCGCTGACGTTGACCACCAGAAAATTCGTGGGGATAGCGTGTCAAATGCTCAGCTAAAAGACCAACTTCACGAATGATATTCTTAACCTTTTGCTGACGGTCTTCTTCATTTTCAAAAAGATGATAGTTATAAAGACCTTCTGAAATGATATAGTCAACCGTCGCACGCTCATTCAAGCTGGCAGCTGGATCTTGGAAAATCATTTGAATCTTACGGATCAATTCAGCTTCCTCAGCTTTAGATTGCTTCCCGTTGATTTTTTTACCTTCGTATAAGATGTCACCTGCACTGGTATCGTTCAAGCCGATGATAGCGCGGCCGATGGTTGTCTTACCAGAACCAGATTCACCTACTAGGGAAAAAGTTTCTCCTTTATTGATAAAGAAATTTGCATTTTTTACAGCTACAAATTTCTTACTTCCTTCGCCGAAGGAAATTTCTAAATCTTTAATTTCAACTAATTTTTCAGTCATTTCCTTCCTCCTAAGCTTCTAAGTGATTGAAGCCCATTTTTGAACGAATTTTATCATGAAGGTTTTCGATAATAGCTGGCTTCTCAACTCTTGGTGCATCTTCGTGCAAGAGCCAGGTCTTAGCCCAGTGCGTATCGGTAACCTGAAAGGCAGGAGCTTTTTCTTCGAAATCGATAGCCATTGCATAGTCCGAACGAAGTGCAAAAGCATCCCCTTTAATGCTAGTATATAGCGACGGTGGTGTACCTGGAATCGAGTAAAGTTCACCATTTGCTTCAGCTAACTGCGGCAAGCTAGACAGCAGACTCCATGTATATGGATGTTTTGGATCGTAGAAGATTTCCTCAACTGTTCCATATTCAACGATTTCACCAGCATACATAACCGCCACTTTATCAGCAATACTTGCTACAACACCAAGGTCGTGGGTGATAAAGACAGTCGTGAAATGATATTCTGCCTGCAATGACTTGAGCAAGTCAATAATTTGGGCTTGAATCGTCACATCGAGGGCCGTTGTTGGCTCATCACAGATTAGAATATCTGGACGGCAAGCCAAGGCGATCGCGATAACAATCCGTTGGCGCATCCCACCAGAATATTGGAAGGGATACTCTTCAAAACGTCTTTCAGCGTCTGGAATTCCAACTTTAGTCATGTAGTCGATTGCCATTTCTTTGGCTTCTTTGCTTGTTTTTCCTTGGTGTTTTATGATAACTTCGGTAATTTGACTTCCGATTGTATTAATCGGATCTAGACTAGTCATCGGATCTTGGAAAATAGTCGCAATTTTAGCACCACGAATGGGTTCCCAGTCCTTGTTGCTCTTTAGGGCAGTCAAATCAGTTCCTCGGTAATCAATCGTTCCTTGCGCTACACGGCCATTTTCTTCCAACATTCCAGTAAATGTTTTTGTCAAAACAGATTTACCGGAGCCAGATTCTCCAACCAAAGCTAGAACTTCACCTTCAACTAGGTCAAGGGAAACGCCTCGAATGGCAGTCAATACTCTGTCACGAACGTCAAATTCCACGACAATATCGCGAGCAGTCAATATTACATTTTTATTTTTTGTCATATTTACTCCTATCTATGTGTCCGTGGATCACTTGCATCGGCTAAGTTTTGACCAACTACGAAGAAGGACAGGGATACCAAGATCAGGGTTGTCAATGGAATCCAGAAAAGGTAAGCATTGGTTGTTACGTTTTGTGAATAGTCGGAAATCAAGCGTCCCAAACTTGGAACTGTTACAGGAAGACCAAGCCCAAAGAAGGACAGGAAGGCCTCGTAAGAGATAAAGCTTGGAAGCATTTGAGAAGTTGTCGTCACAATAACAGATACCAACTGGGGCATGATATTCTTGGTCACAATCTTATATGTCGGAGTTCCCAAGGTACGCGATGCCAAGTTATACTCCAAATCACGGTAACGCATAATTTGAATACGGATCGTATACGCAATTCCTACCCAGCCAGTGATGGTCATGGCGAAGATCAAGTTCCAGAAACCAGCACCGATAGAGTAAGTCAAGACAATGACAATCAAGAGGGCTGGAATATTTGAAATGATATTGTAGACTTCCATCATGACACGGTCAACTGCTTTGGAAATTCCCCAGATAGCACCAATAATAATTCCGATAATCAGGTTAATGAGTGTTGCGATAATGGAAATCAAGATAGAATTCCGCGCACCAAACCAAACACCGTCAAACAAAGATTTACCATTACTGTCTGTACCAAACCAGTGTTCAGCATTTGGTTTGATATAACGCATACTAAAGTCATTTACCTTGCTGACATCATTGAAATCGAAATTCGAGAACATTGGATAAATGAAACTCATCAAAACGATGGCAACCAGAATTCCTAACATGATCGTCGTTGATTTCTTTTTCAAGAACTGACGCATAACGGAGCGCCAGTATGAATAAGCTGGAGCATCAATCGTTTCAGAGGCAAAATCGTCACGTTTGACAAATTGGAATTTACTTTTATCAATTGTAGCCATTATTTACCTCCTTTAGATGTTAATTTAATACGTGGGTCAAGCATTGTCATCAAGATATCACCAACTAAGAGGGCAAAAATTGAAAGACAGGTGAAAATGAATACAAGACCAACCACCATTGAGTTATTTGATGCCTTAACAGAATCAATCAGCATTTTACCCATACCAGGAAAAGCAAAGACAGTTTCTGTCAGGGTCGCACCTGCAATAACACCAACGATAGAAGCTGGAATACTAGATACCAACGGCACCATCGCATTCTTGAAAATGTGCTTGTTCGAAATTTCTTTCTCAGAAAGACCTTTGGCACGAGCAAAGCGAACAAAGTCTTGGGATTGTAAGTCAATCATATAACGACGAATCCAGACAGCTGTCACAGGTGCGCTCAGAAGTCCAAGAATCAAGGATGGCAGAACATACGAACGCCAGTCGCCTGCTCCCAAAATTGGGAAAGAATCTGGAAGTCCAATAGCTGAACCAGCCAAACGAACAATATAAACAAGAGCGATGGTTGGCAGTGACATCATGAAGGTCAAGGCACCTGTTGAAATACTATCAAACCAAGTATTTTTCAAACGAGCCATATAAGAACCAAGCGGAACAGCAATCAAATAAGAAAGCGCCACACCAATCAGACCAATAATAGATGAGCTGACAATCATCGATGGGTTTTGATAGTTATTCTTGGTTGCAGTGTAAGCATCTCCCTTGCCATATTTAGCAATATCCTGAGAGTCTGCCTTACTTGGAGTCTTGTAGGTACGAGAGTAAATATCTACAGCAGAAGTTTTCTTACCTGTTGGGAATTGAACTTCTGATGATTTTGTTTGACCTTGTCCTTGGGAAATAACTTGCAATACAGGCGTATTCGCATAGGTAGGATAAGAATTTCCTAGGTTCAAACTAACAAAGTTTTGGTGAACAAATGGGAATTGGCCATTAAAATATAGAAGATATTTATGACGAGTACCAGAACCTACGACTGACCAACCAATGGCAGGGTCATTTTCGATACGGATATAGCGTTTAAGATTTGGATTTTCCTCATCTTGAATCGCATTTGGATGATCAATCTGAATCAGATTAGCATAGAACTCAAGTACACGTTCGTAAACTGGAACTTCACGAACAGCATAGAATTCTTTGCTTTCTTTGAATTGATACAATTTCCAACCTTTGCCAAGTTTTTCAATATAGGCTTCGTAGATCTTTTTATTCTCATCGGTTGCCTCAGTAGTTACAGATTTATTTTCCTTCTTGGCTTTTTCCTGTAACTCTTTTGTATCATAATAGTCAATATAACCCATCCGTTCATAGACTGTATTTTCATAGTTTGTCTTTTTATCTTCGGTTGTGGCTATCTTATTGTAGTTCGGGTCTTGTTTGAAAATCAATCTTCTCGGAACCATTGTATAAATAATGGTATAGGTCAAGGTCGTTACCAAGAAAATCGACACAATTGAGCGTAAAATACGCATAAAAATGTATTTCTTCATTTATCGTTTCCTTTAAATTTCAAAAGAACTTTCTCTCGTTATTAGAGAAAGTTCTAGTGAACGATTTATTCTACATGACTTTCGAGATCTTTTTGTGCTTTCGCATTTGACTCTTCTTTTTCTTTCAGCCATTTCTTACGAGCTGCTTCGTAGTCTTTCTTCGTTACTACGTCATTTGTAACTTTAAGACGTTTGAAGTAAGTAGAACTTGTCTTATTACCAGTTTGAGCATAAGCGCCTGAGAATGGCTCGATACGTGAGATAAATGGTGCTGCACCAGGATTTGCCATCAATGGAACAACAAGAGAGTTGTCTGTCAACCAAGCCTGAGCTGCTGCATATTTTTCGTAGCGAGTAACAATATCTGAAGTTTCCTTACCAGCTTCATTTACCAAGCGGTCAAATTCATCTAAACCAACTTGCTTAGCGGCTGCATTGTCTGCTCCCTCAAAACCAAGGTAAGTCTTTGTAGTTTTAGTTGATGTAGTTTTCAAAATATCCAAATAAGTTGATGGATCTTGATAGTCAGGGTTCCAACCAACAGCTGTTGAGATATCCCAGTCTTCGCCAGCAGCATTTGGTGCATAGTAAGTAATGTTGTAAAGATCATCTTCTGACATTTGTTGAATATCTACAACAACATTCTCAGTTCCCAAAGTCTTTTCAACAGATTGCTTAAGCGATTGTGCGCGGTTAACCATTGGCTTAGAAGTCTGAGCAACTGGGAGATCCAGATGGATTGGGAATTCCACTCCGTCAGCTTGTAGAGCTGCTTTTGCTTTGGCAAACTCTGCTTTTGCTTTCTCAGCATTAAAGAGGCCATCTTGACCGTCCTCAAGTTTAACACCTTTCCATTCGTCACCCAATGCAGCAACTTTCTCTTCTACAACGTCACCAAAAGATTTATCGCCAACTTGAACAAATGAAGGTGGTACATAAGTATTACGGACAGCGTAAGGAGCACCCTCTTTACCATTGATCTGTGCTGAGTATGATGTGCGGTCAATAGCAAAGTTCAAGGCTTGACGGAAGTCTTTGTTAAGAATCGCTTTCTTAGTAGCAGACTTCTGAGCATCTGTTGTTTTGCTTGTATGGTTGTAACTTTGACGATCAATATTGACACCCATAACAGCTACACCAGCACTTGGCGGTGTGAAAAAGATATTATCCTTGAAGTCTTTTTCTACTCCAGCATAGTTTGAGCTTGTAGGGTAGAGACGAGCTACTGTGTAGGCGCCATCTTTAAAGTTACGAGCAAGGGCATCTTGGTCTTGTCCATCAAAGTAAGACAACTTGATAGTATCGACATGAACATTTTCCTTATCCCAGTAGTTTTCATTCTTTTGATACTCAACAGCAGACTTAGCAGTGATAGACTTCATCAAGAATGGTCCATTGTAAAGGATAGAAGATGGGTCAGTAGATTGACCAAATTTGTCCCCTTGTTTCTTAAGGAATTCAGCATTAACTGGCCAAAGAACTTGTGAAGTTGTCTTTGAATTCCACTGTGGTTCAGGTTGGTTCAAAGTATATTGGAGAGTGTGGTCGTCAACTGCCTTAACTCCAACAGTAGAGAAGTCAGGTGTTTTACCATTTACGTAGTCATCCAAGCCTTTTACAGATTGTTGCACAAGATAAAGGGCTTCAGATTTCTTATCAGCAGCATGCTTGAGGCCAGTCACAAAGTCCTGAGCTGTCACATTCCCGTATTCTTCACCTTCTGAAGTATACCATTTAGCGTCTTTACGGATTTTATAGGTATAAGTCAAACCATCTTTAGAAACAGTCCAAGACTCTGCAATAGACGGTACAAAATTACCATATTGGTCATTTTCCAACAAACCGTCCACACCGTTAGTCACGAGGTCAGATGTTGAAGCCTTACCAGACGTCACATAGTCCAATGTTTCTGGTTCAGCAGTATAGACATAATTATAAGCTTTTGCTGCGCTGTTTCCTTTTGATGAACCAGAACAAGCAGCTAAAACGCCTACTGAAAGAAGGCTAACCCCAGCTAAAGCTAATACTTTGCTTTTTTTCATACGAATTCTCCAATTTTGTTTTTTAGGTTTACTTAGGATTATAGCACAAGAAAGGAAAAAAGTAAACTAAATTTTCTGAATATTATGGTAGACATGCAATAACTCTACTCTATTACTCGTGTTCATTTTCCACTGCTATTCTAAGAAAAACTTAGCAAGTCTAAAGACTTATTTAATAGAAGGGTAGTATAGTCCGGATCATCCTTGAGTTCTTTTATGGAAGTCTGAACCAACTCCAAATCATCTGTAATCATCCCATCCACTCCTAAGCGAAAAGATTTGACGATGCTATCCTCATCATTAATAGTCCAGTCATAGAGGCGTTTGTCGGATTGCCAGAGTTTATTGACAAAATTTTCATCCAAGGTTGAATATTCCATGGTGTAGCCAGAAGCTTTAGTCCGTGGAAAGATTGTATTATAGGGCAGGATAAAAAAGCTGGGGATAGAAGAGTCATATTTGACTACCTGATCGATGACTTGGTAGTCCAAAGACTGAATCTGGTGTTGATAAACCTTGATTTTGGCACCATACTTGCTCAAGAATCGCTCCATCATATCCTTGGAGTCTTTCTTGCTGGTCTTGATTTCTATCAAGAGGCGCTGTCCGAGTTGATTGGCACGAGTAAAGTAATCGTCAAAGCTAGAAATCTTAGCCCGATAGCCATTTTCTGAAATCTCTAGCGAAGTTAGTTCGGCCAAGGTTAGGTCTTGAGGCTGGGCATCAAGACCTGCCAACTGCTTCAGATTTGCGTCATGCATCATGACAAATTGCCCATCCTTGGTTTCCTGCACATCCATTTCTACCAAGTCAGGTTTGAGCAAGGCTGTTTTTTCCAGCGCTTCTACGGTATTTTGGATTCCATTTTCCCTCGAAACCCCTCTATGGGAAATCGTAATCGGAACGTTCTCCAAAGGGAAATTTAGATAGACATAACCTTCTAATGCGAAGCTTAAGCTGGCAATAGTCAGAACAAACCAACGCATTAGAGACAGGCCTCTTTTCGTTGGATAGTCATTTAAGGTACGATCTGTCAGGAAGGAGACAAATTTGAGAAGGAAATAGGACAACATAGCATAGTAGGCAAACTTAATCAGGACAAAAGCTACAATACCGCTAAAGAGGACAACCTCATTTGGTTGAGTGTGCATGTACCGCTGTCCTAGTATAGCTGGAGCTGCGAGAAAAGTATAAAGCAGAAAGCTTTTGATAATAATCCAAAAAAGATGCCTAGTGTAAAAGAAAAGGCGGTTCTTAGTCTTGGCCAGACTAAAGCGAATTGCCTGAGGAACTGTCGCATGCTCAAAAAAGAGCTGTGGTAGGGCAAACATTAGTCGCACTGCCACCAGAAGCATGCCGACCACAAGAAGTCCCATGAAAACAGCGAACAAAATATTATTTGCCAAATAGGTGACAATAAAATCCGGAACCAAAATTTTATTGAGATAGTAGATTTTCAAAATTTGGCGCAAAAAAGGAAAAAGAAAACCCATATAAAGTACGATAAAGAGCATCTTCCCTGGGCCAGCCTTCTTGACAATAGCAAAACTATCCCTGAATGTTTTTCCAAGAAAAGCGAATACTGGTCGATTTTCTTTATCCAAAAGGTTGCGAATCCCCATGAAAATCATGCCGCTCTGGAAATAGGCGACAAAGAGATTGACCACAACAAGGACTAGAAAGCCTAAACCGACTAGCCAATTGGAGCTGAGGACTGCCCAGACATTGTTGTAAGATAAAAAAAGATAGCCTGTCTGTTTGAGCAGGTATTCTGCTGCGTAGGAATTAAAGGGAATCCAAGCATACTCCATCATCATAAAGACCATGAAAAAGAGGACTAGGATCTTGTCTAAGTTATGATAAAAACGCTTAATGCTAAGTTTTTCTGGTTTCATCTTATTTTCTTCTTTCAGAAATTTGGGCGAAACAGGGGCAGTCAAGTTACAGTTACTACAGTGAGTCCGCTCTTGTTATTGCCATCTTGGCACCACCCCTTCTTTGACAAATAGAGAGTGGGACAGAAATCGGTAATTCGTCAGAATTCGATTTCGTCGTCCCACCTCCGCACAGTTGAGTAGGGCTGTAAAAGCTGATGAAATCAGCGTAGTAGAGTCCACTCAACCACTGCGTCTTGCTCGACAATCTAAAGACAATTGAGAGGCTAGGAATTTTGTCCCAGCCTCTTCTTTCTTATTTACCAAATAAACGGGCGAAAAATCCTTTGTTTTCCTGCTTTTGTACCTTCTCCTTGGCTTCATCCAGCTCCAAAAGGAGAGTCTCCCGCTCGCTCATAGCCTTGGCTGTCAACTGTTGCTGCTGGTCTAGTTGCTTATCTTTTTCAGCAATTTGCACGTCCTTGACACGGAGTTGTTCGTCTTTCTTAGCCAACTGATTATCTTTAGCCTTGAGTTGCTCATAAAGACGCAAAATCTCAGCATTTTTTTCATCCACTAAGATTTCCATCAACTCGCGCTGTTTGACTTCTTCGCTGACAGGCTCATCTTCAAAAATGGTCTTTTTGTAAATTTCTTCTAGCTTAATCAGGCCACTGCGGGTCACGACTGTGACACCTTTTTCATTTTTTTCTGTATCCTCTGGCGGCAAGGCCTTGACACGATTATTGATTGCCTGACGGCTGACTCCTAAAATCTCGGCCAGCTCGCTGACTGTCTTTTCAATTGCCATAATTTCCTCTGAAACTTTTTCTAGATATAGTTACCTAAATCTTATCATATCAAGGCTTAACTGTCAAATAGAGCAAAAAAGCGAAGCAATATATTGCTCCACTTTCCTAGCTTTCTATAGTTCAACTTGAAAAATTTCCAAGCTCTGCATTTCTTCTTTAGTCAAGCGTCGCCATTGCCCCAGTTCCAGATTTGGATCTAGCTGCAAAGGTCCCATAGACAAACGCTGAAGGTCCGTGACTTCCTTCCCACAAGCTAAAACCATCCGCTTCACCTGATGAAACTTACCCTCTGATAGGGTGATACGGACCAGACTGGTCTTCGCCACCTCATCTCTTTCAAGAATTTCGAGTTGGGCAGGCTGACAAGTGAAATCTTTGAGTTCGATTCCTTGAGCAAAACGCTCAACATCTGCCTGATCCATCAGACCGGCAACCTGAGCTTGATAAACCTTAGCCACATGGCGTTTGGGAGACAGCATAGCGTGCGATAACTGACCATTATTGGTCAAAAGCAGAAGACCATGCGTATCCACATCTAACCGCCCCACAGGAAAGACTTCTTTTTGACGGGCAGTATGGTCCAACAAATCTAAAACCGTTTTATGGCGGTCATCTTCAGTGGCAGAAATGACACCCTTTTGTTTGTTTAAGAGATAGTAGACAAATTTTTCATAAACCAAGGTCTGACCATCCACCACAATCTTATCCGACCGCTCATCAATCTGTGTCTTGGCCGACGTGACTGCTGCCCCATTGACCCAGACTTGACCTTTTTTCAATAGTTGCTTGACTTGACTACGTGAGCCAAGCCCACTTTCCACTAGAAATTTATCCAAACGCATACTCTTCTCCTAAGCAGACTTTTTCTTGAGAATGCCGAATGCCAGCACTGCCATTAAAACCATCAGACTTCCCAAAACGCAAAAAATAAAGGAAGCTTGGCTTGAAAATTGACTAATCAATGACAAAAAGAAAGTTGTAGCGGTAGCTCCAGCACTACAACCTAAAATCACAATCGAAGTCACTTTATTCAGGGATTTGCTAGGGATTCTCTCGGAAAGAATATGAAAAATCGCTGTCAGACTGACACTATAAACAAAGCCAGAAGCGATGGTAACCACACTCAAGAGCAAGAGATTGGGTGCCAAACCAATCATGATCGCAGTAAAACCAAAGACCACTCCTGCAACCGTCAATAAATTTTCCTTGAAATAATGAAGAAGAGGTGCAAAGGACAAGCCTGCGGCAATACCAATCAACTGCATGCTTGAAAGAATCAAACCTGCCGTCTGAACGCTGCCCATACCAGACTTTTCAACCAGGCCGGGCACGCGCACGTTGATAACTACATTCGTCAAGACAATCACGGCTGCTACCAGGGCTAGGCCGATTGTCAGAAACCACTGTGCAGCTGTCAGACCCTTTCCTTCCTGATGAGCCTCATGATGCTTCTCCTCCTTGCCATAGGGAACAAAGAGCAGATAGAGAGTTAAAACAATCAGCCCCGACGCATAGACCAAGAAAGAGATTTCCCAGCCAAAGCGAAGCAACTGGCTCACTCCAAGTGTCAAGAGAGCCGTCCCGACAACTTCAGCCGATCCACGTAGACCGAGGGTCTGAATCCGTTCCTTGCCCTCATAACGTTCGCTGATAATCGAAATGGCCTTAGCATTGAGCAAACCAACTCCCATACCAAAGATCAGGCGCGAGGCAAAAATCACCCAATATTCCTTATTCACGAGAGGAACAAAGCCGCAAAGAGAGAAAATCAAGAGCCCCGTCACAATCATCTTTCGTTCCGATAAATATTTCTCCACTAGGCCATTTAAAACTAGCATGAGCATAATCCCAGCCGATGGCAAAGAGACCAACAATTCAATCCAACTTTCTGGCAAGTCTTTATAAAAAGCAAACATAGCCGATTGGGCACTGGAAATCGAAAAGGAGGTCGTCAACACTAAAGAAAGTGAGAGAATACTCACTTTTTCCATAAACTTTTTCATTCTATTTTCCTTTAAAAATCACACTCATTCTATCATACAGCTTTTTAGAAAAAGACGCAATCATCTTTTCTTAAAAATTCAGCCATTAAAAAGAGTATTCTTTCGAAAAATTTCTCCTCTGATAAAAGGACAAGCCCTTTCTTTATTTCTGGAGGGATTTGTGTTATGATGAAAGAAAGAAAAAGGAGAGAATCATGTCTGTTAGTGAAAAAAAATCGGTTATGGATAAATTAACCAAAGCAGCTCATTTGATTGATATGAGCGATATTATTCGCGAGGGAAATCCTACCTTGCGTGCGGTGGCTGAAGAAGTCAGCTTCCCCTTATCTGATCAGGAAATCATTTTAGGTGAGAAAATGATGCAGTTCTTGAAACATTCTCAAGATCCTGTCATGGCTGAAAAAATGGGACTCCGTGGCGGAGTTGGTCTAGCAGCGCCTCAGCTGGATATTTCTAAGCGGATTATCGCTGTGTTAGTGCCAAATCTGGAGGACGAAGAAGGAAATCCACCTAAAGAAGCCTACTCCCTAGCTCAGGTCATGTACAATCCTAAAGTTGTTGCCCACTCTGTGCAAGATGCTGCTCTAGCTGATGGAGAAGGCTGCCTTTCTGTTGACCGAGAAGTGCCAGGCTATGTTGTGCGTCATGCACGAGTGACCGTGGATTACTTTGACAAGGATGGCCAAAAACACCGCATCAAACTCAAAGGCTATAATTCTATCGTGGTTCAACACGAGATTGACCATATCAACGGCATCATGTTTTACGACCGCATCAATGAAAAAGATCCATTTGCAGTGAAGGACGGCATGCTGGTGCTGGAATAAACGACCATATATTGCAATCAAAAATACCTAGACGTTTTCACGTCTAGGTATTTCTTTTACACTATTCTAGGTGCCTCGATCCCAGAAAAGAGCCAAGAGGATCACAGCACCCAAGACTGAGGGAAGAATGGCTGTGCCCGCTAACATCGGTCCCCAGTGGCCAAAAAGCAATTGCCCAAGCCATGAACCAAACCAGCCCAAGAGGATTTTTCCGATACAGCCCATACGTTCCCCGCGGCTGGTGACAGCCCCAGCCATGAGACCAATAATAAAACCGACAAACATACTACCAATCATATAGGATCCTTCTTTCTATGCTTCTAAGAATACTTTTCAAGAAGCAGGTGGGAGCTGTCAGATTAAAAGTGCCCGTCAAAACAACTTAAAATCTTAAATTGCCCAATCTCCATTGCGGAAGATTGCTACACGGCTGCCGTCTTCGCGGATGCCATCGATATCCATTTGATTAGAGCCAATCATAAAGTCCACGTGAACATCTGAGCGGTTAAGTCCCGCAGCTTCAAGCTCTTCTTCGCTCATATCTGCTCCGCCAACCACGCTGGTCGCATAGGCTGCACCGATAGCCAAGTGGTTTGAAGCATTCTCATCGAAAAGGGTGTTAAAGAAGGTAATACCTGACTGGGAAATTGGGCTTGGATCTGGTACCAAGGCACATTCACCCAAGGCACGAGCACCCGCATTTTCAAAGACAAGATCCTTCATAACCTGGTCTCCCTTCTCAGCAGTAATGTCCACAATCTGGCCATCCTTGAAGGTCACCTTGATACCTTCGATGATATTTCCATTATAGCTAAGTGGTTTTGTAGAAGTGACATAACCATCTGCCCTACGGAAGTCAGGGGCTGTGAAGACTTCCTCTGTCGGCATATTTGGCAAGAATCCTTCGCCCTGTGCGTTGATGGCACCAGCTGATTCCCAAACGTGGTTCTTAGGCAAGCCAAGTGTCAAATCAGTTCCTGGCGCTGTGTAATGAAGAGCTGAAAATTGCTCCTTATTAAGCATTTCTGCCTTGCTCTTAAGGATAGCAGCGTGTTCTTCCCAAGCCTTCACGGGGTCTTCTTCGTAAACACGGCAGGTTTTGAAAATCTGATCCCAAAGCAAGTCTACCGCTTCCTCATCACTGGCTGCGTTTGGAAAGACCTTCTTAGCCCACTCTGTACCGGCTGCTGCAGCGACTGTCCAGCTGACTTTATTGGATTGGGTTGCGATTCGCATCGGCTTCATGGCTATCCCCATAGCCTTAGCAGAAGCCGATAATTTCTCGGCATCCACGCCATTTAAAGCTCCTGGGTCAGATGAACGAACGCCCAAGCGGCTGGCTTTCTTTTCGAGGAGATAGTTCATCTCAGCCACCTTATAGTCTGGAACATTGTCCAAGCGCTCCATCGGTGCATGGAGGAATTTCTCCCGCGTAGTCAAATCATCCGCCCACTGGACGATGACCTCGTGAGCACCCAGAGCATAGGCTTCCTTGACAATCAAGTGAGCCAGCTCACGCTGCTCCACATCAATATTGAGCGCCACCGTGTGACCCGGCTGCACATTGATACCATTAGCCACCAATAATTTAGCGTATTTTTCTAAGTTTTCTTTAAAATTTGGCAGAACCATGCTGCTTCTCCTTTTCTTTTGTTAATTCTCTTTAAACAGGGACAGCAGGCTAACCGCTGCCACAGTGCCGCAAATCAAAGCGGTCATTTTCAAAATCGTATCTGGATCAAGATCCAGCTGGTAATCAAACACCTTTTGCGCAGGCTTATCTTCGGCATTTATTCTAAGTTTCATGAGAGAGTCCTTTCCTTTGTTAACCATCTATTGGTTTATGATGCCAGATGACTTTCATATTCCAACCATCCTGAATTAATTTACAGCCTGGCAGCAACTTCCCATAAATCTCTTCATATCCTTTTTTAGAAAGGTAGCGATCTGTTGCTAAATGATTGAGCCAAGATTTGGAGGTGCTATGTTTGAAGATTCTTCTGGCATTTTTCAAGCCGAATCTTTTCCAGTGTCGAGGAAAATCTAAATAAGCGCCTACAACATAGGTCCAAGTTGAAGGAGTGGGCTTTTCTGATACATTGTCCATAACAAACAGGATGCCACCTGGCTTTAGTAATTTCTTACATTTTTCCAAAGCTTCAGGGATGTCCAAATGATGAAATGTCGTTCGACTGAAAATAAAATCAAATTGTTTCTCAAAAACAGCGGTTAAAAAATCATCCTGCAGTAATTCTACATTCTGTAAATCTTCTTTTTCTACTTTATCTTTTGCTATCTGCAGAAAATCCACAGAAAGATCTATTCCTGTCACATGTTGAAAATATGAAGACAGAAAAATGCAGGTATTCCCTCCGCCACAACCAATATCCAAAGCGGAAACTCTACGGTCAGGCAAATTATCCAGTAGATAATCGGGCTTGCCTTCCAAAAGAGTAGTTACCCAATCGTATTCTAAAGCAACCGCATTAAATTGTTCCGTAATATTTTCCATAAACATCCTTCTTAAAAAAACTCATCAAACAGACTCAACTGGTTATCCTCGGGCATATTTCCTAGAATACCCATGTCGTCCATTTTTTCGACTAGGGTGCTAGAGAGGCCGCCACGTTTGCGGAGCTCTGTCTTAGAAAGGAATTCACCTTCTTCCCGCGCTCTAACTAATTGGCGGGCAACGTTATCACCCAGACCGTCCATGGTAGAGAAAGGCGGGATAAGGGTATCTCCTTCGATGAGAAACTCGGTCGCGTGGCTCTTGTAGAGATCTAGCTTGCCGAATTTGAAGCCCCGCTCCAGCATTTCATTGACGATTTCCAGAGTCGTATAAAGGTCAATTTCTACATTGGAAGCTTCGTTGTTCTTGCGCTTTTCAGCGATTTCGCTCATCCGGCGTTTGACGGCATCAAGGCCACCACTCATAGTCTTGATATCAAAGGCCTTAGCCCGGATGGAGAAATAAGCACAATAGTAATAAATCGGATGATGCACCTTGAAGTAGGCCACCCGCAGGGCCATCATAACGTAGGCTGCCGCATGGGCCTTGGGGAACATGTACTTGATCTTTCCACAGGACTCAATGTACCACTCTGGCACATTGTTTTCCTTCATAGCTGCGATGTAGCCGTTGCGCTCTTCTTCAGAAATCTTCAGCCAAAGGCCCTTCCGCACGCGCTCCATGATCGTAAAGGCCATCTTAGGATCCAAGCCTTTGTGCATAAGGTAAACCATGATGTCGTCCCGACAGCCGATAACGGTGGACAAGTCGGCAATCCCTTGCTTGATCAAGTCCTGAGCATTACCCAGCCAAACATCCGTACCATGAGAGAGACCAGATAGCTGTAAGAGCTCTGCAAAGGTGGTCGGATGGGTCTCATCAACCATGCCCCGTACAAAGTTGGTCCCAAACTCCGGAATCCCCAGCATACCAGTCGGCGTGCCGATTTGCTCCTCAGTCACCCCCAGAATGTCTGTTCCAGAAAAGAGGGCCATGACGCCAGCATCATCCATAGGAATGTCATTAGGATCAATGCCTGACAAGTCCTGAAGCTTCCTAATCATGGTCGGATCATCGTGTCCCAGAACGTCTAGCTTGAGGACATTTTCATCGATATCGTGGAAGTTAAAGTGGGTGGTCTGCCACTCGGCTGTCACATCGTCAGCTGGATATTGGACCGGTGTAAAGTCATAAACATCCATGTAGTTAGGAATAACAACGATTCCACCTGGGTGTTGTCCAGTCGTCCGCTTGACACCAGCAGCTCCCTGCGCCAAACGCTCAACTTCGGCGTCTCGGTAGAACTTCCCATAGTCGCGCTCGTAGCCCTTGACAAATCCATAAGCCGTCTTAGCCGCAACGGTACCAACGGTTCCAGCCCGAAAGGCATATTCCTCACCAAAGATGTCCCGCACGTCCAAGTGGGCGCTCGGCTGATCCTCTCCGGAAAAGTTCAAGTCAATATCGGGTACCTTGTCCCCGTCAAATCCAAGGAAGGTCTCAAATGGAATATCCTGACCGTTCTTGCTCAGCTTGTGGCCACACTCTGGACAGTCCTTATCCGGCATATCAAATCCAGAACCATAGGAGCCGTCTGTGATGAACTCGCTGTATTGGCATTTGCCACAGACGTAGTGGGGTGACAAGGGATTAACCTCGGTAATCCCGATCATGGTCGCAACAAAGCTGGATCCAACAGACCCCCGTGAACCTACCAGATAGCCCCGCTCATTGGAGCGTTGCACCAGCATCTGCGAAGCCAGATAAATCACGGCAAAGCCATTCCCCAAGATAGAGGTTAACTCTTTTTCAATCCGCAAATCCACGATATCCGGCAGAGGATTCCCATAAATCTCAAAGGCCTTTTGATAGGTCAGCTCGGCAACTGTCTCCTCAGCCTTATCAATGAAAGGTGTATAGAGGTCGCCCTTGACCACCTCGACCGGCTCAAAGGTCTCCGCCAGCTGATTCGGATTGGTAATGACCAGTTTCTTAGCCAAATCCTCGCCTAGAAAGGCAAATTCGTCCAGCATCTCATTGGTGGTCCGGAAGTGAGCCTTAGGAAGCGGAGCCGGCTGGGCATTTTCACCATGGCCAATGGTCCGGTTAATCATGGCTCCCTGACCAAGACTGCGGACGATAATTTCACGATAGATTTCTTCTTCCGGCTCGATATAGTGAACGTTCCCCGTCGCAAGGACAGGCTTGCCCAAGCGATCTCCGACCTCAATCAGATTGCGAATAATGGTCTGCAGTTCTTCTTGATCCTTGATCTGCTCTTTGGCAATCAGCGGCTCATAGATAGCCGGCGGCATGACCTCGATAAAGTCATAGTACTTGGCTACTTCGACAGCCGCATCCACCCCCTGAGAGACAACGGCGTCATAGACTTCGCCTTCTGAGCAGGCTGAACCCAGAATCAGGCCTTCACGATGGGCATCCAGCACAGTCCGTGGAATCCGAGGGACACCTTCAAAATATTTAGTATTGGACAGACTGACTAACTTGAAAATATTCTTGAGCCCCGTCTGATTTTTTACATAAATGGTCGCATGCTTGACCCGAGCCTTCTTGTAGGAATTCTCATCGACCAGATCCGTATTCAGATCCTTGAGATTAGTCACACCATGCTTTTCAGCCACATCCTTGATAAAGATAAAGAGGAGACGGCCCGTCGCTTCCGCGTCATAGTTAGCCATGTGATGATGCTCCAAGGCAATCTGGAATCGCTTGGTCAAAGGCCCCAGACCATGGCGCTTGTACTCTGGATAGAGATTGCGGGCAAATTCCAGCGTGTCAATGACTGGCTGGGTAATTTTCGGCAGGCCATGACGCTCATAGTTGACATTCATAAAGCCCACGTCAAAGGTAGCATTATGGGCAACGAGGACGCTATCCTGACAAAATTCCTGAAATTCTTTCAGAACTTGCTCTAGCGGCTTGGCGTTGCGGACATGCTCATCAGTAATCCCAGTCAGATCCGTCGTAAAGGCCGACAGAGGATAGCCAGGATTGATAAACTCATCAAATTCAGCGATGATATTGCCCTTATGCATCTTGCTGGCAGCAACTTGAATCAAGTCATTGTAGACCGCCGAAAGGCCTGTCGTTTCCACGTCAAAGACTACATAGGTCGCATCGCTCAGCTCCATGTCCACTTCATTGTAGACGATGGGAACCCGGTCTTCTACAATATTGGCCTCCATGCCGTAAATCAGCTGAATACCAGCTTTCTTGGCAGCCTTGTAGCCATGGGGGAAGCTCTGCACATTGCCATGGTCAGTAATGGCGACAGCCTTGTGGCCCCACTTGGCGGCCGTTGCAACGATTTCCTCTGCCTCAGGCAGGGCATCCATAGTAGACATATTGGTATGGGCATGAAACTCGACCCGCTTCTGTCCCTCAGGCATCAAGTCCTTGCGCTCATAGTGGGTAACTTCCTGGACATCCTGCACATTCATGGTCAGGTCACGAGTGAAGTTGTTCATCTCCACATTTCCGCGCACGCGCAGCCAGGCGCCTTTCTTAATCATGTCAAACTTCTTGGCTTCTTCTTCGTTTTTCATCCATTTTTGCAAGGAGAAGCTGGAAGTGTAGTCTGTCATTTTGAAGTTAAGCAAGACTCGGCCGGTCCGAGTGACCTTCTGCTCCATGTCAAAGACCATTCCCTCGAAGACCAGACGGTTTTCCTCAGTCTGAACTTCGATCATAGGAGTAATCTCTGCCTTGTCCAGATTTGGTTTAGCCGCAGCCTTGCGAGCTTGGAAATCATAAGTCGGTTTTTCTTCTGGCGGCGGTGCCATCTGTTGCAGAGATTCCATGGCTTTGAGCGCTTCTTCATTGGCCGCCTGAACAATCTTGTCATTCTCCGCCTGGAAATTCTCCGCTTGCTGCTGGGTCAGTTCATCACTGTGCTGAACCTGACAGGTCAGATGAGGAAAACCATACTTGACCAGTTGCCGGCTGAGATTGGGCAGGTGATTCTTGCGAAAATGCTCCGTATCAATGGTTGAAGCCCCCTCAATCAGCAGCTTGTCCCCATCCAAATGAACCTGCAAATCCTGATAAAGACTCTTGAAGCCATGACTGGCACAAGGCCCCTCCTCAAAGGCCAGCTGGTAATAAGCCTGCAAGAGCTCATCCGATACCTGAGGCGCCTGACAATGAATTTCAAAAACAGCTTGATTACCTGTCTTAGAAAACTCTTGAGCTAAGCGCTTCTGCAATTCCCGAAAAATCTCAATGGGCAGAATATTTACAAAAGAAAAATGAAACTCCCAGACCCGACTGACCTTGTGGACCAGAACCTTCTCAATTTCTGCATTCAAAAAGGCCTCTGAGTTTCTCATTTCCAGTGGCATATCCAGCTGATGCATTAAAATTTCAAACTTGTTTGACATGACATTTCCTCGTACAGTAGTGACCCTATTTTACCATAAATCAGCACTTTTTTCGACAGAAAAAGAGCGGAGTAAAGTTGTTGATACCTATATATTTATATGTTTTCTTGTCTTAAAACTAAGTTATGATATAATAGAAAAAACATTTATCAAAAGGAGTCTTAACTGTGAAGAAAATTTTACTAGCTAGCGCCTGTCTGCTGGCTTTGACTGCCTGCAGCATGCCTAAGCAAACTAAACACGAAAGCAAGCCCAACCAAAGTCAGAGCCAAAGCAAGCCAAAAAAAGAAGAGAAAGTAAAAACCAAGACTTTTGCTTACAACATGCCTAACGGATACAATAATAAAATTGTCGCTTATTATCAAAAAGATAGGATTCGAGCCTTCGATTTTATGGCTACGAAACCGACTCAAGAGGACGAGCAAAGTAAGAGTCCTGAAGAAATCATCAACATTTATCAAGAAGAATTGAAAGCCAGTGACTTTTATGATAAATTCAGCAAGTTAGATGGAGTCACACTTGAAGTCAAAGTTTCAGAGGACAAGAAAACCGTTGCACAAGTTGCCCACTTTGATCTCAGCAAAGCAAAAGAAAAACAAGTCATGGCTGCTTTAGGGGAAACAACTAAAGATAACCTATTCAAAAACCTTAAGGAAAAGCCCGAAGATTTCTTTGCTTTTCTGCTATCTCAAGGATTCACAGAAGAATAAAATCTTTTCGGACTGATTTTATACTTTAGAAACTATCCAGTCTTGCTAGCCAAGTCCTTAGTTCGCCAGCAAGAAAAAACTTAGAAAATATTTTATAGAGCAAGCTATTGGCATTCACTTCTCCAATAGCATGATTTTCAAGGAGTTTTTATGCGCTTAACTAAAAAAACTGTTTTTATTGGTATCGCTTCTCTTCTTATTTTGGGCTTAGCTGCATGGGGAGTAAATGTATTTCTCGTTATGAACAACGCTCAGCAAAGTTTTGATAAAAATTTTATTCACTTTCAAGCTAAAAGTGATGACAACGAAACTTTTATTACTCAAGGCATCGGAAAAAAAGAAGCCTATAATTTATCCTACTCTCCTACTAAGAAGACCATTGAAATAAGCAAATCAACTAAAAATGGAGATATCTATTCTTCCGATTCCATTTACGGAGCAGTAAAAGTCTATGATATAAAACAAAACGCTAATCGCTATGTCTTTTTAACAGCTGCAAAACCAATAATCGTTGACTTTGGAATAAGTTCAGTCAAGGTAACTTATGACGGAGGTCATTTTGAAACTCCATACTCTGAGCTGCATTTTGGTGAATCTTTCCCTAGTGAAGACAACTAGATGGGAAGTATTCCAGATCGTCAATCTTTATTTATGGACTAACCAAGCTAATAAGCTATGGTTAGTTTTTGTTTGCAAAAAAAGCGGTTTCAACCGCTTTTTATCTCAATACCGCTTCTGCCAGCGCTTTTTGGATAGCAATGACACTTTTATCACTTCGGAAGGTTAGGGTTTCAGCTGGTTCCTCAGCGCTGGAAACCCAGATTTTCAGTTCAGCGTCCAGGTCAAAGTGGCCAGCCGTTTCCACTGAAAAGCGAGAAATGGAGCGATAAGGATAAGACTTATAAGCCGTTTTCTTGCCTGTCACTCCCTGCTTGTCCACCAAGATCAACCGCTTATCTGTAAAGACAATCAAGTCGCGAATCAGACTGAAAGATAACTCCACATTTTCTGCCGGCGTCAGAATGTTCTCCAATTCTCTTTCTGTTTTTTCAATATCTTTCTGAGAAGCATTGCCCAATAAACCGCTGAATAATCCCATGTTTTGATCCTCCAATTCATTTTTCCCTACTATAGCATTTTCAAGGCTAATAAGCAAAAGAAAACTGCCAGATAAAACTGGCAGTTGTTTTTATTTTGTCAAAATAGACAGAGTTTCTAGCAGATTATCAGCGTGGACTTCAATGGTATCGCCCGTAGCCTTAATCTTGACTTCGACGATGCCTTCTGCGGCTTTCTTACCAACTGTCACACGGATTGGGAGACCAATCAAATCGCTGTCGCTGAACTTGACACCCGCGCGCTCATTGCGATCATCCACCAAGACCTCATAACCAGCACTTAGCAAGTTAGCCTCGATTTGGTCAGTCAGAGCCAGAGCTTCCTCGTCCTTGACATTGACCGGAATCAAATGTACATCAAATGGTGCCAGTTCTTTAGGGAAGTTGATGCCCCAAGCATAGCGGAATTCACCCTTAGGAGTTTTATTGACAAAGAGACGAGCGTGCTGCTCCATAACAGCAGAGAGGAGGCGGCTGACACCGATACCATAACAGCCCATAATCATCGGTACGGCACGGCCATTTTCGTCCAAGACATTGGCGTTCATGCTGTCAGAATAGCGAGTTCCTAACTTAAAGATATGCCCAATCTCAATCCCACGAGCAAACTTAAGGATACCTTGACCGTCCGGAGACACTTCACCTTCACGAACTTCGCGGATATCCACATATTCAGGACTAAAGTCACGGCCTGGATTAACACCAGTCAGGTGGTAGCCATCTTCATTGGCTCCTGCTACAGCGTTAGAAAGGTCTTGGACTCTACGGTCCGCGATAATAGTCACATCTTCTGGCAGATTGACTGGTCCTAGAGAACCAAAGGCTGCGCCCAAGAGCTGACGAACATCCTCTTCACTAGCGACTTCAAAGAAATCAGCTCCCAAATGATTTTTCAGCTTGACTTCGTTGAGTTGGTCATTTCCAACTAAAAGGGCTGCAACAGGCTTGTCATCAGCCATGTAGACCAAGGTCTTGATTGTTTCTTCTGTATCAACTTGTAGGAAAGCTGCCACCTCATCAATGGTCTTGCAGTCAGGGGTTTCTACACGCACCAACTCTGCCTCAGTCACTACTTTTTTGTTTGGTTTATAAGCATTGGTTGCCATTTCTAGGTTGGCCGCATAGCTAGACTCGCTAGAGTAGGCAATGGTATCTTCACCAGAAACCATCCATTTAAGCAATTCTGCCTTGATTTCTTCTTGTACTTCTGCAGGAATTTCATCAAAGCTGGCTACAGACTTGTCCAAGACAACCCAGCGATTCAAATCTGTTCGGTCCGGCGTAATGGCCATGAATTCTTGGCTGTCCTTGCCCCCCATGGCACCACCATCGCCGATAATGGCTTTGAAATCCAGCTCGCTGCGGGTAAAGATTTTCTCATAGGCAGACTTGTATTCATCATAAGCTACATCCAAGCTGTCATAGTTAGCGTGGAAACTGTAGGCATCTTTCATGATAAACTCACGCGTCCGCAAGAGCCCGTTACGAGGACGCTTTTCATCGCGGTATTTAGGCTGAATCTGATAGAGATTAAGCGGCAGCTGTTTGTAGGATTTAACCGAATCACGGACGATAGCCGTAAAGGTTTCCTCATGGGTTGGCCCTAGGATAAAGTCTGATTTCTCACGGTTTTTCAGCTTGTAGAGGTCTTCACCGTAGGTCTCGTAACGACCTGACTCGCGCCAGAGGTCCGCACTGAGAAGGGCTGGAGCCAACATCTCAACCGCACCAATCTTATCAAATTCTTGGCGCATGATCTTCTTAGCTTTTTCGATCACACGGTTAGCAAGTGGCAGATATGAATAGACACCTGCAGAGACTTGACGAACATAACCCGCACGGAGCATCAAAGCGTGGCTGATAACCTGCGCATCACTTGGCATTTCGCGAAGTGTTGGAATAAGCATTTTACTTTGTTTCATTCAGATTCATTCCTTTTCTATTTCAAAAATAATTTCATAATATCGTTCCAAGTAACGGCAATCATCAAGATAACCATGACCGCCACTCCAGCAAGGGTCAAGTAGGTCTCTACTTCCTGCTTGAGCGGTTTGCGACGAACCAGCTCGATCAAATTGATCAAGATTTTCCCACCATCCAAGGCCGGAATAGGGATTAAGTTAAAGATTCCGATATTGATGGACAACATGGCCATCAGGGACAGGATAGCTGGAAGTCCAAGCTCCGCTGCTTGCGAACTCGCTTTGTAGATCGCTACTGGACCACCCAACTTGTTCAAACTAAAGTGGAAGATGATATCCTTCAAGGCCGTCAAGATACGACTTGCTGTGTACCAAGTATCTGTCACACCTGACAGAAGCTTATCGAAAAAGCCCGTCTTGACAGCATTGGTCACACCGATATAATAGCGTCCCCCATCTTCTTCTGGTTGGACCGTCACTTTTTGAGTCTTTCCATCTCGTTCATAGGTAATCGTTACTTCTGGATTTTTTCCTTGGTTACGGGTTGCCTTCTGGACAGAATCTGTCAACTCATCCCAATTGGAAACCTTGTATTCATTGACCTGAACGATCTGGTCATTGTCTTTCAAACCAGCCTTAGCCACCACTCCTTGAGGAACAACCTGAACATGATTGCTATAGTAGTCCACTGCTCCTCCTCGCATAAAGGCTAGGAGAGAGTAGACGACAATGCTCAGGATAAAGTTGTTCATGGGACCCGCAAAGTTGGTAATGAGTCGTCCCCAGATACTAGCATTTTGATACTGCACATCTAGAGGAGCAATCCGTACTTCTGTCCCATCTTCCTCAACAATGGTCGCATCGTGATCAACAGAATAAGTCTTGGTCTCATCTAAGACCAGCCCTGTAATCTCCAGTTTTTCTTCAAAATCAAAACTGGTCACATTCATGGGTAGAGCCGTCTGATCGATTTTCTTGCCAGACAGATTGATACGGACGACTTTTCCATCTTCATTCAGAGTTAGACTAGCTGGCGTACCTGTTTTGATTTCTGTCGAATCCTCGCCCCAGCCAGCCATACGGACATATCCACCTAGCGGCAGAATTCGAATCGTGTAGGCTGTTCCATCCTTGCCAATATGAGCAAAGATTTTCGGGCCCATCCCAATGGCAAACTCACGAACTAGAATACCTGATTTTTTGGCAAAGTAGAAATGTCCAAATTCATGAACCACCACAATGACCCCAAAAATAATAATAAATGTAATAATCTGCATAAGTCTAATCTTTCTCTTAAGATTGTTCATTAAGCCAAGAAGGCTTTCGGCTGCTTGGCCACCAAACTCCTTAGAACAGGCCAAAGAGGTGCATCAGTGGGAAGACAAAAAGCAAGCTATCAAAGCGATCCAAAACACCGCCATGCCCAGGAATAAACTTCCCTGAGTCTTTGACACCAAAGTGACGCTTGATGGCGCTCTCTACCAAGTCGCCGAATTGACCAGCAATACTAAAGACAACTGTCAAGAGCAGCATGGTCACAAAACTATATGGAGTGGCAACTTGCGGACGAACAGACATAAAAATCGCCGAAACCAACACCGCTGAGATAATGCCTCCTAAACTGCCTTCAATGGTTTTATTTGGCGATACCTTTGGCAATAATTTTCTCCGTCCGTAGCGAGTACCAACCAGATAGGCCCCACTGTCTGTCGCCCAGACGATAAAGAGGGCCAGCAAAACCTTGTCCACATTCACCAAACGGGCATCGATCAAAGCATTAAAACCTAGACCGACATAAAAACTAGAAGCAATCGGATAAGCCGCATCTTCAAAGCTATAAGAGGAACCTAAAACAGTCGCTCCTAGCAAGACGAAAACAACCAAGCCATAAGCCATCACATTGCCGTCCACGGGCAAAAACTTCAAGTAATTTTCAAGTGGCAGGGTCAAGACGAAAGCTGCCAGCATAGCCAATCCGCCCTCCAAGGTCGCTGTCGGAAGCCCCTTCATCTTAAGCAATTCATGCACTGCTAGCATAGCTAAAAGGCCAACACTGATCTGGAAGGGAATCCCTCCCATCTTCACTAGAGGTATAAAAATAGCTAGAGCAATTCCTCCAAAAAGAAGACGTCTTTGTAAATCTAAACTCATCTTTTTCTCCCTCCTTTATACACCGCCGAAGCGGCGATTACGGCGATTATACTCTACAACTGCATCCTTCAAAGCCTTCTCATCGAAATCCGGCCAAAGGATATCTGTAAAATACAACTCGCTATAAGCTGTCTGCCAAGGCAAGAAATTGCTAAGGCGCAGCTCGCCACTCGTACGAATAACCAAGTCAGGATCTCGCAAGCTTACAGGCAAACTGCTAGTGTAGAGATAATCTCCAAGCATTTCCTCTGTAATATCTGCTGGCTGAACTTTCGCATCTAAAACATCTTGAGCAAGCTTCTGAACCGCTTGATTGATCTCAGCTCGTCCGCCATAGTTTAGGGCGAAGTTCAAAATCAGCCCCGTATTCAAGCGAGTCAGATCTTCAGCTTTCTCCAAGGCCTCAAAAGTAGCTTTAGGAAGGCGCTTCGTGTCGCCAATCATTTGAATTTTTACATTGTTTCTGTGCAATTCTGGCACATAGCGGTCATAAAACTCAACCGGCAAATTCATAATGAAAGACACTTCTTTTTCTGGTCGCGTCCAGTTTTCCGTTGAAAAGGCATAGACTGTCAAGACCTGCACACCCATCTCCTTGGCTGCAATCGTCACTTCTTGCAAGGCTTCCATACCTGCCTTATGACCAAAGACGCGCGGCTGCATACGTTTTTTAGCCCAACGACCATTGCCATCCATGATAATGCCTATATGCTTGGGAACAAGCAAGGCCTCATCGAGCTTTTCTTTTTTCTTAAAACTAAACATATTTTTTATCCTATTTAAAGTTTTATCATTTCATTATATCATAAATCCTTTAAATGTGGGCAGGAGAGCTGATTTTTCGTCTATCAGAGCTGATGATGAATAGCTGGTAGTGTATGCAGACAGGTTTCGCTAGTGTTGTGCAACTATAATATTGTAAAAGATGAGTTTACAATATGTCCTTAAAATAAAAAAGACAGCCTCTCGGCTGTCCTGTATCCTATTCTTCAATGGCAGTATCTTCATCAGACACAGCGATATCGCCTTCCACTCCTGCAGCAGCTGGGATACCTTCTGTCAATGGCAAAACAGTCTTAATGGCTGCCAATTCAAATGTCAAGAAAACACCGTCTACGTCCAAGACAACAGTCTTACGCTCTGAATCAACTTCGTCAACAGTTCCGTAAAGACCACCAATAGTAATGACTTCATAGCCTTTTTGCAGTTTATTAAGGCTCTCCATCCGTTTTTCAGCTTGCTTTTTCTGTGTCCGTACTTGGAAATACATCATCCCTACTAGTACAACAAAAAAAATAATCATCATTGTTGGATTCATTTCTCTTCTCCTTTGGAATTCATCTACTAATTACTATAGCAGATTTTGGCCCGTTTGACAAGGCAGGAAAATGATTTCCAAAAAAATCAGGATGACTAGCATCCTGATCTTAAGTCTTTTTATTTAAGATTTTTAACAACTTCTGCTACGTGCTCAACTGTAAAGCCGTATTCTTCCAGAACCTTGCCTGCTGGAGCAGATGCACCGAACTGATCGATTCCGATAACTGCACCGTCCAGACCGACATACTTGTACCAAGGCTGGCTAGCTGCCATCTCGATCGCTACGCGACGACGAACTGCATTTGGTAGAATTTCTTCTTTGTAGGCTGCATCTTGAGCGTCAAACAGCTCTGTTGATGGTACGCTGACCACGCGAATTTTAGCACCTTCTGCTGCCAGTGCTTTAGCAGCTTCAACAGCCAAATTAACCTCAGAACCAGAAGCCAACAAGATAGTATCGAAATCTGCTCCTGTTTCGTAGACTACATAAGCACCTTTAGCTACCTTGTCAAAGTCTGTACCTTCTTCGACTGTCAGATTTTGACGGGTCAAGACCAGAGCAGTCGGAGTAGATTGGCTCTTAAGGGCCAGGTACCAAGCTGCCTGAGTTTCACGCGCATCTGCTGGGCGAAGGACAGTCAGGTTTGGAATCGCACGCAGACCAGCCAAATGCTCAATCGGCTCGTGAGTCGGTCCATCTTCACCAACTGCAATTGAGTCATGTGTGAAGACATAGGTCACTGGCAAGCCTTGCAAAGCAGACAAACGAACAGCTGCCTTAACATAGTCTGAGAAGACGAAGAAGGTACCACCGTAAACGCGAAGACCACCATGAAGCGCCATACCGTTGAGAATTGTTCCCATGGCAAACTCGCGCACACCAAATTGGATGTTGCGATTGAGACGGTGGGCATCATCCTGCAAGCCGTCTTCCTTGATGTAGGTCATATTGGAATGAGCCAAGTCAGCAGAACCGCCGAGGAAAGTTGGAAGCACTTTAGCTGCTGCATTGAGGGCATCCTGACTAGAATTACGGGTCGCTTGAGAGAAGCCATTTTCAAGTGCTGGGAAGTCTTCTGGTTTGATTTCTACTGGATCCTGACCAGCGATGATAGCTGCTACTTCTGCTGCCAATTCTGGATGGGCTTGCTTGTAGTCCTCTACTAGCTGTTTCCAAGCATCGTATGCTGCGGCACCACGCTCTGCTACATTTGTACGGTAGTCAGCATAGACTTCCTCAGGAATCTCAAATGGCGCATAGTCCCATCCCAAGGCTTGACGAGTGGCTTCCGCTTCTTCTGCTCCTAAAGGCGCACCGTGAACTGCATTGGTTCCTTGCTTGTTTGGAGAACCGTAACCGATAACTGTCTTAACTTCAATCAAAGATGGCTTGCCAGAAGCCTTCGCTTCATTGATAGCCGCATCAATCGCTGCAAGGTCTGTTCCATCTTCCACCAAAGCAGTGTGCCATCCGTAAGCTTCATAGCGGGCACGAACATCTTCTGTAAAGGAATCCTTAGTTTCCCCATCCAAGTTGATATCATTTGAATCGTAGAGGACAACCAGCTTGTCCAGCTTTTGCAGACCAGCGTAAGAAGCCGCCTCAGCTGAAACTCCCTCCATCAAATCGCCATCACCACAGATTACGTAAGTGTAATGGTCGAAAATCGGATAGCCTTCACGGTTGTACTTAGCAGCCAAGAAACGCTCTGCTTGAGCAAATCCAGTCGCTGTAGAAATCCCTTGTCCCAATGGTCCAGTCGTCGCATCAACTCCAGCTGTATGACCAAACTCTGGGTGACCTGGTGTCTTAGAGCCCCATTGGCGGAAGTTCTTGATTTCCTCCATGCTGACATCTTTAAAGCCAGACAGATGGAGCAAGGCATAAAGCAGCATAGAGCCGTGTCCTGCAGATAGAACGAAGCGATCGCGGTTAATCCAATTTGGCTCTTCTGGATTGATACGCAGCTGTTTGGTAAATAGGTCGTAAGCCATCGGCGCAGCGCCCATCACGACACCAGGGTGACCTGACTTAGACTTTTCAATCGCGTCAATTCCTAAAAAGCGAATGGCATTAACAGATAATTGTGACATTGAGTTCTCCTTATAAAAAATTTAGCGGGCTGCTACAACCAGCAGACATTCCTACGCTCATTTTTCTTATTTCCATTATATGAAATTTTTGCCTTTCCTGCAATAATGGAAAGGCTATTCTTTCCTTCAGTAAAAGAATCCCACAAGCAAGCCACTCATAGAATTCCAGTTATATATATTTCCCTGTAAAATCGGCTACTTATTGAATAGTAATACCGTATTTTTCATGATTTTCTTCATACCAATTAATCAGAGCAATAGCCGTTTGATAAGTAATATTCTTAATCTTGCTGCTACCTTTGACCAGTGTCAAGATGCTCATTTTGCTGATGTTGGCATCTGTCGCCACACGATAGCTGGTCAAAACTCCATCGATTAGTAATTGAATAACAGCTTCTACCTTTTTATAATCAGACATTGTAGTAATATCCAATTTCTCCATTTTGCATTCCTTCCATAACATTTATCTTTTCCTAACCATTATACACTTTTCTATGGTATTTACATATATAAATGCTTGGAGCGTTAGAAAAGAGGAAATTGGCTGATTATTTCTGTCTAGTTTAGCTAGATTTTGAACACGTCGGTAAGCGACAAAAGTGAGCATTAGTCCATATAGGGTAGCAGGTAGCCGTAGCCTTCCTCTTCCATTTTCTCTCTGGGAATAAATCGCAGAGCTGCTGAGTTGATGCAGTAGCGCAAGCCACCTAACTCCTGCGGACCGTCAGTAAAGACGTGACCCAAATGGGCATTTCCTGAGCGACTCCGCACTTCGATTCGCTCCATGCCATGACTCAAATCTTGATAATATTTGATAACTTCGCGAGCGATAGGACGAGCAAAACTAGGCCAGCCACAACCAGATTCAAACTTGTCAGCCGCAAAAAAGAGTGGTTCGCCAGTTGTCACATCAACATAAATCCCTGCCTCAAAAGTCGCGTTGTAAGCATTATGGAAAGGGCGCTCCGTTGCGCTCTGCTGGGTCACCTGATACTGCTCCTCACTTAGCACTGCTTTGAGTTGCTGCTGGCTAGGCTTAGGATAATGGCCCGCATCGACCAAGGGCTGCTCAGCATCCTTGACATTGATATGGCAATAACCCGTCGGATTTTTCTTGAGATAGTCCTGATGATAATCCTCGGCCAAGATATAATGGCGCAAGGGCTCTAGCTCTACAGCCAACTTTTGTCCTAATTGCTCCTCCCGCTCAGCAAAAACCTGCTCGATAGTGGCGCGATCTTCCTCACGGACATAGTAAACACCTGTCCGATACTGACGGCCAATATCATTACCCTGTTTGTTGATGGATAAGGGGTCAATGACTCGGAAATAGTAGAGCAAAATTTCTCGCAGGCTGATTTTATCTTCATTATAAATCAAGTGCACCGTCTCCGCATGGTCGGTCTGGTGAATGAGCTGGTAGTTGGTGGACTCTACTTGTCCATTGGCATAGCCTACTGTCGTCTCCTCAACGCCTTCAATCCGAGAAAAATATTCCTCCAAGCCCCAGAAACAACCGCCTGCTAGATAAATTTCTGCCATAAATATCCCTCCAATCTTTTCCTCTATTTTCTCATAAAAAGAGAAACTTTTATAGGATTTTGATTGGGACTTTCTTAGAAATCATATCAAATACTGCGCCCCTACGGATTAACTAAATTTAATAGTTTCAAGAAAATATAAAAAGACAGGAAATTTCCCATCTTTGATTAAAGGTTTAATTCCTTGTATTCGGTCCGATAGCCAACTTGCACAATCCGATCATCTTGGACTAGCAGTGGTCGCTTAATCAGCATGCCGTCGGTCGCCAAGAGTGCGGCTGCCTCCTCAGCAGAAAACTGAGGGACCTTATCCTTGAGCCCCAATTCTCGGTACTTGATACCACTGGTATTAAAGAAAGACTTAATCTCCAAATCTGAATGAGTTATCCATTGCAAAAGTTGCTCTTGGCTAGGCGTTTCCTTGACAATATCCACCGCTTCAAAGTCCACTCCTAATTGATTGAGCTCAGCCTTGGCCTTGCGGCAGGTAGAGCATTTTGGGTATTCGATAAATTGTAACATTGTTTTTCCTCCGTCCCTATGATAGCCCAGCTAGCTCCTTCTTGTCAAGCCGAGACACATTAGAAAAAGCCGACAAGCGAAAGGCTCATCGGCTGGTACAGACGCATTACATAAAGAAACACCGTCTATTTCTCGGTTATTTTTTAATTAAACGCACGCGCACAATATTGTCGCTGTTCTCAAATTTATCAACCAAGTCCTGAATCTTACTTTCATCCGACTCATCCAGATCCAGCAAAGTATAGGCATAATCACCCTTGGAACGATTGATGATATTGTCGATATTGATATTTAAATCACTGACCGCTGTTGAAATCCGAGCTACAATATTCGGTACATTTTTGTTAATCAGGGTAATCCGGTAAGGGGCTGAGAGAGCCTGACGGACATTAGGGAAATTCACTGAGTTAATAATCTCCCCCGTTTCCATGAAACGTCGGATGGTTTTCCCAGCCATAATAGCACAGTTGAGCTCAGCTTCTTCAGTCGATCCGCCCAGATGCGGAAAGACTGTAATCTGCGGATGACGGAGCAGCTCTTCTACACCAAAGTCTGTGATATAGCGTTTGATAACACCAGCTTCTATAGCTTCAAAGAGGGCAGCATTATCCACCAGCTCGCCACGGGCAAAGTTGATAAGGGTTGTTCCCTTTTGCATGAGACCAAAAGCCTCCTGATCAAAAGTAGCACGTGTATCCTCAGTCAGGGGCACATGGATAGTGATATAATCACTCTTCTCAAAGATTTCCTTAATGTCCGCTACCCGCTTGACATGGCTAGAGATATTCCAAGCTGTTTCAATGGATACATAAGGATCATAACCTAGGACGTTCATCCCCAGACGATAGGCATCGTTGGCAATACGGCCACCGATTGCTCCTAACCCAATGACTCCCAAAGTCTTCTCTGCAATCTCTGTCCCAGCAAACTGTTTCTTACCAGCTTCCACTTGCTTGGGAACATCATCACCAGAAAGGCCATTAGCCCAGCTGTTAGCAGCGATATAGTCACGCGCAGACAAGAGAATGGAAGCCAAGACTGCTTCTTTCACCGCATTGGCATTAGCTCCAGGTGTGTTGAAAACCACGATTCCTTGCGCTGTTGCCTGGTCGACAGGAATATTATTGGTTCCTGCACCTGCCCGTGCAATGGCTTTTAGATTAGTTGGAAATTCCTGTCCATGCAGGTTTTGACTGCGCAGGATATAAGCGTCTGGATTGTCAGACTTATCTCCGTCAATCTGAAAAGCATTGCCCAGCTCCTTAAGACCGATTTGATTGATATTGTTAAAGGTTTTGACACTAAAGACCATAGTTTCCCTCTCTTAAGAATTTTCTTCTTCAAATTTCTGCATAAAGGCAATCAAGTCCTTGGCACCTTGGAGTGGAAAGGCATTGTAGAGACTAGCTCTCATGCCGCCTACGCTGCGGTGCCCCTTGATATTCTTGAATCCCGCTGCTGCAGCCTCTTTGTTAAATTTGGCGTCCAGCTCTGGGCTAGGAGACACAAAGGGAATATTGGCTACTGAGCGTTGCTCCTTATAACGGACTGGACTGCGATAAAAGTCTGACTGCTCAATAAAGTCGTACAAAAGGCCCGATTTTTCACGATTGCGCTTTTCCATTTCTGCTACGCCACCCAGCTCCTTGACCCACTCAAAGACCAGCTTGGCCAGATAGATGGCGAAAGTCGGTGGTGTATTGTAAAGAGAGCCATTGTCTGCCTGAATACGGTAATCCAACATGCTAGATAGAACAGGTTCGTCATTGAGCAAATCCTCACGGATGATGACAACTGTCACGCCGGCAGGTCCGATATTCTTCTGAGCCCCAGCATAAATCAAACCGAAATCCTCTACTCGGTATTGAGCAGCAAGGATATTAGAAGACATGTCTGCCACAATCGGCACGCCATTGGTCGCAGGCAGGTCATAAATAGCCGTTCCTTCGATAGTATTATTGGTTGTCAGATGCACATAAGCCGCCTGCGGATCAATCTCCTTTTCGTCAAAAGAAGGAATTTCCGTGTAATTTAAGTCCTCTGACGAAGCCAAGAGAATAGGTTCAAAAGGCACTGTCTTAGACAGCTTGACTGCTTCGGTGTAAGCTTTCTTTCCCCAAGATCCAGCCACTATGTAATAGGCCTTGCCGCCTTGAGCTAGATTAAGGGGAATCATGCTAAACTGAGTAGAAGCCCCACCCTGCAAAAATAGCACGCGGTAATTGTCCGGAATATCCATGAGCTCACGCAGCAAGCTCTCAGCTTCTTTGATAATATCGTCAAATTCCTTGGATCGGTGGGACATCTCCATCACACTCATGCCACTTTGGGCATAGTCTAAAAACTCAGCCTGAGCTTTTTTCAAGACTTCCTTGGGCAATACTGCCGGTCCAGCAGAAAAATTGTAAATGGTCATATCCTACCTCCAAAAATGTATTTTGTCTATCATATCACAATGTTCAGAAAATTTCTATAATTCTTTCAAAGATATTTTTCTTTTGGGGAAATTCCCGAACAAAAGGAAGATTTTGAACAAAAAAACTAGTCGAATAGGACTAGTTTCTGTCTTCTTCATGATAAAGGGCATAGAGTTGGCTCTTATTGCGCCCGTATTTTTTGGCCACTTCTTTAATAGCCTGATTTTTCTTGCTGCCGGATTGGACCAAGCTGTCAATTTCAGCCAAGAGATCCGCATCCGCTTTTTCTTCCTTCTCTAGACTTGCACCAGCCACAATCAGGAGGCACTCGCCCTTAAGAGAGTTTTCCGCTAGATAGTCTATCAACTCAGAAATCCTTCCTCTTTGGTATTCTTCGTAGATTTTGGTGAGCTCACGAACCAAGACCACTGAGCGATCGCCATAGACTTCCAGCATATTTTCCAGCGTAGCCTTGACCCTATGAGGAGATTCGTAAAAGATCTGTGTCTCTGGATAAGACTGTTTACTCTCGAAAAATTCCTTCTGCTGCCCTGACTTGCGAGGCAAGAAACCATAAAAAATATGAGGCTGAGGCGCTAAACCACTAGCAATCAGAGCGGAAATTCCAGCACTAGGGCCCGGAACCGTTACTACAGCAATGTTCTCAGCAATAGCCGCCTTGACCAAATCATGCCCCGGATCCGAAATACTGGGCAAACCTGCATCGGATACCTGGGCTAGATTTTGCCCTGACTTGAGCAAGTCCAGCAAGACCGGTATCTTTTCCTGAGCATTGTGCTCATGAAAGCTGATTTGCCGCGTCTCAATTCCAAAGTATTTGAGCAGAAGGCCCGTATTTCTAGTATCTTCAGCCGCAATGACATCCACTTCCTTGAGAGTATTGACCATGCGAATGCTCATGTCGTCCATATTTCCAATGGGAGTCGCTACCAAATACAGCTTGCCGTAGGGCGACTGTCCCTTAAAACTCTTTTGAATCTGCATTTCTACTCCCTGAATAACAACTCGTCGCAGAACATGCACTCCGCATCGTTTTCTCGGCGTTGACCATAGAAATCTGTACACACATGAAAACCATCGTAGTACAGTTTGCGAAGGTTGTCCCGATTTTTATTGATTTTAACCGGTGCTGCTTGCTCTACCTCACCTAGTCGCTCTCTCAGCTTGTCATTTTCTAGCTGGAGGACGATATTTTCCTCTACGACACTCTTAAGATTTTTCTTGATGGCCTCTACCTCGGCAAGGGTCACTAAAAGCGTCTGAGAAAAATCATCCAAGGCATCAAATAGTTCTTTTTTATTCATTATCTGCTCCTATCTTGCTTGGGCACTGGCTTTTAAAATCATGTATTCCAGAGCATTTTGAAAAGACACATTGGCTCGCCACATCTTCTTTGCTTCCAAGAGATCTTCCAGTTTCTTGCGACCTGCCTCGCTTCCAAGTTCCTTGGCCAGCAAGACTTCCAAGATTTTAAAGACCTGCTCCTGTTTATCCTTGTCCTCAGCCAGTTTAGCTAGCTTGGCCACTTGGAGATAAGCCTGATTCTCATTGGTCAGGGCAGCCTTGACAAATCGCTGACTCTCACTGACCAGCTCAAAGAAAGATTTGTTGGAAACCAACTGATCGGCCTCTTCTTGGGTCTGGCTATATGCAGCCAGCAACTCAGCCTGACTTTTGATTAAGCCAGCCTCTTCCAGCTGGTGCTGGAGAGCTGCCTGATTCTTCCGAAAGTGGAAAATCTGCGCTCGGCTCTTGATGGTGGGCAGGATCAGATGCTCATCGGCCGTCAAAAGAAAGATGTAAATCTCACTCTGGGGCTCTTCGATGACCTTGAGGAGGGAATTAGCGGCATTGACGTGCATCTTATCTGCATCACAGATGATAAAGGCCTGTCTATTGCCCTCCATACCGCTCTGGGAGAAATTTCTCACTAACTCACGAATGCGCTCCGTTTTAATAATGCCATTCATCGGCCGCACAATCGTCACATCTGAGAAATCCTCACTCTCAATCAAGCGACAGGACCGGCAAGTACCGCAGGGCCAAACTCCCTGACGATTCTCACAAAAGAGACTCTGGGACAAGGTCAAAGCCATGGTAAAACTAGAAAAATTCCCCGAAAACAAATAAGCATGATTAAGCCGCCCTGCTTCTAAGATTTGCTGAAAAGTTTCTGTAAGCTGAGGCTGGGCCTGACGTAATTCTTCTACTGTCATTTTTCTTTGATAAAACGCTCTTTGATAACTGCCAAACTGTCGGCCACGACTTGCTCCAGCTGCTGACTAGCATCTATCTTGACGAAACGTTCTGGTTCCTTTTCTAAAATAGCCAGATAGCCTTGACGCACGCGCTCGTGCAAGTCGAGACCTTCCAGATCCAAACGATTGACTTCGCGCTCCTGGTCTCTAGCAATGCGAGCCAGACCTTCCTTGACATCAATATCGAAATAGAGGGTCAAATCCGGCTTGATCCCATCTGTCGCAAACTGGTTGAGCCATTCCACATCATCAACTGCCAAGCCCCGGCCGTAGCCTTGATAGGCCACTGAGCTATCAATAAACCGATCTTGCAAGACCCATGTCCCTTGCTCTAGAGCAGGCAGAACCTTCTCCGCCAGATGCTGACGTCGGCTGGCAATATAAAGCAGCAACTCCGTCTTAGCATCCATGGCTGTGTGCCCCTTATCCAAAATCACCTCGCGGATTTTCTCAGAAATAGCGACACCGCCAGGCTCTCTCGTCGTCAGCAACTCGTAGCCCATCTCTTTCAGCTGAGGAAGCAAAGCCTCTAAGACACTGGTTTTCCCAGCACCTTCTGGGCCTTCTAGCGATATAAAAACACCTTTTTTCATCGTTTTCCTTTTACATTCATTCTGCCAATAGATACAGAAACTCCTATTTTAGTCTATGCTTTATTGTACCAAAAATTATCCCAAAAGCCCATAGAAGAATTTCTCGAAAAATATTTCATATTATTTTCAAAAATGAAAACTTTTGATAAAATAGAGTCAGAAAATTCTTAGGAGAGTCTGATGTTTAAATTTAAAAATGCACTGGCCATCATTCTGGGGGCTGGAATTTTTTCATTTGGGATTCATTATTTGGTGATTCCTTTTCACTTGTATGAAGGCGGAGCAACGGGGATCACCTTGATTGTCTACTACCTTTTCAAGATTCCTGTATCAACCACCAACCTGGTCATCAATATTCCACTCTTTATTCTCGCTTGGAAATTACTGGGAAATCGCACCCTTTACCTTAGTATTTTAGGAACTTTCTCTGTATCAGCTTGGCTGAAACTATTCGAGTTGCTACCTGCCTCCAAACATTTACAAGACTATTTCTTTTCTTCCTTAGATGGCGACGTCTTACTAGCCTGCCTTGGAACGGGAATTATTCTTGGTGTTGGTCTAGGCATTATTTTCAACGCTGGAGGAACGACTGGTGGTACCGATATTGTAGCTCGTATTTTCAATAAATATACCAGCATCTCCATGGGCCGCCTCATGCTGACAGTGGACTTTATCGTGATCTCTCTGGTTCTTTTAGTCTTCAAAGATCTGCGCATGGTTTCTTATACACTCATGTTTGTCTTTATCACCTCTCGTGTTATTGACTTGATTGCTGAAGGTGGCTTCGCTGGCAAAGGCTTCCTGATTGTCACCAGCAAACCAATAGAACTAGCTGAAGCCATCAATGAAAAACTTGGAAGAGGGGTTACCTATCTGCAAGGACAGGGCTTCTATAGCAAGCAAGATTTGCAAATCGTTTATTGTGTTGTCTCTCGTAACGAAATGCAGCAAATGAAGAAACTCATCAATGACATTGATCCATTTGCCTTTACAACCATTACAGAAGCCCATGAAATCTTAGGAGAAGGCTTTACTCTAGACTCTAATAAACAACCTATCATCAAATAGAGTTATCATACACAAAAAGACTACAGAATGATTGGTCATTCTGTAGTCTTTTTTAGTCTAAGGTATTCAATAATTGAATGAGGGTTTCAGCTGAGCGCTTACCTGCTTCTAGGATAAATTCATCAAAAGTGATATTGGCATCATGGCTGGCTGTATCGCTCATCGCACGAATGACCATAAAAGGCAAACCAAGAGAATGAGCGGCTTGAGCAATGGCTGCTCCCTCCATCTCTACTGCCAAGACATCAGGAAAATGCTCCTTAATTTGGTCAATCTTGTCCTGTCCAGCGATAAAGCTATCTCCCGTCGCAATCAAGCCAACTCGGCTCGTCTGCTGGGTCTTTTCCAGCACTGCTTTCATCTCCTCAACTAAGTAGCGACTGGCTTCATAGTAGAGGGGTTGCCGTGCCATTTGACCATAGTTATAGCCAAAAGCTGTCACATCCACATCATGGTAGACCAAACGATCTGCCACCACTACATCTCCAATTTCTAGACCTGGAGCCACTGCTCCGGCGGAACCCGTATTGATGACCGCCGTTATCTCAAAGTCATTGGCTAATACAGCCACACTCATAGCTGACATGACTTTGCCGATTCCACTTTCCACCAGGACAACCTCATGATGGCCAATCCGACCAGTATGGTAGACATGCCCTAGGCGCTGGTGTTTCTCAGCCATCTCCAGATGCTCTACCAGCAGCTTCAACTCCTCAGGCATAGCCGCGATAATTCCGATTTTCATGATTCATTCTTTCCTTTTTTACATTAAAAAGAGGGAGAGGAAGCAGAGTTTCATTTTCTCGTTTCCGTCACTCCCCTCTTTATCATAGCCAAATAATGGCCGCAATTAAACCAATCAAAAGAAGCACAATCCAGAACAGGATTTTGTTTAACTTAGCCTGAAAAATACTTCGTTTTTGATTTTCGATTCGACGACTTTTGATAACTGTCGGTTCAACTTCAATCTGCAGAGTATCCTGATTGACAGCTTGCCGTGGAGCAGCATAACCAAAAGTTCCTTTTCTAGCAATAGAAATGACCTTAGTTTCTTCATCGTCCATCAGCAAGGGACCATCAATATGTTCTCCACGATTGGCCCGCTCAATGATTTCATCTGTTAATAAAGCTTTTCCCATTGATCTACGTTCCTATTTATTCAGATTTTTTTGTTGCCAGTACTGAAGGGCCATGATGGTCTTGGCATCGCAGATGTCACCATTTTGCAGCAACTGATGTGCCTCCTCCAGACTGACTTCAAAAAGTTCCAATGTTTCATCCTCGTCTTGGGGACGAGGGTTTTCGACCTTTGTCAAATAACTGGCGCTGTAGAGCTTGATTTTTTCATTGCAAAAACCAATGGCAGAGTAGAAATCATAGACCAACTCTAACTGCCCAGTATAGCCCGTCTCTTCTTCTAATTCTCGGAGGGCAGCCGCTTGGGGATCTGCATTCTCTCCTAGCTCCAGCTTGCCAGCTGGAATCTCGTAAGAAGTCGCTTCAATGGCCTTGCGGTACTGCTTGACCAAAATCATCTTATTTTCCGGAGTGATAGCAATCACAGCCACCGCACCATTATGAAAAATCAAATCCCGTTTGGCTTGACCTTTACCCTCTGGCAACTCTACCTGATCCTGAACCACTTTAAAAATCGGTCCCTGATAAATCTCCGTCCGTTGGACGGTTTTTTCTTCAAATTCCATGACTAAACCTACTTATTTTGAGGGTGATGAGGAAGACGCTTAGCATAATCTTCCTTGTTAATCTGACGGCCACGTCCCAGAGCAATGGCATCTGCTGGTACGTCTTTCGTAATCGTAGAACCCGCACCGACCAGTGAATTGTCACCCAGCTCAACTGGGGCAATAATAGTCGAGTTTGAACCAACAAAGACATTATCTCCAATGATAGTCTTATACTTCTTCTGACCATCATAATTGACCGTAATTGTTCCCGCACCAAAGTTGACATTAGCGCCAACCTCAGCATTCCCGATGTAGGTTAGATGTCCAGCCTTAGTATTTTCTCCAATTGATGATCCTTTAACTTCTACAAAGTTTCCGACATGGACATCCTTAGCTAGACTAGAACCTGGACGAATGTGAGCGTAAGGCCCAACCGTCACTCCATCTGCCAATCTAGACTCTTCAATCATCGAGTTTGTAATGACCGCTCGCTGACCAATTTCTGAATCTACAATATAAGTCCCATTGGTCAGGATCGTCTCTGCCCCAATCTTGGTTTGACCTTTCAGGGTCACATTTGCTTCAATTTGCACTTCAGGTGCGATTTCTACATCTACATCAATATAGGTCGTATCTGGATTGACAAAGCTGACACCGTTAATCATGTGCTGCTGGTTAATCCGGCGACGCATAATGCTTTCAGCTGTCGCCAAAGCCACGCGGTCGTTGACACCGAGGCTTTCGTCAAAGTCTTTCAGCGTATAAGCACCGACTTTTTCACCATTCTCGCGGAAAATGCCAATCACATCTGTGATATAGTATTCTCCCTGAGCATTGTTGGTATTGATATTTTTGAGTGCCTCAAAGAGACGGGCATTGTCAAAGACGTAAGTTCCCGTATTGATTTCCTTGATTTGTTGCTCAAAGTCAGAAGCATCCTTCTGCTCGACAATTTTGATGACTTCTCCATGCTGGTTGCGCACGATCCGGCCATAACCAAATGGATTGTCCGCTTCTGCCGTCAAAATCGTCGCTACATTCTTGTGGTTGATATGAAAATCAATCAAATTTTTCAAGCCTCCTCCCGTAATCAGGGGAGTATCGCCAGCAATAACTAATGTTTGACCAGTTAGATTTTCCAAAACAGGCTCAGCCATCATAACCGCGTGACCCGTTCCCAGCTGCTCGGTCTGACGGACAAACTCTGTCTGACCTGCCAAGACTTGCTCGACCAGCTCCGCCTTGTGTCCGATAACAGTGACAGTCTTCTCAGGCTCAATCGCACTAACACTACGGAAAACGTGCTCTAGCATGGAAATTCCTGCTACCTTGTGCAATACCTTTGGTAAATCTGATTTCATGCGGGTACCCTTACCCGCAGCCAAAATAACGGCATAATTTGTCATAAATGAACTCTTTTCTCTAAGATATTACCCTTATTATACCACTAAAAGATAATTTTTTAAAATGCTAATTGCAGAAGCAGGAAATCGCACTTAGAGAAAAAGGTTTATGGACCAAATCACTCTGCTCAATTCGCAATCTACTCCATCCAGACCAATTCTTTAAACTTCTTCTAGCGGAGCTTAAAAACGTTTTTTCCTTCGTTTATACTAGCTTTTGATAGCAGCGAATGATCAGCAAATTGTTCTCCTTAAACACACTATATGTCTAATACTTCTATTATCAAAATTTGGTTGACGATTACACATTTAAAATTGATAAGTAAAGAAATATTTGCTATAATGACATAAAATCAAATGTTCACCCCTGTCTTATAAAGTGCAGGAAACTCTCAAATCTACTAGGACAATACTATTATTATGTGACCCATTTTGGGATGATACTATTCAAGAATTGAGAGCCCCATTTTATAGTTTTATTGTTTTTAGCTAGCCAATTTATAAATTTAAAGTTGTAAGGAGATCTTGGTTATGATGTTTACTAAAAATCGCAAGAAGAGAGATGAATACTACCAACAGATTGACAGAATCTATAATAGCGATAGTATCATCATTAGCTCAAAGCTACGTGAAGAGCTCCTAAATAGTGCCAAAGGGCTACAGAAGGGGGACCAAATCAGTTATTTGGCATTTAAGTTGTATCCTTTTGTATGTGACGAGGTGCTGAAGAATAAGTCCGATGAATTGATCGCATTCAAAAAATACCTTGAAAAAACAAGATGGAAATATTATTGGGGAAGTGTGCTCATTCGTTAGGGCATAAGTTGCAACTGGCACTTTTGAAAGCATTCAAGATGAATACGCAAATCATCTTCCAATATGGTATGATGATCAAAAACTCATAGAATCTCATAGTGGAGCTGGTGGGCTAGCAACTTACAGTTCACACTAATTGAGGTTCTATGAGTTTTTTTCTTGCATGATATTTTACAATCCAGCCATAAAAAAGAGGTTAGGACTCTTTTGTCCCAACCTCCTGAATGTAGACACTGTTAGCACACTAGAGTGTTACAGCCTTATGTATATATTTTATCTAAGCTCTCACAGAGATAAACGGTGAACCTTCTGTATTATCTTCAGGCGCTCCGCTCTTGGAACCAAAGATATAATCCACTGAATACCAACCGTTATTATTAGCATTATAAGGATCATAGACCTGGGTTTGGCCATTTTGATAGCCTCTCAAGACTATCTCATGAGTAACAGGATAGCTAGCAAATACGCTATTACCAACAGCCGCCATGACATGATGGCCTGCTGCCAAAGCTTCTTTAAGGGCTGCTGATGAATGCAAGACATCTGTGGTCAGTCCCCAGTTCTGTGCCCCTTGGACAATCCCCTTACTTGACGTTCCAAATAGACCATTTTTGTTAAAGGAGTCTGTATGATGATAAAGGAAGTCCGCTACGGTTGTTGGTAAAACAGTTTGACCTGTAATACCAGAAATAGTCATTGCTAATGTGGTAGGAACACAGCCAGTGGCTGCTAAATTATATTTTCCATAATATAAACCAGCCCATCTAGGATCACGTTGCGAATAATAAGGCGTATCATAAACTCCTCTGTTAACCGTTGTAGTCGTTCCACCAACGCCTACCAAACTACCATCATTTTGAACATAATAGAGGTGAATATTGTATTCTCCAGTAGAATATTTATGGCTAGAGGTGCGTACTAGGGCCTTATAACTACCATCGGCTTGCTTTTGAGCCCGATACCAAACAATGTCATCCTGACCATTGACACTTGACCAAGTTGGCAATTTGACTTCCTGGACTCCTTTTGGACTATAAACATTAGTGACTACAACTTCGAACGTGCCTAATCGAGGATTATTATTTTTAATGGTGATTTGACCCGTTGGCTTAATGTGTTCTGAAGCTACATTCGCTGTTGTCTTCGTGCCTCCAACTCCAACCATACGGCCGTCATTCTGCACATAGTAGAGGTGGATATTGTATTCGCCTGTAGAATACTTGTGGTCACGTAGATTGACCTGTGCCTTGTAGGTACCATCAACTTGCTTGACTGCTGTGTACCAAATAATGTCGTCCTGACCGTTAGCACTTGACCATGTTGGCAATTTGACTTCCTTGACACCATAAGCATTCTCAACTTCAGAAACCACCACTTCAAAGGTACCTGTCTGTTGATTATTATTCTGGATAGTCAACTTACCTTTAGGAGTTCCTAGAGATACGGTTGTCTTGGTTCCTCCAACTCCGACCAACTGGCCATTATTCCCTACATAATAGAGATGGACATTATACTCACCTGTAGAATATTTATGGTCGCTCGCCTTAATATTCATCTTGTAGGTACCATCAGACTGCTTGACAGCTCGATACCAGATAATATCATCTCCACCATTGACGCTAGACCAAGTTGGCAGAAGCACTTCACGAACTCCCTCTGGACTGCTCACTCCGCTCACGACAACATCAAAACTACCTGTTGTTGGATTATTATTGGCAATCGTGAGAGTTCCCTTTGGTTTAGCGACAGAAACAGTGGTTGTTGTGCCACTAACCCCAATCATCTGGCCATTATCTTGAAGGTAGTAAAGGTGGATATGATACTCACCAGTGGACATCTTATGGTTGCTGGCTTGAATGCTAGCCCTGTAGGTACCATCGGACTGCTTGGTCGCTGTGTACCAAATAAGGTCATCTCCACCCTTATCACTAGACCAAATCGGCAGATGTACACTCTTGACGCCAAAAGGACTGACAACATCAGACACAACAACATCGAAGCTGCCCGTATCCGGGTTGTTGTTCTCAATTTTCAAAGTTCCTTTAGGCTTAGCTGCTAAACTGAACTGGGTGCCTGCTACACCGACTAATTGACCGTCATCTTGGATATAGTAAAGATGAACAGTGTAGTCTCCCAAAGAATATTTGTGATCGCGAGCCTGGATGCGAGCCCGATAGGTGCCATCGGACTGCTTGATTGCTGTGTGCCAGACTAGATCATCTTGACCTTTATCGTTAGACCAAGTCGGCAGCTTGACTTCCTTGACACCAAAAGGATTGGAAACGTTAGAGACAACGACATCAAAGCTACCAGTAGCTGGATCGTTGTTTTCAATTTTCAAGGTTCCTTTAGGTTGAGATAGGCTAACTGTTGTTCGAGTACCACCTACACCAACCAGCTGACCATCATCTTGAATATAGTAGAGATGGACATTGTATTCGCCTGTTGATTTCTTATGATTCACTGCTTTGACAGTTGCTCGATAAGTACCATCCGCCTGTTTAACTGCTGTGTACCAGATCAGGTCATCACCGCCCTTGTCGCTGGACCAGGTCGGTAACTTGACTTCCTTGACACCATAAGGACTGGAAACACCAGAAACAACAACATCAAAACTACCTGTATCTGGATTATTGTTTTCAATTTTCAGCGTTCCTTTAGGCTGAGCCTTAGAAACTGTAGTCGTTGTACCACCTACACCGACCAACTGACCATTATCCTGAACATAATAGAGATGGATATTGTACTCACCTAGAGAGTTCTTGTGGTGAGAAGCTTTTACTGTGACAGTGTAATTGCCATTGGTCTGGCGCTGCGCCTCATACCAGACTAAATCGTCTTGACCATTGACACTAGACCAAACAGGAACAGCAACTTTTTTCACACCATAAGGATTAGAAACTCCTGAGACAACAACATCGAAACTGCCTGTGTCTGGATTATTATTGACAATATCAATTTTTCCTTGTGGTTTGCCGATGGTAACCGTTGTTTTTGTACCGCCTACACCGACCAACTGATTATCTTCCAAGAGATAATAGAGGTGGATATTGTACTCACCTGTGGACATCTTATGGTCACGAGCTGTAACGCTAATTTTATAGGTTCCATCCACTTGTCGTTTAGCATCGTACCAGATAATATCATCCTGACCATTCACGCTGGACCAAGTTGGTAGGGCGACTTTTTTAATAGGCTTAGGGGATGAGATATTGGTTACATGCACATCGAAAGTACCAGCATTTGGATCAACATTTGTAATATTGATAGTACCTTGAGGCTTGTCATCAACTGCACGAGAAACTCTCTCTTTTGGCTCAGATTCTGCCTTTGTTTCTGCTTCTTGTTGCTTATCAGAAGAAGCTGTCACAGATCTAAATGAAGCTCTACCTGAAGAAATATTTTCAGAAGGGACTGATGCTAAATCGTTCTTAGACTGTTCACGCGACGAGTTTCCGTCCTTTTCAGATGAACTTGAAGCGACTTTTTCATTTTTACCTAAAGAAGCTTCAGATGCACCACTTGCACCACTATCTTTCTTTGTTTCATAATCTGCTTCTGAAGGCTTGCTAGCTAGATCCGCCTGTTTAGAAGTATCTAGATTGGTCACAGCAACTGAGGGCTCCGTCTGCTGTCTATCATTTGCTGCTTGACTTGTCTCGTCAGCAAAAACGCTATTAGCACTGGCTGCTAATAAAATAGCTGTACTAGCTAAATAAACTAATCCTTTTGTTTTCATACGCTTTCTCCATCCTTTTTAGAGTTGCACACCTTTATTGTAGCATAATAGGACAATTATTACAAATTGGTAACAAATTTGTATCATTTAGTCCTAAACTGATTTGAAACCTATTCTTTCTATTATTTCATTCGTAAACAAAAATAAAAAAGAGCTGGGACAGACCAAAAAATGATTCATTTTTGATCTTATCCCAACCTCTTCCTCTTTAATGTTCTGTGATGTATTTATAAACTTCTTGGCCTGCCACTGCTCCGTCTCCAACGGCTGTGGTGATTTGGCGCAGGTCTTTCTGACGGACATCTCCAATGGCATAAATGCCGTCAATAGCCGTTTTCATGTGTTGATCCGTCACAATCCAGCCAGCTTCATCACAAATTCCTAAGTCTTTGACAAAATCGCTAACAGGATCTAGACCGACATAAACAAAGACGCCGCCAAAGTCTGACTCGCTGATTTGCCCCGTTTTTACATTTTCAAAAACGACACTAGTTACCCTGCGATCGTCCCCTTTGATTTCTTTTACGACGGAATCCCAGATAAAGCTGATTTTTTCATTGGCAAAGGCCCGCTCCTGCAAGAGCTTCTGCGCCCGCAGTTGGTCCCGACGGTGAACAATGGTCACAGACTTTGCAAAGCGCGTGAGGAAAATCGCTTCTTCAACAGCAGAATCGCCGCCTCCGACCACTAAGAGATCTTCATCACGGAAAAAAGCACCATCGCAGACCGCACAGTAGGACACACCGCGGCTATTGTATTCTTCCTCGCCAGGAACTCCTAGATGGCGATGGTTGGCACCAGGAGCCAAAATCACTGTCTTGGTCTCAAATACTTCATCCTCAGTAATGATTTTCTTATAGTCGCCATGGTCTTCAATCTTTTCAACCTGACCAAATAGATGCTCTACACCTAGATTTTCTAGGGGCTCAAACATTTTCTCAGCCAGCTCTGGTCCACTGATACGAGCATAACCGGGATAGTTCTCAATCTCCGCAGTATTATTCATCTGGCCGCCGTAAATACCGCGTTCAAGCAGGGCCACTTTAAGATTGCTTCTAGCTGCATAGAGGGCTGCTGTCATTCCCGCAGGACCAGCTCCAATAATCATTGTATCGTACATCATCTTTTCCCTTTCTCTTTGTTGTAACTACTGTTATTCTAACAAACTAGCGCATCTTTTACAAGTATTTAAGCTTTGAGAACAACCAGTAAGCCAAAAATCGCAAAAGACAAAATTGGAATCGTCATAATTGTAATCAAAAGAAGATCGTAAATTTGGCTTTGGCCTACCGCAAGAGTTCGATCCTTGCGACCGAGCCGCTGCAATAAAAGCCACAAACCATCGGCAAGTCCTACCAGAATCGTCGTATAGATGAGACTTTGGATATAGAGAGAAAAAATCTTAATTAACATGTCAGCTCCTAAATAATCAGTTGCCTTAAAAAGGTTTCAGTCGAAAACAAACCCAGCTGGTCTAGCCAACTGAGCTTTCACTTTCTCTATTATATCAAATATAAGTCCGTTTGTAACTAGCAAAGAATTCTTTAGTTCTAGCTTCCTTGGGATGATTGATAATCTCCTCTGGACTACCTGACTCGATAATATGCCCCTTATCCAAGAAAAGCACCCGATCTGCTACCTGAGAGACAAAAGATATATCATGGCTGACCAGAATCATGGTTTGTCCTGCTTTAGCAGCGTCGGCAATGGATTTCTCTACCTCACCGACTAGCTCTGGGTCAAGGGCTGAGGTCGGCTCATCTAGCAAGAGAACATCTGGCTTCATGGCCAAGGCTCGCGCTAAAGCAACCCGCTGTTTTTGACCGCCTGATAAATGCTTGGGATAATGATTCTCACGATCAGACAGCCCCACCTTTGCCAACTCTTCCTTAGCAATTTTAGTCGCCTCTTGGTCAGACAAGTTTTTAACTACCAGCAAACCTTCCTTGACATTTTCCAGAGCCGTTCGACGGGAAAATAAATTAAACTGTTGAAAAACCATGGCCAATTTTCGACGTAGCGTCAAAATCTCATCTGGTGAAATGGTTGAAAAATCCACCTTGAAGTTATCAATTTCAATCCTTCCGCTGTCTGGCTGCTCCAAATAGTTAAGGCTGCGCAGGAAGGTTGATTTACCAGCACCTGAGGAGCCTATTAGAGCAATGACTTCGCCTTTTTGAATTTCCAAACTCAGATTATCCAAGACCTTTTGTCCAGAAAATTCCTTACTTAACTGGGAAATTTTAATCATCAAATCCTACCTCCTTGCGCTTGCTCCATTTTTTCCAGATTGGCTGGCGCCTTGATATCCATAGCTTTTTCAATCGCACGGCCAATTTGCTCAATCACGATATTGACAATCCAGTAAATAATCGAAACGGAAATGAAGCGCTCAAAATAACGATAATCCGACCCACCGATAGCCTGAGCCTTGGCAAAGACTTCTACGACGCCCGCACTAAAGGCCAGAGAGGTTCCCTTGGTCAAGCCGATGAGGGAGTTGATCAGAGTCGGTGTTGCCACAACTGCTGCATTTGGAATGATGACCCGCAGATAGACTTGGCGATTGGTCATTCCCAGACTGCGAGCTGCTTCAATCTCACCCGCGTCCACTGAAAGAATAGCTGCCCGAATCGTCTCGCTGGCATAGGCCGCTTCATTGAAAGCAAAGGCAATAATGGCAAAGACTGAGGCAGGGATGGCATTGATATTAAAAGCTGTCCCATATTTTTGATTGATGGCTTTCAGCAGGAGCGGAATCCCAAAATAGGTCAGCATGAGCTGAACCAAAAGGGGCGTCCCACGGAGGAAGCTCACAAAGAGAGCCTGAATAGGATACAAAATTCTTGTGCGGTTAATCTTGACCACTGCGAAAATCATGGCCAAGATAATGCCAAAAAATGCCCCACCCAGCGTCAACAAAAGTGTGACAGGCAAGGTTTTCAGGATCGCTGGAATGGCATCAAAAACAGCACGTAAACTAAATAATTTGCCGTCTGGAAGGAGCTTCAAGAGCTCTTCATACCAGTTTGCAGCTAGGATATAAGTTGTAAACATTTCAATTACTTCTCTTTCTCGATAATGCATTATTCTATCATAATTTGACCCAGATGAAAACTATTTGGCATCAAGAATAACCAATCTCTGAACCTCCGGTAGGTAACTGGAAAATGACAATAAAATAGACCAGTAATCCTAGTCTATCATAGTTTCACTGGTCTTTAAAATATAATTTTTCTATATCTGCCATAGAAAGAATTTATGGCTAAAAAGTCTGGCGCTTAGCCTTGCGTTCTGCTCGACCACGTGCGCGGTTCTCAGCTCGCTTGGTCTTGCGGCGTTTCTCATTCACTGCCCATTGGATTTTCTTCTTATAGCCTGGTTTGATTTTTTTCTTTTTCTTCTTGACCAGACCAATCATTTCTGTGTCCAGCTTTTCCTTGATCTTCTCCCGATTAGCTCTGCGATCCCGGTCGTAGGTATCTTGAAATTCGCCATTTTTGATCATCTTAGGAGTAAACTTGATGCCCAGCTTTTCCAACTCACGAATATCAGAATCGTCACTCGGTTGATAAAGGGTAATGGCTGTGCCGGGAAGGCCATTTCGTCCAGTCCGACCAACACGATGGACAAAGAAAGACAAATCCTGTGGAATGGCATCATTGATGACATGACTGACCCCCTCGATGTCAATCCCTCGAGCTGCCAAGTCCGTCGCCACTATGTATTCAAAATTCAGATTCTTGACCTGATTCATGATACGCTTGCGCTCCCGCGGCGGGATATCACCGTGAATCTTGGCTACTTTTAGACCCTGCGCAGTCAGATAAGCCTGCAATTCATCCGCTCGAGTCTTGGTATTGACAAAAATCATCGCCAGATAAGGCTGGAGGAGCTGACTAATCTCATAAATCTGGGCATTCTTATCCCGCCCCTTGGTTGACAGGAGCCAGTTATCAATGGTATCGGCAATCACCGTCTTGGTCTTAATCTGCTCCATGACCGGATTAGACAGGTATTTCTTCAAGAAAGGTTGAAGCTTCTGCGGAATAGTAGCCGAGAAAACCAAAAACTGCAGGTCTTTAGGTAAGCGAGCTGCAATCCGGTCGACCGTCTCCAAAAAGCCCATATCAAGCGTCATATCAGCCTCGTCCACGACAAAGGTGTGAGCCTTGTGGATAGCCAAATCACCTGACTCAACCAAGTCATAAATCCGCCCCGGCGTTCCAATGACGATATGGGGCTGGCTAGACTCTAGCTTGCCAATCTGACGGGCCTTGTCAGTTCCGCCGACATAGTTGGCCACTCGAATTTCTTGCTCCGAAAAGCTAGCCAGTTGACGTGCTGCCTGATAGATCTGGGTTGCTAATTCTCGGCTGGGTGCTGTAATCACCGCTTGGACACTGTCCGCCTCTTCATCTAATTGCTGGAAGATAGGCAGCAAGAAGGTGTGGGTCTTGCCTGATCCTGTTTTGGACTCCCCAACTAAGTCTCGGCCAGATAAAACCACCGGAATCAGCTTTTCTTGAACCTCCGTCGCCTCTACAAAGTTCAGGTCCTTGAGGGCTTCCTGAATATAATCTTTAAAGTTAAATTCTGTAAATTTCATTTTTTCCTCTGTTTACTCTTAATCTTATCTATTATACCAAAAAAATATCTTTTCTGCTCAGCTCAGGACGAGAAAAGGCGGGCTTACACCCACCTTCATATCACAAATATAGAATTGCCAAAGTCAGCAAGCTGGCTAAGAGACCTACGCCCCAGAAGAAGAAGTCGACCTTCCATTCGCTCCAAGGCTGGCCATGACCAGAAAAACCACCCAGTTCAAAGTGGTGATGGACTGGCGTCATACGGAAAATCCGCTTGCCACCCGTCAGCTTGAAATAAGTCACCTGCATCATAACAGAAGTCGTTTCAAATACATAGACAATTCCGATGAGAAGCAAGGTCCACTCTTGGTGCAAGGCAATAGAGAGGGCTGCAAGCATACCGCCCAAAGCAAGACTCCCCACATCCCCCATAAAGATTTTAGCAGGCTTATGGTTAAAGACAAAGAAGCCTAGCAAACCACCAATCATGCTGATAATGACAATCAGAAGGTCAAAGCGCTTCTGCTCCAGAGCAATGACCCCGTAGGCTACCAAGCTGATCGCAACGGAGATACTAGCCAAGCCATCAATTCCATCAGTCAGATTGACAGCGTTGGAGAAACCAACCAGCCAAAAGAGGACGAAGAAGATATAGAGGAAGCCCAGCTGCACTGGAATCGTAAAGACATTGAGAGAGTCACCTGCCCCGTGCTGATTGTAGAAGAAGTAAAAGATAACTCCCCCTACCAGCTGCAGAGCTAGTTTCTGTTTAGGATTCAGGCCTTCGTTGATTTTACGGAAAACCTTGAGGAAATCATCCAAAAAGCCAACGATTCCATAGAGAACCAAGATAAAGAGAATCATAATCAAGCCGTTGGACAGTTGTTTGGAAAGCAAAGCTGTCACAAAACTAGCCAAAACAGAAGCAACCAGAAAGACGGTTCCCCCCATCGTCGGCGTTCCAGCCTTAGCCTGATGCTGCTTAACATCCTCGTGCATTTGCTGGCCTGATATATGAGCCTTGTGATAAAAACGGATAAAGGCAGGAATCCCAACAAGCGTTAGGATAAAGGTTAGAATTCCTGCAATAATTGCTGTTAACATGCTAGTCTCCCAATGTAACGGTTATTTTTTTCAATTTTTTCAGGTCTGTATTGACCTTTTCCTTCTGCTTGACAACTTTTGAGCCTTTACCTTTAAAATTGACTTCCAGCCCTTGCCATTCAGCAAATTGCTCCACATTTTCCTTGGTCCAGCCATACATATCTGGCAAATCTTCAAAGTTATCACTTAAAATCAAAATCTGTTGATTGGCTTTCAGTTCTTGCCCTTCTTTTACAGAAATCTTCTTGATTTCACTACCTGTTCCTAAAATGACGGGCTGCACTAGATTGCGGCGAAGCTCGTCAGCCAAGCCTCCTGGGCTGATTTGATTTTTCAACTTCAGTTGCTTGGTCAAACCATCAATAGATGGCATTTTATAGGTTGTTTCTTTTTCAACCAATTCCAAAGCAGGACTATCACCAGTCAGATTCAAGCTGTCTTTAAGTGCCACAGCTTCTTCCAAGACTGGATTGACAACTTCCTGCCAGAAAAGTGGTGAAAATTTAACTTCAGGCTGCTGAACAGTAACATACATAATGAAATCAGGACTTTCAGCCGGCGTCATGGCTACTACGGAGTAAATGTTATTATTCTCCCCTTCCAAATAGCCCTTATCTGTCGCAATTTGGGCTGTTCCGGATTTTACGGCCACATCTTGCCCAGCAACTTGGATAACCGGCTCACCACCGATATTCAGGGTTCCATAGTAAGGAACGGTTCCGACCTGAATCATATAATTTCGAGTCGTTCGAGCTGCTTTTTCTGAAACTGGATGACCGACAATTTCTGGCTGAGATTTACGAGCGCTACCCGTTTTTGAGTCATAGATGGCAGAGATAAATTTCGGCTCTAACATGACACCATCATTTGACACAGCTGAAAAGGCACGTAGCATCTGTACTTGGGTTACCCCAATCCCTTGTCCGAAGGAACTCATGGCAATGGTTACAGCATTATCTGCCGGCAGGGCACCATATTCTTCATAGCCCATCCCAAAACGAGTCGGTAAGCCAAATTTGAACTTCGATAGATAATCGATCCACTTGGCATTGCCCATATCCTGCTCAATGCGTGTCATACCAACGTTACTTGAGAAAATAAAGCCTTGAGCATAGGTCAGGACTTGTCCTGTTGCTAACCCCATGTTCACATCCCAGTCGCGGATGGTAGCATCTGCAATCTTATATTCTGAGCTATCGAATGTTCCATTTGGGTTAAAGCTTCCATTATCAATCGCTGAAGCCAAGGTCATAACTTTCATCGTTGAACCAGGCTCATACTGCGTCTGGTAAAGGAAGCTATTCCAAGTTTTCAAATGATCTACATTCAGGCCCTCTTTGGTATCCGCATTATAAGTCGGACGCTGGGTTGTTGCTAAAATCTCGCCTGTCTTGGCACTGACCAAAGTCGCACTGACAAATTTTCCTTTAGCTGTTTCTTGGAAGGCATCCATCCGCGTTTCCAAGTATGTCTGTAGCTGGGCAGAGAGGGTTGTATACACATCTTTTCCGTCTTCTGTCTTAACAGAAACTTCCTCTGAACCTGGGATGATGTTCCCTTTGCTGTCTTTTTCATAGGTAACCAGGCCATTCTGACCACCTAAGATACGGTCTAGCGACTGCTCCATCCCGGATTTCCCTACAAGCGTCTTATTGCCGTCCTTATCCTCTTGCATCTGAGCCTGACCGATAAATTGCGAAGCAAAGATACCGTTACTATAGCTACGGTTAGGGCTGGTTGTAAAATCAATCCCCTCTATCTTTTCCTTCTCCATCGCCTGCCGGATAGAGCTCATAGTACTATAGGTGATCCCATTTCCTTGAGAACCAAAAGAAACCTGCTTTAAATCCTTTTGCGCAAGTTGCTGCTTAACATAGTCCTTATCTATTCCTAGATGTTGATTAAGAATCTCAGCAACCTTTTCATACTGGGACTCCTCTACATAAAGGACCTTGCCAGCGGCGGATTTGTAATTTTTATCAACAACAGCATAAATATTGTAGGTCGTTGCATCTTCAGCAATCGGGACACCGTTGCGGTCATAGATGGTTCCTCGCTTGGCAGCGACCACGACTGTCTTTTGGTGCACTTGCTTGGCACCTTTTGACAAATTAACACCGAATTTCTGATCTGTCCCGATAATGGTCGCAAAATTAATTAAGAAAATGAAAAAAAGAAAGACGGCTAAGGCACTCATGCTTTTTCCCACTCTTCTTCGATTGTATTCGGGTGTCTGTCTATTTTTTAAAGCATATCGCTGAATATTTTTTAAAAATCTATTACTCATTGGTTGTACTCACTGTCTTACGATTTCCCTTTTGGAGTTTCATATCCTGAGAGCTGGCCAACTGGGACAGCCTTTCATAACGTGTCAATTCATTCACTTCTTGCTTAATATTATCCAATTCAGCCTGCTCTGACTCAATCTGAGCATTAACTTCAGTCAAATCATGATTGACCTGCAACAGTTTGGTCTGCATAAACACAATACTAACTGCAAGGATAATCGCTGTTAAAATAATGGAGCCATAGAAGGCTTTTTCGACTCGAGAAAATTTCCGAATCCGTTTTTGAATAGGGTGTTGCTTTCTTTCTGCCATGAAACTTACTCATGCACCTTCCTAGCCACGCGCAACTTCGCAGAATGGGCGCGATTATTGGCTTCTAATTCTTCTTTGCTTGGTAAAATAGGTTTGCGAGAAACTAACTCTAGCTTAGGCTGCAAATCATCTGGAATGAAAGGCAGACCTTTGGGAACATCTACGGTTGAGGCCTCTTTAAACAGTTGCTTGGTCAGGCGATCTTCCAGCGAATGAAAAGTAATTACTGAAATACGACCACCTACAGCTAATAAGTCAATAGCCTGCTGAATGGATTCATCGGCCGCTCCCAACTCGTCATTGACTTCAATCCGAATGGCCTGAAAAATCTGCTTGGCTGGATGACCTTTTTTCTTCAGTTCCTTAGCAGGTTTGGCTGATTTGATAATCTCCGCCAGCTCCGTCGTCGTTTCGATGGGCTTGATTTCTCTCGCCTGCTCGATCTTACGGGCAATCTGCTTGGAAAACTTATCTTCGCCATATTTGAAAAAAATACGGACTAGGTCGTTATAAGGATAGTGATTCACAACTTGGTAAGCTGTCAAGCTAGCTTCTTGATTCATCCGCATATCCAACGGAGCGTCCTGTTTATAAGAAAAACCGCGTTCCCGCTCATCCAGCTGCGGACTAGATACGCCCAAGTCATAACAAATTCCATCAATCTTCTCGACCCCTACTTCATTCAAACGAGTCTTGAGATTACGGAAATTATCCTTTATAAAGGTCACCATGCCCCGCTCAATATAGGGAGCCAAACGTTTTTTGGCATTGTCAATCGCAGTCTGATCCTGGTCAAAAGCATACAAATGCCCCTTGTCTCCCAGCTTGCTCAAAAGATACTCGCTGTGACCAGCTCCGCCCAAGGTCGCATCAACATAGATGCCATCTGGCTGAACAGCAAGCTGGTCAATCGTTTCGTGAAGAAGTACAGTAATGTGATGAAATTCTTTTGTCATATCCTATCTATTATATCACATTCATGTATAAAAAAAAATCTAAAAGAATATATCAGCTTTTGATAGGCCACCTTATAGCCTTTGCAAGTCACTTTTAGAAATCTACCACTTAGCTTACCAGCTTCTACCAGTCAGCGAAAAGGCCTTGCGGGCATGCCACATTTTGCTATAATCATAACTACCAATGCATTGCGAGTTGGAATTCTTTCACATTCCGAAATTAATTCGTCCCAAAAGGAGATTTATTATGAAACTTGCTTTAAAAAATAGACTATTTGCCTTTATCAGTCTGTCCCGGATCTTTAATATCCTAGGCTCTTCTATCTATAATATCGTTTTTATCGTATTTGCTTCTAGCATGCCCCAACCTAAGTTTGCCGTCGGTATTGCTAATTTTATCGTTCTTGTTCCTACCTTTTTCACAGTCTTTGTCGGGATGAAAGCTGACAAAACCCGTCAAAAGGCTCGCTGGCTTATTCACCTAGGTTACCTGCAGGCATTCCTCTTCATTTTGGTCGCCCTCCTAACCAAGTCCGCCTCCTACCTAGCCTTTGCTACCGTCTGCTTTCTCAATATCTTTTCCGACATTATCAGCGACTATCGCAGCGGCTTACAGATGCCTATCTTACAGAAAAATATAAAAGAGAACGATTTGATGGAAGCTTACTCTTTCACTCAACTTCTCACTTTTTTAGGAAATTTTGCTGGGCAAGCCTTGGGCGTCTGGTTACTTAGTATCAGCCAGCAGAATTTCGCTATGGTCGCCCTCATCAACGCCCTCTGCTTCCTACTCTCCTCAAGCACTCTCTATCTGATTCGCCAAAAACTCACCCATGATGCTCCTGCTGTTGCAGAGCAAAAACTTCCTTTCAAAAAACAAATGAAAGACCTTTACCAGAATGTCCAAATGATTTTTGAACAAGAAAAAATCGGAAACTTCCTGCTAGTGCTGCTTCAAGTCCTCCTCTTAAACGCACTGGCCGGATCTATCATGGGACTCTACAATCTCTATTTATTGGATCACCCATTTTGGGGACTAAACCTAAGCCAGTCTCTGCTCATTATCGAGTCCTGCACAGTGATTGGGATTATCTCTGCCAGTGCCTTCTCAAATGATTATTTTTCCAAGCTCTCTCTGATGCGGCTCGTCGTTTGGTGCTCGCTAGCTCTCCTCCTCTTAGGCATCAGCAATTTACTCCAAGCTCCTGCTCTCTTAGGAATTTTCTTTCTTACCTTTCTCATGTATATCTCTGGAAAAATCAATCCTAAAATCAACAGCATGCTGCTGAGTAAACTTCCTCCAGAAGTATTAGCCCAAACCTCCAACTTTCTCACCATGCTCTTTACCTTTTCCATTCCACTGGGAAGCATGATTTTTACCAGCCTCGGCCTCTGGAATATGGGAAGCGCTTGGTTGGTCTTCTCTCTGCTTGGTGGTGTCTGCCTTCTACTCAGCCTCAAAAATAACTAGAGTTAAAAATCGTCGCAATTTCATACAAAAAATAAGGAAGCCTAGGCTTCCTTATTACATATTTTTCAATCTTTCTATCCGATCGGAAATTGGTGGGTGAGTATAAAAGAGCTTTTGTAAGCCCCCCTTTTTCTTCGGATCATTGATATAGAGCGCTGCACTAGCATCATCTACATGGTGCTCCATAGGCTGGCTATTGTCTAACTTCAACAGGGCATTGATCATGCCCTTAGGATTGCGGGTCAACTCAACACTTGAAGCGTCTGCCAAATACTCACGTTGACGGGAAATGGCCAACTGCACCAATGTTGCAGCAAGCGGCGCCAAGAGAAGAGCTAGCAGAGAGACAATCATCAAAACAATTCCTAAGCCATTGTCATTGTCCCGATCGTTTTTTCGACGGCCACCACCGCCATACCACATCATACGCCCAGCCATGCTAGATAGCATCGTGACAGCACTTGTAAGTGCCACTGCGATTGTCGAAATGCGAATATCATAATTGCGAATGTGACTGACTTCATGTCCCATTACACTTTCAAGCTCCTCTCGATTCATGAGAGCAAGCAATCCAGTTGTCGCAGCCACGGCCGCATTCTCAGGCTTTGAGCCAGTCGCAAAGGCATTGGGCGAGGCATCTTCTACGATGTAGACCCGAGGCATAGGAATCTGTGCCACCATGGCCATATCCTGCACAACGTGATAGAGTTCAGGCGCTTCCTGCTCCGACACTTCCCTCGCACCGTTCATCGACATGACAATCTCGGTGGACTGAAAAATCATACTGACAGCATAAATACCACCGATGATAAAGGCGATGGCCATCCCGCCAAAGGGAGAATCGAGCCAAAGATAGCCGACAGCTGCCCCAATCAAAGCTAAAAGAGCAAAGAAGGCGACGAGGAGAAGCCAAGTGCGCCTTTTATTGCTGGCAATCTGGTCAAACAACATAGTCGCCACCTACCCCAAATCGCTAAAATCCACTTTAGGAACAGCCTTTTCTTCCTCTGGTGTCTTCAAGAAGTCTGCTGCTTTAAAGCCAAACATACCTGCAATGACATTGCTTGGGAAAGTTTCCATTTTAACATTGTAGTTGCTGGTTACTGAATTGTAAAGCTGACGAGAATAAGCAATCTTATTTTCTGTATTTGTCAACTCTTCCTGAAGTTTCAAGTAGTTTGTATTTGCCTTAAGGTCTGGGTAATTTTCAGCAACCGCAAAGATACCAGAAATCGAACGAGTCAGGGCATCACTAGCCTCCATAGCTTGGGCAGGTGATGAGGCAGCAGCCACTTGGTTACGCAATCGAGTAACATTTTCCAAGGTTGATTTCTCATATTTTCCATAACCTTTGACCGTCTCCAAAAGGTTGGGAATCAGGTCATTTCGGCGCTTGAGCTGGACATCAATCTGACTCCAAGCTTCCTGAGTCTGCATACGGCTTTTAACAAGACCATTGTAAACAGAAATCACGAAAATAGCTACAACTGCCACAACTGCAATAATAATTAAAAACATGGACATAATAAAGATACTCCTTATGATTTGATTGCACCTATTATAACAAAAAAAGCTCAACCTGTCTTTCTTGACATGTCATCTAATAAAATAGCTTTAGTTTGAGTATATCCAAATACAAAAATAGTCAGAAATCTAGAAAAAGCTTCTTCACTTTTCTAGAAAATAAACTCTGGAAATCAGGACAAGTCAGTATCTAATCCTTGGAGACACAAGAAGCTGATAGGCAGCAGCACCTTGCCTCGTTTTATGATATAATAGAATGAATACTGACAAACAAGGATGAAACTATGACACCGCAAGAATTTTACCAGCTACTAAGCCAGCAGGGAATTGAGCTGACCGACCGCCAGAAAGAACAGTTTGAGCGTTATTTTGAGCTCTTGGTCGAATGGAATGAAAAAATCAATCTGACAGCTATCACTGAGAAAAACGAAGTCTATCTCAAACATTTCTATGATTCAATTGCGCCCGTTTTGCAAGGCCTGATTGACAATCAAGAGCTTAAGCTGCTGGACATCGGAGCTGGGGCCGGCTTTCCCAGCCTCCCTATGAAAATCATCTGTCCCCAGCTAGATGTGACTATCATTGACTCCCTCAACAAACGCATCAACTTCCTCAAACTGCTGGCAGAGGAGCTCGGGTTGGACAAGGTTCACTTCTACCACGGCCGCGCAGAAGACTTTGCTCAGGACAAAACTTTTCGGGCTCGATTTGATCTGGTCACTGCCCGTGCAGTCGCTCGGATGCAGGTCCTATCTGAATTGACCATTCCCTATCTGAAAGTTGGCGGCAAGCTCCTAGCGCTCAAGGCTTCCAACGCCCCCGAGGAGCTAGAGGAAGCCAAAAATGCCTTGAGTCTCCTCTTTAGCAAAGTCCAAGACAACCTCAGCTATGCTTTACCAAACGGTGATCCCCGCTTTATCACAGTGGTTGAAAAGAAGAAAGAAACGCCCAACAAATACCCCCGCAAGGCCGGTATGCCAAATAAAAGGCCATTGTAAGAAGAAAACATTCGTCAGTCTTGTCAATAACTTCCAAGACATCAATTTGGGCAATGCCATCTGTGATAATAGAGTATTTAGGATGTTATACACCAACTATTGTCGAAAAGCTTTCATGCTTTTCAAGCCTCTCACAATCACTTTGCTATAAATCAACTCTATCTTTTGGTATAATAAACTCAGGAAATTTCTATTAGAAAAGGACATTTTATGAAACTCATCTCTTGGAACATTGACTCTCTCAACGCTGCCTTGACCAGTGATTCTGCCCGCGCTCAACTCTCTCAGGCTGTCCTTCGGACCTTGCAAGCAGAAAATGCGGATATCATCGCTATTCAGGAAACAAAGCTTTCTGCTAAAGGCCCGACTAAAAAACATCTTGAAATTTTAGAAGAACTCTTCCCAGGCTATGAAAATACTTGGCGTTCGTCTCAAGAGCCAGCCCGCAAAGGCTATGCTGGAACCATGTTCCTCTACAAAAAAGAGCTAGCACCCATCGTAACCTTCCCAGAAATCGGCGCTCCTTCAACCATGGATGTCGAAGGCCGCATCATTACACTGGAATTTGACGACTTCTTCGTCACTCAGGTCTACACACCCAATGCTGGCGATGGTCTTAAACGCTTGGAAGAACGTCAGGTCTGGGATGTCAAATACGCTGAATACTTGGCATCACTAGATAAACAAAAACCAGTCCTTGCAACTGGAGACTACAATGTAGCCCACAAGGAAATCGACCTTGCAAATCCTGCCAGCAACCGCCGTTCACCAGGCTTTACCGATGAAGAACGTGCTGGTTTCACCAACCTGCTGGCTAAAGGCTTTACCGATACCTTCCGCCACTTGCACGGCGATATCCCTAACCAATACACTTGGTGGGCGCAGCGCAGCAAGACTTCTAAAATCAACAACACAGGATGGAGAATCGACTACTGGCTGACCAGCAATCGCGTGGCTGACAAGGTGATCAAGTCTGATATGATTGACTCTGGTGCACGGCAAGACCACACTCCGATTGTCATGGAAATTGAACTTTAAGGAGGAATCCGATGGACTATCAGGCTGTTATCCCCGAATTTATGGTATCTGACATCGAACAGTCGCGCCACTTCTACTGCGACTTACTGGGTTTCTCTATCGAATACGAGCGTCCAGAGGAGAAATTTCTCTTCCTCTCGCTTGAAGACTGCCAACTCATGTTAGAGGAAGGCAGCGCAGAAGAATTAGCCCAACTGACCTATCCTTTCGGGCGCGGTGCCAATATTTCTTTTGGTATTGAGGATGTCCCTCAGCTCCACCAAAAACTGCTGGAAGCTGACTATCCCATCCATCGTCCACTGACGAAAAGAGAATTTCGCGTGGGAGATAGCTTTATTTATCCTCATGAATTTGCGATTTTGGATCCAGATGGATATTTTCTACGATTTAGTGAATAGTTAGAGCCACGTCTTCCAAGATAAGTTCCTTATTGTTAGACATTCCTATTTCCTATTGAAAACGAAATGAATAGACTATACTAAACTACACAGAAGTTATAAAGCATTTTACACTAAAGAAAAACGAGATATAGAATCCATGCTAAAAAATCCTTTACCACTTTGCAGATGATTTCAATCAACCGATCACTGTCCTTCACAATACTGGTAAAAAGTTCATTGAGATTATCATCGAATAAAATCTTACTCCTTTAACATTTATCAAATGAGATATAGAAAAAAACTGTCAATCATCTTCCATATCAACAACGCGAGCTCGTCACTTTCATAAAATAAAGAATTTAAAATGCAAGTCAATAACCTAAAATAAGCAGCAGTGATGATAGTGCAAAAGGACAATTAATCACTACCAACAAAAAAGGATAGTAATCTTACCATTTGTCGTCTACTGGAAATTTCTCGTTCTACCTATTACTACAAGGTGGTTAAAGCAGTCTCAGAAGTACTGCTCAATTTGGTGCTAAAAAAATCAAATAAGCCATTCAAAATATCTTCTAAACCTTAACTAAGGTTCATTTGGTTCAATCCGATAGATATTATGAGTTTGATGATATTTTAATCAAAGAGTTTACCCAAACTCTTAATATTAAATGTTCATTGGGTCAGGTTGGTTTTGTTTATAACAATGCTATGGCTAAAACTACTTATCGCATCTTTAAGTTTGAGTTTACCAGGAACCAATCATTAGAGACTAGAGACTATATCTACTGACACATTACCACCTTATCATAGTAGCCTCACTTATCAAACACCTGTAACTACGAGACAATGCTTAAACCAATACACCTTATAATTTTATACTGAGAATTGTTGTCTTTTTACACTCTATTAAACTCAATGGATTTGTCTTAGTCACTTCATTAGGTTAGTAGGGAATGCTCACTTAGAATTATTTGTTCCCCTTTATCTTACAAAAAAGAGGCCATGGCCTCTTTTTTATGGCTCTATAATTTCTGTAGTGGGTAGACCACTGCAGGAATTATGGAGCTTCTTTTGTTGTAGAAAAAAAGTCCCATAAGACCTATAATAAAAAGAGACCAAACCATCATTAGAAAGAATCTTATGAAACAACTAATTTTATCACAAACTTACTCGGAATTAAAGAGCCTAACATCACTATTTTAGATTATATAGATTCTGGTACACATAAGGAAATCATCGCTAGCTAGATTATCTTGCGCCTAAATGCCCCCACTGCCAAGGACAAATGGCTAAATATGACTTGCAAAAAGAATCGAAAATACCTTACCTAGAATGTGCGGGATACAAGGCATTGATTCGATTGAAAAAACGGCGTTTCCGCTGTAAAGTCTGCAGGAAAGTGGCTGTCGCTGAGACTTCCTTAGTCAAGAAGAACCACCAAATCGCTACTATCGTCAAGCAGAAAATCTCTCAAAAATTAATCGAGAAAGTCCCCATGACGGCCATCACTGAAAACCTAGCTGTCTCCACGTCCACAGTTATTCGCAAACTGAAAGAGTTTGAGTTTAAGACGAATTTCAACTACCTTACAGAACACATGAGCTGGGATAAATACAACTTCAAGAAAGGAAAGATGAGCTTTTTTGCTCAAGATTTCAATTCAAGAAGGATTATAGTTATCTTAGATGGGCGGACACAAGTGACTATTCGCAATCACTTTCTGCGCTATTCCAGACAAGTCCGATACCAAGTCAAAGTCACTACCATGGACATGTTTAGCCCCTACTACGATATTGCCAGAAAACTATTTCCAAACGCTAAAATCGTTCTGGATCATTTTCACATTGTACAACACCTAAGTCAAACTATGAACCGCCTCCTTCGCATCCAAATCATGAATCAATTGGATCGAAAATCGCACGAATATAAGGCACTGAAACGCTACTGGAAACTCATCCAACAAGATAGTCGCAAACTAAGTCATAAACGCTTTTATCGTCCGACTTTTCGTACGCATTGACCAACAAAGAGATTCTGGAAAAGCTGCTCTCTTACTATCAAGAACTCAGAGAACATTATGAAATCAACCAACTCTTGCTTTTTCATTTTCAAGAGAAACAATCTGAATATTTCTTTGGACTCATTGAAAATACAATTTCTTGTGTAAATCCTATCTTTCAAACTGTTTTTAAGACCTTTTTGAAAGAGAAAGATAAAATTATCAACGCACTGGAACTACCCTACTCAAATGCAAAACTGGAGGCTACCAACAACCTCATCAAAGTCATCAAGCGCAACGCTTTTGGCTTTCGGAACTTTGACAATTTTAAAACTAGAATCCTCCTCGCTTTGAACATCAAAAAGGAGAGAACCAATTTAGTTCTCTCCAGATTGTAACTTTTCAGCAACCCACTACAGTTGACAAAAAGCCTTTTTATTTGTGGGTAAGATTCATGAACGAACTTACATACCTTTTATCTTTCTAAGATTTTGTTGCCGTCCATTTTCCTTGGATATCGACATAATACTTACCAATCCATTTGTTAATAGCCATTTTTCCATTCGCTCCCAGGTAATAATTTCCTACCCATTCGTTACGGGCGTACCTACCGTCGGCTTTTAGATAGAAATAACTCTTATATTTCTTATCGTATATCCACTCTTTCTTAGCCATGTAGCCACCAGATTTGAGATAGTACTCTCCCTGCCATTCGTTACGGGCGTACTTACCGTCGGCTTTTAGATAGAAATGACTCTTATATTTCTTATCGTATATCCACTCTTTCTTAGCCATGTAGCCACCAGATTTGAGATAGTACTCTCCCTGCCATTCGTTACGGGCGTACCTACCGTCGGCTTTTAGATAGAAATAACTCTTATATTTCTTATCGTATATCCACTCTTTCTTAGCCATGTAGCCACCAGATTTGAGATAGTACTCTCCCTGCCAAGCATTTTCAACATAATTTCCACTCGAATCCAAATAAAACCAACTATTATATTTTTTATCAAAAATCCATTTAGATTTCACAACATTTCCGTTGGCATCATAATAGTTCTTTCTTACCCATTGTGACTTATAAAGAGGTGTAGGTGTTCGTCTGATGTCAATACCTTTCTCAACAACTCTGAAAGAGGCATCTGTAACATCAGAAACCGAATTAATATCACCATAGGAGTAGATCATACTTGCTGTATAGTCCCCAGCAGAAAGCTCCCATGTTGGAATGTAATAAAGTTTATTTCCATTGCCATCCACTGTAGAGTGCTCATAAATTTTTTTAAAAGATGTCCGAGTATTTGTTAGAATAATTTTACGATAACTATAAGGTACATTCTCTTTGACTGTATATGTCAAAAGTGTTCCTCGCTGGACTTGACTGTAGTTCGCAAAAAGCCCTCCATTTTTTCCATTAACGACTCTAGGCTGGACAGACTTATATACGGCAGCATGATTAGCCATCACCATCGTTTGAGCATCATATAAATATAGCTTCTCTCTTCTATCATAAAAGCTTTTAATTTTAGTATCGTAAATTATAAAGTCTGGAACATAAACTCCTTCAGAAGTTATTTTGTGATAATATACACCATTTCCATTATTATCTAAAGTTACAAGTTTGGCAGGAACATCCAGTTTTTTACCAGTTCTGAGATCAATAAGATCTATGGATTGTGGTCTAATTTCTTCTTGAGCAACCTTTAAGGTGTATTTGACTGTATCTCCTACTTTAACTTGATGTTTATCAACTACTATTCCAAATGTCTGACCCACTTTGATACTTGGGACTTGGTCTACAGCCCTAACAGCTCCCTTATTTAAAACACTTACTCTTTGATCAAGCATGTCTCTTCTACCAAAGGAGATTCTTTCATTTTCCATATTTATAAGTTTTAATATATTAGGACGCCAATCTCCAGCCTTCAAGTTTTCAAAAGTTATTTCAAAAGTGCGGTTATTGATTTTTTTACCTTTAAATCTTGCCTCCCTATTCCCACTGTGTGCATCAAATATTTCCAGACTATCCAAATCAGCAAAATCACCCTTTGTTTTAATCGTATAAACTAATGTTCCGAAGTGATTTGCTCCAGTTATAGATTGGAGGTGTTTTTGAGCACGAGCAGTCCTCGTAACCTTTGCAATCGGTTTTGTTGTAGTAGGCTCAGAAGAAGGCATAATCTGCTTATCAGGGGTAACTTTAGATTGTTCACGTCTAACGCTCAGACCCTTTTCAATAACTCTAAATGTTGCTTCGCTCAAATCTATATCTTCTTGTCTTAAAGAATAATCAATCATATCAACCGTATATATTCCCGCAGGGAGATTCGCGGTCGAAAAATAAAATAAAAAGTTCCCCTTAGAATCAACATTGCTAACAAAAGTTCTCTGAGTGACTGTAGAAGCTACATTTCTTATTGTTAAATGGACAGGAGATGGTCTATTCGCTACTTTAACTGTATAAGTTAAAAGTTCTCCTCTATGAACTTCGCGATAATTCGCATAAGCCTTACTCTTTTTATTATTTAGTCTAAGTTCAACTACCGGTTCTGCTGGGGCACCTTCTATAGATAGAGAAGCCTTATCATACAAATGACTAATCTGAGTTCCTTCAAACACAAAGTAAGAATCATCACTAAACCTGACTTTTGTCAACCTATATGTACCATACTCGTAATCCTTTCTATCAACCTGCCTATAGAGAACAGTGTTGCCATTATCGTCCAGTATCGTAGAAAGAGGGTAGTCCACTATCGTAGAAAGAGGGTATGAAGATTCTCTTATTGAGTGTTTCGCACCCGTTCGATCATTTATAAAGTCCATACTTATATCTCTTACGAAGGGCCTATCTGCAAATTTAATTGTATATTTAACGGTATCTAAATAATTTGCTGCTCTTTTATCAATGGCAACAGCCACTTTCCGTCCAGATTCCATAACTAAATTTGGATCCACCACTCTTGTCGCATTTGGAGTGACTACATTAGCTCTATAGGCTAACAAATCCCTCCGATTAAAAGTTTCCTTTTCATCGTCCTTATTATTGAAAACTGCAGATAATGGTCGCCATTCACCTTTAGTCGGACTAATAATACGTGCCTCAAATATACGATTATTAATCTTTACGATAGATTCTGCCCTTTTCCTTTCTCCGTTAGATGCATTGTAGGCAGAAAAAGATGCTATATTCTTGAAATCTTCTTTCATTGTGACCGTGTATTTTACAGTATTATACTCATATTTCCCAGTGATTGATTGAATATACTGTTTAGCTTTTTCCGAATATAAATTTCCTGTTGATGACGGTCCAGCAGCACGAAGACTTCTGAAATTAACTCCTTTTCCTTCTTCCGCAGATGCTCTTACTTCTTTTGAACTAGCCTTCACTGAGTCTGACGGAGCAATTGGAGAAAACTCAGAGTTTACTCCCCGTCCATCGTCGGTAGAAGTACTTACTTCTTTTGAATTATCTTTTACTAAATCTGTAGTAGAAGTCGCACTATCAAGCACAGAAGTAGTTTTTGTATCTGTGGTAACATTTTCTAAAGAAGGAGCATCAGTTTTGTTCTGACCCTTTGTATCTACAGTCATGTTATCTTTAGTGACTTCTCTATTTTCAACAGATGAAGTAGCACTATTGTTAGAAACTAATGCTGGCGAATCATCAGCTGCAACCTCTTTTGTTAGCAAAGCACCACTAAGAAGCAAACCAACTAATCCGAGACCAGATAGAGTAAGTTTCTTTCTATTCATTAATATACCTCCTATATTTTTCGAAGCAAACACTTCTCTTCAATTGTAAATTAAATCGAGTAAAAAATCAATATTCTTTCAGCATTATAATATAATTATAGCTGTCACACTCATATTATTTCTTGATATACATATTCGATTTATTCACAAAGTCATTTGCAATGGAAACCTCCCAAAATTCTGCTCCGTCAGTGCAGGATTGCCCAGCTGATAGACCTGATCAGCCTGCTGGGTCAGCCTATCCCATGGCTCCTTGCCAATACGGCTGACCAATTCAACTTTTCCTTTAAGCTTGGACAAATGCTGCCGCCCCTGCTCGGAAAAGCCTAAAATATGAACACCTGACGGAAGTTCTTCTTGTCTAGCTCCGACCAGGATATAGGTCAACAGACGACGAATCCGGGCCTTGGTATAGCGCTTAGTCGCCACCTTCTCGACCAGCTCTTCTATGGTCTCACTGCTCTTCAAAGCCTCTCTTATCCTAACAGCCAACTCCTGATTGACCTGATAAAAGCTTGTCAAATCCGAACAAGTCACTATCTGGTAACGGAGATAAGGAAAGAAATCCGACCAAGTCACCTTGGATGCCATCTCAATCAGCTCATGAGCTGGAGTGAATTTTTTGAGAAAGTCCGGCTGATCCAGATTCTGGCGAAGAGCCGTTGCGGAGGCAAATTCCTCATCAGCTGACAAGGAATGATAGCCTGCCCCTTGGCGTTGAATCGGACACAGTTTTATCCCCTTTCCCACCACAGCCTTGGCATAGGCCAAGCCCAAGATATGATTGGGAGTAGAGCCTGAAAAATTGAGCCCTGCAAACTCCTGCCACATGGCCTGAGTCTTTTGAGGATAGGATAGGGAGTCAGGCAAGTCAGCCAGATAAGCCTCCATCTGCTCAGCCTTTTGACCATAGACCCTTGAAATACTCTCGTAGTCCAGCACTTCCTCTGTCCCAAAAGTCAGCTGATCAATGTCTAGCTTCTCTAAGATGTCTACTGCTCCCTTAGCGAAAAAGTCCGCCGCCTGAACGCTGACCAAGAAAGGCAGCTCAAGGACCAGATCCGCTCCAGCTTCTAAAGCCATCTGGGCCCGAGTCCACTTGTCAACGATAGCCGGCTCCCCCCGCTGCATGAAATTCCCAGACATGGCAACGATTTTCAGTCCCTCTGCTTGATCCAGCAGGTATTTGTGCCCATTATGAAAAGGATTGAACTCCGCGATAATACCGGTGATTGTCATCTCATTTCTCCGCCACAAAAAACCAGCGAGCGCTCTTGTCGGTCGGCTCCTTGTCCTCAAAGTCCGCGTAAACCTTGATATTCTTAAAGCCAGCCTGCTCCAGCAAGATATCGTAAGTCAGAATCTCATAGGTCCGCTCCTCATGCACCTCATCGTGGCGCGTGAAGCGCCCATCCTCGTCTTGGACAAAGAAGGTCAGCTCATGCACGATGGAATGAGGCGGTTCGTCCGCATAAGAATCCCAGACCATGGCAAAGGTTTCAGCATTTTCATGATAGGAATAACCTGGAAAAACCTCGTCAATATGGTAAATCGAGTGCACATCAAAGATAAAGCGGCCGCCCTCATTTAGATGCTGATAGACTTCGGAGAAGACCTGACCGACATCGACTTCATCCTCCATGTAGCAAATCGAATCCGAATAGCAAGTCACTAGGTCAAACTGATCGATGCCACTCAAATCCAGCATATTGCCCTGGATAAAGGGAATGTCCAAACCGGCCTCTCTGCTACGCTTCTCTGCCAAATCTAGCATTTCCTGACTCAGGTCCAGCCCTGTCACATCAAAACCAGCCTGCTTAAAATAAATAGACTGAATGCCCGTTCCACAGGCCAGCTCCAGCAGCTTTTTCTTATCCTTGGGAAAATGGCGCAGGCTGAAATCCGTCCACTTCTCATACAAAGAATCATCCATAATCGCATCATAAACCGATGCGAAGGTTTCATAAGTTGCCATACTTTTCCTTTCAAAAATAGCCCAGCCAGCAGGCTGACTGAGCCGAATTCTGCTTTCTGCCTAAGGGCAAAAAATCACTTATTTTTTTCTTCCAATAAGGCCGCAACATCCACACCAGTTGCTTCGTGCCAGAGCTTTTCTAGATTGTAATGCGCCCGCATTTCCTCAGAAAAGACATGGACAACGATGCCGCCCAAGTCTAAGAGCACCCAGCCACCTGCTGCGTCGCCCTCAACATGACCAGCAGAAACTCCAGCCGCTGCAGCTTTCTCACGGATATTTTCAGCTACTGCATCCAGCTGACGGCTGTTCATCGAGCTGACGATGACAAAGTAATCTGTCACAGTGGTCAGGCCTTGCAAGTCCAAAGCCACAATATCTTCTGCACGCTTTTCATCAGCCGCCTTCACGACCAGTTCCAATAATTCTTGTTCTTTCATAGTTCCTCTTTAATTTTCTTCTATTTCCTTCAAATATCCTACAAAGGCATTATAAGTCTCCAAGGTCTGCGGATAGATAGGCATCCCCTTATGGGATAGATGCTCCACTGTCCTTGCTGTTTCGTAGGCCACAGCCTGATTGAGCGACCGCTGGGCCAGCTCTCTGGCCTTGTCCACTCCCGGAAAATCTCGGTTGTGCTCGATATAGTCAGCGACATAGACCACCTTGTCCAGCTCAGACATGGTGCTACTCCCCACTGTATGAATCTCGATGGCTCGCAGTATCTCAGCATCTTTGATGCCTAAGTCTTCCTGAATCTTGTAAATGCCCACCATGCCATGCCAGACATTATTGCCCCAATTTTTCAGGTCAGGATCCAGCTGATATTTGTCAATCAAGGCTAGAAATTTCTCATCCGAGACCTTTTTAGCATAGTCGTGTAGAAGCCCTGCCAGACCCGCTTTTTCGACATCAAGACCGAAGCGCTCCGCTAATCCACGGGCAGCCTTTTCCACACCTAGACAATGCCGCAGGCGCTTCTCGGGCATGGCTGTTTCCATCTTAGCCAGCAAGGCCTCACGGCCCATGCGGATATAGCTTTCATAAGTCATAGGTAAAGCCCTTCTTTCTCAATATAGTCTAAAACTGGCTGAGGCAGCAGGAAATTAGGAGTCCGTCCCTGAGCCAAAAAATCCCGCACCATGCTGGAGGAAATATCCATAAGAGGGACATCCACCCAGATGACAGGGTAAGAGGTCCCTGCCTTGTATCGCGGCCGCTGAACACCGACAAACTGCACCAGCTCAACCAGCTCATCAATCCGGTACCACTTGGGCAGGTAGTCCACCATATCCGCACCGATGATAAAGTAATAGTCCGTATCTGGATGTTGCTCTGTCAGGAGCTTCATGGTGTCGTAGGTATAGGAAATTCCCTTGCGCTCCAGCTCAATGGTTTCAATCCCTAGGCCTTCAATGCCCTCGATAGCCAATTCCAGCATTTTCAGCCGATGCTGCTCATCGATGGTCTCTTTCTTATCCACATGGGGCGGCTCATACTCTGGCATGAGCAGGACCTGATCCAAGCCCAACTGTTGGCGGACCTGATCCGCCACGACCAAATGAGCATGGTGGACAGGGTTGAAATTCCCACCTAGTATGCCAATCTGCTTGCGTTTTTTATCTTTAACTTCTGGTTCTAATTCCACCTTGGTAAAGGGGGTCAGTAATTCAATAGCCATAGGCTGACATCTCCACAGAAATTTTTCCTTAAATTTGCTTGACTTTGACAGAGAGTTTGCGATTTTCTTTCTTGCTGGACTGCTTGTAGAGAATCAAGATCCGACCGATCTTCTGCACCGTATCCACTCCGATTTCCTCTTCCAAAATCTCAGCGACCTCATGGATATTTTCGTCCGTATTTTGCAAGAGCGTAACCTTAATCAGTTCTCGTGCGTCCAGTGCCTGACGGACGCTGGTTTTGATTTGGTCGTTGAGTCCATTTTTCCCAATCTGAATGATGGGTTTGAGACTATGTGCCTGACTGTTGAGAAAGGCGCGTTGTTTTGATGTTAGTGTCATGTTCTTCTATAAGGCTTGAGCCAGTTGGGACCTGCTTGTCTCCCCACTGCTCATGACCTTTTCCTTCCTTATTCTAAGGGGATTTATTCCCCTTGGTTTCTTGAGTATTATATAATAGCTTTCCGAGTGACAACCGCCACACCCTCTGGCGCCCAACCAGCTACTCGGGCAGGTCCACTGACGCGAATCCAGCCCAGACCAGAGAAGACAATATCTGTCTTGTCCTTGATGGTAAATTCATGCTTGACCAAGGCCGGAAATTCTTCCTTTTCCTTGCCAACTGGCGGAACCAAGAGACTGCCGACATGCTTGTCATAAAAATCGCTAGCACCTTCCAACTTAGTCCGGTGGAGCTTGAGCTCATTGTCAAAATAAGCCGTGAAGCCCTGCTTGTCACCTGCCACAAAGTCAAAGCGACCTAAACCACCCAAAAAGAGGGTTTGCTCAGGATTGAGCTGGTAGGTTTTAGGCTTGATTTCCTTTTTGGGGCTGATGTATTTGAGATTTTTAGCAGAAAGATAGTGAGCCATCTGGTGACGATGGATGATACCCGGTGTATCATAGATATGACTGCCATCCGCCAAAGGAATCTCGATTTTATCCAGAGTTGTTCCCGGGAAGCGAGAAGTCGTAATGACATCCTTATCGCCCGTGATTTCCTGAATAATGGCGTTAATCAAAGTAGACTTGCCGACATTGGTCACGCCGACCACATACACATCACGTCCCTTGCGGCAGTGCTCAATCTTGTCAATCAAGTCCTTAATCGCCTGCTTGTTTTGAGCAGAAGTCAGAATGACATCAACTGGACGCAGGCCTTCTTCGTGAGCCCGCTCCGTCAGCCATTGGGTCACCTTACCATCCTTGACTGACTTAGGCAGAATGTCCTTTTTATTCCCGACCAAGAGAACATCATTTCCTGCGACAAAGCGCGGCAAGCCAGGGATGACAGATCCATTAAAGTCAAAAATATCGACAACATTGACGACCAAGGCATCACTATCTCCAACCTCATGCAGAAGCCGCAGAAAGTCATCATCCGTCAGCTGGACGTCGCTGATTTCATTATAATGGCGCAAGCGAAAACAGCGCTGGCAATAGAGTTCGCCTGTCTCCAAGCCTTTTTCTAGAGCTGACTGAGGCGTGTAGCCTAGCTGGCTCTTGTCTTCTGTCTGAATAGTGGCTCCGCAGCCGATACAGAGAAGTTCTTCCATGCTTAAATTCCTTTTTTGTATTGAATTGGGCCGTATTTTTCAGTGATTTTCTTGAGCACACGGCGTTCACGCGCCCGATTGATCTGGGTCTTGATAGAATCGTGCTCGACCAGCGGTTTGACCAAAATCGAACGAATCCCGGCCCGATGCGCTGCCCGGATATCCGTCATGAGCTGGTCGCCCACCATGACCACTTCATTTTTTTCAAAATGAAAAAGCTTGAGCGCTCGGTCAATTCCCCAAGTGAAAGGTTTCATGGCCCAGTAGACATAGTCAATGTCGAACTTTTCAACAGCTCGCTTGACCCGTTTTTGGTTATTATTGGACACCACGATAATCCGAATGCCCGCATCCCGCAAATCATGGAGCCACTTCTTCATCTCTGGGGTTCCGTCAGGATTATTCCAAGCAATCAAGGTGTTATCCAAATCCACCAAAACCGCTTTGATACCCTGTCTTTTCAAACTCTCTACTGTCAAATCGTAAACCGCCTCAACCGCAAAGTCGGGCATGTAATCTTCAATCGCCACATCTCTCTCCAAAAATCGTATTCTCACTATTATAGCATAAAATAGGCTTTTTGGCACCTATAACCCCATTTCTTCCAAGAGCCATCGGGAGATTTTCCCTTTTCTATTTTCCAAACAAATGAAAACAGCTTCCCAAGCGGGAAGCTTCATTTAAAATGGAACAAAAATCATGCCATAAGATCACTATCTATTTTTTTCGCTCTCTAACTTTTTTTCATATAATTTTTGAAGATCGAGAATAATGCCGATAGCACCCTCTGCTTCATCTTTTTTTATGTGAAGAACTTTAGAAAATTTCTTAAAATCCTTCTCCTCAACACCTGGGGCGATACGAATATCGACAGATTGCCATTCACCATCTTTCTCTTTGTAGCCTACTAAAGTAACTAAAAATGATTTCCCTCGTCTATAGTCACCTGTTAACAAATATGCTGTATCACTAAAAAGACCATCGTGATATTTAGGATTAGATAGTGCAAACAGTATAACATCTTCTTTCTTAAGTTCTCCATCAACACTAGATAAGGGTTGCTCATCTACATACTCAATCTGGAAACGACTTTCTACTGGAACTATCGAATCGTAAAGAATGAATTTGTTATAAACTGAATCTGGATTCATAATTTTATCATTGCTATTCACATATTCCGCAGCTATAGCAAAAAGAAACAAAACGAAATAGCTAGATATGGATAGAAAAATCCATTTTTCCCCAAAAAAATGCACCCAAAAATTAAAATTAATACGAACAACATGATAGTAGTTGGATAGAAAAATGTTCTTATGAGATTCTCATATGCAATCTCCCACATTTTTTGATGATATAAGTTTAAATATTCTTCCACTATAACTCTCCTAACTTATAGAATTTTGAGTTTGAGCACAAGCACTCTCTCTAATTTTTGAATGCTTATAGATTATTGCTCACCAGTCATATCATTATATCATCTTTCCTACTTTTTAGCACCTATAGCTTCAAAGCTTACAAAAATGGCAAAAGATGCTATAGTAGATATAAGAATAATTCTCTTGGAGGTGCCTATGGCAAGCAAGGATAGAGAAATGAAAGCTGTTTCTCCCTTTTTGCAAAAAATCATCAACTGGTCGTCCTTCATCGGAGCTATGGGGACAGTGGCCTTTTGTATCTGGGCTTACTATGCAGGAATCCTCCAGTCCAAGGAAACCTTGTCTGCCTTTATCAAACAAGCAGGCGTCTGGGGGCCACCTCTGTTTATCTTCCTGCAAATCTTGCAGACGGTCGTGCCCATTATCCCTGGTGCCTTGACCTCTGTTGCAGGCATCTTTATCTACGGGCATATCGTCGGCACCATCTACAACTATGTCGGCATCGTCATCGGCTGCGCCATCATCTTCTATCTGGCTCGCACCTACGGACCAGCCTTTGTCCAGTCCGTCGTCAGCAAGCGGACCTATGACAAGTATGTGGGCTGGCTGGATGAGGGCAATCGCTTTGAGCGTTTCTTTATCTTTATGATGATTTGGCCTATCAGCCCTGCTGATTTCCTCTGTATGCTAGCCGCCTTGACCAAGATGACCTTCAAAAAATATATGCTGATTATCGTTCTCTGCAAACCCATCACCCTCATCATCTACACTTACGGACTGACCTATATTATTGATTTCTTCTGGAAGTGGCTCGCAAAATAAGGGCCACGGGCATTAAAAATCGCTCAAGCTAGTAAGCTTGGGCGATTTGTTTATTCTGAAGATGCTGATGTTGTGGGATGATCGGCAGATGATGCTGACGGTGTCGGAGCTGGCGTAGATGCAGGCGCAGAACTTGCTGGCGGTTCACTGCTAGCACTAGGCTCAGGAGTATAGGAACTATAGTTGCTATAACTACTATAACTACTATAACTGCTATAGCTACTACCATAAGTGCTCTCACTAGGTTGGCTATAAATAGCTCGATCATTCTGGACTGAGCTTGAACTCTCTGAACTAGAAGCACGTAGGCTCCGGCCTCCCATCAAGTCTTCATACAGTACGGCATTGGTTTTCAGAGTCTTAACAGAAGACAATCCCAACGTTTTCCGAATCAAATTTTGCATTTCCAGCAAATGCTCAGACGTAACCAACTGATAGCTACCGCCATCAGCCAAGGTAGCATCTTCCCCACGCAACTGTTCAGACTGAATGCTTCTAAAGGCGTCTTTGTAGCCCAATAACTGAGGGATACTTCCCGCATCCAGCGCTACATTGGTCTGCATATTCTTGCTGACTGCTCGCAAAATAGCTTGATAATGGCTAATACTGTTAAGACTGAGCACCTTCTCAACGACCTTTCGGATCACCTCACGCTGACGTTTCTGACGACCGTAATCCCCCTCTGGATCCTGGTAACGCATGCGGGCATAAACTAGAGCTTGGTCTCCGTTGATCAAATGCTTACCTGGCTCGACAGTTGCAGTATATTCCGGTTCATTTTCTTCGATGGAAATAGGGAAATCAAAAGTATTGTTGACTTCAATACCGCCAACTGCATCAACTAGCTGAACCAGTCCTTGCATATTGATCATCACATAACGGTCAATATGGATATTCATCAATTTCTCAATGGTCGCAATAGCCAATTCTGCACCGCCATAAGCATAGGCTGCATTTAGCTTGGCTTCTGTCGTTTCGCCATTTTCATCGATTTGAGTCAGAATATCCCGCTCCAAACTCATCATGACCGTCTTTTTAGTCTGAGGATTGACAGATAAAAGGAGCATGGAGTCGCTATTTCCCTTCCAGGTATCAGACCGCGAGCCGCTTCCTGTATCTACCCCCATCAGTAAAATCGTCAAGGGCTTGGTTTCCGCAATAACGTTCGTCTCATTCCCAAAACCCTTGTAAGTATGGGACAAAGCGTCCGTTGACTGATTGTAAATAGTCCAAGCATAGCCTCCTACCCCAATAGCTGTTACAAGCAACAGGCTCAAAAACATTCGTACAATTTTTTTTAACATATTTCATCAATCTATCAGTTTTCCCATCAGGTAAACATCTAGAAATATCCCTTCTCTTAAATAGGCCCCTCTTTTTTGCAGGCCTTCGATTTCAAATCCTAATTCCTTATAGAGATGAACAGCTCGCTCATTTCTGACCTGAACAGTCAGTTCCAAACGGCGAAGACTGCTTCCATTTTCTGCCCAGTCCACAGCTTCTTCTAGCAAGATACGACCGAGACCTTGATCCCAAAAGGCTTTTTTGACAACGATAAAGACTTGCCCAATGTGGCGAATCCGCTCATGAAAATCCGCTGTGATACTGACAATCCCAGCGATTTCATTATCAAGTAAGGCCAAGAGATAAAGCTGATTATCCGACTCAGCTTGGCGCTGAATGAACTGAGCCATCTGATCTTCATCCATCAAAATCCCCGCCTCATCCAAGGTCATGTAGTCTGACTCGGCTCCGACTTGATTTAAAAAGCGAATCAAGTCAGCAGCATCTGCCTTCTCTGCCTCCCGCAAGACCAATTCAAACTCAGCCATGCAGCAATTCCTCCAGTAGTTCCTGAGAACGGCGCCCTTGACTTTCAAAGACTAGCTCGCGGCCGTCTTCTTTCTTTAGAAGAGTCAGCTTCAGATAATCATCTGGTAAACTCTCACCTAGCAATTCTCCCCACTCGATGACCGTAACTCCCTCACCAAAGAGAAAATCATCCAAGTCAATCGAGTCCGGATCCTCACCAATCCGATAGACATCTAAATGATAAAGCGGCAAACGTCCTTCATACTCGCGAACAATGGTATAGGTCGGACTTTTGATCATCTGCTTGATGCCCAGACCTTGGGCCAAGCCCTTGGTAAAGGTCGTCTTACCCGCACCCAAGTCTCCTGTCAAAACCAAAACATCTTGCTCCTGAAGCAAGCTGCCGAGACGCTGGCCCCAGTTGATTAATTCTTCCTCATTATGACTAAACATTCTTTTATTATACCAGAAGATTTGCGTTTGCGCTCAATTTTCTAATAGAGAGAGCAAAATGTTTGAAAAAAATTAGATGAGCCCTCCAAATCCTCCAATCAAAGCAGGTCACTCACTTCTATATTGAAAGATAACTAGGACATTTCCCAAAAACTTTTCCTAAAAAAAAGAAGCTGGAAGATTCCAACTTCTTAGTGTTCTTAAGATAAAGCTAGGCTGATAAAGTTAAGGATGAAGAGCAAGTTTAAAATCCAAATCATTGGATGCACATCCTTAGCTTGACCTTTGATGACTTTCACAAGAGCATACATGATAAAGCCTGCTGCAATCCCGTTCGTGATACTGTAAGTGAAGCCCATGAAGATAGATGTAAAGAAAGCTGGGACAGCTTCTGCCATATCATCCCACTGGATATTTTTCAGACTGCCAAGCATCATGATCCCAACGACAATCAAGATTGGTGCAGTTGCTGCTGTTGGAACGATGGCCAAAAGTGGACTAAAGAAGCTAGATACTGCAAAGCAGACTGCTACAACCAAGGCTGTCAAACCTGTCCGTCCACCAGCTCCGATACCAGCTGCTGACTCCACGTAAGTAGTAACGTTAGATGTTCCGGCGATTGCGCCAATAGTCGTACCGATCAAGTCTGAGTACAAAGCCTTGTCCAAACCTTCTGACTCATGGTTTTCACCAGAGCTTGCGACGATCCCTACTTTTTCACCAGTTCCGATCAAGGTACCAATGGTATCAAAGATATCGGTCAGAGAGAAGGCTAGGATAGCCATAAATGTCTGAGGCAGGCGCGCCGTATCAGCAAAGAGAGCTCCCAAGCCTTCTGGACCAACCGCAACCCCGAACACTTGTCCAAGTTCTTTCAGAGCTGTTGACAGATTGTGCTGACCGAAGTCAATCGCAGACAGGTTTACCAAGCCAACAGCAATCGCTACGACTGTTGTTGTAAAGATAGACAAGATAATGCCACCTTTGATGCCCTTGATTACAAAGAAAACTGTAATCGCTAGACCAAGTAAAGCGAGTAAAACTGCTGGATTATTAAAATCAACTAATCCCGGAGTTGCAGCTGAGTTTGCTGTAATAGCAGCTTTGGCTTGGTCAGCTCCCTTACCGGCTACTACATAGTTGCCTGGATCGATTGAAAACTTCAAAAGTCCAGCATTTTTAATCCCTACATAAGCTAGAAAGACACCGATACCTGCCGAAATAGCTGAACGAAGTGCTGATGGAATAGACTCAATAATAGCCTTCCGAATCTTGGTCAGGGTAATGAAGAGCGAGATCAGACCACAGATGAAGACCATACCCAAAGCTTCTTGCCAAGTGTAGCCCAAACTAAAGACAACCGTGAAAGTAAAGAAGGCATTGAGCCCCATACCTGGCGCCTGTGCGTAAGGGAGGTTGGCATAAAAGGCCATCATGAGCGTTCCAGCAACGGAACCAATGATCGTAGCCAGAAAGACACCTTGAGCTGGCATACCCGTTTGCGACAGCATGGCTGGATTGACAAAGAGGATGTAGCTCATAGCAAAGAAAGTTGTTAACCCAGCGAGAACTTCCGTACGAACATCCGTACCGTGCTCTTTGAGTTTAAATAATTTATCCATTATAGATAATCTCCTAAATTGTTTTATGGCAACTGTATAAAAGAGAACTCCTTCTTTAAAACAGTGCTGCTTATTCGTTATTTACGAACAATACTATGATTATACTCAAAAACATTCACTTTTTCAAGTCCATTGCTCCAAAAAATACTTTAAAGTGTCTTATTTTTTATTTTCTCTGCTTAAAAAGAGCAAAGTCATGATTTGGATAAAGGTAAATCCAAGGATAAATAACAGACGATCCTTCTGAAAGGTCTCCAGTAATTTTTGGACAACTAGCTGGGGCCGCGTCACCAGATCCCAAGAATTGAGGCGATCATAACGACCGATATAAATGGCTAGACTCGACAGATAAGACAGCACTGCAACCACAAGCATATCCAACCACCAGGCCAACTTCCAGCGCTCACGCAAAATATTCCAGCTTTCAATCCCGCAATAAACGCCAAATAAAATGCTCGGCACGAAAGCCATAAATAGACGCAGGCTGACAGGGTTCCACAGGGTATCTCCCACCCAAGTCATGTGCACCAAGTCTGTCAGCATATAAAAAGTATTAGGATAAAAGGCCAGCCAAACTACCAGCAAGAGCGGATAAAGCCACTTCTGCTTCTTAAACATCGTCGTCAAGATGGCAGCATCATAGGCAATCAAGGCCAAAATCATATTCCAGATCAAATCTGGTCCTTGAGCCGTGATCCCCTGAATATACACAACAAATGCAATTAGTAGGAAAAAAATGTGAATTAAAATTGGTTTACGCATACAAGATCCTCCCCTTTACTTTAACTCTCTTCGCTCATAGACTATCAGCAGACATCTTTCGTCTTAGCTATTGAGGAAACATTATACCACAACTTGTGGCATTTATTCTTAATTCTGTTATAATAGTCTTTACGATACTTAGCGAGACTGTACGAGGAAAAAGAATGACAAAAAAAATTATTGCTGTAGATTTGGACGGAACCTTGCTCAATTCTGAGAGTAAGCTGTCTGATTTTACCAAAGAAACCATCAAAAAAATATCGGCTAAAGGACACAAGGTCATCATCACTACTGGCCGCCCTTACCGCATGGCTCTGGACTTCTATAAGGAATTAGAGCTGAATACCCCCATGATAAACTTCAACGGATCTTTGACCCATATCCCTGAGCAAAAGTGGGAATTTGAACAATCCTTGACCGTAGACAAGTCTTTCTTGCTGGATATGGTCCAACGAAAAGAAGAAATCGAAGCCGATTTCATCGCTGGTGAATACCGCAAGAAATTCTACATCACCAATACAAACGAAGGAATCGCAGATCCCAAGCTCTTTGGCATTGATAATTTTAAGCCAGAAAATCAATTTCAGGCCCAGCTAGTCACCAAAAATCCAAATGCTATCCTGCTGCAAACCCATGCTACGGACAAATATGCTCTGGCTGAAGAGATGAATGCCTTTTACCAGCACGAACTCTCTATCAATACCTGGGGCGGTCCTCTCAATATCCTTGAGTGCGGCCCTAAAGGTGTTAACAAAGCCTTCGCCCTCCAGTACCTGCTCAACATCCTCAATGTCGATCGCAAGGACCTGATTGCTTTTGGTGACGAGCACAATGATACTGAAATGCTGGAATTTGCGGGAACAGGCTATGCCATGAAGAATGCCAGCGAAACCCTGCTGCCTTATGCTGACCAACAGCTTGAACTCACTAATGACCAAGACGGTGTAGCTCACAAGCTAACTGAGCTCTACTTATAGAAATCAAAACAAATCAAACAAACATAATTTGAACCGCACCTCAACTGCCAGACTCTTTCTGTCTAACTGTTGAGATGCGGTTCATTTTTTAAGGTAAATTTTTCTACTTAACCAACGCTTCTATTCTACTTTTCCACCTTCAACGACGAGATCATCTGCTTTTGCAGCATCACCGTAGGTTGGGTGAAGAGTCTTTTCATAAGCTTTGTGGAAGAAGTTTTCCTTGCCCAATTTTTCAATGTCTTTATTGATGAAATCAAGCAACTCTTTGTTTCCTTTTTGGACTGCTGGTGCGATGGTATCTGGGTCACCAAGTGAAGTAATTCCTACTTCATATCCTTTATTTTCAAGAGCCCAAGCTAATACTTCGGTATTGTCAGTTGAAAAGGCATCTCCACGTCCATCCAAAAGAGCTTGGTAGGCATCACTGTATTGGTCATATTTTTGAAGTTTGACTTCTGGATGATTTTTCTCAAAGTATGTTTCAGCGGTGGTTCCTTTGGTAACAATCAAGGTCTTGCCTTCAAGCTGTTTAACATCTGTGATGAGACTTTTCTTAGGAGATACAACGCCCAGTGAAACCTTCATGTATGGAAGGGCAAAGTCAACTTGTTTCTTACGTTCGTCTGTGACGGTAAAGTTGGCAAGGGTGATGTCCACCTTGTTAGAAATCAAGTATTCCGCACGGTTGGCAGCATCAACAGAAACGTATTTCACCTTAACACCGAGGTCTTTGGCCAGCTGATTTCCCAGTTCGATGTCATAACCTTGGTAAGAACCGTCGTTGTCTACATAACCAAAAGGTTTCTTGTCTCCAAATACAGCAATTCGAAGTTCACCACTTTTTTTGATTTCCTCAATAGTGCGAGCTTTAGCAGTAGTTTTGCCAGATGAAGAAGTAGCATTTCCGCCTGAGCTACAAGCTGTGACAAAGATAAGGGCAAAGGCAAGTGCCAAAACAGTTAAGAGTGATTTGAGTAGTTTCATAAGAATCTCCTTTATAAATATGAGCCAAATTGGCTGAAGTCAAAAACGTTTAAAAATTCTTGTGCTCGTTTGGTTTGTGGATTGGTAAAGAAGGACTGAGCCGTTCCTTCTTCAGCAATCTTCCCTTGATCAAGGAAGATAATCCGATCTGCAATAGCTTGAGCAAACTGCATTTCGTGGGTCACCAAGATCATGGTACGACCTTCTTGAGCTAGGTCGTTGATGAGTTCGAGGACCTCACGCACCATTTCTGGATCAAGCGAAGCCGTCACCTCGTCAAAAAGGATAATTTCTGGATGCATGAGCAGGGCACGAACAATGGCAACCCGTTGCTTTTGTCCACCAGATAATTGGCGAGCGAAACTGTGTTTTTTATCGAGCAGTCCGACACGTTCCAGTAATTGCAGGGCTTCTTCCGTCACCTCTTTCTTATCTCGACCCTGTGCCTTGATAGGACCTAAGATAAGGTTCTGCAAAACGTCCAGATGGGGAAAGAGTTCATAACTTTGAAAGACCATGCCAATCTTTTGACGAACCAAGTGAAAGTCTTTCTGGTTTCCAATAATGGACTGGCCATCCAGAAGAATATCTCCACCCTGAATGGTTTCTAAGCCATTGAGGCAGCGAAGGAGGGTGCTTTTCCCACAACCAGATGGTCCTAGAATAACCACTACTTCCCCTTTCTTGATTTCTAGGGAAAGTCCTTGGAGGATAGGATTGTCTCCAAAGGATTTTTTTAGATCCTTGATTTCTAATATGGTATCAGACATTTAGTTCCTCCAGTGTTTTTCTAAGTGAGTGGATAGTTTAGAGATAGGGAAGCAAACTGCGAAGTACAAGACCAGTATGGTTCCATAAATCCAAAAGGATGCGGTTGGAATGGTCAAACGATTGCTATCGATGATTTGCTGTCCCACCTTTGTAACTTCAACGACTCCAATCAAAACAACCAGAGAAGTCGTTTTAATCATCCGGGTAACGAGATTGATGGCCTGAGGAAGCAGTCTTCTCAAGACCTGCGGGATGATGATGTGGTAGTAAAGTTGGAAATTCGTTAAGCCCAGCGCCTGTCCGCTTTCAAACTGATGTTTGGGAAGGGAAGTGATAGCTCCACGAACCAAATCTCCCATCTCAGCTGTTCCCCAGAGGGTAAAAACGATAACGGCAGAAGTTTCTCCAGAAATGTTGATATTAAAATTTCGGGCTAATCCGAAATAAACAATGAAGAGTAGCACCAGCTGGGGCATGATGCGGATAAATTCTAGATAAAAACGTGTTAAAAAACGAACGACTCTAGAATGAGAGGTCATGATGATTCCCATAACCGTACCGAAAATCATAGACAAGAGGACAGAGAGGATGGAAATCCCAATCGTGACTCCCAATCCCTGTAAGATCCGCAAGAGATTATTTCCCTGAAAGAGTACTTGTATTCCCGAATCCTGCATGGCGGAGCCTCCTTTCTATCCAACTGAAGAGCAATGATATAGGCAGGAGCATGATAAGATAAGCCACTACCAACATAGCCAGTGCAATATCTGTCTCATAGTAAAGCCCAATCAAGTCCTTGGCAACGTACATGAGGTCGGCTAGAGCAACCGCAGAGAAGACAGAGGTTTCCTTGATCAGGAAAATCACATTGGCACTGAAGGATGGCAGAGCCACTGCTGTGGCCTGTGGCAATACCACGTAGCGAAAAACCTGAACGGGTGTCAGACCGATCGCTAAGCCAATCTCATGCTGGGTTTGACTAACTGCTTCTAGCCCGCTTCGGAAGGATTCTGCCATATAGGAGCCTCCTAAAAAGATGAGACCAAGGGTGGCGCAGACCTCTGAGGAAAGGACAATCCCAATCCGAGGAAGCCCGAAGTAGAGAAAAAAGAGTTGAATCAAAAGGGGCGTATTTCGCGACAATTCAATATAAGCTGTGGCTAGCTGTGTCAAAACAGGGATACGATAATGCCGGATGATACTAACAAGTAAACCAACTAGAAAAGCTCCCAAAATGCCCCAAATTGCGATATGCAGGGTTAGAAAAAATGCCTTTTGATATAATGGTAGATATTGTTCAACAATGGACCAATCCAAAAGAGAACCTCCCATCTAGGAATAATACAGCTATTGTAGCACTAAAAGACATGTTTGGATAATATGTATTTTCTATCACAATGATAAAAAATATTTATCGTCTCTATTGCAATCTGAAACTTCCAGACAAAATTTTTGAAAATGACATGAAAAAGAGTTAAGATGTTCCTGTAAATCAAAAAAGTAAACGTTTACGTTTATCAAGGAGGACATTTTATGTCATACAAAACAAGCAATGCTGAGGGCCCTGTGGATTTTATTAACACCTATGATCTGGAGCCCATGGCGCAGCAAGTCATTCCCAAAGCTGCTTTTGGCTATATTGCAAGTGGTGCTGAGGACACTTTCACTTTGCGCGAGAACATTCGAGCCTTTAACCATAAACTCATTGTTCCTCATACACTCTGTGATGTAGAAAATCCAAGCACTGAGATTGAGTTTGCTGGAGAAAAACTGTCTTCACCGATTATCATGGCGCCTGTTGCAGCCCATAAATTAGCAAATGAGCAAGGGGAAGTGGCTACTGCGCGTGGTGTACACGAGTTTGGCTCTCTGTATACGACCAGCTCCTATTCCACAGTTGATCTTCCAGAAATTACGGAAGCCCTCCAAGGAACACCGCACTGGTTCCAATTTTACTTCAGTAAAGATGATGGGATTAACCGCCATATCATGGATCGTGTCAAGGCAGAAGGCTACACAGCCATTGTCTTAACTGCGGATGCGACTGTAGGGGGCAATCGTGAAGTTGACAAGCGCAATGGTTTTGTTTTCCCAGTTGGCATGCCTATCGTTGAAGAGTACTTGCCAGAAGGTGCTGGTAAGTCCATGGACTTTGTCTACAAATCAGCTAAACAACGCCTATCTCCACGAGATGTCGAGTTTATCGCTGAATACTCAGGGCTCCCTGTGTATGTCAAAGGCCCTCAATGCCGTGAAGACGTTGAACGTTCACTTGCCGCAGGTGCTTCTGGAATCTGGGTAACCAACCACGGTGGCCGCCAAATCGACGGTGGGCCAGCCGCCTTTGACTCGCTTCAAGAAGTTGCTGAAGCAGTTGATAAACGGGTACCGATTGTCTTTGACTCTGGTATTCGCCGTGGCCAACACGTCTTTAAGGCCTTGGCATCAGGAGCAGACTTGGTAGCCATTGGACGACCTGTCATTTATGGATTAGCCCTTGGTGGTAGCGTCGGTGTGCGTCAAGTCTTTGAACACTTGAATGCAGAATTGAAGACAGTCATGCAGTTATCTGGAACTCAGACAATTGAAGATGTCAAACACTTCAAACTACGTCACAATCCATACAACCCAACCTTCCCAGTTGACCCTCGTGATTTGAAATTGTATTGATACATAAAACAGATTGTAATAAAAAAGCACACCCCAAAAGTTAGACATAAAATCTAACGATTGGGGTGTTTTTAATGGGAAATTAACTTATATGGTCATAGTTCATAACTATCATCTATGGAATAATGGGTAACTTGAAGTGAGCAAACTAACGAGAAAGTACTATACAGAGGAACAAACCAGTGTCCTGTCCAATACAGAACTAAATCTTTTTCTTAAATTATTTGTGTAGTTTTTGTAGGACAAGTATACATTGTCTAAGTTTTCTCCAATTTCTATTAAAAGTTTCAAATCTAATCTTCAGTTGCCCCCTTTTGTTTGTTTTAGTATCTTCTCAGCCATTCTCTCAGGAGAAACTAGCCTAAATGTAGTTTCTGTTATATACTTGGTTAAATAAGTCCTTAATTCGTCACATTTTTCAGTCAGTTTTGACTTACTCATAAAATCATCAGCTACTTCTTTATACTCTTCAAAAATCTTTACTTGACTTATTTTTTTGTGATAGTCTACAAAGATTGCAACTTCCTTACGAACTTCTTCTTTTAACCTAGATAGTTCAATATCATCCTGAATAACCAGAGTTAGTAATTATTATTTTATCGAAATCTTGGTTAACATAATCTTCAAACAAATAATCAGTCTCGAATTTTTTTCTGACAATTTGTAAAGGAACTGTTGTTTTTTCGGCAAAGCTAGACCTTAGCACTTCATAGCGGAGCATTAAAAGATGAAGTGCTTTCTCAGTGAAGTTTTCACTTAATTTAGTTCCAACTTTCATCTGAATTTGCAATATATACTCCCTTGTGTTCTTATCATATAAATTATGATATAGTAAGCCTTTTTGCATCGGTGTTAGCCATAAAACGCCTCAATATTATTATTTATTGTCTGTCTACTCATAATTTCCCCTTAACTTGCTCAAAAAATTATAATAATAGTATTACAATTGAGTATCTTCTACGACTCTTCCATCTTTTAATCGTATCAAACGATCACCGTACTCTGCTTTATCTTCATCATGAGTCACTTGAATGATTGTTATATTCTTGCATTGATTAATCTTTTTAAACAATTCCATAACAGCTTCACCATTACTACTATCAAGATTTCCTGTCGGTTCATCTGCTAAAATTACATTTGGTTTTGTTATAACTGCTCTTGCAATTGCAACTCGCTGTTGTTGGCCACCGGAAAGTTGATTAGGATATTTTTTTAAAATATTTCTAATGCCCATTATTTCCACAATCTCATTAAACTCAGAACGGTCTTTATTCTTCATCATTTTGAGAGGAAGTAGAATGTTCTCCTCTACAGTTAGATTTTGAACCAAATTATAGAATTGAAAAACAAAACCAATTTCTTTATTTCTAATTTTACTCATATTTTTATCACTCATAAGTGACAAATTATTCCCCATTACTGAAACAATTCCCTCACTCGGAGTATCTAGGCCGCCTAATAGATATAACAATGTACTTTTACCACAACCAGATGCTCCCATTATTGAAACAAACTCACCTTTATCTACTGTAAAATTTATCCCGTTTAAAATATTAGTAGTGTTAAATCTATTTCTAAATGACTTTTTTAGTCCTATAACTTCAATAATTTTTTCCGATTTCATATTAATTCCTTCAATTTTGTAATATAACTAGTCACGCTTAAGTTCATCTATAAGTTTCATTTTATTTAAATTTACAAGTGGAACAACTAAAGTAGATAATAATGCAAGAAAGACGATCAAAGAAACTACAAACATATACCTTAAATCTATACTTATGTCCACACAAATACCTATTGAATAAAGTAAGTCTGTTAAAACTATCGTAACCCATGGAGTAATACTAACTGCAAAAATACAACTTAGCAGTACTGTAAACATTACCTCACTAAATAACATAAGTTTAACTTGAGCTTTAGACATTGACGTTGATAAAAGAACCGCATACTCTTGTTTTCTTTGTATAAAACCCAAGAAGGTATTGTTAACAACACCAACAACTGCTAGTAAGATAGATAAAAGCAAAATCAACCATACCATGTTAACAATTCCACTAATATTATCTTGTTGTATTTGTAAAAATTGGTGTACGGTTTGGATTGTCACATCATATTGAGATAGATCATGTTGAATAGATTCCTTCGCTAAATCAACATCACTTGATGTTATTGTTACATTAAGGACTGATGGTATACTACTAATATTATTAATAAAGTTACTGGTTGAAACAACTAGTATATTTCTAGTTGTAGAAAAACTGGCACTATTAACAAATCCAACAACTTTAAGTTCAAGCTGATTTTTTTTAAAATCAGCATTATTCAATGTTATCTTGTCCCCTAAAGCAATACCAAATCGAGTCGCATAATACTCATCTACCAGCACTTCATCATCTCTTAAATCAGTTATTAATCTTCCAGAAACGTTGATAATTCCATTTTTTTCTTCTTCCAAGCCTACAATAACTATAGATTTATTATCATTTTTAATCTTTATAGAATCAGATAAAGAATAGCTTGGTTCTATAGACCCTACATATTCATTTTCTTTTAAAAAGTCATATTTTGTAGCCTTATCAGAAAGTCCTGTAATACGAATCTCTCCATTAAAATAGCTTGTCGACCCATTTAATAGTTTGGTTAAACTATTTGATAGCATAAAAATACTTAGTACAATCGTAAGTGTAACAGTAACTAATATGACATTGGAACATGCATATTTGCTAAAACCTAAATTTCTTACCCCTAAACCGATTGAATAACTACCAAATTTTTCAATAATAATTTCAATCAGTTTTGAAAATAGTCTTAAAACACAGGGCAATAATAATATCACAGCAATTATAATAG
>NZ_RJPN01000007.1:0-95835 GCF_003944225.1 Streptococcus cristatus
ATGATTCCGAAATTTTGTCTTGAAGTAACGATAGAGGCGGCCTTCATCTTGACTGATATCTGGATGACTTTCTTCCAGCTGGTGATAAACCAGCATACCCTCTTGTTCCCAGTCACTACTCTCCCATAAATGTACATAATAATCTCGTGCACAGCGCCAGACGATCCACTGCACTTTCTCATAGCGTTCCTTGAAGTTCATGTTATCTCCTTTTTCTTTGATAATATGATTCTACAAGAAAAACTCTTCCCTCAGGCCTCCTGTCCCTATCCTGTCTATTTTATCCCCCAACTGGTAATCAACGAAAATATTTATGACATCTCAGAGACTTTTTAAGACATGTTAGAACGCAAAAACAACTGCTTCAAAAAGCAGTTGTTTTCTGGATATTATTCTTCGTCTTCAACATCCTGATCATCGTCGGAATATTCATCGTCTTCTTCATTTAACTCAACTTCTTCGCCGAGGTCATCTGGAGCTATTTCATTGATTTCAGCATCGTAGGCTTCAACCTCACTCTTTTCATCATCTGGATTGTCTTCATCGTATGAAAGAGCTGGATCCTCTTCATAAGAGTCCTCATCTTCAGGATCATCATCGCTGTAATCAATTGCATCTTCGTCGCCGTCCATAAAGGCATTAACACGTTTTTTCTTGCGTTTCTTAGGCTCGTCTTCCTCGTCCGTTTCTTCCAAAGCGATGATTTCTTCATCGACTTCGTCAATCGCATACCAAGAACGAAGACCCCATTTATTGTCACCAAGTGGAATGAAGCTGCCATCTACATTCAGCTCTGTATAAAATAGAGGCAGCGCTTCTCGGATCTCGCTATTTGATTTTTCCAGATAATTTTGAATTTCATTGACAAGCTCATCGAAATACATTTCATGGTCACGCCCGCGCAATTCTAAGATGGCACGTGCTACCTCAATCATCGAAAGCTCACTTTTTTCTTGTCCTGCAAATACTTCTAATTCCAAAGTTATTCTCCTTAAGATTACACAGGCATTTAGCCAGGCATTTTTTCGCTACTTTCTATTGTACGATAAATTTGCCGTCTAGTCAAAAAAATTTCACCTAGGCCATCCGACTTTTCACCCCCTAGCCTTCCTACTATCTTTTTGAGCATCTATAAAACAGCGTCTTCCTTCAATTTATACATTGACATATTTGTTCTCACATGTCTACGACTAATCATGTGATATAATAGATAAAACTTTATGAAATAGAAAGAAGCTTATGCCTCTCCTCCAACGTACCATCAAACTAGCTCTTGCAACATGTCTTGCTGCGGCTCTAGCTGCTTTTTTAGGTTTAAGCAATGCTATATCAGCCGGTATTATTGCTATCCTCAGTGTTTCTGACACCCGCAGAAGCACTATCAAACTAGCCCGCAACCGCCTCTTGTCTACTATTTTAGCACTAGCCATCGGGAGCTTATCTTTCATCCTTCTAGGATTTAACCTTTGGAGCTTAGGGATTTATATCCTGCTATACGTCCCCTTAGCTTATCTCTTTGGCTGGGAAATAGGTATCACCCCTAGTACAGTTTTGGTTACCCATCTGCTGCTAGCCCATTCTGTTTCTTGGTCTCTTTTAGCCAATGAAATGGCGGTCTTCCTCATTGGAACGGGATTCGCTCTCCTAGCTAATCTATATATGGCTTCGAACCAACAAGATATTGAAAACTATCATATTCAAGTTGAAGAGCAACTGAAAAAAATTCTACTACGTTTTGAATATTTCTTAAAAGCTGGAGACGGTCGAAACGATGCAACTCTAATCAAGGAACTGGATACTATCCTTCAAGAAGCCTTAGCACTGGTCTATCTGGACCATTCCAACCATCTCTTTCATCAGACCAACTACCACATTCACTATTTTGAAATGCGGCAGGCGCAGAATCGCATTTTAGAAGATATGGCAGGAAATATCAACAATTGCCAATTGGCAGCCAGCGAGAGCTTGATTTTAGCACGTCTTTTCTCCAAGACAGCCCAGCAACTTAGTCAAGAAAATCCTGCTCACGAACTAGTTGAAGAAATCGAAACCTGCTTGGCTGTCTTTCGCGAACGCCCGCTTCCTAAGACTCGGCAAGAATTTGAAACCCGCGCTACACTTCTGCAACTTTTACGAGACTTGGAGACTTTTATTAAGATCAAGGTAGAATTTTATCAAAATTACCAAAAAGTACAGACAAATTAACTTTATGCTATTTCCAATAAATAATAAAAGGAGTTGAAAAATCTTCAACTCCTTTTTCTCATTCAGTAAAGGCATTCGCTCATTCTTTTAAGTGATATGAATAACTTGCGACCACGACATCCTCATACCATTTCAAATAGTATTTTAATTTTAAACTCATCTGGTTATGCAAGACATTTTGCCATCTCTTTTTAGGTATGAACTGAGGTACTAGGACTGTCACTGTTCTTCCTTCTTTTTTGGCTCGCTTGGCTACTTTAATCACATACTGAACTGTCGGACTGATGATATTGCGATAGCTAGTCGTAACTGTCTCAAAGCGAATATCTGGGAAGTAGTCAGCAAATTCCTCGGCGACTTCAGCATCTTTTTCAGCAGTTTCTGCTGTTGAAACGTGCATTGCTACGACTTCATCTCCGATACTGCGAGCATAGCTCATCGCTCCTACACTGACTCGGGTAACATTCCCGACTAGGACAATTACTGTATTACCAGTGTAGTTCTGACGCTCAATGTGGTCATGCAATCTCAACTGTTTAGCGACTCTATTATAGTGCTGCTTGATAGACAAGAACAGCCAAGTCAAGACGATGATAATAGGAAAGAAAGGCCAAATATCTTGAAGACGGAACAAGAGTAAGATAAGGACAATCCCGTAACAAATGATCGCACCAAGGATATTCGCAATCGAATGCTTCAAGAAATTATTTCCATATTTTTTCTTCCAATGGACAACCATACCAGTCTGGGAGAGAGCAAAGGGTACGAATACACCAATCGTGTACAGGGGAATCAAGCGTTCTGTATTTCCCTTAAAGATAAACAAAAGAGCAATGGCACCAAAAGCCAAAGTGAAAATGCCATTAGAATAGCTGAGCCGATCTCCTTTTTCCATGTACATATGTGGCATGTATTTGTTCTTAGCCATATTGTAGGAAAGCATGGGAAAGGCTGAAAAGCCTGTATTGGCTGCCACTGCTAAAATCAAAGCAGTTGACAATTGGAAAACATAGAACAAGATACGACCAAGGGGAGAAGTTCCTAAAATCGCTTGCGCCATCTGAGCCAGAGTCGTTACACCTTTGACAGGCACGATGCCGATCCAATAATTCAAGAAGGTAATACCCGCAAACATGATACCTAGAATTAAAGCCATAATCGATAGGGTAGCTGCGGCATTATGAGCTTTTGGTTTCTTGAAAAAGGGAACCGAATTGGAAATAGCTTCCACTCCTGTCAAGGAAGCAGAGCCACTGGTGAAGGCACGAAGCAGCAAGATTAAACTGACTCCAGCAATCGGACTACCAATCCGCGCAGTTGCGTGATAGTCTAGATTTCCTGTCAGGATTTGCAAAAAACCGAAACCAATCAATAGCAAGGTGCTTACAATAAAAAGATAGACAGGAATCATCAAGGAAGTGGCCGATTCTTTTAATCCTCGGAGATTCATTAGCATCAACAAAAGAACTAAGAAAATGGAAATATGTAGATTGTAAGGATGTAAGACGGGAATCGCAGAGGTAATTGCGTCCGCTCCAGAAGCGACCGAAACGGCTACTGTCAACATGTAATCTACCAGCAAGCTTCCACCAGCGATTAAACCTGCCGTAGGAGAGAGGTTTTCTGTCGTCACCATATAAGCTCCTCCTCCTTGAGGATAAGCATGAATAACCTGACGATAGGAAATCGTTAAACTCGCTAATAGAATCAATACAACAATTCCTATGGGAAGCGACCACCAAATGGCACCAACAGAAACAGAAGTCAAGACCAAAACAACCTGCTCTGGTCCATAAGCAATCGAAGATAAAGCGTCACTGGAGAGCATGGCCAAGGCTTGCATCTTGGTTAGTAAATGGCCATCTTCGCCCTCTTTTCCAGATTTTAATGGACGTCCAATAAAAAAGCCTTTTAACTTGGCAAACATAAGTTCCTCCTTTAAAACATGAGCCATTCTACTCCTTTTCAGAAAACATGTCAATACTTTTCTGAAAATAAATTTCGATCTCCTACTTTTTATCCAATAATACATTTAAAGTTTCAAACTCAATCTTCTATAAAATTTTCCAGTTTTTCTGTAGACAACATGCTTGTTTATATAGGAGCATCAAAAAACGAGCTTTATGTAAAACTCGTCTTTGATATATAAATTTCTTAAATCCTAGTGGTTGTTAGTAAAAGAATTCTATCTCATAATAAATAAGATAGTAGTGAATCAAAACGAAGCCTCTATCTTCCGAATACACCAGTCAATCAGCTCTTCCAGTCGCTCAATAGCTTCGGTCATATGCAGGTAACCCATGACTGCCTCAAAGCCGGTAGACATCCGATAGGTGACGATATCTGTATTCTTAGCCTTGGTGTGGCTGTTGGCATTGCGGCCGCGCTTGTAGATATCCTCTTCCTTCTCCGTCAGAATCCCTTCTTCTATCATGAGAGAGATGAGATTAGCCTGAGCCTTGGCAGAAACGTACTTAGTCGCTTCCCTGTGCAGCTGATTGGGCTTGGTCAGACCCTGAAAAATCAGGTGCCGCCGGATATACATGGAGTAGACAGCATCTCCCTCAAAGGCGAGGGCAATGCCGTTAATCAGGTTGACATCAGTCACATGTCCACCTCACTCCGTCCTTAGTATCCAAAAGCTTGATGCCCTGAGCGGCCAATTCATCCCGAATACGATCCGCAGTCGCAAAGTCCCGATTAGTACGCGCCATTTGGCGTTCCTCAATCAAGCGCTCAATGTCCGCATCCAGGACTTCTTCTACAAAGACGATACCAAAAACTTCTAAGAGCTTGGCAAAGGCTGCCTTAACTTCAGCGGTGTAATTGCCAGAGTTGATCCACTTGGCTAACTCGAAGACAACCGTGATACCGTTAGCAGCATTGAAATCTTCGTCCATAGCAGCGGTGAACTTGTCCAGAAAACTCTGAAGCTGAGCAGAGTCTGCCTGACCAGTGAAAGGCTGCCCATAGGTATTTTTCAAATACTTGAGATTGGTTGCTGCATCATGAACAGCTTTTTCTGTGAAATTAATCGGCTTGCGGTAATGCTGGGTCGCAAAGAAAAAACGCAGCACCTGACCATCAATGGTCTTGAGGGCATCATGAACAGTGATAAAATTACCTAGAGATTTGGACATCTTGACGTCGTCGATGTTAACAAAGCCATTGTGCATCCAGTAGTTGGCAAAAGTCTGGCCAGTCTTGGCCTCCGACTGGGCGATTTCATTGGTATGGTGAGGAAACTCTAGGTCTGCTCCTCCACCGTGGATATCAATGGTATCACCCAAAATCTCCGTTGACATGACCGAGCACTCGATGTGCCAGCCCGGACGGCCTGCTCCCCAAGGACTGTCCCAGAAAATCTCGCCTGGCTTGGCCGCCTTCCAGAGAGCAAAATCCACCGGATTTTCCTTACGAGCAGTCTCCTCATCTGTCCGACCAGAAGCACCCAACTCCAAGTCTGCCAAAGTTTTGTTGGCTAATTTGGCATAATCACGAGACTTTTCGACGCGGAAGTAGACATCGCCCTCTGACTCATAGGCGTAGCCTTTGTCCACCAAGTCCTGCACAAAGCGGATGATGTCAGCCATAAACTCCACCACCCGCGGATGACGAGTCGCAGGTTTTACACCCAGAGCTGAGACATCCTCACGAAAAGCTGCGATATACTTATCAGCCACTTCTTTTGGTGTGATGCCTTCTTCCTTGGCGCGATGGATAATCTTATCATCTACATCTGTAAAATTGGAAATATAGTTGACCTCAAACCCCCGATACTCAAAATAGCGACGAACTGTGTCAAAAGCTACTGTTGAGCGGGCATTGCCGACATGGATATAGTTATAAACCGTCGGACCGCAGACATACATGCGAACCTTGCCCTCTTCAATGGGCACAAATTCACGTAGGCTGCGGGTCATGGTGTCGTAAATTTTAATCATGCGGTCCACTCCCTTCTCTATTTCTGACTTTTTCGGCTGAAAACCAGCTCTGCAAAAGGGCCAAATTGTCTGAGGCTATCCAGTTGGTAAAAGCGCTGCCCTTCCTCTTGGGTAAAGAGGGGTACCCCCTTTCCTAGGATAAGGGGCGCTATCTGAATAATGAGGTGGTCGAAAAGATCCGCATCCAAGAGCGGTCCTACCAAGGAATTACCACCAATCACAAAGACATTTTTGCCTTTGTCAATCTGGTGAACAAAGTCCACCACATCCCCAGCTACTGGCTGGTAATTGCTGACAGGCAGGTGCCTATCATGCGTAAAGACATAGTTTTTCGTAGCTTGATAAAAACTTTCTACATCTTGCAAATCTTGGATTTCCTCAAAGGTCCGCTTGCCCATGATGGTGATATCCATTTGCCTGTAAAAGTCATCATAGCCTGTATCCTCTACAGAACCAAGCTGATGCAGCCAGTCTATCCTGTGCTGGCTGTCTGCCAAGTAGCCATCCATGGTGATACAGCCGTAAAAATATACTGCCATTCTTGTAGTTACCTTTCTAGTTCCTTTGCTATTGTCAAAGCGATAGTGAAAAAAGTCATGGCATCAGCTGTCCGCTCTTCATGGCGGGCATCCCAGATTCGGTTATGATGATCCACATAGTCAGCTGTGTAGAAGAATTGATAGACCTTGGTCTTGCGAAATTGGCTCCAAGCCATGATAGCTGAAGCTTCCATGTCCACCACTTGGGCACCGGCAGCCAAGCGACGCTTGACCTTATCAGGCGTTTCCCGATAAAAGGCATCAGTCGTCCACGACTTGGTGCGGATATGCTCAATATCGTGCTTGTCAAAGATGGATTCCAGCTTTATCAACAGGGATTCATCATAGGAGATTTCGTCACCCGGTGGGGCATAGTGATGGCTAGTGCCTTCATCTCGCAATGCCGCAGCCGGCAGGATAATCTTATCCGCCTCAATTGAGCGGTCCAAAACGCCACAGGAACCTAGAATGATGAAATTCTTGAAGCCTCTGGCCGCCAACTCCTCCAGTTGGCCAATCACTGATGGAGCTCCAATAAGCGCAGTCATGACCGCAACTTGATTTCCATCATAATTATATACATACCAAGGGAATTGACCGTTAAGATTTTTTAAATAGCCTCCTTGATAGACTTTTTCTGACTCAATCAAACGTTTCAGAATTTCGCCATTAAAGGACAGGATGATAGTTTCACAAACCTCACCCTTGTCCATAATCTGCCTATCTGTTGGCTCAATAACCCCAGCTACATCTTCGAATTCCTATAATAACATAACTTCTCTTTCTTTAGGACTTCAGCAAAGCCTCTTTCATCTTTTCTATTGGGTTACAGTTTGCTAAAGCATTCCTTGACAAGACCTCCGTAAGATGTCTTGTTACTGTTCAAAACAAGTCTTTCTTAGAGCTCCGACGAATGGTGGCTGGCTTCGCGGGCATGCTCCAGCTTGTCCAGATAATATTCTCGCTGTTCTTCCACCTCGTGGATGGTTGGCTCATCTTTCTGACCATGAACACGCACGATCTTAGCCGGGATACCAACTACGGTTACATCACTAGGCACATCGGCCACAACAACTGCTCCAGCTCCAACTTTGGCATTTTCACCAATTTCAACTGGGCCAATGACTTGAGCATGAGCAGAGACCAAGGCACCCCGACGCACAGTCGGATGTCGTTTCCCTGTATCCTTACCAGTACCGCCTAAGGTCACGCCGTGATACAGAAGCGCACCCTTTTCCACGATGGCCGTTTCACCGATAACCAATCCACCACCATGGTCAATGAAAACACCTGACTCAATCTGAGCACCTGGATGAATCTCAATCTGAGTCCAGAAGCGCCAAAATTGGCTGTGCATGCGTGCCAGTAGCTTAAAACCTCTCTTCCAGAGGAAATGAGAAAGACGGTGGGCTGCCAAGGCCTTGACACCTGGATAAGTCAGGATGACTTCCAGCGAAGTACGAGCAGCCGGATCATTTTCTTTTACAATCTCAATGGCTTCTTTCCACCAGCCCATCTTCTTCTCCTTTCATTAGGTAAAATAAGGGAGCAGGCCCTACACAAAGAAACTTTGTAAGGTAATTGAGCCTGATCACTCCCTTTTCATTATTCTTCTGATTTAGCTTTAGGGGCTTCTTCATGTTTCTTATGAAAATGCCCTTTTTCCTGATGTTTATCGTGGTCTCTCTTTGGCTTGTCAGGCTTAGGCGGACGTGGCAAGAGAGCTTTCATAGAGGCATCTACACGGCCTTTTTCGTCAATTTTAATGACCTTAACATCGACAAAATCACCAATTTGTACCAAGTCTTCGACATTGTTGGTTCGAGTCCAAGCCATTTCAGAGATGTGAACGAGGGCATCGGTCTTGTCAAAGAGGTTGACAAAGGCACCGAATTTCTCAATCCGAACAACCTTGGCATGGTAAACTTCATCCACTTTAGCTTCACGAACCAAACCAGCAATGATTTCTTTGGCACGGTTAATAGCCGATTGATCGCTAGAGTAGATCGATACATTCCCCTCTTCATCAATGTCAATCTTAACGCCGGTCTCAGCGATGATCTTGTCGATAGTTTCGCCACCCTTACCGATGACAATCTTGATCTTGTCCACATCAATCTTGATGGTATCGATTTTCGGAGCAGTTGGAGCCAACTCAGGACGTGGAGCTGGAATAGTCGCTTCAATCAAGTCCAGGATTTCAAAGCGGGCTTTCTTAGCCTGAGCAAGAGCTTCTGTCAGGATTTCCGCTGTAATTCCTTCAATCTTGATATCCATTTGGAGAGCGGTAATCCCGTCACGTGTACCAGCCACCTTAAAGTCCATATCACCAAAATGGTCTTCCAAACCTTGAATGTCCGTCAGAACCGTATAGTTGCTGCCATCTGAAATCAAGCCCATGGCAATTCCGGCAACCGGTGCCTTAATCGGCACACCACCGGCCATCAGAGCCAACGTACCCGCACAGATAGAGGCCTGTGAGGAAGAACCGTTTGATTCCAAGACTTCTGCTACCAAACGGATAGCGTAAGGAAATTCTTCCAAGCTAGGCAAGACTTGCTCCAAGGCACGTTCCCCAAGAGCACCGTGTCCGATTTCACGACGACCTGGCGCACCGTAACGACCTGTTTCCCCGACAGAATATTGCGGGAAATTATAGTGGTGCATGAAGCGTTTCTTGTATTCCGGATCCAAGCCGTCCACGATTTGCGTTTCGCCCATTGGTGCCAGAGTCAGAACAGACAAGGCTTGGGTTTGCCCACGAGTAAAGAGACCAGAACCATGCACGCGCGGCAGGTAATCCACTTCCGCATCCAGCGGACGGATTTCATCAACCTTACGACCGTCAGGACGGACCTTATCTTCGGTAATCAAACGACGCACTTCCGCATGCTCCATTTGCTCCAAGATTTCAGCCACATCACGCATGATACGGTCAAATTCTTCGTGGTCCGCATATTTTTCTTCGTAGACTGCTGTGACTTGGTCTTTGACAGCCTGAGTTGCTGCTTCACGCGCCAACTTTTCTTCTACCTGAACAGCCTTTTGCAAGTCGCTGTTATAGGCTGCGACAATCTCTGCCTGCAGCTCCTCATCAACATGCAGTAATTCTACTTCTGCTTTTTCCTTGCCGACTGCTGCGACAATTTCTTCCTGGAAGGCAATCAATTCTTTGACCGCTTCGTGCCCTTTGAGAAGAGCTTCCAGCATGATGTCTTCAGAAAGTTCCTTGGCTCCGGATTCTACCATGTTGATAGCATCTTTGGTACCAGCCACTGTCAGTTCCAAAAGTGAAACTTCTTTTTGTTCCTTGCTAGGGTTGATGATAAATTCACCATCTACATAGCCGACCTGAACTCCTGCGATAGGGCCATTAAAAGGAATATCTGAGATAGAAAGAGCCAGAGAGCTACCAAACATAGCAGCCATTTGAGGCGAAGCATCTTCATCATAAGAAAGAACAGTATTGATAACCTGAACTTCATTGCGGAAACCTTCTGCAAACATAGGACGAATCGGACGGTCAATCAAGCGGGCAGTCAAAGTCGCATCTGTTGATGGACGGCCTTCACGTTTGTTAAAGCCACCAGGATATTTCCCAGCCGCATACATTTTTTCCTCATAGTTGACCTGCAACGGGAAAAAGTCACCAGTAGCCATCTTTTTGGACATGGTTGCCGCAGTTAAAACGGTACTTTCTCCATATCGAACAACGGCGCTGCCATTTGCCTGCTTTGCAACCTGACCGGTTTCAACTACCAGCTCACGACCTGCAAAAACGGTTTTAAAAACTTGTTTTGTCATAAAGACTCCTTGCCGAGCACATGCTCAATTTTTTCATACGTGTTGGCTACAAAGATCAAGATACTACGCCCTTAAGCAACCCATAGGACGTGTTCTGTTAGCACTTTGACTTTAATTTCATAGTCTTAGTAGCTTCTTATATCCTCATCTTTGTATCAAGCACGTACAGACCCTATTTTACCACAATTTCAGCCAAAAGAAAAAGGATGGAAATAGCTTTTTTCTATAAAAGTACTGAAAATCCATTTTTCTTTTTTCTAAGCAGGCTGCTGAAATCATATTTCCCTAATTTTTTCCTATAAGCAAGGCATTCTGAAGGAATTTTTGCTATACTGAATATAGTTATTTAATCAAAAGGAGTAGACTATGGAACAAAAACATCGTTCTGAATTCCCGGAAAATGAACTCTGGGACCTAACGGCCCTTTACCAAGACCAAGAGGACTTCCTCCGGGCCATCGAAAAGGCTAAAGAGGACATCCAGAAATTCGTCCGTGATTACCAAGGCAAGCTCAGCACTTTCGAAGATTTTGAGCGGGCTTTTGCTGAACTAGAGCAGATTTATATCCAAATCAGCCACATCGGTAACTACGGTTTTATGCCACAGACCACTGACTTTGGCGACGAGAACTTTGCGCAGATTGCCCAAGCAGCTATGGAGTTTGAGACCGAGGCCAATGTCGCACTCAGCTTCTTTGACGACGCCCTGGTCGGTGCAGATGAAGCTGTCTTAGAAAAACTAGGTCAAGAGCCCCATTTGACCTCAGCTATTCGCCAAGCTAAAATCAAAAAAGCCCACTATCTGGGAGCGGATGTCGAAAAAGCCTTGACCAACCTAGGTGAAGTCTTTTACAGTCCACAGGATATTTACACCAAGATGCGGGCTGGCGACTTTGCTATGGCTGACTTTGAAGTAGACGGTAAAGTTTACAAAAACAGCTTTGTCACTTATGAGAATTTCTATCAAAACCATGAAAATGCAGAAATCCGCGAAAAAGCTTTCCGCTCTTTCTCAGAAGGACTTCGTCAACATCAAAATACTGCCGCTGCTGCCTATCTGGCTCAGGTTAAGTCTGAAAAATTACTGGCTGACATGAAGGGCTATGACTCTGTCTTTGACTACTTGCTAGCTGAGCAAGAAGTTGATCGCTCTATGTTTGACCGGCAGATTGACTTGATTATGAGCGAATTTGCACCAGTAGCTCAGAAATACCTCAAGCATGTCGCCAAGGTAAACGGACTTGAAAAAATGACCTTTGCCGACTGGAAGCTGGACTTGGACAGCGAGCTCAATCCCGAAGTCACCATTGACGATGCCTACGACCTCGTCATGAAGTCAGTCGAGCCACTCGGACAAGAGTATTGTCAAGAAGTTGCCCGCTATAAGGAAGAACGCTGGGTCGACTTTGCGGCCAATGCCGGAAAGGACTCTGGAGGCTATGCTGCTGATCCTTATCGGATTCACCCTTATGTCCTCATGAGCTGGACTGGACGTATGAGTGATGTCTATACTCTGATTCACGAAATTGGCCACTCTGGTCAGTTTATCTTCTCTGACAATCACCAAAGCTATTTCAACGCCCACATGTCTACCTACTATGTGGAAGCACCGTCTACCTTTAATGAGCTCCTGCTCAGTGATTATCTGGAGCGCCAGTTTGACAACCCTCGCCAGAAACGCTTTGCTCTGGCTCACCGTCTGACGGATACCTACTTCCACAACTTCATTACTCACTTGCTGGAAGCTGCCTTCCAACGCAAGGTCTATACTTTGATTGAAGAAGGCGGAACCTTCGGCGCAAGCAAACTCAACGCTATCATGAAAGAAGTCTTGACGGACTTCTGGGGCGATGCCGTTGAGATTGATGACGATGCTGCCCTGACTTGGATGCGTCAAGCCCACTACTACATGGGACTTTACAGCTATACTTACTCAGCTGGTCTGGTCATCTCTACCGCCGGCTACCTACATCTGAAAAATGACGAAAATGGTGCCCGTGACTGGCTTGAACTGCTCAAATCTGGCGGCAGCAAGACTCCTCTTGAGTCAGCAATGATTATTGGAGCAGATATTTCGACAGACAAACCACTGCGCGACACCATCCAGTTCTTGTCCGATACAGTTGATCAGATTATTGCTTACAGTGAGGAGTTGGGGGAGTAAAAAAACAAGACTGAGACATTTTTGTCTCAGTCTGTTTTTACATGATTCAATAAATCTGTTCCTAAAATGAAATTTGAAGCTAAATTTTTAAAAAAGTTTAAAGAAATATAGATAAACCAAAATATAGATTGTAAAACAGACGCTAAATATAAGCCACCTTATCCAGAACTGTGACTTACTATAATTTTTAGCACGTAGGAGGCCAATAAAGAACCAGATAAGACCCCAAAAAAACATTCCCAACAGTTGAGGAGCATAATATGAAATCAAAACCAAGCAAAAAAGGACAAAGCTTAATACAGCCATGATGCTTTTTTCCGTTATTTGCGACCTAGGAATCATCCAGCCCACAAAGAAACAGAAAATTGGCACCGCAATAAACGGAGTAAAAACCATCAAAATAAAGCCAAACTGCGATAATGACTCAAGCATAAACAGCGACCTTTCTATACCTTGTAATTTACCTTCTTCCTATTATAACCTAAAAACTATATTTTCCAACAAAAAAACTGGGAGATAGACCATTTACTCTATTTTTCCTGTAATAAACAAAGGATATTCCAGCCAAAATATATGTTCAGAGCACTTTTCTTGAATCCACCTGTTTGTTTTGATAGACTAATACATAGATTTTTTTAAAAAGGAGATAGAAAATGAAAAAATTTGTTGCTGAATTAATCGGTACATTCATGCTTGTGTTCATCGGAACAGGAGCTGTTGTTTTTGGAAATGGTGTTGAAGGTCTTGGACACCTAGGAATTGCTTTGGCATTTGGCTTGGCAATCGTGGTAGCAGCTTTCTCAATCGGAACTGTTTCAGGCGCTCACCTGAACCCAGCTGTTTCAATCGCTATGTTTGTAAACAAACGCTTATCATCAAAAGACCTTGTCAACTACATCCTTGGACAAGTGGTTGGAGCTTTCCTTGCGTCAGGCGCGATCTTCTTCCTCTTGGCAAACTCAGGCATGTCAACTGCTAGTCTTGGTGAAAATGCCTTGGCAAACGGTGTAACTGTCTTTGGTGGTTTCCTGTTTGAAATCATCGCAACTTTCTTGTTTGTTTTAGTGATCATGACCGTGACTTCAGAAAGCAAGGGAAATGGTGCGATTGCTGGTTTGGTGATTGGTTTGTCATTGACAGCTATGATCCTTGTGGGATTGAACATCACTGGACTTTCAGTGAACCCAGCTCGTAGCTTAGCGCCTGCTGTCTTGGTAGGTGGTGCTGCTCTTCAACAAGTATGGATTTTCATTCTTGCACCAATCGTAGGTGGTGTTCTTGCAGCTCTTGTTGCTAAAAACTTCCTTGGAACAGAAGAATAAGAAACGAAAAAGAGTCCTGTCCTCAGTTTGAGGAACAGGGCTTTTTCTATGCAAACAAAAAAGCACTCCCTTTTGAATGGGAGTACTTTGCTTTTAACTCAATTCCGCAACAATGGCCTTGATTTGTTCTGCTGTGTGAACACCAGCGACTTGCTTGACCACTTGTCCGTCTTTCTTGAAGAGAAGGGTTGGGATAGACATGATCCCAAAAGTACGGGCTGTGTTTGGATTTTCATCAACATCCATTTTGACGATTTTCAAGACATCTTCTGAAAGCTCTTCAGACAATTTATCCAAGATCGGTCCTTGCATACGACATGGACCACACCAAGTTGCCCAGAAGTCTACCAAGACCAAACCGTCTTTTGTTTCTTGCTCAAATGTTGCATCTGTAATTGCTTTTGCCATTGTAGTTCTCCTTTTTAGTTATATTGGCTCAAATCCTGTTTCATCAGGAAAAAGTACACATCTCCATAAGTCCCATGGTAGTCCAAATCATGACCATTATAAACTAACTTTTTAACTGGATGATAATCCGCCACCCCGATCAGGCAGGCTTGCTGGGATAGTTCAAACTCCTCATAAGACTCGAAAGTTATCTTCCGTTCTGACTTAGCTGCATCTAGATAAGTAATTTCAATCATAAGCTCTCCTTTTTGATTCCATTCGTAATTTATGATTTAATTGTAACTAAATATGTTACATTTGTCAAATCAAACGCATCCGCCACTGCTAGATCGCCTCTAAATTCTGATTAATCATCTTCTCCTTTTTGTTTGACTTGATTCTAGCACAATGTAAAGAAGAAATCTTTGACAAAACAAGCACAAAGGCTACGTTTGTTTTTATTTTTATGTTAAAATAAAAGGTATGGACAAAATTATTAAAACTATCTCAGAAAATGGTTCTTTCCGAGCTTATGTGCTGGATAGCACAGAGACGGTTCGGACCGCTCAAGAAAAACATCAAACTCAAGCAAGCTCTACTGTGGCACTCGGCCGCACACTGATTGCCAGCCAGATTTTGGCGGCTAATGAAAAGGGCCAGACTAAGATCACCGTCAAAGTTCTTGGTAGCAACTCGCTAGGCGCCATCATCACAGTGGCAGATACCGAGGGTAATGTCAAAGGCTATGTGCAAAATCCCGGTGTCGATATTAAAAAGACAGCCACTGGCGAAGTTCTGGTCGGCCCCTTTGTCGGCTCTGGTCAATTTTTGGTTATCACAGACTACGGCACTGGCAATCCCTACAATTCTATGACACCACTCATCTCTGGTGAAATCGGCGAAGACCTAGCCTTCTATCTGACTGAGAGCCAGCAGACTCCTTCTGCCGTTGGCCTCAATGTTCTCTTGGATGAGCATGATAAAGTCAAGGTTGCTGGTGGTTTCTTGGTTCAAGTCCTGCCTGGTGCCAAGGAAGCTGATATTGCTCGCTTTGAGAAGCGGATCCAAGAAATGCCTGCTATCTCAAAACTGCTAGAATCCGATGACCATATCGAAGCACTGCTGGCTGCCATCTATGGAGACGAACCCTACAAACGCCTGTCTGAAGAGGAAATTCGTTTCCAGTGTGATTGCAGCAAAGAGCGCTTCATGAATGCCCTGGCTACCCTGCCAAAGGCTGACTTAGAGGAGATGCATGATCAAGACCACGGAGCTGAAATCATCTGCCAATTCTGCCAGACAGCCTATCACTTTGACCAAAATGACTTGGAGGAACTGATTCGTGACAAATCTTAATACACCTTTTATGATTGGAAATGTTGAAATTCCCAACCGTACGGTTCTGGCGCCTATGGCTGGCGTAACCAACTCTGCTTTCCGAACCATTGCCAAAGAGCTGGGAGCAGGCCTGGTCGTGATGGAAATGGTCTCTGACAAGGGCATCCAGTATAACAACGAGAAAACTCTTCATATGCTTCACATCGATGAAGGCGAAAATCCCGTTTCTATCCAGCTTTTCGGTAGTGATGAAGACAGCTTAGCCCGCGCAGCGGAATTTATTCAAGAAAATACCAAGACAGATATCGTCGATATCAACATGGGCTGCCCAGTCAACAAAATCGTCAAAAACGAAGCTGGCGCTATGTGGCTCAAGGATCCTGAGAAAATCTATAAAATTATCAACAAGGTTCAGTCCGTTCTAGATATTCCTCTGACAGTCAAGATGCGGACAGGTTGGTCCGACAGCTCACTGGCTGTAGAAAATGCTCTGGCAGCCGAAGCCGCCGGAGTCTCCGCCCTGGCTATGCACGGCCGCACCCGTGAGCAAATGTATACTGGTCATGCAGACCTTGAGACCTTGCACGACGTAGCCCAAGCCCTGACAAAGATTCCTTTCATTGCCAACGGTGATATCCGCAGCGTGCAAGAAGCTAAACAACGTATTGAAGAGGTCGGTGCTGATGCTGTCATGATTGGTCGTGCAGCTATGGGAAATCCTTATCTCTTTAACCAAATCAACCACTACTTTGAAACAGGAGAAATCCTCCCTGATTTGACTTTTGAGGACAAGATGAAAATCGCCTACGAACACCTCAAACGCTTGATTAACCTCAAAGGAGAAAACATAGCCGTTCGTGAATTCCGCGGACTCGCTCCTCACTACCTTCGTGGAACATCTGGTGCAGCTAAACTTCGCGGTGCCATTTCACAGGCCAACACATTGGCAGAGATCGAGGAACTCTTGCAACTCCAACATTAAAGAAATAAAAAAGGAAGCATTTACAAAGGTGCCTCCTTTTTTATTTCTTTTTTCTTATTTGATTAATTGAACACTAGCTACTTTACCGTCAGCGCCAGTAGTGATTTGGATGCCCAATCTAGGAGCAGATGGCTCAGCAGAACCCAGCTGAGCTGTATAGCAACCATCATCCAAAGTATAGGCATATGAAGCAACATGGTAAGTATTGACAGTTCCATTCGCTGACTTGACGCTAAATTGTCCGCCTGCTGAAACAGTCACTGTACTACCTCCTGCATCTGTCCAACTGCCAGCAGCTGCAGAGAAATCTCCATCCACCATATTCAAAACGCCTTTATAGCGAGCATTTGTTTCTGCCTGCTTGTTTTGAAGCTGACGATCAGTGGCTGGATTTTGAGCTGGTTGACTCGGTTGGGCTGGCTGAGTCGCTTGATTTGGTTTAGTTGGTTGAGTCGGCGTAGTTTGTTGACTAGGAGCTTGTTGAGATTGGCTTGGTTGAGCCTGTGTATTTTGTTGAGCTTGAACTTGCTGATCCACCCCTTGTTGTGTTTGGTTTTGTGAAGGTTGAACAGATTCCACAGCTTTCTGTACTTGTTCTGCTTGCCCTACTGTTTTATTTGAAGAAGCATTGCTGCTGGCTTTTGGAGCGCTGCTAGCCTTACTAGATGAGGCAACTTTAGAGCTAGAAGAAGCTTGAACCGTCTTGCTAGAACTTGCACTAGGCTTTGTTTCTTCTTTGTGACCACAAGCCCCTAAAAGCAAGCTAGAAGCTAGAACAGTAGCAGCCATCAATTTTGTATAAGTCTTAGTTTTCATCTTTTCTTCTCCTTTGTAACATTCGGAAATCTTTTTGTAATATTATTGTAACACTCGTAATAAAGTATGTCAACTAGATAAATGGAATTTTTCAAAAAATTTTGAAGCAAATAACATCCAGAACTTAGGCCTCCTCTCTTCCTCAGCAGATATGTAGCTACTTTTATATTCGTAATAAAAATAAAAAAAGCAGAACATTTTTGTCCTGCAAGTAAACTATATCATCAATTTTCTTTTAATCCGATTTTTCTGTCTTCAGTTTATAAACTTTTCTTGGTTTCTTCTTTGGCACGCGCTTAACGCCAGCCTCCTCCAAGTATTCTCCAAATTTAACTAGAAAATTATTGCTGACGATAGGTCGTCTAGGCGAGATAAGATTGACCAGCTCGGTTCCTTCATAGACGGTAAACGGTGATTCCAGCAGATGGAGAAAAGTTGGATTCCAGTCCAGTCGCCCCTGAATCCGCTTGATAGATTCCAGCAGAATTTGGTAGTGGTCAAAGGCAAAGTCCTCTGCTGTCAGGATTCGCTCACCGTCTCTAAAACTCCTGGTCTTAAAGTCAACATCAAGAAAGGTGACTTCCTTGGCATCATCCCCAGCTTGCACTTGGTCTACTGCTATGGCCGGCAGATAAACCAGATGGGCAATGGTGATGACCCAACCTCGCGGATCACGTCCTGGAGTGGAAACCGTCATCAGCTGTTCCACCTTTTCCAGCGGTATCTCCAGCCCTACCTCTTCCTTTACTTCCCGAATGCAGGCCTGATAGGCATCCTCATGCTTGTCTACAAAACCTCCGACTAAAGCATATTTATTTTGATAAGGGTGAGCCTTGCGCTTGATGACCAAGAGTTTTATCTGACCTTCCACGAAACAGTAGGCTACCATATCTGCTGTTACGCTAGGTGTCTCATACTTGGGCAAATCCTGTGTCTTGTACCATGCCAAAAAGGCGGACTCATCCGCCATGGTTTCATAGTACTCTTTTTCCGACATTCCCGCTGGGATATCCTGTTTGGTCATGAGTTTCTTCCTTTCCTAAGCTATTTTTTCTATCAAAAAATCTCAAATCTTAGTCTAAGCTTTCTTCACCGCCTTGGTCCACTGATACCATCCAACGATACTATTGAGGGTATAGACCCAGTACATGGCCTGTATGTGAAGGTTGCTACCCCACCAGAGATAGATACTGAAGAGATTGGTCGCAATCCAGAAAATCCACTGCTCGCGGTAGAGACCCGTCATGAGAAGCTGGCCGATGCCATTGGTCGCATCTGTCACACTATCGCGGAAAGGCCGGTGACTGTGAATGCTCTTATAAGCAAAGCCCATACCAATCCAAATCAAAGCCGTCAAGGCCAAATATTTAAGCCAGCCACGCCAGTCTAACTTCTTAGCTTCAAAATGAGACGGCTCTGTCTTATCTTGTTCATTGACTCGGTTGGACAGCCAAGTATAAAGGCCAATCGGCTGCATGATAAAGAAGTAAACCGTAGTCAGCACTTCTCCATAAAAGCTAGCCTGGAAGGACAAAATGAGATAAATCGCCGAATTAACAGCTCCAAAGAGGTAATTGCTGGCCCGCCCCTCGGCCACTAGAATAACGCAAACGATGCCTGTCCAGGAAGCAAAGAGTCCCAACCAGTCATGCTGCTCCTGCCCACTGGTGAACTCCAGAATGAAGGGCAGACTGGAAAGAGCAATCAAGTAGAGCCACTGCGACAAGCTGCGCCCGCCAAATAAATCCTGCCAGAGCAATTTGGCAATACCGCTAAAGCCCTGTTCTTTAGCTGCTGCACAGACATTCTGAAAATTCCGAGCAAAGGTTTGAGATTTTTGTTTTAGTCCTGCGGAGAGAGCTGCAGGTGAGAGTTTTTGATTTTTTACTACCATTCTATTTTACCACTTTCTTTTTTAATCTGCTTGATAAATCATGTCGATCGCTTCTTTAGCCGCCTGATAATTGTCCAAATAACTGTTAGCCAGATAGACCGTCGGAATATGAGCTAAACACTCCTCTTTTAGCCTTTTCAAATAACTAGAAAAATCACTACGGATAGCCTCGTCTGCCATACTCATATCGCGAAAGCCATCGTTGACATAGGCTCCGATCGGCTCAGCAAAGAGAATCAAATCCCATTTTTCCTTGGCTAAAATGCTGGCAAAGAGATTGTCAAAGGTATCTGTCTCCTCGTCTTGAACGGGACTTTCTTTCAGATAGTAGTCATAGTAGGCCTTGGTTACTAGCGAATTTGTATCGGCCACGACCAGACCACGGTTTGCGTTGCTGTCAATCAAGCGGGAAGTCTGAGCATATTGTCCCAAGAGCAAATAATAGTAGTCCTTAGGTGTCAGCTCATCGTCTCGCACGTTATTTTGAATCTGATATTCTCGAGCATATTCCAGACTAACCGGAGCATCATAAAAGCGAGCCAAATCCTTGGCCAAGGTCGTTTTACCATTGCTGGCGCTACCCATAATCAGCACTTTCTTGGTAAAGTGACGGCGGAAAGGTTGGGCGATATATTTCCAATAAAGGCTAGGATTTTCCCGAATCATCGTAGCTGAAATCCCAAACTGCCGCTCCTGCAAAGAAGTTTTGAAGCCACGCTTTTCTAACTCGGTCTGATAATCTGCCTCTCCGACAAAGAAAATCAGTTCCTCGCCTTCTGCATCATAGTCCACCAAGTCCAATAAAGCGGGCAACCACTGATCCCAACCCAGAGGATAGCGAGGGAAAGAAGTTTCGTCTAGTTTATAAACCTGAGTCAGTTCATCATCTGCGAAAGTCTCCCGCGTATAGCGGAAGCGCTTCTGCAAAGATAGGCCTACTTCCTCTCCACGGTCTCCCTGATAACCAGAAACCACCACGCGCACCTTGTCGTAAGAACGCTTAGCCTTCTGTATCAAATCGATATGCCCCTGATGCAAGGGAGCAAAGGTTCCAAAGACGATTGCAATTTGTTTTTTCATAATTTCACCTTTTTATTGTTTTTTATAATTTATTCTTTCTATGATTTTATTATAAACTATATTTTTCTTTTGTCAATAGTTTTTTATAAAAATATATAAAAATATTTTTCAAATACTTTAAAACTGTATCAAGGGCACAAAAAAAGAACCTAATGCCTTAAACATCAGATTCTTATTCTACAAGATTATTGCTGATAGACTTCTTGGTAGAATTCTATCTTGTCTCCATCCTTGAGCGTGATTTGATTGGCGCCCTTAGGTGCCATTTCTCCGTTGACCTTAAACATCCAGTAGAGTCCTTTCGTTTCATCCTGAGCATGACCGTCAATCGAAGTGATAAAACCATCTTTTTCTTCGACCTTATAGGCTTTCTTCAAAGCATCCATCGCTGTCTTTCCTTCTGCAACAGCCACCGTTTTTTCGCTCTTCTCCTGACCTTCTGGTGCAATACTGATGCTAATTTTCAGTTCCTTTTTGACGGAAGAAGCAGCCGAACTAGAGCTAGTATCCGTTTTTGTTTGGCTATTGCTACAACCCACTAAGAAGAGAGCAAAGGCAAGCGTAAGTAAGCTAAAGATTTTTTTCATGATAAAGTCTCCTTAAAATAAAATACAAAATAGGATAGAAGAGCATCGTGGACCAGGCGTGGGCTAGATTGAAGCCCACTCCCGCTGCCACATAGGTCCACCAAGGCATTTGATAAAGCAAGGCTGTGATACCATCAATCACAAGACCATAGCTAAAGGCTAAAAGCAAGGCCAACATACTCTGGCCAAACAAGCCTAGTCGCCGATACAGCAGATACCATAGACAAATGACCACCGCAAAGGATAAAATCTGGAAAAGTACCCATGGTCCCATTCCAAAGAGAAATGAAGATACAAAGATACTGATAGACATGACCAGAAGCGAGCCCTTTAAGTCCTCAAAATCCACCAAGAGAAAATAAAGCGCTGTAATCGGCTTGATATTGGGCAGGCCAGCAAAGGAATAGCGAAGCACGACGCAGACGGCTGCTAGAAGAGCGATTCGAGCAAGATAACGAAGAGACACAGTTTCTGCCTTTCTAAACGATATTCTTCAGTAGGATAACACGGTTCTGACTAGCCTAGCAAGAATGCTAAGTAAATCAGCTTTTTACGTATCCTGTCGAATCATCTCCGTTAGTCCTTGATCTCGGTAAAGCAGATCATTTCTAACTGAAAATCCCAGCTCCTGCCAAAAACGGTTGCCCAGTTCATTTCTTTCAAAAACGACCAGCGATACTTTATGGATACCAAGTCTTTTCACTGCTGACAAGGCCTGTTCGACCAGAGCTCTGCCTACTCCTTTTCTACGAAAATATGGATGGACAGCTGTATGATAAATGTACGCTCTACGTCCATCTGTGCCAACTAGAATAGCACCTATAAAGCTCTCCCCTTCCAAGGCAACCAGACAGGTCTCAGGATTGCGCTTCAAAAAGCGGGCAATCCCTTCTTCAGAGTCATCTAAGTTATTGAGCCCCATACCAGCGCAAGAGAGCCACAGCTGGTAAACAGAGGCATAATCCTTTTCTGTCATCACACGAATTTCCATTGCACACATCCTCCCTAAGCCATTTCAAATTTGAGTTGACCGCCTTTGACGCCAACTTTAAGCATTTGACCAGCTGCTAAATCTCCAGTCAGGAGCAACTCAGACAGCTTGTCCTCTACCTGCGTCTGCAGGGTACGGCGCAGCGGCCGCGCTCCCATTTCTGGATCGTAGCCTTCCTGAGCCAGCAATTTCAGGGCACTAGCTTGAAATTTAAGCACGATGCCTTGCTCTGCCAGACTCCTGATCAACGGTTGCACCATAATCTTGACCACTTCCTGCATATCCTCAGCAGACAGACTGTGGAAGACCACCTTTTCGTCAATCCGGTTGATAAATTCAGGCCGGTAGGTCTTTTTCAATTCTTCCAGAATCCGTTTTTCCATATTAGCCTGATCAAAGCGGATATCCCGCGCCCCAAAACCAACCGTCTTATCATCCCGCAGGGCCGTTGCCCCCAGATTGCTGGTCATGATAATGATGGTATTGGAGAAGTCCACCTTGCGGCCCTTGCTATCGGTCAGCTGACCATCATCCAAGACCTGCAAGAGGACATTGAAAATATCTGGATGAGCCTTTTCTACCTCGTCAAAGAGAAGAACAGAATATGGACGGTTGCGAACCTTCTCCGTCAATTCGCCGCCTTCCTCATAACCTACATAGCCCGGAGGCGCCCCGTTGAGACGACTGGCTGCGAATTTCTCCATATATTCACTCATGTCGAAGCGAATCAGGGCTGATTCATCATCAAAGAGAACTTCTGCCAAGGCCTTAGCCAACTCTGTCTTCCCGACACCCGTCGGTCCTAAGAACATAAAGGAACCAATGGGGCGTTTACCAGTGCGAATGCCCGATTGATTGCGACGAATAGCTCGGCTGACAGCCGAAACTGCTGCATCCTGTCCGATAACCCGCTTGTGTAGTTCTTTTTCCAAGTTGAGATATTTTTTGGCATCTGTCTGAGTTAATTTCTGCACAGGAATACCAGACAAGCGACTGAGAGTCTCTAAGATATCCTCTGCTTCCACTTTCAGCTTGTAAACAGTTGGTTCCTGCTCTTTTGCTAGTAGCTGGCCGACTTTTTTCAACTTTCCAGCCATCAAAGCCTGATCCACAGGCGTCAAATCCGACTGTTTATAATTCTGCGGTCCTTTATTCTGCACCGTTGCACTAGCTTCATCCAAAAGGTCAATGGCAGAGTCTGGCAAATGCTTGCTGGTCAGATAGCGATGAGCATACTTGACCGCTGTTTCAATGGCCTGATCACTAATCTGCACCTTATGGTGATCCTCATAGCTCTTTCTCAAGCCCTGCAGAATAGCAATACTATCGGCCACAGTAGGCTCTTCAATAGTGACCTTGGCAAAACGCCTAGAAAGGGCTGCATCTTTTTCGATATGTTTCTGATACTCTTCCTGCGTCGTAGCACCAACTGTCCGCAAGGTTCCCCGAGCCAGAGCAGGTTTCAGGATATTGGCCGCATCCAAGGTCGAATCAATCCCGCTGCCAGAGCCCATGATGGTATGCAGCTCATCGATAAAGAGGATGACATGGCCGTCTTCTTCGATGTCATTGATGATATTGTTCATCCGCTCTTCAAAGTCTCCGCGGAAACGAGTCCCAGCAACGACATTCATCAAGTCTAGTTCCAAAACGCGCATCTTGGCAAGTTCAGCTGGAACCTGACCAGCTGCTACGCGTTGAGCCAAGCCTAGTGCCAGAGCCGTTTTACCGACCCCCGCATCACCGACTAACACTGGATTATTCTTTGTCTTGCGGCTGAGGATCTGAAGCATCCGAGAAATTTCTTCATCCCGCCCGATAACTGGTTCCAGACGACCAGCCCGAGCCAGTTCTGTCAAATCCCGAGTATAGTCTTCCAGACCACCGCTGGTTGAAGGAGGCATGCCCATCATATTCGCCATGGTTTGCTTGGCAGAGGCCGTGTTTTTATTTAGTGAGCGAATAGACTTGATTTCCTCTCTGCCCCAGCCAGCACGCTGCTCTAAAACCTTTCGCAAATCACTAAATCGAGGGGCTGAACTCTTATCATCATAGTCGAAACCTGCAGCTTCTAGCACACGAGCTGCCAAGGTCCCACGATCAAATAGCATGGCTAGGAGCAGGTGCTCTGTGCCTAGGCTTTTAGCATGGACGGCTTCTGCAATCTGCCCTGCTTGAGCAAAGAGCTCCTCCAAACGGTGAGAGAAAGGCAATAAGTCAAAACCACCCTTTTTTTGGTACTCTTTTCCAGTAATGTCAAAGGCTGCTTCTTCCAGTTTATCCACTTCAATAGGGAATTCATTTAGAGCCGAGCCTGCCACGCTGTAGGGATTATTAGCCAAAGCCATCAGCACCTGCCACGATTCTAAATAATCAGTAGCAAAATGACCGGCTAAAAGTTGAGCCGCCTCTAAGCTTTCTACTAAAGCTTTTGAATAATTCATATTCTTAATTTCCTTTTCTATCTAATTGCTGCAAAATTTTCCGTAACATTCTGGCTCGAATCCTCGGAGCCTCTGCCCCCAAGACAGCATCGCTGGCACTCGCTAGGAGCAGATCTCCCTCACGCTGGCCAATAATTTTTTCATCAAAGAGCAGCTGCAAAACATCTGAAAAAACTGGCTGGCTGAGCGACTCACCGACATTGGTCAACAAATCAGACAGCATTTGGTGCTGATCGGAAAATTCAATCTTACCAATCCTGATATAGCCACCGCCGCCGCGCTTGCTTTCAACGATATAGCCCCGGCTCTCCGTAAAGCGTGTCTTAATCACATAATTGATCTGACTCGGAACCACCTGAAAAACATCGGCTAACTCACTGCGCTTCAACTCGACCATGCCCGCCTGCGCCAAAATTGTTTTGATATATTCTTCTATACTATCCGAGGTATTTTTGATGCCCATGATATACCTTTCTATCTGTTATATCTAAAAATAAGCATTCAAGTCTTCTCTAACATTGACTATCTTTGACTATTATACCGAAAAAATCTATTTTTTGAAAGAAAAAGAAGTACCAGAAAGCTTGAAAATATCTGATAATTCAGAGTAATGAAAAAGATTGACAGGCTGAGTAAATATGATTGTAAACGCTTGCTTTTTACTTTTAAAGACTTATAATAAAGGTGTGAAAGTGTGGTGTTTACACCATCAACCGTATCCAAACAATCATCATCAAAAGGAGGTTTTCCAATGAAAATAAATTGGCTCAACTATACCCATCATGTACTTAGCTGCCTGTTTGTCACTCTGAGTATCTTGACAATTTTTTCTGCCGAGTATGTCGTTTTCCCAACGAGCCTTCTTCTAGGCTGTCTCCTCATTCCTCTGCTCTTTGAGCAGCACTTACTCAGTCGCCGAATGACTTGGAGCCTTAGCATCTTCTTTGCCATTCTTGCCTTTGCCCTTCTCTTTATCATCAAAACCAATCATATCTCCCTTAGCTATCCAGCAACAACCCTTCTTCTTTTTGTACTAGCAAGCCTGAGTTTTTCAAACTCCTTTATCCTTCACAAACATAAAGAACAAAAGGCCGCTAGATAAAACAGCACAAAAAAGTGTGGAAGCAACATGAGCTCGAAAGAGCCATGGATTCCACACTTTTCTTATTCTATAAGGAGCTGGATGGTAGCTAAAAATTCTTAAATGATTCGCCCACGCTGCCAGCCTAAACTAGACTTTCAGAAAATTTCCTTCTCTTTATTTTCCTACTTTCATTTTCTTTTTAATTATATTATAATAGTTGGCAAACACATTTTCTAATCTAATTACTTTAAAAAATGATAGTATTCTACGAAGGAGGGCGTTATGATGGATTTGGGCCAATTGCACAAAACTACTGAATATAAGAATCAAGGGACCCCCTATTCTCTGACGCGGACCATTACGGAAAACGGCCAGCCTGACATCCTCTTCCACTGGCACACCGATGTTGAAATCATTTACGTCCACGAAGGAAGCGCCCAATTTCATATTGACGATCATTATTTTAACAGCAACAAGGGCGATATTGTCCTGATTCGTCCCAATGCCCTTCACTCCATTCATCCGATTGAGCAGCAGCGCCACTACATGGATGCCATTAATTTTCATTTGGACTTAATGGGCTATTCGGCCATGGATCATGCTAGTATCCACTACTTACAGCCTCTCTACAATGGCCAACTGGACTTTGTCCATGTCATCAAGCCGACTGATCAAGCCTATAAGGAAATTCGTCAATGCCTGCTGGCTACTATGGAAACGGGTTATTGTCAAAAGAACTACTATGAATTCCAACTCAAAGCCCAGCTCAATCAGCTCTTCTACTTACTCTTTGAGAACGACTATATCGTTTCTAAGGAGCTATCTGCCGAGGGCTACCGCAAGGAAGAGAAAATTCGGTCTATCATCGACTATATCAATGAGCATTATCAGGAAGAACTCTCTATTGATCAGCTGTCTGGCATCTGCGGCTACAGTCCGACGCACTTCATGAATTTCTTCAAAAAACATCTGGGCGTTTCTTGCATTGAATATCTGATTCAATTCCGTCTGCGCAAGGCTGCCGAGCTCCTCCAGCATTCCACTCTGTCGATTCTAGAAATCTCCAGCCAGTCTGGTTTTAATAACCTTTCTAATTTCAATCGGCAATTTAAAAAATACTATCAAATGACACCAAGTCAATACCGAAGAAAGTAAGAAAATCTCCAATCAATTGATTGGAGATTTTTTATCTGAATATGATTAATAAAAAAACGAACAGACTAAATATCTGTTCGTTTTACGGGATTTTGAAAGTTATAGGTAGTTATTCTGCTGATTTTTCACGGATCACCAAAGTACCATCTTCCATATCTGCGGTCAGGTGCTTAGCATCTAGATTATCCAAGTGGAAGTCAGTCACCTTGTCACGAATTTGCTGCTCGATGACACGGCGGAGCGGACGAACACCCATGACTTGGTCATAACCAGCGTCGCGCAGGAACTCCTTAGCTGCATCAGATACGGCCAGATCAATTTCTTTCTTGCTCAAGGTTTGATTTACTTCGATCAGCATGAGATTCACAATCTCCATCAGGTCTTCTTTCTTGAGATGAGAGAACTCGATCACTGCATTGAAACGATTAAGGAACTCTGGACGGAAATAAGCTTTGAGTCGATCCATCAAATTAGGCTTTTCAGCATCCTCTTCCAGACCTGCTTCATAGCCAAATCCTGCATTGGAAGTCGCAATGATAACCGTATTCTTGAAGTTGACTGTATTGCCTTGACCATCCGTCAAACGACCGTCATCCAGAACTTGAAGGAGAAGGGTAATTACTTGTGGATCAGCCTTTTCAATCTCATCCAAGAGAATGATGGAGTATGGATTACGGCGGACACGCTCGGTCAGGGTGTTGTTGTTATCATCATAGCCGACATAGCCCGCAGTCGTACCAATCAGCTTGGAAACCGCTGTGCGGTCACTGTATTCAGACATATCCAGACGGATGATAGCATCCTTGGTACCGAACATATCCAAAGCCAGTTGTTTAGCCAGCTCAGTCTTACCGACACCAGTTGGACCAACAAAGAGGAAGCTTCCGATCGGACGATTGCCCTCATCAAATCCTGCACGGTTACGGCGGATAGCTCTAGCCACAGCCTCTACAGCCTTGTCTTGGCCGATGACTTTGGCTTTGAGACGGTCATTCATGCCCTTGAGGCGCTCAATGTCGCTAGCACCCATTTGAGATACCGGCACACCCGTCATTCGTTCAACAGATTCTGCCACATCATTGACTGTCGCCGTTACCTTCATATCCTCAGTGTGATTTTGAATTTTCTTTTCCAGCTCTTCAATGCGGGTCTTAGCATTTAAAGCTGCTTCATAATCTTCTTTTTCAACAGCTGTTTCCTGCTTAGCCTTCTGCTCAGCAATCTCATGCTCAACTGCATGAACATCAGTCACTGGATGTTGGGCTGCCAAGTGGGCAGCAGTCACATCGACCAGGTCAATCGCCTTGTCTGGCAGGCTCCGTTGTGGAATATACTGAACTGAGTAGTCCACAGCCGCTTTCAATACTTCATCCGGCAGGATGACATTGTGGTGCTTTTCATACAAATCCCGAATGCCTCGAAGGATCTGATAGGTATCTTCAGCAGACGGTGCATTGACCTTGACTTCATTGAAACGACGAGCCAAAGCTGCATTTTTAAGGATAGTATTGCGATACTCGTCCTGAGTGGTAGCCCCGATAACGGTCAGCTCACCACGAGAAAGCGCTGGCTTAAGAATATCCGCCAAGCCCTTAGAACCGCTATCTCCTCCTGTGCTTCCTGCTCCTAAGATTTGATGGATTTCATCAAAGAAGAGGATAACATTGCCGGCTTCCTTGACTTCATTGACCAAGTTTTGGATATTTTCTTCAAAGCTACCACGATATTGAGTACCAGCTTCCAAGCCAGAAATATCAACAGAAATAATTTCCTTGTTCTTGATAGCCGCTGGCACATCGCCATTAACGATAGCCTGAGCCAATCCTTCTACGACAGCTGTCTTTCCGACTCCGGCATCACCGACCAGAACTGGATTATTCTTAGTCCGGCGAGAAAGAATTTCAGCTGTTTCTTGGATTTCCTTATTGCGTCCAATGACCGGATCTAACTTACCATCACGCGCTTCTTGGGTCAAATTGCGACCTAGCTTAGCCAGAATGCCATCTTGCTTAGGCCCATGCGCTCCAACTTGCACATCCTGTTCGCCCACCACCTGACCAGGGAGCTTGCCAGTAGCTCGGTACTGAGCAAACTCTTCCGGTGTGACCTCTCTACCATTGATCAAGTAGCGTCGATGTTCGCTGTTGTAGCCACCCATGCGCCCCATGAGTTGGTTGAAAAGGTCGTCCATACTGTTAAAATTGTTGTAATTGTTGTTCATAGCATTACCTCGCTTTTTTCATATTTTGCTTTACATAATTTTTGATTTTACCAGAGTTTCAGATAAGAAATCTCCTTCTTACTTACTATACATTTATGTTCATATCGGAGATCTTCTCCTATCTATTATTTTACATAACTTATTCTATTTCTAAAAATTAAGACTCCTTCAGTCTCTTACTTTATGGATGAGTTGGATCTATTTCAGAAGAATATAATGTTACATAATTTTTAATCCTCCCAAAAATAATCGCCTACTGGCTATATCCTCATCTTCTGAATAAATTCTGTGTAAACTTTTTGTTTACAGTTGTAATTATATATCCTTTTTACTCCCTTGTCAATAGGTTTTAATAAAAAATTTACATAATTTTTTATTAAAACCAAAAAACTTTCTCCACATAGAAATATGGAGAAAGCTTCTCTATTTTGATACAAGTTAAATCATATACTCTACACTATAGCTGGCATCCGACAGAATGCGAGATAGAAACTGCTTAGTTCGCTCTTCTTTGGGACTAGTGAAGAATTCCTGCGGAGGATTTTCTTCGATGATGTGACCTCCGTCCATAAAGATGACATGGTTGGCCACATCGCGGGCAAAGCTCATCTCGTGGGTCACAACGACCATGGTCACTCCCTCCTGAGCCAGCTGTTTCATGACACTGAGAACTTCACCGACCAGTTCCGGATCTAGAGCCGAAGTTGGTTCATCCAGCAGGATGACATCTGGCTTGACAGCAATGGCACGGGCAATCCCAATCCGCTGCTGCTGGCCGCCTGATAGCTGCGAAGGATAATAGTCCTTGTAGGCCAAGAGGCCCACGCGCTTCAAGGCATCTTCCGCAATCTCAAGCGCTTCTTCTCTTGGTATCTTACGAGCGATCACTAAGCCCTCTAAGATATTTTCAAGGGCTGTTTTATTAGCAAAGAGGTTATAATGCTGGAAGACAAAGGCTGTCTTTCTACGAATTTCCAAAATCTCCTTTTTGCTAAGTTTAGCCAAATCATAGTCCTTGCCAGCCAAAGTCAACTGACCACTATCCGCTTTTTCTAAATGATTCAGACAGCGCAGAAATGTTGTTTTCCCAGAGCCTGAGGGTCCCAGAATAACCACAACGTCGCCTTGATTGACCCTGAGACTGACATCTGCCAGCACCTGGTGCTCTCCAAATCGTTTGGAGATATGTTTTACTTCTAACATAATCTTTCCTTCCTAAGCAAGAGCGTAGCGCTTTTCCAAGCCCCTAAAAATCCACTGAATCAAGCCACAGATAATGAGATAAATAACAAAAATCACTAAGTAAGACTCTGAATACTGGTAAGAATGAGAGGCTTCGACCTTAGCCAAAGCTGTGATATCTTTCACTGTCATAACAAACACCAGTGAGGTCCCCTTAACCAAATTGATAACCAGATTGGCCAGATTGGGCAAGGCAGAGCGCAGAGCCTGGGGAAAAACAATCCTCCGATAAGCTTGAAAATTCGTTAACCCAATCGCCTGAGCTGCTTCTAACTGTCCTTTATCCACTGTCAAAATAGCAGAGCGCAGAATTTCCGATAAACTACCTGTCGTCATCAGACTATAAATGATGAAAGCATAGTAAAGCGGATTGAACTTAAAGACATCTACCTGACTGCCTAGACTTTTGAAAAATTGATTCAGCAAGCTAGGAAATAGACTGTAGAAAAAGAGGATAAGTAAAATAGGAGGCGTCGCTCGAATAAAGGCTAGATAAACCACCGAAAAAGTTCGAACGCCACGGACTTTGTAAATCTGCCCCAGAGCTAAGAGAAGGGCTGGAATAAAGCTGAGCAGAATAGCCACCACCATAATGATCAGTGTGACCGGTATGCCCTTCAAAGTAACCAGAAAGGTATTTACAATATAATTCAAATCCATGCTTTACCTCTCCTTGACTGTCAGACTTTTTTCCAGAAGCTGGGAAGCCAGCGAAACCACTAGGGCAATCCCCCAGTAAATTAAGGCCACCGCTGTATAGGTTTCGAGGGAATAATTGCCCAGATTCCGGCTGATGAGATTTTGCCCCGCTCCCATGACATCCACTGCTCCAATCGTATAAGCCAGCGCAGCATCCCTCATGAGATTAAGCAGGGCGGTCGTGAGATTGGGCAGGGCGATGCGAAAAGCCTGTGGCAGGACGATGCGTAGAAAAGTCTGCACGGGTGTCAAACCAATACTGAGACCTGCCTCGCTCTGTCCCTTGGGAACAGCTAGATAGGCTGCCTTGAAGACTTCTGCAATCATGGCCGCAAAGAGTAGAATCATGGTGATGATAACAAATACGGTCCGTGACCAATTGTTGATATCCAGTCCCAGCCACCATTTTAAAAACTCTGGAATGCCATAGAAGACCAAGAAGAGCAAGACTATAGGCGGTGTACACCGAAGGATAAATATATATCCTCTAGCTAGACCAGCAAAAGTCTGCTCCTCCACAACCTGAGCCCAGGCCAACAGACCACCTAGCAAGGATCCAATTAAAACCGTCACGAACATAATCCATAAAGTAGTCGGCAAGGCCTGTAACAAACCAGGCAGTAGGCCAAAAACACGGGACAAATCATAAGCGACCATACGGTCTCCTTTCTCCAGCTTTTAGTCTTTATCTACATAAGAAAAGACATCTTCACCAAAGTATTTTTCCGATAATTTAGAGAGTGTCCCATCTTTCTCCAGCTCTTTAATAGCCTTTTCATAGGCTTTGGCAAACTCTTCATTCTTTTTATCTTTATGAATGAGTGGATAAGTAGGGATACCCTTATAAGGGAACCAGCTCAACTGGTCCGCATACTGATGGTAGGAACCTGCCTTGTCTGTGACAGCTTTTTCAAAGGACAATTTGATATCAAAGAATGCATCATAGCGTCCTTCCAAGACCCAAGCATAGGCATCCGCTATCTGAAAAGACTCTGCTGCGGTCAACTCAATTGGACTAGCATTGTGCTTTTTGTTGTACTCCTCAATCACTGTCCATTGAGCATTCTGTGGCGAAATCGGCACTAATTTCCCTTTTTCTTTGGCAAAATCATCAATATTTTTAAATTTATTTGCATCTGCTTTTCGAATGGTGAAGCCGATAATACTAGCTCCGATAGGACTTTCTGGAATGATGAACTTCTTCGCCCGCTCTTCAGTATACCAAGCTCCCTTGGTTCCGATATCATATTTCCCAGATTCCAAACCAATCAAAAGATCTTCATCACTAGTGCCAGTATATTCGAACTGATAATCTGGCAATTTTTCATCAATGGCCTTGAGTACAGCCACCTCATAGCCATCTGACTGGCCTTTTTCGTCCAAAAAGTCGTAAGGAACGTAGTTTTGCGTATGAGCTACTTTTAAAGTCGTGACCTTGTCATTGCCTGATGCCGCACTACTCGCCTTGCTGGATGAAGCCCCCGTCAAGGTCCGTCCCAAATAAGTTGCGGCAACAATAGCAATCACAGCTGCTCCACCGATAATCCATTTTTTCTTACTCATTCTTTCGTCTCCTTTTTATGCTAAACTTGCTGCTTGGCGAACCCAGTCAATCCGCTCTGCCTCAATATCGCTTGGAATAGTACAGTCAGCCCCGATAATCAAAGCTTCCTTGCCAGCCTCTGCTATCAAGCGCTTAGTCTCATTTTGAATAGCTTCTTGGCTACCTGTGTAGAGCAGACCATTTTTGCCATTTTCAAAGCCACCTAGAACGGTCCGACCGCCGAATAATTTACGACCTTCTGCCAAACTGATACCTTCTGGCCCCACTGCCCAGTTAATAACCTGAGCTGGATAATCTGTGAAAAGATGAACGTCGTTTCGCGCGCCTTCGTAGCCACAAATATGCAGGATATTCACTCCGCCAGCCGCATTGGCTGCTTCCAGCACTGCCAATTCACTAGGAGCGATGAAAGCCTTGTAGTCTTCAGCCGACACCCGCGCATCCTGAATGCTCTGAACGCTGAGGTAAATTCCATCTGCACCAGCTTCCTTGATAATGCGCTCTGTCAGAGCCGCAATATCTTGAGCAATCACATCCAGCACCCGCTTTGTCACTTCCGCATCCTCTGCTAGAAAATCTGCAATGATGTCATCTCCTCCAGCAACCTTGCCAACCAGCCATTTGAAGTAGGTCACCGGTGCAAAAATATTGTAAATAGCAACCAAATCCTCTGTGAAGCCGGCCCTAATCTTTTGAACCAGCTCCACCTGCTCACTGATCCAAGGATGGTCGGCGCCTAACGGCTCGATATCTGCCAAGTCCTTGATAGATTGAACTTTTTTCAAGCGCTCATTCGGATAGGCAAAATAACCATCGCTCATCAGTTTGACAAAGTCTGGCTTAACTTCTGATAGAAATGCTTGATGGCCTGCCAGATTTTTCTCAATAATAGTCTGATTGCCAAAACCAGCCAGCCACTCATCCTCGCTGGTAAAATGATGCCAGAAACCAACTGGCACTCGGTCAACTTTTTCCCCCTTAAAGGCTTTTAAAACCAACTCCCTTTTAGACATATCTTGCTCCTTTTCAATTTGATTGCTATTATCATATCACTGAAAAGTAAGCTTTCCAAATATATATTTCCTATCAGCTCGATTAAAAATATTTATAAGAGTAAATTAAAAAAGCTAGCTCAAGCTAGCTTTAGCAAGGTTTTTCAGCTTTCTATGAAAAACCTGTTTTTCTTACTATTTTTAGAAAGGCAAGATATATATTTTCTATGGGAGAGATAGGCAATCTTTATCAAAAGACCTCTACTTCGATCTTACTTACCCTTAGCTGCAAAATACTCCCGCACGAGCGGTGCAACCTTGGTGCCAAAGAGTTCGATAGACTGGAGAACCTGCTCATGCGGAAGCGATCCCAACGGCAGATGCAGCATGAAGCGGTCTAGTCCCAGCTCCTCTATCATCTTGATTAATTTCTGAGCGACCTTTTCAGGGCTACCGACAAACATGGCCCCCTCTGGTCCTACCTGATCTAGGTATTGCTCATAGGTCATCTCCCGCCAGTGAGGGCGGTCCTTAGAGATAGCGTCCACTACCTGCTTGGTCGGATGGAAGTAAGTCCGGACCGCCTCCTCATTATCCTCCATGACCCAGCCCCAAGAGTGGGCAGCGATCTTCAACTTTTCATCTGAGTGGCCACTTTCCTGCCCAATCCGGCGATACGCATCCAGCAGGGGCTTGAAGCGCTTAGGCTGTCCACCGATAATGGCATACGCAATAGGCAGGCCCTTCTGGGCGACCTTAATGGTGGACTCGACATTGCCCCCCGTCGCTACCCAAACTGGCAATGTTTCTTGCACAGCCCGTGGGTAGACTTCCCGATTTTCAATAGTTTGCGTCAGCTTTCCCTTCCAATTCAACCGCGTCTCGGCACTGGCATAGAGGAGCAGATCCAACTTTTCATCAAAAAGCTCTTCATAATCCTTCAAGTCATAGCCAAAGAGCGGAAAGGACTCGATAAAAGATCCACGGCCAGCCATGACCTCTGCTCTGCCATTTGACAATGCATCAATCGTCGCATACTGCTGGTAGACTCGGATAGGATCCAAGCTCGACAAGACACTGACAGCACTGGTCAGGCGAATCTTCTCCGTCTTGATTGCACCAGCCGCCAGCACAATCTCCGGCGCAGAGACCGCAAAGTCCTCTCGGTGATGCTCTCCAATGCCATACACGTCCAGTCCCACCTTGTCTGCCAGCTCAATCTCTGCTACCAGTTGCCGAATCCGTTCGTCATGAGTATAGGTCTGCCCTGTACCCTCCAGTGGCGTTGTCTCTCCAAAAGTAGAAATACCTAATTCCACCATGTTTTGTCCTCCTGATATTTAAGATGAAAATATTTTATAACTAATTAGTGATATATGCAAAAATGATGCTCAACCTATTGTCCATCTGCATAGAATAACATGGTTTTGTCATGATAGAAAGAGACTTCCAAAGAGCACCATCACCAAATACCATACCAAAAGCCCCAGAAAAATCTGAGGCTTGGTATTCTTATCGAGATTCATTAAGACGGTTATTCTACCGTTACAGATTTAGCGAGATTGCGTGGTTTATCCACATCCAATCCGCGGTGCAAGGTCGCAAAATATGCAATCAATTGAGTTGGCACCACCATAGAGATTGGTGACAGGTAAGGGTGAACTTGGCTCAAGACAATATCGTCTCCATCCTTAGCCACATTTTCCTCCGCAATAGTCAAAACTTTGGCTCCACGCGCCACAACTTCAGAAACATTTCCGCGAGTATGGCTAGCCAAGACCTCGTCTGAAAGTAGGGCTAGAACAGGTGTTCCCTCTTCAATCAGAGAAATAGTACCATGCTTGAGCTCTCCTGCCGCAAAGCCTTCACACTGAATGTAGGAAATTTCCTTAAGCTTAAGACTAGCTTCCATCGCCACATAATAGTCCTGACCACGACCGATATAAAAGGCACTGCGAGTTTCCGCCAACAAGTCACGAACCTTACTTTCGATCAATTCTTTCTCAGAAAGGGTAGACTCGATAGACTGAGCTACGATAGACAGCTCATGAACCAAATCAAACTTCTTGGCTTTTTCGTTGCCATTGGCATCACCAACCGCCTTTGCCAAGAAAGCTAGGGCAGCGATTTGTGCAGTATAGGCTTTGGTTGAAGCCACGGCGATTTCTGGTCCAGCATGGAGAAGCAGGGTATGCTTGGCTTCACGAGACAAGGTTGAGCCTGGCACATTGGTCACTGTCAGACTAGGAATACCCAGCTCATTAGCCTTGACCAAGACTTGGCGGCTATCAGCTGTCTCACCAGATTGGCTGATAAAGATGAAAAGTGGCTTCTTGCTCAGAAGCGGCATAGCATAGCCCCATTCTGAAGAAATACCCAGTTCAACTGGCGTATCTGTCAGTTCTTCCAACATCCGTTTAGAAGCGTAACCAGCATGATAAGAAGTTCCAGCAGCAATGATATAAATGCGATCCGCTTCTTGGACTGTCTTGATGATGGCAGGATCAATCAACATCTTATTACTGTCATCCGCATAAGTGCTGATCAGCTTCCGCATCACGGTTGGCTGCTCGTCAATTTCCTTCAGCATATAGTACGGATAAGTGCCTTTGCCGATATCAGACAGGTCCAGCTCAGCAGTATAGCTACCACGTTCAAGAACATTGCCTTCGTAGTCTTGCACTTCTACGCTATTAGCCGTCACGATGACCAGCTCTTTATCATGGATTTCCATGTATTCGCTGGTCTCACGAATCATAGCCATGGCATCGGAGCAGACCATATTGTAGCCGTCACCCAAGCCAATCAAAAGCGGCGATTTGTTTTTGGCAACGTAGATCGTAGAAGGATCTTGGGCATCTACCAAGGCAAAAGCGTAGGAACCTTCGATAATGTGAAGGGCCTTGCGGAAAGCGTCAAGAACAGAGAGGCCATCTTCTTCCGCGAATTTCCCAATCAAATGAACTGTAATTTCTGTATCTGTCTGGCCTTTAAAATCATGGCCAGCAAGGTAGTTATTTTTGATGTCCAGGTAATTTTCAATCACACCGTTGTGAACCAAAACAAAACGACCTGTCTGAGAAGTGTGAGGATGGGCGTTATTCTCACTTGGTTTCCCGTGGGTTGCCCAGCGGGTATGTCCAATACCTGTTGAGCCTGCTACATCCATGCCAATCTTGGCACGAAGATCTGCAATTCGGCCAACAGACTTGATCAAGCTGGATTTTTCTCCTGTTGTCACAAAAATTCCAGCCGAATCATAGCCTCGGTATTCTAACTTTTCAAGTCCTTGCATCAAAATATCTGTTGCATTGCGGTTTCCCACAACTCCGACGATTCCACACATAGATTTATTTCTAGCCTTTTGCTGGCAAAAAGCTAGTTCCTCCTTTATTGAAAATTGGTATAGTCTTATTTATCTTTTTATCGAGAGACGAAAACATTATACACAACGATTTGACATTTGTCAACATAAAATTGGTATAGTTTCGAGACAAGAAAAATTTGTTTAAAAACAAAAAAGCCTCCCATCGGAAGACCTTTCCATAGAAATAAGAAAAACCGGGCTCAATGCCCCTTGTGCTTTTCCAATCGTTTTTGCTGTTTGAGTTCGAATTTCCTTTGCTTAGCCAGTTCTTTTTGCTGCTTACGCTTGGCTTGAGAGATTTGTTTTTGCTCTTCTAATTGCAGTTGCAGCGCTTCCTGAGACTTTGAAGACCGTGAAGCCATCTGCTCCTTTTTAGCCTGTCTCTGTAGGCGTTTAGGGCTGACCGACTTAGTCTTCTCCTTCACCCTGATGCTGGGGCTAAACTGCAATCGGTGATAATAACGGTTTAGAAAATCCAACAATTCCTGCGTACTAGGCTCTGCACCAAAGGTGACTCGGCAAACTCTATAAGATTGAGCATGTTCCTGCTCGAAAAGACCGTGCCAAAATCCCTCTTCAAAATAAACTGTCAGCGTCATTGAAATCGTATCCATGACAGCACCTCCTTTAAAAATCCCTAAGAATGGACAACCAAGGAGGAAGGTTACTTACAAAAAATGGATTTTTTGCGTCTGGACTACCAACCAGAACTGTGTTTTTATCTTAGTAGCTACAGTTTAGCAAGATTTTCTAAAAAATTCAAGGAGATCTAAAAATTGTACTGATCGAAGACAAAGTAAGGCTAACGAAAAACATCTGAATTCAAAAGTAATTTTGAGATTGTTCTAAAATCTTAGTAAAAACAAAAAAGCCCTCTGAGATCAGAGAGCTGATTTGAGCTCGGGCTAAAATCCTAGTGAAAAAGATGAAACTCCTTGTGTTCATCGAACACGGTGTCGTTTCCCTATTTTCATACGGATTTTTGACGCCCTTAGCATCATGATTCTTGCTGGATAAAATGTTTCTAGACAAGGCGACGAGGCGAAGATTGTACGAAAATTTTAGTGAAACAAAAAATCTCCCCGAAGGGAGATAATCTGGTTTATTTTACCTTACAGTGCTAGGAACCGTAACCAAAGATTATACTTGAGTATATCGAGGTAAGGTGACAACGCAATGTAAGTGGAAAATAAAGCAGATTAACGACGAAGTCCTAGAGAGTTGATCAACTCACGGTAACGGTTAACGTCGTTTTTACGCAAGTATGCAAGCAAGTTACGACGGCGACCGATTTTCTTCATCAAACCACGGTAAGTAGCGTGGTCTTTTTTGTGTTGTTTGATGTGTTCGTTAAGGTGGTTGATTTCCCAAGTAAGGACAGCAACTTGAACCTCTACTGAACCTGTATCACCTTCGTGACGTGCATATTGTGCAATGATTTCATTTTTTTTCTCTTTTGAGATTGCCATGATAAGCTCCTTTTCTTTACGCTTCATCCGAGTGACAGGCTTGGCAATTCCTGCAACCAAGAAGAAGTTATTTGTCTTTAAGACATTCTTATTCTATCAGGAAGCCAAGTTTTTGTCAAATCTTCTAATTCTCCGACAAAGTCAGCCAAATTTCATTAGCCAAAATGAGGATTTTCTACACATTTGCTCCAAGGCTCGATCTAGCTAGTCGCTTTTTGACTTTGGAGCAGGTTTAGCTTATACTGGGATTAATATGACACGAGGAGAAGAGCTTATGAAATATCTTGAATTCGGAGAAAGCAAGAGAGAAATTTCCCAGATTATCATAGGGCTGATGCGAATTACCCAAATGACACCCAAAGAGGTGGAAGAACTGGTCGAAACAGCCTTGTCAGTCGGAATCAATGCTTTTGACTTAGCCGATATCTACGGTGGAGGCAAGTGCGAAGAAATTTTGGGACAAGTGCTCAAAAATCGACCTGACCTACGAGATAAAATGTGGATCCAGTCCAAAGTGGGAATCCGCGTAGAAGAATTTACCTACTTTGACTTTTCCAAAGACTATATCCTAGAGGCAACAAACGGTATTTTACAGCGCTTGGGCGTGGACCATCTGGACTCTCTGCTCTTGCACCGACCTGATGCCCTGATGGAGCCTAGTGAAATCGCTGAAGCTTTCGATCTGCTCAAATCTCAAGGAAAGGTTCTTGATTTTGGAGTGTCCAACCAGAACCCTATGATGATGGAGCTACTCAAAAAAGAGGTCAAGCAGCCTTTGGTGGCAAATCAGCTCCAATTGAGCGCAGCTTTTTCACCTGCCTTTGAGTCCGGCTTCCACGTCAACATGGAGGGAACAGCCGCAAATATGCGCGACGGTAGTATCTTTGAATACTGTCGCCTCAACGACGTCGTGATTCAGGCTTGGTCTGTCCTCCAGCATGGCTATTTCGAAGGCGTTTTTGTCGGTTCGGATAAATATCCCAAGCTCAATGCTGTCTTAAACCGACTGGCCGACAAATACCGAATTTCACCATCGGCAGTGGCTATTGCTTGGGTACTACGCTATCCAGCCCACATGCAGGCAGTCATCGGCACGACCAAGACTAGCCGCATCATCGAATCAGCCAGGGCTGCAGATATTGAACTGACTAGAAAAGAATGGTACGAAATCTACTTGGCCTCTGGAAAGGATCTTCCTTAAAAAATGAGCCTAGAATCCGATCAATTTTCTACCAAGATGCTAGCTGAAGGACTGGCAGAAAAGCTGTCCAGAGCATGTCCACTGTATAGCCGAGAAGGCAAAATCACCTTGCACAAGATTAGCTAGCACATAAAATTCCTATTTCACGAAAGGAAAAGATACATGAACCATTTCGATACAATCATCATCGGCGGAGGACCGGCCGGCATGATGGCTGCCATTTCCAGTTCTTTCTACGGGCAGAAGACCCTGCTTCTTGAGAAAAATAAACGGCTGGGCAAGAAACTAGCCGGAACGGGCGGCGGGCGCTGCAATGTCACCAATAACGGAAATTTGGATGACCTCATGGCCGGCATTCCAGGAAATGGGCGCTTTCTTTACAGCGTCTTTTCCCAGTTTGACAACCATGATATCATCAACTTTTTTACCGAGAATGGCGTCAAACTCAAGGTCGAAGATCACGGCCGTGTTTTCCCAGCGACAGACAAGTCCCGCACCATTATCGAAGCATTGGAAAAGAAAATTGCAGAGCTGGGTGGCACTATCATCACCAATACTGAAATCGTCTCCGTCAAAAAAACTGATGAGCTTTTCACTATCAGATCCAGCGACCAGACTTGGACCTGCCAGAAATTGATTGTGACAACTGGCGGCAAGTCCTACCCTTCAACTGGCTCGACAGGATTCGGTCACGATATTGCTCGGCACTTTAAGCACACTGTGACTGACTTGGAAGCAGCCGAAAGTCCGCTTCTGACTGATTTTCCTCACAAAGCGCTTCAGGGGATTTCGCTGGACGATGTAACCCTCAGCTATGGCAAGCATGTTATCACTCATGATCTGCTCTTTACCCACTTTGGTTTGTCAGGTCCTGCTGCCCTGCGTATGTCTAGTTTTGTCAAGGGCGGGGAAGTCCTTTCTTTGGATGTCTTGCCACAACTTTCTGAGAGCGACTTGGTGGCATTTCTAGAAGAAAATCGGGAAAAATCCTTGAAAAATGCTTTAAAAACCTTGCTACCAGAACGCTTGGCAGAATTTTTTGTTCAAGGATATCCTGAAAAAGTCAAACAAATCAATCTCAGTGAAAAAGAGGCTCTCATCAAACAAATCAAAGAACTGCCCATACCTGTCACTGGCAAAATGTCTCTGGCCAAGTCCTTTGTTACCAAAGGAGGCGTCAGCCTCAAGGAAATCAATCCCAAAACTCTGGAAAGTAAGCTAGTACCTGGGCTCCACTTTGCTGGAGAGGTTCTAGACATCAATGCCCACACAGGTGGTTTTAACATCACTTCCGCCCTCTGTACTGGCTGGGTGGCAGGCTCAAATCCAATAAATACCAAGTAAGAAAGGAAGTCCTTTGGAACATATTATTTTACTAAGAGGTGTTACTCCTAATGGAAAAAATGCTATCCCGAAAATGTCTTATTTGGTAGATATTTTGACAGAAGCTGGGTTTCAACACGTCCGAACCTATATTCAAAGTGGGAATATCATTCTTGAAAGTGACTTGGATTTAGAAGAAATACGAGAACGCGTTCATACTTTGATAAAGGAAAAAATTGGGGCCGACTTAAAAATGGTTATCAAGAATAAGAACGATTTTGAAAAGATTGTTCATGAGAATCCATTTAAAGAAGGCTATCTTCATGATCGTGTGCATGTAATTCTTTATCAAGGGGTTATCCAAAGTCTGCCACTAGAAAAATTGAAAGCTGACTACGGTGAGGAAGAAATTTGTGTAGGCGATCACTGTCTCTACCTCTATCTCCCTAGAACTGCAAAACAAAAAAAGCTCAATACCAACTATCTTGAAAAGCTGTTTGGCGTGGATCTGACCATGCGAAAGTTAAACGTCGTAGAAAAATTACTAACAAAATAGGAGAACAAGATGAACAGACGCGAAACAGTCGAATTCGTTAACATGTGTATGATTTATGACGAAGAAAAAGTTCTTGTCCAAGACCGAGTGAAGTCTGACTGGCCTGGCATCACTTTTCCTGGCGGGCATGTAGAACGCGGGGAATCTTTCACCGATGCCGTTATCAGAGAAGTCAAAGAAGAAACTGGACTGACCATATCCAAACCCCAACTTTGCGGCATCAAGGATTGGTATGATGATAAGGATTTTCGCTATGTCGTCCTGCTCTACAAGACAAAGCACTATTCCGGCGTGCTGCAATCCTCAGATGAAGGAAAGGTCTGGTGGGAAGATTTGCAAAATCTGTCTCATCTGAAACTTGCAACTGAGGATATGTCTGACATGCTTCGCGTTTTTCTAGAAGACGATTTAAGCGAATTCTTTTACTATAAAGACGGGGACGATTGGCTTTATGATTTGAAGTAAAAAATGAGGCTGGGACAAAAGTCCTAGCCTCTCAATTGTCTTTGGATTGTCGAGTAAGACGCAGTGGTTGAGTGGGCTCTACTACGCTGATTTCATCAGCTTTTACAGCCCTACTCAACTGTGCGGAGGTGGGACGACGAAATCGAATTCTAACGAATTACCGATTTCTGTCCCACTCTCATTTATTCTGCATTTATCCGAACATAAGCTGCAATGACATCTGATGTATACTGGGCTGTGCCTGAACCAAATTTGTCGATATTTTCCTTAAACTCTGGGTTATAGACATAGCCTTTACCGATATGGCCGAATACTTCAATAGAGCAGTCAAAACCATAAGTACGGATGGCTTGCAAGAGCTGGGCGGCCTGCTCTTGATTTTCTGCTGCGTCAACTGGCAAGCCTTGCTGCATATTCTCTGCTAGACTTTGAAAAACTTGATTGAAGGCGGCGGCAGACTCTTCTTCACGTCCATTTTGACGAGCTAGTGCTTCCAAGTGATCTAAATCAAAGAGACCAGAAGAACGAAGGGTATCCTCTACCCATGTATGGTTTCAGTAACAGTTGCCAGACTTATACCAAAATTAAATGCCAACAAGCGTTAAGTGGGATAATAGGGTAAGTAGCACAAGTTCATTATAAGCTGGCCTTCCATACTTAAACGGCGCGGACGTCCACCTTTTCGATGTTGCTCTTGGTAAGCGGTGTGGAGGCGATCAAGCATCCGTTGAAAAGGTGATTTTTTAATTACCGAACAAGTCTACTTACTTAGTTATTTTCCTTTCTAGCATTTTTCTTGTAAAGAACGTCTAGTTGCTCCTCATAATCCCAACGAAGTTTTGAGCGCTCCTCACTGATATCATTGATTTGCTCAAGAACCTCTTTTCGAAACAACTCTGCATTAGTATCCATTTGAAAAATATCGGTATACACCTCTACAGGCAGATCTCCGTCCGCTATTCGGTATATTTCATCTTTTAATTGCTCTGTCGTATGAAGGACATAAGACAAATTATATTCTAAATATTCCTCTTTTTTCTTTAATTCCCTCATCTTTTTATCAAACTGTTCATCCAGTCTATAAATTTCTGCATTCATCTGTATCACCTATAACTAACCTTTGATTGGACTTGTTAATTCTGGTTTTGGCATTTGCGATAGATAGTCTTTAGCTGCATTTGCAGCTTGACCTTCTAGCCCATCCGTGATATTCGTGTTATAAGTTTTTTTAGCATAATCTTGCAGTTCTTGTGCTTTGGTATTTAACGTTTTTTGAAGTGCCTCTCTTTTGGCCTTAGCAGCCACTACAGAGGCTGTAACAGCTGCTCTTATAGCTGCTCTTTGTTGATTTTTCAATATTTCTATTACAATATTTTCACTTATTTTTTCTGCCATAATTACCCTTTACTTATATCATTTAAACTTGAGTACAATCAAGACAAGGCTGCCAAAATATCTCTAGCACTTTGAGCATCTACTTGCTCAAGATTTTGTGCACACTGAATCATAGTTTGGGAGAAATTAGTTATCTTGGTTTCAAATTCTTTTAAATGACTGATATTTAATTCGTTAATCCCTGAATCCCACAAGTTTTCAAAGGCCAGTTCTGACATTAGTCCCTCTATCTCAGAAGCAGACAGCAAACTTCCTAGAGTCTCAATAGCACTTCTCTTAGATTCGATAAATTCCTTAAGATTCGATTCGGCATCAGCCAAGGCAGTTTTCACTTCAGATATCTTTTGTTCAATATCTGAGCTCGCCAATTCTACAGCTGTATACAGCAACTGAGTCCTTAGCAAAATGCGCTCGTTGTAACTGCCTGCACGCTTGATTCTCTCGTGTAAATTATTCGGATTATTAAGATCGAGATTCTTTCGATCCCAAGCCAAGGACTCCTTCTTTGCATCCTTAATGATTTTCGCATACTCTTTTTGATAATCCTGAAATACTTTTGAGAGTTCATCTTTATTGTTATAAAGATCAACAAGATCTTTATAACTTAGTCCTAATCTATCTTTTACAGTAAGGAACGCTTTGATAATTGTAGACTGATCCTTTCCATCAAGTAACAATTTGGCTAATTTACTAAACTCCTCAGGACTCATGGTTACTAGTTTTTCAATCGCTTTTTCTGGAACATATTTTTTTAAATTTTCAATGCTCTTTTTGTCTAATTCCGCAAGTTTATGACCTGCTTTCCATAACTCAGGATGGTAGTCCTCAGAAACAACCAAGAGATTTCCCTTACTATCTATCTGATAAGCGCCAAAGTCATGGGAGGAATGTTTATCCATCATATTTGTATATTCAATCGGAACTACCACTCTGACATCACCAAGTTGCTGTTCCCAAGGTTTCTCACGGTTAAGCATACTAACAGGATCAAAGGGATTAACATAATAAATCGTTTTATCGCTCAATTGCTTGATTTTATCATCACTATAGCCTGCTTTTTTAAAACTATTTGTAGGATCTGGACCATCAAAAAGAACAATCTGACCAACCTTATTCAACTCTTTCTCATTAAGACCTGCGGCCCCTTGTATCGAAGTCATCGTCCCCAATGAATGAGCTGTTATATCCATCTTGGCATCTGGTGCTGCATATTGATTTAGTTCCGCAATTTTGGCCTTCATGCCTCCAGTAGCGTGTTTGGCTTGAGGAATAATTGCGTCTGTCAGAGCAAAAGCTGCATCATTGTAAACCCAGTCTTGAAAATTGAAATCACTTGGGTTATAAGTCTTCAAGTACTTAAACCCATCCTTTTGTACCTTATTTATATCAATTCCAAAACCATCACTCCCACGAACAGCAAAATAGGTCTGTTTCGTATTTGGGTTGATTGTATCTGTATCCGTGACATAGTAAGCATTGTAGCCTGTCTTTTTGTCTTCAAGCAGTCCTTCATTGTCAGGTTGAAGATAAACCTTCCCTTGGTTGGGGAGATCAGTGCCACCACCTTGGGTAACTTGACCTTTGTTATCTTTTCCATCTATAGAGAAGTCAAATAATACAGATTTATTTTTTTTTAACTTATTTTGCTGGTCTCTATTCAATTGGCCAAAAGCAAAGTTTGTAGGCCTATCTCTGTAGGCCGATTCTGCTAATGAAGCATATAGATTATCAAAACTTTTTAAATTCCAATTAGGCAATAGGATCACCTCCTATCGTAGGTCCATGGAGCATAAACATCCCCCCCATATCAATCGACTTATCATCATTAATTGGTATATCTACTCCCCAACCAGAGTCTTCAATATTATTTATACGCCCAAAAACATTAATATAATACTCGGGATTTGTAAGACCGCCATCACTCCATTGCGTCTCTTCCCAATCAATCTGAACTGATTCAACCTTTGGATTTTGAGCTTTCACATAATCTATAATTTCCTGCTCATGTTCTTTGAGATAGGCAAGCTGTTTTTGCTTAATGGCTTCATTTTCATCTTTGATATCCTTTTTTGAAGAAGCAACTTTCTTATCTTGTTTATTGTTTTCTTTTTGAGTCATGCTACACCCTCCTATGCCTGCTAGCGCTACGATTGATGCGACGGTTGCAAGTATGATTTTCGTTCGTTTAGTCATAGCTACTCCTTGTATTGTTTTATTAATATTATACTGCTAATTTTTTTGTCTAGCAACACCAAGAAAGTTAAAATTTTTCTTTTTAAACTTTTGGCTGTCGCCTTATTGGATGGCCAACAGATCTGTATTCATGACATTAATTTACCGGAATCCAACCGATTTTTCTTTGCTTTACTCAGTTATTCATATGGAAACCGATTTGGTCTATTTCTATAGGCTGATTCTGCTAATGAAGCATATAGATTATCAAAACTTTTCAAATTCCAATTAGGCAAATAATCTACCTCCAATTCTAATATCGGATCCTATATACATATCATCTATATTTACTGTATTATCATCATTAATCGGTATATCTACTCCCCAACCAGAGTCTTTAATATTATTTATACGTCCAAAAACATTTATATAATATTCAGGATTGGTAAGTCCGCCATCGCTCCATTGTGTCTGATCCCAATCAATCTGAACGGATTCAACTTTTGAATTTTGGGCTTTTACCAAATCTATAATTTCTTGTTCATGCTGTTTGAGATAAGCAAGCTGTTTTTGCTTGATAGCTTCCTTGTCATCTGCAATATCCTTTTTTGAAGAAGTGACTTTCTTATCTTCTTTATTGTTTTCTTTTTGAGTTACAGCGCATCCTCCTAGGCTTACTAGCGCTAGGATTGATGCAAAAGTTACAATTATGATTTTCTTTCGTTTACCCATAGCTCCTCCTTGATTTTTTGATCCCCTACTTGCTTTCTAATGCCACAAATCAACAATTTGAAATTTTCTGAGTTTAATTTTAAAGCTTTTTCGTATGCTGTTTCTATGAATTAAGTATAACATTTTTCACTTGCCGAACAAGCCTAATACTTAGAACTAGTAAAAATCGGCAGAAAGAACTCTGCCGATTATTTTATTTGCTCTGACTTTTAACATACTGAACAATCACATCTGCTGTGTACTGAGCTGTCCCTGCCCCAAATTTGTCAATATTTTCCTTAAACTCTGGGTTATAGACATAGCCTTTACCGATATGGCCGAAGACTTCAATAGAGCAGTCAAATCCATAAGTACGGATGGCTTGTAAGAGACGCGCTGCCTGCTCTTGATTTTCTGCTGCGTCAACTGGCAAGCCTTGCTGCATATTCTCTGCTAGACTTTGAAAAACTTGATTGAAGGCGGCGGCAGACTCTTCTTCACGTCCATTTTGACGAGCTAGTGCTTCCGCCATGACTTCTTGACCATATTCTTCTACAGCTTTTTGCTGATATTTTTGATTATCTTCGTAGGTAAAGCCTGCGAATTTTTCTTTCATTGTCATCTTTCTTTCTCCTTTTTCTTCTTGGATGGTTTTTTGTAAGGTGGAAATCAAGGTATCCAAGCGGTCTCTTTCCTGCTGCAAATACTCTAACTGCCTCACCAGATGCGGCAATAAGGCTTGATCGTCCTGACTCAGCAGCTCTGCTATTTTCTCCAAGGAAAAGCCCAAATACTTATAGTAAAGGATGACCTGCAACCTCTCTAGATCAGCTTGACTGTATGTCCGATAGCCATTTTCTGATTTGGCAGGAACTAAAAGTCCGATTTTGTCGTAATGATGCAGGGTTTTGACAGAGACTCCCGAAAGCTGCGCAGCTTCTTTGATATGATACATAAAAAACCTCCTTACCACTATAGTATAAGCCCTGACCTTAGGGCAGAGTCAAGCTTTTTTATAAAAAAAATGAACTCCCTGATAAATCATGAGGGAGTTATCCTGATTATTTTTTGGTCAAAGAAAAGCCAAAAGCATGATAGTTAGAGTAATCCATCGGCTGATCAACAGGCCCGGTAAATAAAACAGATGTGTATTGGCCATTTTCTAGGATAAAGCCTGCTTCTGCCCTTCCAACGCCGCCAAGCCCTGTTATCCCTGGTAGCAAGGCCCGATAATCACCGGAAATCAGCTCCCAGCGATAAAGATTTTGGCTAACTTTAACAGCTCTTGCTACAGCTTTGACATCATTCATATCTTCGAAGCTGCCAAAATTGGCTTGCGCACGCAGGCTACCGTCTGAACTTACGGTCAAGGTTACGGAGTCGGATTGAGGACTGCTTCCTTGCCAGACGCCGACTAAGGCTGCTGGAATAAGGGTGTCCTCTGTTTGAGAGTCAGCGCCACTAGGCTTTGGTGCGCTTACCTGACTTGAATCAGCTGTACTTGCTTGACTGGAGCTTGGCACTTCCTCCTTAGCAGAAGATGAATCTTGACTTGCTACAACTTGACTGGAGGAGGCTTGACTTGAAGAAGCCTTGGTTGAGCTACTAGTGCTCGTCGTTTGACTAACCTTGGCAGTCGAGGAAGTCTTTGCTGTTTCAGTTTTTGGTGAACCACAAGCAGCTAAAGACAGAGATAAAGATAGAAGTAAAGAAGAATAAATCCACTTGGATAAGGACGATTTAGCCATCACAATGACCCCTTTTCTATTTTCTGCCATTATTATAGTCTTTTATATTACAAAAATCAAGAATTTTTGTAATATTTTGTAACCTTTTTGAAACATTTTAACAAAGCACTCTCTTAAAACTTTCCCTCTAATAAAGTAGTTTCTAAAAAACAAGCCGCAAGAGGGCAACCAAAACGACACCGAAAATAACGGTCGCAATCAGATTTCGATACTTAAAAGCCACATAAGTCGTCGGAAAAACGGCTAGCAAATCCAGCCATTTAAAGCTTGGCAACTGGCCTGTTTTAGCATTGGTGACGCTGGATAGGATGAGGGCAAAGATGATGGAAACTGGCAGATATTTGAGGAAACGCTCTACCATAGGCGGAAGTCCCTTGTATTTAACTAGGATAAAGGGCAAAATCCGCGGAATCCAAGTGACCAGAGCCGACAAAAGAATGGCCAGTAAAATATACTTACTTATCATCCAAAATCACCCCCACTGTACAGCCTAGCAAGGTTGCGAAAAGCACCGCTAGCGAATTTTGAAGCAAGATTGTCAAGGCCAAATAGGAAATCCCAACGACCAGCAAAACAGACAGCAGCTTCTTCATGTCAATCCGCTGGAGCATAATCAGAAACTGAGAAGAAAAAATTCCAATAAACATTGCAACCAAAGCAAAATCTAGACCAAAGCTTTCAGGATTGGGCAAGAGGCCACCTAAAATCGTTCCCAGCACCGTTCCAAGGAACCAAGCACCATAGCTCAGCAGATTATTTCCATGCATCCACTGTGGCAAAATCACTTTCGAGTGAATCTGCTCTCCCATCAAAACACCGTAGGACTCATCGGTAAGGAGACTCCCCATCGCAATATTTTGCCCCATGCTGAAGTCTCTAAAAATGCTAGAGGCATGTAGCCCTAGCAAGAAAAAACGCAGATTGATCAAAAAGACAGTCAAGGCAATGGCCAAAATTGGAGCACCTTGCGCAATCAAACCTATCATGGCAAACTGAGCACTGCCCGCATAAACCAGAATACTCATCAGCCCCATCTCCAAGGGATTCATATGAGGCGCCGCCATGATGCCGCAGGCTAGGCCAATCCCAATATAGCCCAGAGCCGTTGGCACTGCTGCTTGTGCCCCTTGTTTAAATGTCTGTCCGCGCATTCTTCTCCTTTACTCCATGGTTTCAAAAGCCAGACTCGGCTTAGCATTCAGATCCAAACTGGCAAAATTCTCCTTATTCCACTCACTGACACTGGCATAGGCAATCATACCAGCATTGTCACCGCAAAGGCGCAGAGGCGGAATGATCACCTTAACATCCTGAATCTCAGCTGCCAAGCGCTCTCTCAGGCCTTGATTGGCCGCAACGCCTCCCGCCACAACCAGAGTCTTGACCGGATATTTTTCCAGCGCTTTCTTAGTCTTGGCCATGAGAATATCCATGACCGCCGCCTGGAAGCTTGCTGACAGGTCTTGATTAGACAAGACTTCTCCTTTTTGCTGGGCATTGTGGTGCAGGTTGATAAAGGCCGACTTGAGACCGGAAAAAGAAAATTCCAGATTATCTTCCTTGATCATAGCCCGCGGAAAATCATAAATATCCTGTCCCTCATGAGCCAGCTGATCAATCTCCCTACCTGCTGGATAGGTCAGCCCCATAACGCGACCGACCTTATCATAGGCTTCACCGACCGCATCATCGCGAGTTTCCCCCACAATCTTATAGTCACCAGCTTGACTGACATAGACTAGCTCAGTATGACCGCCGCTGACCAAGAGAGCCAGCAAAGGAAACTCCAAGGGCTCCACGCTCTGGGCTGCCATCAGGTGCCCGGCCATATGATTGACCGGAATCAAGGGAATCCCATGAGCCCAAGCAAAGGACTTGGCCGCTGCCAAGCCGACCAGAAGCGCCCCAACCAGACCAGGACCATAGGTAACGGCCACCGCTGTGACTTGCTCCTCACTAATCCCTGCTTCTGCCAAGGCCTCCTCAATGCACACCGTAATGACCTCCACATGGTGACGGCTGGCCACTTCCGGTACCACTCCGCCAAAACGCTTGTGGCTCTCAATCTGGCTGGCAATGACATTGCTCAAAAGCTCGGTTTCATTCTTCAGAACCGCCACACTGGTCTCGTCACAAGACGTCTCAAAAGCTAAAATATATCTATCTTTCATGAATCTCTCTTTTCATAACAATCGCGTCTTCCACCGGAGCATGGTAGTAAGCCTTCCGCCGCGCGATTTCTTCAAATTTTTCCTTTTTGTAAAATAGCAGAGCTGACCTGTTCGACTCCCTCACTTCGAGGAAAATTTCTTTGCCTCCTGGCAAAAAGTCAAACAAGGCTGTCGCGATTTTCTGTCCCTGATAGCTAGGCAATACAGCAATCTGCAGTACTTCTGCTTCAAAGTCTGTCTCCTGCCAGACTAAAAAGCCGACAAGCTGTTCCCCATCTTCTGCTAGCATACAACTGTTCACATCCGAGCGCAGAACCTCTGCCACTTGGCCTGCGGTCCAAGGGCTGACTTCATAGACTGCAAGTAAGAGCTGTTCCAGCTCTTTTGCGAGAGTTGCTGCGTCCACATCCGAGCTGTCGCTCCATTTTCTCATTTCAATCATAAGCGCTGAATGTAAGAATCGCTGGATTCCTGATGGGTCTTGAGCCAATTTTCCTCGGCTTCTACCCGCTTGAGATAGTTAGGAACAAAATCATGAATGGACTGGGCTGGCAAGCCTAGACCGAGACGACCAATAGCTGCTGCGTCTGGCAAGGTCGGCTGAATGGCAGCCAGAGGAAGAGCCTCTTCAATCTGCTCCGCAAAAGCTGTTGTCTCTCCGACAAAGGTGACTGGTTGATTAGCAGCGCCAGCCATTTCCAAAACCTCTACCAAAGGCAGATGAGCCTCCGGTCGCACAGCTTGACCAGATTGGTAAAAGCCAGCATAGACATTATTGCGGCGGGCATCCATGACAGGAATGACCAAGCCTTCCACCTGCTCTGGAATCAGAGCCTGCAGACTAGACACACCGACCAGCTCAATCTTGAGGGTATGCGCTAGAGTCTTGGCTGTCGCCACCGCAATTCTCAGTCCTGTGTAGCTGCCCGGGCCCTGCGCCACTGCGATCCGATCCAAATCAGCCGGCTTCATATCCAGACTATTCATCAGAAAATCGATAGCCGGCATCAGGGTAATGCTATGATTTTTCTTGATATTGAGCGTCATCTGCCCCAAGGTATCCTCATTCTCTAAAATTGCTAGAGACAGAGCCTTATTTGACGTATCCATCGCTAAAATTTTCATCATGTTCTTCCTTACTCGAGTGTTTGCTTCTTATTATACTATAAAAGCAGCGACAAGGGTAGAGAGAGGCAGTCATTTAATGGCCCAGATTGTCCTCAAAAGTTTTTCTGAAAATCTCCACAAGATTTTCTCGGCTATGTCTTTTACTAAAAGCTGGTTTTATGATATAATTGGTTAGAATTATATCGAATCAAGGTCAATCTACTACTCATAAAACTGAATAAAAGAAAACAGCTGATTAGCTGTCGTTTTCTGTAGCTTGATCGTGAAAAATGGAAGGAAATAAAATGATTTACAAAGTTTTTTATCAAGAAACAAAAGAACGCAGCCCACGCCGTGAACAAACACGTGCCCTCTACTTAGATATAGAAGCAATCGATGAATTAGAAGGTCGCATCAAAGCCCGCAAATTGGTTGAAGAAAAGACTCCTTACAATATCGAATTTATCGAGCTCTTGTCTGACAAACATTTGGAATACGAAAAAGAGTCAGGCGCCTTCGAATTGACGGAGTTGTAACCTATGGCATATAACTTAAAGAAAGAAGAAGTTGGTGTTTTCGCCATCGGCGGTCTGGGCGAAATCGGTAAAAACACCTACGGAATTGAGTATCAAGATGAGATTATCATTGTTGATGCTGGGATTAAATTTCCAGAAGACGACCTCTTGGGTATCGACTATGTTATCCCCGACTACTCTTATATCGTAGAAAATATTGATCGCGTGAAAGCTGTCCTCATCACCCACGGGCACGAGGACCATATCGGCGGCATTCCTTTCCTGCTCAAGCAAGCCAATGTTCCCATCTATGCTGGCCCTTTGGCTCTGGCTCTCATTCGGGGCAAGCTAGAAGAGCATGGACTTTTGCGGGATGCCAAACTCTATGAAATCAATCAAAATACAGAGTTGACCTTTAAAAATCTGAAGGCGACCTTCTTCCGCACAACCCACTCGATTCCAGAACCTTTGGGGATTGTCATCCATACGCCGCAAGGTAAGATTGTCTGTACCGGTGACTTCAAGTTTGACTTTACACCAGTCGGCGAACCAGCAGACTTGCACCGCATGGCCGCTCTGGGCGAGGAAGGCGTGCTCTGCCTCCTGTCCGACTCAACCAATGCTGAAGTTCCGACCTTCACCAATTCCGAAAAAGTGGTCGGGCAATCTATCATGAAGATTATCGAAGGAATTCATGGACGGATTATTTTCGCCTCTTTTGCTTCAAACATCTTCCGACTCCAGCAGGCAGCAGAAGCTGCTGTCAAGACAGGGCGCAAAATTGCGGTCTTTGGCCGCTCTATGGAAAAGGCTATTGTCAACGGGATTGAGCTGGGCTACATCAAGGTTCCCAAAGATACCTTTATCGAGCCAAATGAACTCAAGGACTATCCTGCTGGCGAAGTGCTGATTATGTGTACAGGAAGTCAGGGTGAACCCATGGCAGCCCTGTCACGGATTGCTAATGGTACCCACCGCCAAGTTCAGTTGCAGCCGGGAGATACGGTCATCTTCTCATCCAGCCCAATCCCTGGAAATACGACCAGCGTGAACAAGCTGATTAACATCATTTCCGAGGCTGGCGTCGAAGTGATTCACGGTAAGATTAACAACATCCACACCTCTGGACACGGTGGCCAGCAAGAGCAGAAACTCATGCTCCGCTTGATCAAGCCTAAATATTTTATGCCAGTCCATGGTGAATACCGCATGCAGAAAGTCCATGCAGGTCTAGCCGTTGATACCGGAGTACCAAAAGACAATATCTTCATCATGAGCAATGGTGACGTGCTGGCTCTGACAGCTGACTCAGCTCGTATTGCTGGTAGCTTCAACGCTCAAGATATTTATGTTGATGGGAACCGCATTGGTGAAATCGGAGCTGCAGTCCTGCGCGACCGTAAAGACCTGTCAGAGGACGGTGTGGTTCTTGCTGTCGCAACAGTTGATTTTGAGTCCAAGATGATTTTAGCCGGTCCAGATATTCTCAGCCGTGGCTTTATCTACATGCGCGAATCAGGTGATCTCATCCGCCAAAGCCAGCGTATCCTCTTCAATGCTATTCGCATTGCACTCAAGAATAAAGATGCCAGCGTCCAATCTGTCAGCGGCGCTATCGTCAATGCCTTGCGTCCTTTCCTTTACGAAAGCACCGAGCGCGAACCAATTATCATTCCGATGGTGCTTACACCAGATGAGGACAACTAAAAAACAAGCTTTGCTAGACTAGCAAAGCTTATTTTTTTGTAAACTTTAATGGTAATTGGCAATTGACTTCCATCTATTGAGAATGGCTCAGCTCAGTCGCTTGATGAAATGATATTTGGTTACACCTTTTTGGGGCACATCTTCCAGACTGGCATAGATTTCATAGCCTTGCTTGATGTAAAAATCCCTGGCCTGATAAGATTTGGTAGACAAGGTGGTGCTGCTGACTCCCGCTTTCTCAGCCTTTTCTTCTAATTCTGCCAGCAGGCTAGCTCCCAAGCCCTTTTTCTGGTATCCCTTATCTACCACTAAAGCCTTGATATGGATATTTTCCAACACTTGATGGGCATGGAGCAAGGCGATTAAGCGCCCTTCCTCTTCCCGTGTCAGATAATAATCCTTTGGCTCAAGTTCTTCAAGACTAGCTGCCCCAAAAGAAGCCTCATATTGCTCCTTGAAAACTTGCTTGATAAAGTCTTGAAATTCTGTCATTTCTTGCTCCTAACGAAAAAGCAGAATAATAACTCTGCTTTTTCCTTCTTTATTCCCCTTCAAAGACATCTTTCATCTTATCAAAGAAGCCTTTCTTTTTAGGGCTCACTGTGATGTCTCCAGCTGCCGCAAAATCCTTAAGAGCCGCCTTTTGACGGTCATTGAGGCCTGTCGGCGTTACGACATTGACAGTGACATATTGGTCACCTACACTTCCATCGCGCAGATTTGGTGCTCCCTTACCACGCAGACGGAAACGTTTGCCAGTCTGAGTTCCTTCTGGGATTGTCAATTCAACATTTCCATGCACAGTTGGGATTTCCACACTGTCGCCCAGAGCTGCTTGCACAAAGTTGAGGTTGAGCTTGTAGTAAATGGTAGAACCGTCACGCTCAAATTTATCGCTTGGCTCAACGTTCACCACTACATACAAGTCGCCGTAAGGACCGCCATTAAAGCCTGCCTCACCTTGACCCGCCAAGCGAACTCGTTGACCTGTTTCCACACCAGCGGGGATTTTTACATGAACGCTATGCGCTTGCTTTTCGTGTCCTGTTCCATGGCAGGTTTCACATGGACTTTTGATTTCTTGTCCGCGACCATGACAGACATCACAGGTTACTTGACGACGCATCATACCTAGTGGTGTCTGAGTATCGACGTTAATAACACCAGAGCCGTGACAGCGGCCACAAGTTACTGGGCTAGTTCCTGGCTTGGCACCGGAACCATGACAAGTCCGACAGCTAGCTTCACGATTGTATTTAACTTCTTTTTCTGTACCGAAAATAGCCTCTTCAAAGCGGAGATTTACCCGATACTGGAGATCGTCTCCTTGACGCGGAGCGTTTGGATTACGAGTCGCGCCACCGCCAAAGAAGCTAGAAAATATGTCTTCGAAGCCACCAAAACCAGAGCCATCAAAGCCTCCGAAGCCGCCTGCACCGCCACCAAAGCCACCATTGGCACCCGCCGCGCCATATTGGTCATAGGCCGCCCGCTTTTGCTCATCACTCAGCGTTTCATAAGCCTCCTGGACTTCCTTATATTTATCTTCCGCCCCAGGCTCTTTATTGATATCTGGGTGATATTTTTTAGATAATTTCCGATAGGCTCTCTTGATCTCATCCTGAGAAGCATTCTTTGAGACACCTAAACGATCATAAAATTCAGTATTGTTCATTTAAGATACCAAGAGCGAACAGAAAGCGACTGAAATTTAGGAAACCGACAAGAAATATTGATTTCTTAGGAGGTTTATCTAATTTCCAAGCTTTCCGCTCGGGTTCAATTACGAACACCCTTATTCCTTTCTATTAATATTGCGGAACGAAACCTCAATTTAGGTCAGTTTCAGTTCCTTTCTAACTTAGTTTAAAGAAGAACCAAAAATTTACGTTCCAACTCTTTTCTTACCGAAAAACAGAGGCTGGGTTGCAACCTCTGTCATAAGAAATTGGCTATTGTTCGTTTAACTTTAGTCCTCGGATTTCTATAAAATCTTTTTGTAAATCATCCCTACTTAAAGAATATACATCTTCGGAGTCATAAGGAGGTTTATCAAAAATTTCCTTTTCACTAAACATTTTTGAATTATTAGCTAAATCACTATTTGCGATTGTCCAAATTTTCTGGGAATTATCTCTTCCATCTACAACAACTAAATAAATAAACTTATTCTTATCCTTAGGATAATTTAACACAGTTTCCAGTGTTGTAGCATCTATAATTTGATAATACAATACACCATCAATATTACGATAAACAGCATACAATGACTTCATATTGCTAAAGATATTCTTTTCAACTATAAATTTAGCTCTAGGTGCTGTGTATTCTGGAATACTGATAATATCTTTTGACGAATCAGATGGAATAGTGACTGTTTTTCCATAGTTTTCTCGATTTTCTGGAGATAATTTTTGCTTATCTCCCAAAATATCAATCCTTATACTCTCTATCGACAAGGTAGGTTGAAAAATAGCATCATAACCCCACATAATGAAAGAGCTTCCAAGAAATGCTAACACACCCCAGCCTATTAAGCTGGCTAAACCATCAATAAATTTCTTCTTAACTAGATTAATAAAATTAGACATTACTTCTCAGTAAACTCTCCGTCTACGACGTCATCGCCTGCGTTTCCTGTTGCTTGGGCGCTTTCTGCTCCTGCTTGAGCTTGTTGAGCGGCTGCGGCTTGTTCGTAGAGTTTCACTGCCAAAGCTTGCGCTTTTTCGTTCAGCGCTTCAAGTTTTGCTTTCATGTCGTCCAAGTTGTTGTCTTCTTGGGCTTTCTTAAGGTCATCAAGGGCAGTTTGAGCAGCATCACGTTCTGCATCGAAGCCTTTGCCTTCAGTTTCCTTGATTGTCTTTTCAGTCGCAAAGATTGCTTGGTCTACTTCGTTACGAAGGTCAACTTCTTCTTTACGTTTCTTATCTGCTTCAGCGTTCGCTTCAGCATCTTTCATCATACGGTCAATTTCTTCATCAGTCAAACCTGAGTTAGATTGGATGACAATTGTTTGTTCTTTTTGAGTTCCAAGGTCTTTCGCCTTAACAGACACGATACCGTTCTTGTCGATGTCGAAAGTTACTTCGATTTGTGGAATTCCACGAGGTGCAGCTGGGATATCTGTCAATTGGAAACGTCCAAGAGTCTTGTTGTCCGCTGCCATTGGGCGTTCCCCTTGAAGAACGTGGATATCAACGGCTGGTTGGTTGTCTGCTGCTGTTGAGAAGACTTGTGATTTAGATGTTGGAATCGTTGTATTGCGGTCGATGAGTTTTGTGAAGACGCCACCCATTGTTTCGATACCAAGTGACAATGGTGTTACGTCAAGAAGGACAACGTCTTTGACATCACCAGTGATGACACCACCTTGGATCGCCGCACCCATAGCAACTACTTCATCAGGGTTAACTGATTTGTTTGGTTCTTTACCAGTTTCAGCCTTAACAGCTTCTACAACGGCTGGGATACGAGTTGAACCACCAACAAGGATCACTTCGTCGATATCTGACAAGCTCAAACCTGCGTCTGAAAGAGCTTGACGAACTGGAACTTTTGTACGTTCAACAAGGTCACGAGTCAAATCGTCAAATTTGGCACGAGTCAAAGTCATTTCCAAGTGAAGAGGTCCAGCTTCACCTGCAGTGATGAACGGCAAGCTGATTTGAGTTGAAGTTACACCTGAAAGGTCTTTCTTAGCCTTTTCAGCTGCATCCTTCAAACGTTGCATTGCCATCTTGTCAGTAGACAAGTCAATACCGTTTTCTTTCTTGAATTCTGCTACCAAGTGGTCGATGATTTTTTGGTCAAAGTCGTCACCACCGAGTTTGTTGTCCCCTGCAGTTGCCAATACATCGAAGACACCGTCACCCAATTCAAGGATAGATACGTCGAATGTACCACCACCAAGGTCGAATACCAAGATTTTTTCTTCTTTATCAGTCTTGTCCAAGCCGTAAGCAAGGGCTGCTGCAGTTGGTTCATTGACGATACGTTCTACTTCAAGGCCAGCGATTTTACCAGCATCTTTTGTTGCTTGACGTTGAGCGTCGTTGAAGTAAGCTGGAACTGTGATAACAGCCTTAGTTACTTTTTCACCAAGATAATCTTCAGCATAACCTTTCAAGTATTGAAGGATCATGGCTGAAATTTCTTGCGGAGTGTATTCTTTACCGTTTGCAGAAACTTTTTCAGAAGTTCCCATTTTAGATTTGATAGAGATAACTGTATCTGGGTTTGTGACTGCTTGGCGTTTTGCAGCGTCACCAACGATGATTTCGCCGTTTTTGAATGACACTACAGATGGCGTTGTACGGTTTCCTTCTGGGTTTGCGATGATTTTGCTTTCAGTTCCTTCAAGAACTGCAACTGCTGAGTTTGTTGTACCTAAGTCAATACCGATAATTTTAGACATGTGTTTTTCTCCTTAAGTTTTTTCTTCTTTTTTTTGATATTTTCCTTAAGTGGTGGGGACGTGAGCAACTCCCTACGGGATTTCATCACTTATTTTTGAGCCCAAAGTCTCAAAAATCCCCTGTTTCAGTAGCACAAGCTACTGAAATTTTCACCACGGCGGAAAATATCGTTTTTGCAAGCCTCTGGCTTGCCTCTTATCTTCATTCATAGTTTAGTGTCGTTTCGGACAAGTTATCTATTATGAATATTACGACACGAGGAGTCGAAATCGATATTATTTCGACGACGAGTTAGTAAGGAGGCTAGGCAAACGCCATAGCGATTGCCGTTTTCTGACGAGTTGCTTCAGCAACCGTCAGAATTGCCTAGTTATACACCACCACCATAGCTGGGCGTAGGATGCGGTCATGGAGTTTATAGCCTTTTTGGAAGACTTGGGCGATGGTATCTGCTGGATGTTCATCGTCTGCTGGGAGAGTTTGGATGGCCATATGATAGTTATGGTCAAATTCGCCGTCAGCTGCGATTTCTTCAATTCCTTCTTCTTTAAGGGCATGAATTAAGCTTTCTTGTACCATCTCCAAGCCTTTTTTGACATCGTCTGTCAATCCTTCAACGACAAGCGCACGCTCGAGGTTGTCCAAAGAAGGAAGAATCGCTTTTGCCAAATCTTGGCTACGATAGCGTTGCAAGAGTTGACGTTCTTCATTCGCACGACGTTGGATGTTTTGCATTTCTGCATGAGCTCGAAGGTATTTATTTTCAAAGTCTTCTGCACGCTCATTGGCTAGTTCTAGTTCTGATTTTTCAGGAGTAGTTTCATCCGTTTCTTTAGCGGTTTCTACCTTTTCTTCTGCAGTCTCTACAGCTTCTTCAGTAGCTTCTACCACTTCCTCTTCTTTTACTTCTTCGTTTTTTATTTCCTCAGACATTTTTCGCCTCCTTTTTAGGAATTTATGTAATTTCATGTTCAACTCACCTCATAATGATTGCTACTCAGATATCGGTAGAAATCTGTGAGTTTCATCGTCAAGACCCGATTGACAACATTGAGTTGACTAACCACTTTTTGGTAATCCAGATTGACTGGACCGACCACCGCCAGCATACCAAATCCTCGATAGGGAATTAAAAACTTGCTGGAAATCAAGGTTAGATTGGCTAGACAGTCCTCTTGACTTGCTGCGACTCGGACATTTTGCATCTGATCCTCAGCTAGACTGTCACGGATTTCAAAAGCCACCTTCTGACGATCATCAAAGAACTGATAAGCCTCAAGATCCGCAAAACGTAGCAACTGGACTTTGCCAGCTACAGCTACTTTCTCCGAAAACATCTGAGCAAAAATATGCTCAAAGAGATCGAGAACATTGTCCGTCGTCGTAAAGTAACGCTGGATAATCTGCGGAATCTCCGTCCGAATCTTGTAGTGAATATCTAAGACCGTCTGTCCCAAAAAGCGCTCCTGAATCATATCCCTCAAGCGCAGTAGGTCATCCTGGAGAAAATTCCTAGGAATCATGAACTGACTGGTCAAGGTATTGGACTCATCCAGAGTAAAGACAGCTAAGGCTGCGTGCTGGCTAATAACAACGATATCAAAAGCCGTCAGCCGTTGCCGACTAGGCTCGACGTCAAGAGCTACAACCGTGCAAGCACTCAACTCTGCCAAGACGTCCGCTGCCCGCTGCAGAATATCCTCCAGCTTGAAGAACTCTTGGTCGAAAGCTTTGACAACCTCGTAGAGCTCATTTTCCGCCAGCTGATCAAAAGTCAAGGAATGGCGGACAAAATACTGGAAGCCTGCTACACTGGGCTTGCGGCCACTTGATGTGTGGGCCTTTTCTAGCAGCCCTTCCTTTTCCAAGGCTGCCATATCATTTCGAATAGTGGCACTCGAGGACTGGATAGTCTCTTGCAAGGCTTTAGAACCGACAGGCTCATGCGTCTTGGTAAAGATATCAATAATTAGATTTAAAATCTCATTTTGGCGTTCTGTTACCAAGGACCTCACCTCTCTTTAGAAAATTTCCAGCCACTGGCAAGATTTTATTTTTTATATTTAGCACTCTAATGCATCGAGTGCTAAGTCATGATTCTATTATACACTCTCAAAAATGAATGTCAAGACAAAAACTCAAAAAAATAGCACTCTTTTTGCAAGAGTGCTAAAAATCAGTCTCAAGTCCTAGAAAACTTTATTGGACAAGATTCCTTTTACAATTCTTTTGATGAGCCTTAAGCTTTTTCATAGCCCAATCATAGTGGCTGGATGTAGAGCTGACAAAATAAGAACCCAAAGTCGTTCCGCCCGTCCATTTATAAACTCCCTTGGAAAACAATTCTTCATTGGTCAGGGTTGCGGCTAGGTCCAGGACAGATCTATGCGAACTAGCCAGCAAAGAACTTGCCTCCTCAAGAGAGGTCTGCTGGTGCTTTTCCCAAAATGCAGCATTCATATTGCCATACGTTCTCCAATTGTAGGGAGCTGGTAGGAAAGGCTTCTCTTCTCCCCTTTGATTGGCCTGCACCCAGTTAAGCAGCAGTTGGTGCCACTCATAAAGATGGATTAAGACGTCCCTCAGATTCCGATCGCGCTGCCAGTGGGCTTCTTTCTTTTTCTCATCCTTTGAAAAATCAAAGGGCCTCTCCAACTCTTCTGCTGTCATGTTCGAAATGAGCAGATTGAGTTTTTCAAAATTTTCTGTAGCAGCAGCCAGTAAATCGTTTTTTGTTGTAGGTCTTGGCATGACAAATTCCTCCTATCTGACGGAATACCTTAAGATGGTTTTCAACTTTTCTTCTGGTGTCCTATTTTTGTTGCTCAAGTAAATCTCTCTGTGAACTTGGTCGCATCTTTCCAGTCCCAAGCTGATTGCTAGCTCGTCCATTTTCTCAAAAGAGGCCGGCTCACTGTCATAACTTCCTATGTGTAAGACCTGAATGGCCCGCTCCTCTGGCAAGCTTTGCCAACGGATGTCGTCGTAGAAAGAATTAGGCTTTTTCTTGCGGACCTTCTCAAGTGCTGACGCAAAAATATCCTGATTGATGACATTGGGCTGCTGAATCATGAGCTGATAGCGAAGCTGACTTTTATCGAAGCCTTCCCCAGCAGCTTTTTCCCAGATTCCTTCCAAAGGATAGACCGTGAAATCCTTCACCTTGTCTTCCGCCTCATCTTTCATCATGGATTTAAAGAGCATTTTTATGGAATAAGCTAACGAATAAAGGGCAGATACCCGCTCAGAGAAATCCGCTTCATTGGGATCGCCCGCTCCTTCAATCACAATGAACTGTTGACTTGGCACCTCTACCAGCTCTGGCTTTTTCTTGGCTCCATAAAGCCCTTTCTCGCTTTTTCTCCATTCATATTTCATCTTGCTGCCTCCTTTTATCTTCTTACCATTAGTATACAAGAAGATACCTGACACCCTATGTCAAGTTTTATATTTTTCTGCCAGCTGATGAATCATTTCTTTCATTTTCACTCGGATTTCGGGCGGATCTAAGACCTCCACAGCGTCTCCAAAGGACAGAATATAACTATATAGACGATGGTCGTTGGGAATGTCGATTTCTGTATACAGATTTCCTTCGGCATCTGTCCGAATATCTCCGCTTAATTCGTCATAAACCCTGAAGGCCACTTTGCGATCAAACTTGACTGCCAGTTTAATGGTATTTTCATAGGTCAGTTCCTTTTCCAAGACGACATCTTCAAAGCTGTCCTCAAATCTCTCCTCCAGCCGCTCCAAATTTTTCATCCGAGATAGCTTAAAATACCTGAATTCCTGTCGCAAGAGGCAAAAAGCATAAAGATACCAACTCTGATTTTTAAAGAACAAACGTATAGGCTTAACACGACGGCTTGTCTCCCGCTCGTCACTAGCAAAGTAAGAAAAAGAAACAAGGTGCTTGCCTAGAATCGCAGTTTTTAATTGGCGAAAGCTTTCTTCATATGCTTTATCGTTTTGCCAGTGATTAAAATCAATTTCGATCCAGTTGGGATTTTTGATTTGAAATAGCGCCGAAAGCTTTGTAAGTAGGTCACTCTGGTAAAGCTGGCTGGTGCTGCCCAGACCTTGCAGGGCCGCCATGATCTGCCCTTTCTCCTCCGCTGTCAGCAGGGACTTCCGCAAGACAAAATCCTCTGCGATTTCTATACCGCCACCCTTTCCTTGCGTGGTATAAATCGGAATCCCAGCGCTGCTAAGAGAGTCCACATCTCGATAAATGGTCCGAACCGAAACTTCGAATTTCTCGGCTAGCTCCGTTGCAGTCACTTTCCCTCTCTCCAAAATGTAGTACAATATCTGAAATAGCCGATTATTCTGCATACCTACTCCTTCTCCTCTTCCTATTATACAATACTTGCCATAGTATGTCATATTTAGGCGGATTAGACTTAGGATAGGCTAAAAGGGAAAAGGATAAATGCTGAGCATTCATCCTCTTTAGTGATTATAAACGTTATTTCCGATAGATGTTATTTGCCTTTGTTCCCCTGACCACATCTGGCTAAGATTTGCCACTATTTCCTGTGACAGGGGCAAATGTTGGCAAAGCCACTCCTTCTTTTAGCAGGGCTTCATGATAGAGCTTATAGAAAATATGATACAGGCTCGCTTGCATACCGCTTGCAACGATTAAACTAATCCGAAAGTAAAACTGCCCGCTCGCAGTCATTTGCGGTCCCAGAATATCAGGTTCCTTCAAAACTTCTGGATGTTCAGGCACAGCTTCCTGATTGACAGCAGCGATAATCCGATAAATCTCATCCAAATCCGTCTCGGCATAGATAGGAATATCAATCAAAACCCGCATATCGCCACGAGAAAGATTGCTGACTACGGTGATATTTCGATTGGGCACAAAGTGAAGAGTGCCGTCCGCATCGCGTACCTGCGTAGTCCGAATTCCAACACTGACAACCGTTCCTGCAATCTTGATAGCACCATTGGTCAAGCGAACATTATCCCCTACATCCAACTGACGTTCTAAGAGAATAAAGAAACCGTTGACTAGGTCGGACAGAAAGCCCTGCGCTCCCATCCCAATGGCCACACCAGCAATCCCTGCCCCAGCTAAAAGACTTGAGACTGGCAAGCCCAAAATGGATAAAACCCAATAGAACAAAAGAAAATAAAGTACATAATTGAGTAAATTCTCAATTAAGCGCATAATGGTCTTTTGCCGAGCTGCATCCTGCCGAGATAATTTCAAAGATGGCGCAATCAGTCTAGTTACAAACAGATGGAGAATTTTCTTAGCCATCCAAAATAGTAAGCACAAAAAGACCAAGGAGACGAATTTTGAAAACACGTCATCCAAAATAGCTGACCAGTCGAATTGCTGGAAATAGCGTGTGAAAACATTTCCATTAGCTGTCATTCTTTCCTCCTATGAGATACAAAAATCTTACTCATTATACCACAAAGGGCGACGAATAATCATCAAAGCGGCCCTATTCTGTATAGAGTATACCAAAAAACATTGATTTTATACGACCTCTAGCGTATAATGGAAAGCAGTTTATTTTAGAAAGGGATCTACTATGTTTCATCGAATTCTTTCTGCTTGGAATCGCGCCAACCTTATCAAACGGATTTCTATTGGGATTGTCACAGGCGCCCTGCTGGCTCTCATTTTCCCATAAGCCAGCGCCATTAGCCTCCTCGACCAAATCTTTGTCGGCGGTCTAAAAGCTATCGCACCACTGCTCGTTTTCACTCTCGTTGCCAACGCCCTCTCTCAGCACCAAAAGGGGCAGAAAAGCAATATGAAAACCGTCATTATCCTTTATCTAATCGGGACTTTTGCGGCTGCTCTTGTCGCTGTTCTTGCTAATTATGTCTTCCCTGTGACCATCGAGCTGACCGCAGCTAGCTCGGAAGTCAGTCCACCAGAAGGCATCGGCCAAGTTCTGAGCAATCTCCTCCTCAACCTTGTCGATAATCCGATCAACGCCTTGAGCAAGGCCAATTATATTGGCATTCTGTCTTGGGCAGTCGTCTTTGGAGTGGCTATGCGAGAAGCAAGTCAGCAAAGTAAAGAACTCTTGAAAACACTGGCAGATATTACTTCGAAGATTGTCGAATGGATCATCAATCTAGCCCCCTTTGGTATTTTAGGACTGGTGTACACGACCATTTCTGGCAAAGGATTTGAAGCACTCAAAAGCTACGGCATGCTCCTTCTCCTATTACTGGGTTCCATGGCTCTTGTTGCGCTGGTCGTTAACCCCTTGATTGTCTTCATTATGCTTCGGAAAAATCCTTATCCACTGGTCTGGCGCTGCTTAAAAGTCAGTGGCGTCACTGCCTTTTTCACCCGCAGTTCTGCTGCCAATATCCCTGTTAATATGAAACTGTGTCGAGATTTAGGCCTCAATCCTGAAACCTACTCGGTCTCTATCCCACTCGGTTCCACTATCAATATGGCAGGGGCTGCAGTGACAATTAATACGCTTACCCTCGCAGCAGCCAACACACTGGGCATTCAGGTGGACTTTGGAACAGCACTGGTGCTTAGCATCGTTGCAGCCATTTCTGCCTGCGGGGCTTCTGGAGTGGCTGGAGGCTCACTTCTCCTGATTCCTGTAGCTTGTAGCCTCTTTGGTATCCCAAATGATCTGGCTATGCAAGTCGTCAGCGTTGGTTTTGTCATCGGTGTCATCCAAGACTCTTGCGAAACCGCCCTCAACTCATCCACAGACGTGCTTTTTACAGCTGTTGCTGAAATGAGCACCTGGCCCAAGGAAAAACGTTATTAAACAAAGCACTGAGGCTGGGACAAAAGTCCCAGCCTCTCAATTGTCTTTGGATTGTCGAGCAAGACGCAGTGGTTGAGTGGGCTCTACTACGCTGATTCCATCAGCTTTTACAGCCCTACTCAACTGTGCGGAGGTGGGACGACGAAATCGAATTCTAACGAATTACCGATTTCTGTCCCACTCTCAGTCTTTTATTTTGTTCTCAGAGGCATTTTCCCCACTCTTTCCTTAAAGAAGATTTAACTTTTTCTTAAAGATAACTGATATCAGCTAGCTTTAAGCCGCAGTCTGTATACTTTCTACAAATCATCTAAGAAAGAGGTATGGATATGGACTATCTAGTGATTCCGGCTTACGAGCCCGATTATAATTTGATTAAACTGATTCAAAAAATTCAGAGCAAGAGCGATTTTCATATCATTGTCATCGATGACGGTAGCTCAGCCAAGCGCCAGACAGTCTTTGACAAGGCTGAACAATATGCGACTGTCCTCCATCACGAGAACAATCAAGGCAAAGGACAAGCATTGAAAACTGCCTTCACCTACATCCAGTCTCTGGGTCAATACGGAACGGTTATCACAGCAGATGCGGATGGCCAGCACAAGGTCTGGGATATTTTCCGAGTGGCAACCAAAGCTGCTAAAAATCCCAATCAGCTGATTCTGGGAGCACGCGCCTTTACTGGCAAGGTGCCTCTGCGTAGCCGCTTTGGCAACAGCCTGACTCGGACTCTCTTCAAGCTCCAGACTGGGGTGAGTGTCTCCGATACGCAGACTGGTTTACGAGCCTTTACGACCAACATGATTCCCTTTATGCTAAAGGTAGAAGGTCAGCGCTATGAGTACGAAATGAACATGCTCCTAGAAGCCAGCAAGGAATATCCCATTTTGGAAGTGCCTATTGAGACGGTCTATATCAATGACAATCAAGGATCCCACTTCCGACCTGTTAGAGATGGGCTCATGATTTATAAAAATATCTTTAAATTTGCCCTGACCTCTCTCAGCAGCTTCATCGTGGACTACATGGTCTACGCACTAGCTCTCTTGTTTTTAGCCGCTGTGCCGACCAGCCTGAGAATTCTTCTCGCAAATGGGATTGCCCGCGTGACCAGCTCAATCTTTAACTATTCGACCAATAAAAAGCTGGTCTTTAAGAACGACGACAGTATACTCAAGACAGGAACTGGCTATTTCAGCCTAGCTCTGGGACTCTTCATCTTAGACACACTGCTGATTCGCCTCTTCTATGCTGTCTTTGGTCTCAATCTTCTGATTGTTAAGATCATCGTCGGCATCTTACTCTTCACCGTCTCCTGGATGGTCCAAAAGAAATTTATTTTTAAGGAAAGGACACACACTGCGTTATGAAATTTTTAAAGAAAGGCTATGCCTACGCCTCCATTTTCGGCCTGCTTCTGACAGCTTCCTTCAGCTACTCCATGCTGAAAACCTTCGTCATTGCTGAAACTATTTCCACAGTCTCCAATACCGCTTCGACGTCCAATGCCGAGGCTGCCAGCAAGGCTGCGGAAACAGCAACAGTGACAGATACCAGCTACTCAGACGACAACATCTCGGTCACACTAACTGAAAAGACCGTCAACAATACTCAAGTCTACGTTGCCGATGTGACCGTCAGCTCCGCTGAATACTTGAAAACAGCCCTCGCCAATAACACCTACGGAACCAATGTCACGGCCAAGACTTCAGAAACAGCGGCTAATAATAAGGCCATCCTAGCGGTTAACGGCGACTACTACGGTGCCAATTCTACCGGCTATGTCATCCGCAACGGTGTCGTCTACCGTGATACCGTCCGAGAGGACGCCAGCAATGGAGATTTGGCCATTTACAAAGACGGATCTTTTAAAATCATTTACGAAAATGAAATCTCTGCCGATCAGCTGGTTGAAGACGGCGTGGTCAATCTCTTAGCCTTCGGCCCAGCCCTTGTAGAAAATGGTGAGATTGTCGTGAATACCAAGTCCGAAGTTGGCCAGTCCATGGCTTCCAATCCACGGACAGCTGTCGGTATCATTGACGAAAACCACTATATCATCATCGTTTCAGACGGACGCACTTCAGAAAGTCAGGGGCTTTCCCTCTATGAACTGGCGGAAGTCATGAAATCTTATGGCGTCAAGACTGCCTACAACCTTGACGGCGGTGGCTCGTCCACTATGTACTTCAACGGTCAGGTCATCAACAAACCTACCACCAACGGAAATATCTCAGAAAGGGCGGTGAGCGACATTGTCTACATCGGTTACTAATCCCAGCAAAAAACGTTTCAAAAAAACAGCTGTTTCCTACATCCTGCTAACGATTTTCTTCTTTGCTTTCAGCAGAATCTATGAATCCTTCAGCTTCGGGGAAACATCTGTCCACATGCACTATCTCTTTGCCCTTCCTCTCGTTGGGGGCAGCCTCCTCCTGCTCTTCATGAAAATAATTCCCAATCTCTCTCGGCTCAGCCTCAACCTCTGGAACTCAGCTGTAGCCACCATGACAGCCGGCATGCTCTTTCGTGGCATTGTCAACCTATCTGGGCGCTCCACGACACTGGACATGCCCTACTGGTATGTAGGAGCAGGCTTTGTAGCTCTGGCACTATTCTCCATGGTCTTTACGCGCAGTGTGTGGGTAGATAAAGAGACCAGCTCAATATCCTAATCTCATAAAAAAACAGAAAGGTCGTGGTGTTTAAGCCACGACCTTTTCTTGAACACAAATCTGCTTTTTTATAATCAACAATAGAACTTCTAAGAAAATCTTTGCTATCACATGGAAATGGAACTGACTTGTAAGATTAGACGATTCTACCCTGATCAACAACCAACTTGCCTGCCTTATAAACCTGATGGGTCAGGTTGGTCGCAAAGAAATAAAGTGGATAGTCAATGTTCTTAGCGTCTAGGATGGTAATGTCCGCCTGCTTGCCAGTGTCAAAGCTGCCAATCTTATCTTGACGGTTAACTGAGTAGGCCGCATTGATGGTTACAGCGTTGAGAACTTCTACTGGCGTCAGACGCATCATAAAGCAGCCCAGCTGCATAACGAACTGCAGGTTAGCAGTTGGGCAGGAGCCTGGATTGCTGTCGGTGGTCAGAGTGATAGCCATACCAGCTTCTAACATCTTGCGGGCTGGTGCATAGGTATCTTCCATCAGACTGAAGGTAGTTGCTGGTAGGAGATTACCGATAACTTTAGCTTCCGCCATCTTGCGAATACCTTCATCGGTCGCTACCATCAAGTGCTCTGCACTCGTTGCTCCAAGTTCAGCTGCTACATCTACTCCGCCGATAGACTCGATTTCATCAGCATGGATACGAAGCTTGAAGCCCATTTCCTTAGCCTTAGAAAGCAAGTAGCGTGACTCGTCAGCTGTAAAGACGCCTTTTTCACAGAAAATATCACAGAACTCAGCTAGATTTTCTGCTTTTACCCGAGGCAGCATTTCCTCAACGATGAGCTCCAGATATTCCTGAGAGCGTCCTTTGTATTCTGGTGGAACGGCGTGGGCAGCCATAAAGGTCGAAACTAAATCAATATCATGGTCACGGTCCAGAGCCCCAACAACATCCAGCTGGCGCTTCTCTGTTTCCCAGTCCAGACCGTAGCCACTCTTGGCCTCAACAGTCGTCACCCCATGAAGCAGCATATAGTCCAGCAGTCTCTTGGACTTATCGTAGAGAGTATCAAAAGAAGCTTCTCGCGTCGCCCGGACCGTGCTAAGAATACCGCCACCTTGAGCAAGAATTTCCAGATAAGGGACACCGGCTAATTTCTTAGCAAATTCATGCTCTCGGCTACCACCGTAGACCAAGTGAGTGTGACAGTCGATTAAGCCGGGCGTCGCAATCTTGCCCTCATAAGACTGAATCTTAGTATCTGTTCCAACCAGACTGGCATCTGGCTCTCCACTGCCAACTGCTAGGATTTTGCCGTCTTTGACTGCAATGTAGCCGTCTTCCAAAACCTGAGCTTCCTTCATTTCCTCGCCAAAAAGTGGATGACCGAGATCCTCGGGACAGAAGACTTGATTAAAGTGAGTTAATAGTAAATCAGCAGTCATGCTTGTTCCTCCATTTCATTTTCCAACTTATTCGCTTTTCATCATAATACACTATCGTCAAATTATAGTCAAAAACCAATATATATTGGATATATTGATATTTTTTATCTTTAGAAATATTTTCTTGACTTTGTACTGACGGCGTTGTTATAAAATAAGGTCAAATCTTAAGTTATTTTACAAGGAGGAAATAAACATGTCATTCTACAGCGAACAAGATATTGCAGCAGCAATGACCGTCAAATTAGACGATGTATTACCTGAAAAAACGGTTTTCCAAGAAGGCATCCGTCGCGCACCTGACCGGGGCTTCCGTTTGACCCAAGCTCAAACCGAAATTGCTCTTAAAAATGCCCTTCGCTATATTCCAAAGAGATTCCATGAGGAAGTAATTCCAGAATTCTTGGAAGAACTGAAAACTCGCGGACGAATTTATGGCTACCGCTGGCGTCCAAAAGAACGCATCTACGGCAAACCAATTGACGAGTATAAAGGGAACTGTACTGCAGCCAAAGCTATGCAGGTCATGATTGACAACAACCTGAGCTTTGAAATCGCCCTTTATCCTTATGAATTGGTTACCTACGGAGAAACTGGATCTGTCTGCGCTAACTGGATGCAGTACAACCTGATCAAGAAATACTTGGAAGTCATGACTGACCATCAAACCTTGGTCGTGGAATCTGGCCACCCGCTCGGACTCTTCAAGTCCAAACCAGAAGCACCTCGTGTTATCATCACCAACGGCCTCTTGGTCGGTGAATACGACAATATGAAGGACTGGGAAATTGCAGAAGAAATGGGCGTGACCAACTATGGTCAAATGACAGCCGGCGGCTGGATGTACATCGGCCCTCAAGGTATCGTCCATGGCACTTTCAACACCCTCCTCAATGCTGGGCGCTTGAAACTGGGTGTAGCTGACGACGGAGACCTGACTGGCAAACTCTTCATCTCTTCTGGTCTGGGCGGCATGAGTGGAGCTCAAGGGAAAGCAGCAGAAATTGCTAAAGCTGTAGCAATCATAGCTGAAGTAGACCAATCTCGAATTGAAACCCGCCACTCCCAAGGCTGGATTAGCCAATTGGCTGAAAGTCCAAAAGAAGCAATTGACTTGGCTCAAAAAGCTCTGGAAGCTGGCGAATCCACTTCTATTGCCTATCATGGTAACATTGTAGACCTCTTGGAATACGTCAACGAGAACAATATCCATGTAGACCTACTATCTGACCAAACTTCTTGCCACAATGTTTACGACGGCGGCTACTGTCCGGCTGGTATCAGCTTTGAAGAACGGACTCGCCTCCTGGCTGAAGATAAGGAAACCTTTGTCAAGCTGGTTGACCAAACCTTAGAACGTCACTTCAAGGCAATTAAGACCTTGACTAGCAATGGCACCTACTTCTTTGACTATGGTAATGCCTTTATGAAGGCAGTCTATGACTCTGGCATCAAGGAAATTTCTAAGAATGGCTTTGACGACAAAGACGGCTTCATCTGGCCATCCTATGTAGAAGATATCATGGGCCCAATGCTCTTTGACTATGGTTATGGTCCTTTCCGTTGGGTATGTCTGAGCGGTAAGCACGAAGACCTGGTCGCTACTGACCACGCTGCTATGGAAGTGATCGATCCTAACCGCCGCTACCAAGACCGCGATAACTACAACTGGATCCGCGACGCAGAAAAGAACCAGTTGGTTGTTGGAACCCAGGCGCGGATTCTCTACCAAGACTGTATGGGTCGTGTTAATATCGCCCTCAAGTTCAATGAATTAGTACGCGAAGGCAAGATTGGTCCTGTCATGATCGGCCGTGACCACCACGACGTATCTGGTACTGATTCTCCATTCCGTGAAACTTCTAATATTAAGGATGGTTCTAATGTTACCTGCGACATGGCTGTGCAATGTTACGCTGGTAATGCCGCTCGTGGTATGAGTCTGGTAGCTCTCCACAACGGTGGCGGAACTGGTATCGGTAAAGCAATCAACGGTGGCTTTGGCTTGGTACTGGACGGAAGCGAACGCATTGATGAAATCATCAAATCTGCTATCGCTTGGGATACAATCGGCGGAGTTGCTCGTCGTAACTGGGCACGTAATGAGCATGCTATTGAGACAGCTATCGAGTACAACCGTCTCCACCAAGGAACAGACCACATCACTATTCCGTACTTAACTGACGAAGATTTGGTCAAAGAATCTGTTAAGAAATTGTTCGAATAGGAAAAACTTGTCCCCCAACTTCTGAACTGAGCTAGGCCTCACACCTAGCTCAGCTGGAAGTTCCACTTTATCTACTTTGTAAATTTTAACAACATATATCACGAGGTAATATCTTATGGCAAAAATTGTTGAATGTATTCCTAACTTTTCTGAAGGCCGCAACCAAGCGGTCATTGACGGTCTAGTGGAAGTAGCTAAGAGTGTGCCAGGCGTAACACTTTTGGACCACTCTTCTGATGCCAGCCACAACCGCAGCGTCTTTACCTTGGTTGGTGATGATCAAAATATTCAGGAAGTTGCTTTCCGTTTGGTCAAATACGCTTCTGAAAATATTGACTTGACCAAGCACCAAGGTGAACACCCTCGTATGGGCGCAACTGATGTCCTGCCTTTTGTACCGATCAAGGACATCACAAGTGAGGAATGCGTCGAAATTGCGAAGACAGTATCTGAGCGAATCAACCGTGAGCTCGGTATTCCTATCTTCCTCTATGAAGATGCAGCGACTCGTCCTGAGCGTAAAAATTTGGCTAAAGTTCGTAAAGGACAATTTGAAGGCATGCCTGAAAAACTCTTGGAACCTGACTGGGCGCCTGACTACGGTGAAAGAAAGATTCACCCAACTGCTGGTGTCACTGCTGTCGGAGCTAGAATGCCGCTCATCGCCTACAATATCAACTTGGATACAGACAATCTGGAAATTGCCAACAACATTGCCAAAATCATCCGTGGATCAAGCGGTGGCTACAAGTATTGTAAAGCTATCGGTGTTATGCTGGAAGACCGCAACATTGCTCAGGTTTCCATCAACATGGTCAATCTGGAAAAATTCCCACTCTATCGTGTCTTTGAAACTGTTCGCTTTGAAGCCAAACGTTACGGAGTTGGAATCCTCGGCTCAGAAGTCATCGGTCTGGCTCCAGCCAAGGCTTTGATTGACGCAGCAGAATACTATCTGCAAATCGAAGACTTTGACTACGGCAAGCAAGTTCTGGAAAACCATTTGCTGGGCTAGGAGGACAGAAACCTATGAAATTAGTAGATTTAAGTTTGACAGAATTTGCCCAAGTCCTAGGCTCAGATGCTCCTGCACCGGGAGGCGGCTCTGCCGCTGCTCTTTCCGCAGCCAACGGTATTTCCCTGACTAAGATGGTCTGCGAATTAACCCTAGGCAAGAAAAAATACGCAGAATTTGAAGCAGAGATTGCTCAAGTGCACGCAGAAAGTGCACGCTTGCAAGAAAGCTTGCTCGCAGCTATCGACAAGGACACCGAAGCCTTCAATCTAGTCTCCGCTGTCTTTGATATGCCTAAGGAGACAGAGGAAGACAAGGCTGCCCGTCGAGAAGCTATGCAACAAGCTCTCAAGGAAGCGACCAAGTCACCTTATGGCATGATGGAAGACATCTTGGCTGCCTTGCAAACAACTCAAAAGGCTGTCGGCAAGTCCAATACCAATGCTGCCAGCGACCTGGGGGTAGCAGCTCTCAATCTTAAGGCTGGCCTGCAAGGGGCTTGGCTCAATGTCCTCATCAACCTGTCAGGTGTCAAGGATGAAGCTTTTGTTGCAGACTACCACAGCAAGGGGGAAGAGCTCCTACAAAAAGGCTGCGCTCTTGCAGATGAAATTTATCAAGAAATTTTGAAAGTTGTCTAATAGATAAACGGAAGAGAAGTTCACTCTTTCCTGTGAATGGACTTCCTCTTCTCAAGAGGTAACAATATGGTTTTATCAGATATTGAAATTGCGAATTCGGTTCAAATGAAGCCCATCAAAGAAGTGGCAGAAAAGCTAGGAATTGCTGAAGACGCCTTGTCTCTTTATGGAAATTACAAGGCAAAAATCAGTGCCGGCCAACTGGAAGCTTTAAAAGACAGGCCAGACGGCAAACTGATTCTCGTGACCGCTATTTCCCCGACACCAGCTGGAGAAGGTAAGACTACGACTTCTGTCGGATTAGTCGATGCTCTAGCTGCTATCGGTAAAAAAGCCGTTATCGCTCTGCGGGAACCTTCACTCGGACCTGTCTTTGGTATCAAGGGCGGTGCTGCTGGCGGTGGGCACGCTCAGGTGATGCCTATGGAGGACATCAACCTCCACTTCACTGGTGACTTTCATGCTATCGGTGTTGCCAACAACCTGCTGGCGGCCCTCATTGACAACCACATCCACCATGGCAATGCCTTAGGCATTGATTCTCGCCGCATCACTTGGAAGCGGGCAGTAGATATGAATGACCGGCAGTTGCGCCACATTGTGGATGGCTTGCAAGGTAAAGTCAACGGTGTTCCGCGTGAAGATGGATTTGATATTACAGTTGCTTCTGAGGTTATGGCTATTCTCTGTCTGTCAGAAAATATCACTGACCTCAAGAACCGCTTGGAAAAAATCATCATTGGTTACAGCTTTGAAGGTAAGCCAGTAACTGCCAAGGATCTGAAAGCTGGTGGCGCTATGGCTGCTGTGCTCAAAGACGCTATCCATCCAAACTTGGTTCAAACTCTGGAACACACACCAGCCTTGATTCACGGTGGACCTTTTGCCAACATTGCCCATGGCTGTAACAGTGTCCTAGCTACCAAGCTGGCTCTCAAATATGCCGACTATGCAGTCACAGAAGCTGGTTTCGGTGCTGACCTCGGTGCTGAAAAATTCATCGATATCAAGTGTCGTACATCTGGCCTTCGTCCAGCGGCTGTAGTTCTGGTTGCTACCATCCGCGCTCTCAAGATGCATGGTGGTGTGGCTAAGAGCGACCTGGCTGAAGAAAATGTCCAAGCCGTTGTAGATGGTCTGCCAAACTTAGAAAAACATCTGGAAAATATTCAAGATGTTTATGGATTGCCAGCAGTCGTTGCCATCAATAAATTCCCGCTAGACACCGAAGCAGAATTGCAAGCAGTTTATGACGCTTGCCAAAAACGCGGCGTTGACGTAGTGATTTCCGACGTTTGGGCAAATGGCGGAGCCGGCGGTAAAGAGTTGGCTGAAAAAGTCGTTGAACTGGCTGAAGGAGACAATCACTTCCAATTTGTATATAATGAAGAGGACTCTATTGAAACCAAGCTGAACAAAATTGTTACTAAGGTCTACGGAGGCAAGGGCGTTCGCCTGACTCCTGCTGCTAAACGCGAGCTCAAACAACTGGAAGAGCTGGGCTTCTCCAACTATCCTATCTGTATGGCTAAGACTCAGTACTCCTTCTCAGACGATGCTAAGAAACTGGGCGCACCTAAAGACTTTGTCGTGACGATCAGCCAGCTCAAAGTTTCTGCTGGTGCAGGCTTTATCGTCGCTCTGACTGGTGCGATCATGACCATGCCAGGGTTGCCTAAAATGCCAGCCAGCGAAAAGATTGATGTTGACAAAGACGGCAATATCAGCGGTTTGTTCTAATAAATACCAAAAATGACAAATGTAACCCTTCTAAAATCAAACGATTTTCAAGTTTCCGATTGGTCGGGGGGAAAGACAAAACAACTTTATCTTTCCCCGCCAACTGGCCACTATGGCAAGCGTGACTTTGACTATCGACTCTCAACAGCGACTGTGGAGTTGGCTGAAAGTCAGTTTTCTGACCTCAGCGGCTTTCACCGCATTCTCATGAGCCTGGACCATACACTTCATCTCCACAATGCCAGCCGGCAGGCGGAAACGGTTCTAGCTCCCTTTACCCCCTATTTTTTCGAAGGGAGTGATTCTATCACAAGTCGTGGGACTTGTACCGACTTTAATTTAATTTACAGCGACCATTATCAGGGACAGATGCTTGCCATCTCGGATGGACAAGAGCTTAGCCGAGATGAAGCCATTCAATTTATCTATGCCTTAGAGAATCTGACAGTGACAGGTACAAACCTGCCATCGCTTAACCTAGAGACAGGGCAACTTCTGATAGTGGAAAAAGAGGCTCAGGAAACTGAGCTGCAAATAATGTTTTCGAGTAACCAGCCACAAGGAACGCCCCTTGCTATATGGGCTGGTTTGACCCATATCCCTACTAAGTAAAGATACAAGGATGTCCTATCATCGTTCTATCTTTACTTGGAAAGGATCCCATATCTCTAAAGGAGAAACATTATTATGAATGCGACTAAACTCACTGCACAAGAACAAGAGCGAGAAAATGCGAAATTCAGCTTTTCTGGCGCTACTCTCTATGGTATCAATGCTGTTATCGGTTCAGGAATTTTCCTCCTGCCTCAAAAGATTTATAAAGGACTGGGTCCTGCTTCTCTAGCTGTCATGCTGGGAACTGCCCTCCTCGTTATTCTCTTAGCCGTCTGCTTGGCAGAAACTGCTGGTTATTTTAATAAAAACGGCGGAGCCTTCCAATATTCCAAAGCAGCCTTTGGGGACTTTGTCGGATTTAATGTTGGCTTCCTAGGCTGGGCGGTTACCATCATCGCTTGGTCCGCTATGGCAGCAGGATTTGCGCGACTTTTTGTCATTACTTTTAAATCCTTTGCCCCCTATGAACTTCTGCTCAGTGTGAGCCTGATTATCCTACTCAGTCTGATGAATATATCAGGTCTTAAGACTTCCAAAATGTTCACCTTGACCGCAACCGTAGCAAAGCTCATCCCAATTGTCGCTTTCAGTCTATGTGCGATTTTCTTCATCAAAGGAGGAATTGACAAAGGAAACTTCACTCCGTTTCTTCAGCTAGAACCTGGCGTAGATATCATGAAAGCCATCTCTAGTACAGCTATCTACATTTTCTACGGTTTCATCGGATTTGAAACCATGTCTATCGTTGCTGGTGAAATGCGCAATCCAGAAAAGAATGTGCCTCGGGCTATTTTGGGCTCTATCAGTATTGTCTCTGTTCTCTATATGCTGATTATCGCAGGAACTATCGCCATGTTAGGCAGCCGAATCCTGCAAACAGATGCCTCTGTGCAAGACGCCTTTGTCGAAATGATTGGCCCTGCTGGAGCATGGATTGTTTCTATCGGAGCGCTGATCTCTATTGCTGGACTTAACATCGGGGAATCTATCATGGTCCCACGTTATGGTGCAGCCATTGCAGATGAAGGCTTGTTACCTAAAAAAATCGCTGAAACCAATGCTAAAAACGCCCCTGTAATTGCCATTATTATCTCCGGACTTTTGGCCATCGCCTTGCTCTTTACAGGAACATTTGAAGTATTAGCGGCTCTCAGCGTAGTCTTCCGCTTCTTCCAATACATCCCAACTGCTCTAGCCGTATTGGTATTGAGAAAGAAATATCCAGATAAGAAAGTGGTCTTCCGCGTTCCATTTGGTCCTGTCATCCCAATTTTAGCGGTCCTAATCAGCCTCGTCATGATTTGGGGTGAAAATCCAATGAACTATGTCTATGGTCTCATCGGTGTCCTTGTCGCCAGCGCAGTCTACTATATCTACATAGTACTGATTTGTAAAAATAAAGTTCTTGAACAAAAAGGAGAATGAATCTTATGACACATGTAATCAATTTGGATGGCGAACACCTTACTTTAGAAGATGTCATTGCAGTAGCTCGTCATGGAGCTATCTGCGAAATAAACCAAGAAGCTAAGAAATCTGTAGAAGCTTCCCGTAAAATCGTAGATGACATCGTCCGCGAAAAGCGGGTAGTCTACGGTGTTACGACTGGATTTGGCTCCCTCTGCAATGTCAGCATCTCGCCAGAAGATACGACTCAACTGCAGGAAAACTTGATTCGCACCCATGCTTCAGGCTATGGCGATCCCCTTCCTGAAGATGCAGTTCGTGCTATCATGTTAATTCGGATTAATTCTCTGGTCAAGGGCTATTCTGGTATCCGGCTCTCTACTGTCGAAAAACTTCTGGAATTGCTCAATAAAGGCGTCGTGCCATTTATTCCAGAAAAGGGCTCTTTGGGAGCTTCTGGCGACTTGGCACCGTTGGCTCACATGGTTCTGCCTATGTTAGGACTTGGCCGTGCTTACTATCAAGGCCAATTGCTCTCTGGAGAAGAAGCTTTGGACAAGGCTGGTATCGAGAAAATTGCTCTAGCAGCCAAGGAAGGGCTGGCACTGATTAACGGTACAACTGTCCTGACAGGTATCGGAGCTTTGGCTACCTACGATGCCATCCAGCTTCTTAAACTGTCAGATGTCGCTGGTGCGCTTTCCATGGAGGTCCACAATGGCATTACCAGTCCTTTCGAAGAAGACTTACATACCATTCGTCCTCAGAGCGGACAGCTGGCTACAGCCCGCAATATTCGCAACCTTCTGGAAGGCAGTGGTAATACGACTGTAGCCACTCAACAACGGGTCCAAGACCCATATACCCTGCGTTGTATCCCGCAGATTCATGGTGCCAGCAAGGACTCTATCGCTTATGTCAAGACCAAGGTTGAGATTGAAATCAACTCCGTCACAGACAACCCTATCATCACCAAGGAAGGCCATGTCATCTCAGGCGGTAACTTCCACGGAGAACCAATGGCTCAGCCATTTGACTTCCTCGGCATCGCTATTTCTGAAATCGGTAATGTATCCGAGCGTCGTGTAGAACGTCTGGTCAACAGCCAACTGAGCAAGCTCCCATCCTTCTTGGTCAAACACCCAGGCCTCAACTCTGGCTTTATGATTACTCAGTATGCTTGTGCTTCGCTTGCTTCTGAAAACAAGGTTCTAGCTCATCCTGCCAGCGTAGACTCTATCCCATCTTGTGAAAACCAAGAAGACTTTGTCAGCATGGGAACTACTGCAGCACGCAAGGCAGCTGAAATTCTCAAGAATTCTCGCCGCATCGTGGCAACAGAAATCATGGCAGCCTGCCAAGCTCTGGATCTGAAACCAGAAAACCATGAACTGGGCAAAGGAACTAAGCCAGCCTACGACCTCTTCCGTCAGCATGTCCGCTTTATTGAGTTTGATAAGGATATCGAAATCTACGAAGAGCTCAACAAGGCTTCTGAGCTGATTGAAAGCGATGAATTTCTAGCAGCCGTTGAAAAGGCTGTGGACTTGAGCATTCAGTTCTAAAGCTGATGACTCTGTAAAAAGTTAACCTAAGAAGCCCGCTCTCATGCAGCTGGGCTTCTTTTCCCGCCAAAAGCCATTGACAGGCTTAGCGGAAACTCTTATAATAAAGTCGCAACTATCGTTATGGAAAAGGACAAAATTATGTTAGAAGATTACTATCAGCTAGACAACCGTTACTATCAGCGAGGTCCAGAGGACAATCTATATACTGCTAAGTGGGGCATGGTCATTGAGTTTCTGGACTTAAATGATCCTAGCCTAACCCCTTTTGAAGGGGTAAACTTTGCCTTGATTGGCTTCAAGAGCGACAAGGGTGTCTATATCAATAACGGCCGAGTGGGCGCAGTTGAGGGCCCTCAAGCCATCCGAACTCAGCTGGCCAAGCTTCCTTGGCATCTAGGTAGAAACGTTCGCGTCTTTGACGTTGGCGATATCGACGGTCCTAACCGCTCTCTGGAACAACTGCAGCAAAGCTTGGCGCGAGCAGTCAAACGCCTGCGAGAGCTTAATCTCCGACCCATCGTTCTAGGCGGCGGTCACGAAACAGCCTACGGCAACTATCTAGGTCTCAAGTCGTCACTAAATCCTGACCAAAACTTAGCTGTGATCAATATGGATGCCCATTTTGACCTACGCCCCTACGATCAGACGGGTCCCAACTCCGGTACCGGTTTTCGTCAAATGTTTGATGACACCTTAGCTCAGAAACAGATCTTTAACTATCTCATCCTAGGGATTCAGGAGCATAATAACAATCTCTTTCTCTTTGACTTTGTAGCCAAATCTAAGGCTATCCAGTTCCTGACTGGAATGGACATTTACCAAATGGGTCACAAGGAAGTCTGCAAGGTAGTTGATGCTTTTCTAGCCGATAAAGAGCAGGTCTATTTAACCATTGATATTGACTGCTTTGCAGCTGGCGCCGCTCCTGGTGTCAGTGCCATCCAGTCGCTAGGTGTGGATCCCAATCTGGCTGTGCTGGTCTTCCAGCACATCGCCGCGTCAGGCAAACTGATTGGCTTTGACATCGTCGAAGTCTCTCCACCTCACGATATAGATAACCACACGGCCAACCTAGCCGCCAGTTTTGTCTTTTACCTAACCCAAATCTGGGCACAAGTACATGACTAATGGGGATTTAAAAACCTCATTAGAAACATCAAAAGAGGATGAATATAACTTTCATCCTCTTTTATTTGTGTTCAATTCTTAAGACAAGGTTCGACGTAAGTTTTCTAATTCCTTTAGTTGATGACGATCCCGGTAGGGATTGAGCTGGCTTTTGGCTGTTTCATAGTAGGTTTCAAAGTCCTGATCTAGTAAATTTTCAAAACCAGCTTCTTGCAAACTGCCAGCCAGCTGGCGATACTTGATCACAGCCATCAGATAGTAGATCAAGCCCTTGTCCCGCGGATTGCCATAGCGACTAATGAGACTATCCTTTTTCCGCAGCAGATCAAGCACCGGCTGGTAATCCCCCTTCTCGCAGCCAATCAAGGCCAAATAAACTTCCAACTGGGTCTCCTTCCAAGGAAAGCTGAGCGACTTTAGGGCTACTTTCGCTTTCAGCAAGATCCGCTCTGCCTGTTCATAATCTTTTAGCTGATAATAAGTCAGCCCCAAGCCTATATAGAAAGCAAAAATCGAAGGCTCTGCTGTTTTATTTTCCGTCAGCTCAATCGCCTCTTTCTGATGAGCCAGCGCTGTCTGGAAATTCCCACGAATCTGCTCAATCTCTGCCAGATAATCTAGAGCTGCCGCAATCTGAATCGAATACTTTGAGCGCAACGAAGCCGTCAAACTAAAGCAATCGATAGACTGGTAGAGATGACGAAGCGACTGCTCCTCATCTCCAATCATGAGATGATAAAGCCCCTTAAGTCGAAGATTCATTGCAATAGCTTCGTGATTATTGGCCTGAACTGAAGCATCCAGAGCCAACTCCGTATAATAGCGCATCTCAGGAATATTCTCCGTCTGGATGCAATAGTAGATCATCTGCCGATAGCCTTCTAGGAGAAAATCCATCTGCTGCAGCTCTTTAGCAGAAGCAATCACCTGCTGGATGTTGTCCATTCCCTGCTGGTAATTCCCCGTCCGGATAGCATAGCGCCCTTCCAGATAGAGGAAGCGGAGAACCAATAGCTGAAAATCTTTGTGATTCTGGTGTTTTCTCTCTAAGTCCTCTACCTCCCGGCGGATACGATCAAACTGGTCCAAAACCGCTGACTGATCAGTATCATCCGTCTTTTCAATAAAGCCAAACTCCCGCGAATAAATCGGAAAGAGCTCATGATGAAACTGCAAGGTGGCCTCGAGATAATGCAGCTCATACTCCAAAGACTTAATCGGCTGCTTGGACAGCTTATAATGATAGGCAATGTCATTGAGCAGCTGAGCATGATAAAGAGAGGCTCCCAGCTGGTCTTCCATGCCTTGGGCAATCTGATGATGTAGCATTCGCTTCTTGGCAAGCGGCAAGCGCTCATAAGCATAAATCCGCAAAAGCTCTTGGCTGAATCGTAAAACCAATTCCTCCTGCTCCTCTTCTATTAAAAGCTGTTTTTGCCCAAATCCTTCCGCAATTTCAACCACTTCTTCCACAGATAGGCCTAACAACTGAGCTAAGAGCGCTACCGACGCAGGGGAACTAAAGCAAGCCAGATAATCAACCAATTCCTCCTCCTGGCTGCTCAAATAGCCTAATTTCAGAGATAGTTTTGCTTTAATAGCTGAGGTCAATGGCTGGAATTTTTCACCTCGCAAAAGCTGCTCCGCATACTCCGACAGAAAGAAAGGAATGCCCTGACTGACCCGATAAATAGCCTCAAGCCGTTCTTCAGATATGACTAACTGTCCCGTCTGGGCCTGTAAATAAGCCACACTTGCCTTAAAATCCAGCGGCTGCAGTTCAATGCAGTCTAGCTGACTACGAAGCAATAAGTGATTGAAAAAGCGTCCAAGATAAGGTGGCGTACTCAGATGCTTGGTCAACACAAAGGCTACTGGATAATCCCTCAAATGGTTCATAACCTGCTCTAAAACAGCCACACTAGGCTCATCCATCCAGTGACAGTCCTCAACCAAGATCACCAAAGCCTTTTTCTTAGAAATCTTTTGCAAAATATCCAGCACAAACCGAGCCAGATGATCCGTATTCAGCTCAAGATCCGAAGCCTCACCTGCCATCATCGGAAAATAACTATCCAAAATAACCTGCCACTGGCTGGTCGAAAGGATCTGATGCTGAATGACTAAGTCTCCCAATCCATCTAGCAGACTGCGCCAAGGCTGCAATCCAACCGTCATTTCTTCCTTGAAGCACTCTGCCATAACAATCTGGAAATACTTGGTCTGATTAGCCAGTACCTGTCGGGTTACTGTCCGTTTGCCGATGCCAGTACCACCGACTAAGAGCAGCGCACGAGGTTCTTGCCTCTCTATAATCTTAGAAAAATAAGATTCCAAACGCTTGATTTCATCCACTCGGCCAAAAAAGTGGTCTGTATTACGTAAAAATTGCTTGATTTTACGTTCACTGCGATCCTTGGCCATCACTTCATGATACAGCTGTTGGATTGCTTCATTCGGACTAATCCCCAATTCCTTGTCCAAGAGATTGACCAATTTATAATAAGTCTCAATCACCTTACCAGGTCGATCATTTTCCTGATAAAGCTTCATCAGCAAATGATAATTCTTTTCATCAAACTCATCGATACTGATCATACGGCGCAGATTCCGCTCTGATTCCTCCAAATTTGACGGATCTTTTTCCAACTTTTGATAGCAAGCCTGGGTATAGATCTGCTCATATCGCGTCCGCATCTTGGACACCCAATAGTCAAAGGCTTCACTGTCCTTGAGATAGAAGCCCTGCAGAAAATCACCCTGATAGAGCGACAGATGCTCCGCTGGATGGTCCGTGAAAATTTCTACATCACTTTCAATCGCACACTCGGGATTAAGCGACAGCACAGTCCGGTTGGGAGCAACAACCCATTCTCCACCTAGTAACTTATTGGCTTGATAAATTGTGTTGCGCAGATTCTTTTTGGCAGTCTGATTATCCTTGTTTTCCCAGAGGATTCCTGCAATCTCCTCCCGATTGACTGCTCCATTGATATGGAGATAATAGAGCAGAGCATTGATTTTGGCAAAAGGAAAAAAGACCTCCTCTTGATTGAGAAAGACACTCGGACTTCCCAGCAATTTCAACTTCAAACGATCTTCGGTCATGTAAACGCCTCCAAGAAAGCTTATAAAACTAATATAAACAAAATAAGACATTTTAGCAAGCAAGAAAAGAACGACTCTATCATTTATCAGCTTCTAAATGATCAAAATCTATAAACAAAAACCACTAAACAGCAAATGAATCTGATTAGTGGTTTCTTCATTCATCTTAAAAAGATTGAACGGATGGGGTATGGTTAAAGAGCGCATGGGTCGCCTTATAGATATGGTAAGCTGTTGCCGCGTTATTCATCGTATAGAGATGGATCCCTGCTACATCATGGGTCACCAAATCGACAATTTGATCCACCGCATAGGCTAAACCAGCTGTCCGCAGGGATTCTGGATCATGTTCATACTTATCCAGAATAGCCTTGAATTTGCGCGGAAGATGAATGTTCTCACACGTTTTCAAAAGGCGAAGCGCTTGGTTTCGGTTAAGAATAGGCATGATACCTGCATGAATCGGAACATCAATTCCTGCCAAGGTACACTTATCTTGGAAATCATAGAAACGTTCATTGTCAAAGAAGAGCTGAGTGACAAGACTAGAGCAGCCTGCATCCACTTTCTTCTTGAGATTCTGAATATCTGAGATCTGGTTTGGTGAGTCTGGGTGACCTTCTGGATAGCAAGCACCGATGATGTCAAAATGTGGTGCCTCTGTCTTGATATACTCAATCAAGTCAGTCGCATATCTAAAATCATCCTTGGGAGCCACATCTGGAAAAATATCGCCCCGCAAAGCCAAAATCTGATTGACCCCAACCCGATCCAAAGCCTGCAAGATATTGGATACCATTTCCTTGGTTAGATAAACAGCTGGCAAATGGGCAATCGTTGGAATCTCAAGGTCATTGGAGATGAACTCAGCCAAACGAACCGTTGTCTCCTCAATATCAAATTTATTATTGCTGGCAGTCACACTGATAAAGTGAGGAGCCAGATCTTGCATCTCCCTCAACGCCTGAAAAATCTTATCATTGCCTACTGCCGGATTAGGAGGAAATACTTCAAATGAGAGACTAGGAGTTTGGCGATTCACCATAGAGATAAAATTCCTTTCAATCTACTAACTAGCAGCCTATAACAAATCTGCAAACAGCTTTGTTGCAGGTTTATCAGAGCTGAGTTTAAATGTAGAAATAATATTAATTCAGTTTTTGTCTAGCTGCTTTAGCCGCTTCTACAAGGCGGATCAAGCTTTCTTTTGTTTCTGGGATACCACGTGTTTTCAAACCACAGTCAGGGTTGATCCAAACTTTCTTGCTTGGTACTTTGGCAAGGATAGCTTCGATGGTGTGGTCGATTTCTCCTTCATTTGGCACACGAGGTGAGTGGATATCGTAAACCCCAGGTCCCACTTCTGTTTGGAAGTTTTTCGCTTTGAGTTCATCCAAGATTTCAAGGTTTGAACGGCTTGCTTCAAAGGAAATAACGTCCGCATCCATGTTGTCGATAGCTGGGATGATATCTGTAAATTCTGAGTAACACATGTGAGTGTGGATTTGAGTATCTGGCGCTACTGTTGAGTGTACCAAGCGGAAGGCAGGAATTGCCCAGTCAAGGTAGTCTTCATACCAGTCGCTACGACGAAGTGGCAATTTCTCACGAAGAGCAGCCTCGTCGATTTGGATGATTTTCACACCAGCAGCTTCAAGGTCAAGAACTTCATCCTTAATGGCAAGAGCGATTTGAAGAGTTGAGTCCTTGATAGAAATGTCTTCACGTGGGAATGACCAGTTGAGGATGGTAACCGGTCCAGTCAACATACCTTTAACAGGTTTGTCAGTACGGCTTTGAGCATAGCTAGACCATTTGACAGTGATTGGGTTAAGACGAGTGACATCACCCCAGATGATTGGTGGTTTCACCCCACGCATACCGTATGATTGTACCCAACCATTCTTAGAGAAGAGGTAACCTGATAAGTTTTGACCGAAGTACTCAACCATGTCATTACGCTCGAACTCACCGTGTACAAGCACGTCAAATCCAACTTCTTCTTGCCATTTAATCCATTCGTCGATGGTTTCAGCAAGAAAGGCATCGTATTCTTCTTGTGACAATTCACCCTTACGGAAGGCCAAGCGTTTGGCACGAACTTCCTTAGTTTGAGGGAATGAACCGATGGTTGTTGTTGGAAGAGCTGGAAGTTTGAAGGCATCTTCTTGGATCGCTTCACGTTCTGCAAAGGCTGGCAAACGAGTGTAGTCTGCGTCTGTCAATCCAGCGATGCGAGCACGAAGTTCCGCATTTTCACCAACACGTTCAGTCGCAAAAAGTTCTTTATTTGCTGCAAGTGCTTCTGCACCTTGACCGTTACGGATGGCATCCAAGTCACGAAGTTCTTCCAATTTTTCAACCGCAAAGGCAAAGTGGTTCAAGATTGCTGGCTCAAATTCTTCGTTAGCTGTTGTAAATGGCACATGAAGAAGTGAGCATGAGCTTGTCAAAACGATGTTTTCAGCTGGGATTTGCTCAAGAACAGCCAAGCTCTTTTCATAGTTGTTACGCCAGATATTCTTACCATTGACAATACCTGCATAAAGAGTCTTGTCAGCTGGGAATCCACCTTTAACCAATTCAAGAGTTTTCTTACCTTCAACGAAGTCCAAACCGATGGCATCTACTGGCAAGTTCACAAGGTCAGTATAAACGTCACGAACGTCACCAAAATAAGTTTGAAGCAAAACTTCAAGACCTTTTTTGTCAGCCAAGAGTTTGTTGTAGAGATTCAAGAAGAGAGCTTTTTCTTCAGCAGTCAAGTCTTTGACAAGAGCCGCTTCATCCAGTTGGATACGAGTTGCACCAAGTTCAGCCAATTTTGCAAAAACTTCTTGGTAAGCAGCCACAAAGCTGTCTACGAAGTCTTCTGCTTTCACGCCTTCTTCAAAGTCTGACAATTGAAGGAAAGTAAATGGACCTACAAGAACAGGACGAGTGTTCAATCCAAGTTCTTTTGCTTCTTGGAATTCGTCAAAGATCTTGTGACCTGCAAGTTTGACTTGAGTATCTTTTTCAAACTTAGGCACGATGTAGTGGTAGTTGGTGTTGAACCATTTCTTCATTGGAAGGGCACGAACGTCCCCTTTTTCTCCTTGGTAACCACGCGCCAAAGCAAAGTAGCGCTCAAGGTCAGTCAAGTCCAAGCTTTGAACTGAAGCAGGTACCACGTTGAAGAGGAAAGCTGCATCAAGGAAGTTGTCATAGTGAGAAAAGTCATTTGATGGAATTTCAGTGATGCCCTTTTCTTTGACAATGTTCCAGTGCTTGGCACGCAAGTCTTTCGCCGCTGCCAAGAGTTCGTCTGCTGAGATTTCATTTCTAAAGTATTTTTCAGTTGTAAATTTTAATTCGCGGAATTCACCCAAACGAGGGAAACCAATGATAGTCGTTGACATAAACGTCCTCCAAAAATTGTTGTTGAAACTATCTTAACAGAAAATCCGCCCTCTGTATAATTGGAATTTCCCAGAGTTTGATATAGTTTAAAACTATATCACTATTATATACAAAAGAAAAAGATTTGAGACACATGTCTCAAATCCCTTTTTTTGCTTGTTTTTAAGTTACATACTAGTTTATAGATTAAAACAGGCTATCGCTAATTCTTATAAACAACTATGACTTGTTATTAGAAAAGACTATAGGTTATCTAAATTTTGATATTTTTGATTTCTCTTATCGCTTTTTAATAAAATGAGCGAATCAATTGGAGTCCACTGCTAACTATACTAAACTTTAAGCATCTTTTCATCTTCTAGGACTTCCAAAACAATCAAGAAACAAAATAATAATTGGTTTTTAGTTCTCGGAAACGATCAAAACTGAGAATGCCCTCGTTTTGTAATCTTCCTAGAACAATACTCGGGTGAGTATCTATTTCCTCAGCAAATTGAAGGATGTCTGACTTATCAAAGTTTCCTTTTTCTACAAAAGTTTGATAGTCTTCAGGTCTAATCAAGAAATCTTTTGCAAACTGGTCTGCCTGTTCCTCAGAACGTCGGTATGAGTCACTGTTTCCGTCTTCAGATGAAAAATCGTTCTGTAAAATGTGTCCAATCTCATGGAAAAGTGAGAACCAGAAAATATCGGATGCCTTGTTTCGGTCTGTCAATAATAGCAAGGCACTACCATTGCTAAATTTTTTTGTAGCGCCATTCAGATTAGCATTTGCCAAAGCAGGTAGACCGACTAGAACAACACCACAGTCTAGCAAGATGTCAGACAAGCGTTGAGGAAAGACCTCTGGATCTTGTCTGGTCAACTTTCTCAAAGCAGGTAGGCTTCTCTCTAACTTTCTACGATTGAGCTTGGTAGTCGTTTTATCACGCGCTTTTTTAGATGCCAACTCCAGCATGATATTGGAGTTTACTATACTTTTAGGCGTAAACTCACGTGTATTACGGTAGCTAACTAGATGGTTGAAAGTCGTGAGGTTTTTTAAATTCGCCACACCTAAAATCTTGCGAAGCTCGACAATCTTTTCTTTCAAGGTATAGCGTTTGTCTGGAACGTAGCCTTCTTCCTTAAAATACTTGAAATCAATCATCTCACAGATTTCTTTCTCGCTACCTTCTTCTAGCTCTCTTTGTTCTGCAATCTCTGCAACCTTTACATCGTAAGTATTCTGAAGATTGAGCCAGGTTTGCATGGAAACTCCGCTTAGCTTAGCTAACTTATGAGCAGTTTCCTTACTAATGGATTCCTCAGCATTGACGAGTTTGCTGACAGTCTTTGCAGAAACTCCCAAACGCTCCGCAAATTCTTTTTGCGTTACATTATAATCTTCAATCAACTCCTCAACATACTGACCTGGATGAAAAGCAATCAGGTCTTTGTATTCAACAATTTTATTACTCATAGTGATTGCTGACCTCCTCTATTTTTAGAATTTCGATTTCAACGGGACTAGGAAATACCTTTTCTAGATCCTCATCACGAAATTCTACAATCAACCGATAGGAACTCCTTCGACCATCTATATCCAAAGCAAACTGTCCCTGTCTCTTTCCCTTGAGTTGGTGAAAGTGATATTTAGGAAAAGCTGTCACACTAGCCAAAGAATCCGCCGCTTCCAAAAAGTTGATCAACTGATGCAACTTTACAGCAAGCTTATCCGAAAAATCCTTTTTCGCCTGCCTCAGCTCTGTGCACTGCTTTTTAACAGTTTTGTTTGTATAGATAAGCTTCATAAGTCCCTTTCTGTTAAATTAAATTACCTTTTGGGTAATTTAATTATAGCATCTTTAGACAATAAAAACCAGCCAAAAGTTAATTTGGCTGGGATTTTAAGTCGGGTTGACGTATCTCACTACTTTCCCATCACCCTTTGAACTCCTTCAGAAACTGTTTGAGCTCAGCATCTGCTTCTGGTGTGGTTCCGTGGAGTTGGTTCAGCATTTTAAGTAGAGAAGCTGTTTGGCTTTCAATTGCTTTATTTGTCTCGTTAATCTTGCTGACGATGTCTGTCAGTGGCTCGACTTCTTCTTCCTCAAAGGTATCTACATAGCGAGGGATATTGAGATTGTAGTCATTTTCGACGATTTCTTCATAGCTTGCTAGGTGGGCAAACTTATCAATCTCCTCACGAGACTTGTAGGCTTCCAGAATCTTCTCGATATGGACATCCGTCATGATATTTTGATTTTTCCCCTTATCAAACTCCCTAGAGGCATCGATAAAGTAGACATCACGATTGATGCGGTTCTTTTTGAGAATGATAACCGTGGTCGGAATGCTTGTATTGAAAAAGATATTGGCAGGAAGACCGATAACAGTGTCAATGGCTCCTTCTTCTAACAAGGCTTTGCGAATGGTTCCCTCCGCATTGCCACGGAAAAGAACACCGTGGGGAAGGACGATAGCCATAACCCCATTATCCTGCTTGAGGTGGTAATATCCATGCAAGAGGAAGGCAAAGTCAGCCTTGGACTGAGGCGCAAGTTTTCCAAATGGAGAGAAACGGGGATCATTCATGAATCCAGAACTAGCAGACCACTTGGCTGAGTATGGAGGGTTCATGAGAACACCGTCAAAGTTGGTCGGTTCTTGAGTCGGCCAGTCTTCGTCTAGTGTATCGGCATTGTGTAGAAATTGATTCTCAACTGGAACACCATGTAGGATCATGTTCATCCGAGCCAGATTATAGGTCGAAGTATTGAGCTCCTGACCAAAGTAGACGACTGTCTGGGGTTTGCGAGAATATTTCTTAGCATTGAGCAAGAGAGAGCCAGAGCCCATAGTCGCGTCATAGATGGTAAAGCCTAGCTGGTCCTCACGACCCAAAAAGGCAATCTGAGTCATGAGCTTGGCAACAGGCTGAGGCGTATAAAACTCACCTGCCTTCTTACCCGAATCAGTCGCAAACTGACCGATCAGATATTCATAGGCATCCCCCAGCATATCTCCAGCATGACCAGCTACATCTAGCACAGCCAACTCTTTCATGACTGCTGCCACCGTTTGGTTTTGCTTTTGCGGAGTTGCTCCTAGCTTTTTAGAGTAGAGGTCGATATCTTCAAAGAGATTTTCATAGAGATCGTCACTCTGCTCGATGTCACGAAAACCTTGAGCCAAGTCTTCCAGCTGGAAAGTCCCCTCATTGACACGTGCTACCAGAGCCGTAAAGGTTAAGTCTGGCTTGATGATATAGTTAAGCTCATCATTCATGACAGAGACCAGATCCTCATGGGTATCCGCATCCTCGTAGTAGTTGCGATAGACATCAAGGGCAGCCTCAAGACTATCCGTCCTCTCCTCCATGGTCTCCGCCACGAAAAAGAGCATCTTGTCTGACAGATACTTATAAAAGACCATGCCCAAAAGATAGGACTTGTAGTCATTAGCATCCATCTTAGATCGGAGAACATCCGCTGAGTTCCACAGAGCTTGGTAGAGCGACTGGGAAGTTTGTGTTGTTTCCATAATGTTTCTTTCTAGGTTTTGCAATTTATTTTTAAACAAGCTTTCATTTATAACAAATCACTTCATTTTCAATCGTTCGAATCAAATCTAAAGGAATAGAAGAGACTGGAAGTTGATAAACGATGTTTTTTCGCGGGTTATAAAATCCAAGATTTTGGATAGAAAGGAAATCGGGGTCAAAGGAATGTAGCCCCATGATATAGTATACAAGGACTTGTAGTGTATGGTCTTTATTAGGAGCTGTTTTAGTCACCTTAAAATCCCACAGTGTATCCTTGGTAAGAAAATCTCCATCACCCTTGTCAATCGTATCTGTATAGCCTCCAAGAAAATGAAAGCTATCTTTTACCAAAGGACCATAGAGATCGAAGAAGCAAAGACTTCGCTCCACCATGATGCAAATATTCTCTACCGTTTCTGCATCTACTATAATTTCCTCAAAAGGCTTATAATACTTAATTCCTGCACGAAAAACGACATCAAAGGATGCTAGACGACAAGCACTTTCTATCGATACCTCATCCAATCCTGTAACCAAATCAAGAAGTGCTTCTGCTAGGTCTCCCATTTCCACCATCTGAGCTCCCTTGAGAGAAATTCTGAAAGCATCACGGGCTTCTGCCCCTTTCATAAAGCGTGTCAAGTAGTCCACACAAATCCCCACTAAACTAGGAGATACAGATTCTACTGGATGCAGAACTCTGTGATCTTCGAACTGCTCTACTGAAAATAACTTGATGGGCAGATAACCACCACGAGGTTGGTTAATTTCTTTTATACGTTGTGTTACAGATACCATGGTAACTCCTTTAAGTATATAAATATACTAGCATCGATAAATCTTAATCGGTATTCTTTTAATTTAGCAAACAATTACCTTCGTTTTGGATTTCTTTTTCGCTTTCTTAAGCTTGATTCAAGTTTATCAGCATTTTTCTTGTTTTCTAACAATTCATTATAAGCCGTCTTTTTAATAATCGTCTTGATTAGTTTATCAAGTTCTGTATTTTCTGAGTAGTCAGCTGGAACAAAATAATCAATACGATTATCCTGAGTCATTTTGTGAACTTTCTTTCTGTCATTGGTTTTTGGATTGAATACACCGATAGAGTAGCCACCTCTTGTTTTGACTAACTTCATACATGGAATATCTGTATCACTATCCCCTAAGTAAACCATATTTCTAAAAGGAACTCGTAAATCACTTTCAGCAAAAAAATCGTTCACTGCATCGTCATTGACATCTAAAATACCTTTGGTAATTCTAAAAAGAAATTGAGTCTTATTGGTGTAGTTAACAACTTGAGCAGGCCAGACTGCAACACCATTTTCATCACAATAAAAAGAAGTTGCATAAATTTTCTTAAAAGCACCATTTTTAGCTATTGAAGTCCCCTCTATCATTTCTTTCAAACCAGATGAAATGATATAATGCTCAACAATAACTCCGTTTTCTTCACCATATTTTTGAATGCGTTCGAACCAGTCTTCGACTCCTGGGAATAGTTCTACCTCTGAACCAAACTTGGCTAACTCTGTCTTTGTAAATAAAACCTTTCCTGCAGATTCTGTTTTCATCGTAAACATATAGGCAAGGTTCTTGTCCATATTGTTAGCCTTGGCAAAACCATTAGATTTCTTCCAAAATTCACTGATTTCATACCCGAGCTTCTGTATAAATCCTTGGGCTTGCATATCATCAGGAGACAGCGTTTTATCAAAATCATAGCAAATAGCTACTACAGGTTTTTCTTCTTTCTTTAGAGTTTCTGATTTTACTTTTGACATTTTACTGCACTCCTTTTATATAAACATATCCTGCAAGAGTTTCTTTTTCAGAGTCTCAAGCTGTGAAATTTTATCCTTGTGTGATTGAATAAATTTATCAAGATTTGTAAAATAATCTGAAATAGCTATTTGTTCCTCTAGTTTAGGGAAAATAACATTTCCTAATAATGCATTTTCGTCAGAAACTTTCATATCATTCTTAGCACCTTTATTAACTAATGGTTTTAAATATGAATTTAGTCTCAAGTCATTTTCAAAATATCTCTCCACAAATCCTGGAAATACATTTTCGTTAGGTAAATAAACAGCATACAAAGTCGAAACTATCCCTGGAATTCCATAATTAGTTTTTATGATTCCGTACGGATTAGCTTTTAAAGGACTTTTTGTATATACAATATTTCCTGTTTCAACAATTGAATACATTTCTACAGATACACCTGCAAAAGATCGTCCTTGAAATTGTATTTGATTTACAATTCCAACCTCCCCAGATACAGATAAAACATCCTCTTTACCAAATTGTTGTTTAGTATTTTTCTTCTTTGAAACAGTCAAATATTTATTAAGTTTATTTATCTCCCACTCGCCTTCAAATCCATCCAAACGAATCTCAGGAACAGTGTGTCCAGCTTTGGGAAACACCTTGGAGAGCATTGTCACCTTGAGGGATTGGTAGTTCGCGAGATTATCTTTATAGTTCACCAGAAGGTCATCGAGGGTACGGAAGAGGGAGCCGATGGCGGATTGTTCTTCTGGACTAGGCAAATAAATTTCAGCTGATTTTATATCATTTGAATTAATACTCTCAAATGTTGATCCCGTAGAGAATTTTGCCCAATAGTGAGATTGTTTCATTTTTGTTAATAGTTGAAACAAAAATTCATTTCCTTTTATTGCTGCCACACCACGACCTAAAACAACATTGTAGTCTGTCTTACCTATATCACCAACGGGTGCTCGAACACTTAAAATTAGGTCACCTTTTTCGGCTAACTTTGTAATCTGTGTTGTCCAGACTCTTGGGACAACCCTACCATTCTGCATATCTGCATTACCTTGTACCAATATATAATCATTTGGATTATCAGTATAGTTTTTACTGTCAGGTGATTGACCCATTGTTACTTTTGACACAAGGTCTAATTTTTTAGAAAACCACTTATTATCAAATTTATTAAATCTGATATATGGTATGAATAACACTGCCATTCTATCAACTCTCTATATATTATTAACAGGATTAGAAATCAACTCATATACTTTATCTATCCAAGGTAAACTTTCACATGTTCTCTCATAATCAACAATGACTAATTTTATATTTTGGTCGTTAGTGATTTTTAATTTTTGTGCTAACTCGTCGATTCTTTCGCTTTCAGACTTATCATTTACTACATCAACAATTATTAGTGTTTTATTATCTCTATCTACCAAGGACCTTATTATCCCATTAATATGCTCATCATCTGGATTGAAACCAAATCCTATAGAACAAATAGCATCTGATGATTTCAAATCATTATAGTATTCTACATATTTAATCGACATATCAATGGATGTCATTGGCTTTGTTCCGCTCTGAGTAAAAATAAGAGGGACAGCAAAATGTTTATAAGATTCAAAATCTTCATATGATATTATGGTATTCATATAAGGATCATAATAGTCATTGATACTTCCATTTAAATATATTAGTTTATCGTTAAATTCCTTTAACTTTTCACCAATTAAAGAATTTACATAGTTTGAAGTAGCAATTGTGCTCACAGTAAATCTATTTTGTGAAGCTAAATCATCATAATATCCTGTTTTATCTTTATCGTATGGACATTCATTAGCAATATACTCTCGCACTGAATGTAAGAAAACTGAAATCTTGCAAAATTTTGCCCATTCTGTTGACGGAAAATATAAATAATGCCAGTAACTATCAATAACAGATTTGTAATCAAGTACATCAGCGTATATCTTTTCAATTAGTTCAAATCCAAATTCTACAATCCAATGCATATCCTTAATTTTAACCTTTGAAAGTAGTTCTAACCCCTTAACACCGGCCGAATGATAATTTATTGACAGACTGCTACCTAAATCATCAAATATATCCAAATTCATTTCATCTTTTGAAAAAATATTCTCTTGAATATTCCTTGATAATTTTTCACTTAATGCACCAATATGCAATTGAAAAATAGACTTTATTATTTCACCTAAAGATTCTTTATCAGAATCACTAAATCCAGTGTATTCATTATAGTAAACAAGAAGTAATGCAAAATAACGACTGTTAAACAAAGAATTCCCCTCCGAAAACCATTCATTATAAGAAAGAAGATGTCTAATATTTATATCACTAAAATTCTTGTTTAAATCATCTGAAACTTTTTGTCTATAGGTAACATGAGTATTATTTATAATAGATTCAGCAACTCTGTCTAATCCATTAATTCTAGCAACAATATATGATCTATTATTAGTAATAGTATCACTTATAATATGATTAAATACACTTTCACCAAATGAACCAATATTTTTCGTCTCAAAATCCTCTGGAAGCCAAGAAGTTGCATAATTAGAACCCAGGTCTATTCTAGATCTATTTTTCTTAAACTCTTCTTTAGCTAAAGAAGTATCTCTTCTAAAAATATCCAACGCAAATTTTCCACCATTTGGCATATCATATGACAGTTCTGCCCCTGCTCCAAATAAAAAACCAACTTTCATTAATTCTCCTTTTATTCTTTTTGTTATAATATTATTTTCTTGATTCAGTATTTATAAAATCAAATTTCACATCTTTCCAGTCTTCTTGCCAACAACTATAAAAATTTACATCATCAGACTTCGGTGTTGGATTCGCATCGTGCATTCTTGCAATCATGGGTAATGTAAATGCATCCCCTACTAACAATGCTTCTCTCTGCTCCAGATTTGCAATTTCATCGCCAAAACTAATCGAAGCTTCCGGTAATAAACTTTTTACAAAACCTTGATCTTCTGGATTGGTCAGTCGCATCACTATAAAATTATTGCATTGAGAAAACACTGTGCTAGATAGTTCAGATGGTCTTTGACTAACAATCATTGCTGACAGGCCATACTTTCGTCCTTCTTTTGCTATCCGCTCAACTGACAGCCTAGAATTGCTATATCTAGCTGAATTATTTCTTGGAATATATTTGTGGGCTTCTTCAAACACAACCATATAGGGAGTATCATTTTCATTTTTAATTTTAGTTTTGAGAAATGCAAAATCAAATAAAATTCTAGAAACAACAGAAACGATAATTGATACAATCTCGAAGGGAACTGTACTTAAGTCAATTACAGTTACATTGTTTTTTTTAGAGTATCCTATCATTCTTTTTATTTCTTCTATATACATATTAAAACTATTTGAGTCTTCTTCAAACTCTGATTCCTGTAAAATAAAAGAAAGACGTTTATCCTTTAACTTAGTATCAATTCTAGAAATAAAACGTTCGAACTCACCTGTAAAGCCTCCAGCTTTAGCCACTTTTTGATTGAACACTTTGTGTTTTGAATTCCCTGTTGAAATTTCAAAATTCAAGGCTTCCCAAAAGTGATTTATTTCCGACGATACAAGTTTTTCGTCTTTACCTTTTGCATTTAATACAGCTAAATACTCCTCACCATCCTCAACATAATGTGTTTCTTTGTTTTTATTGTAAAGATAATTTCTTACTTCGTTAATACTAAAATACACAGGTGAATTATAATCAATATTATCTAAGTCAGAGTTATACTTAATCTTATTTTGAGTAACTGCAAATTTAAACTGAGAAATTTGATTATATGCGTTTAAATCTGACGATTCAATAAACAAATCCTCCAGTTCATCAGATGTCATCAACCAATAAGGAATTTTCAGACTATTATCCTGAAGAGCTAAATGATTTGAATTAGGAAAAGCTTTTTTATACTCGCCATGAATATCAAAAATCAAAACATGAGTATTATTCTTTTTTTCAATTTCGACGTTCAATGTTTGAACAACAGTTGCAACAGCACAAGATTTTCCTGATCCAGTAGAACCAACAATGGCCAGATGTTTCGAAAACAACTTATCTCCATCACACTTTATACCAATATTAGAATATAAATTATGTTTTGCAAATTCTAGAATATTATCTTTGGAATCTTGCATTTTCTCCATGGAATATATTTTCTCTAATTCTTCCATGGAGGCAACACTAACTCCATTAGGTGGAATACTAATATCATTTATACCTTTTTTGAATGTACCATCTTGTAATCTTCCAATAGGTTGTGTATTTATTATAAAATTCCCTTCATATACGTTATCGGATAATTTAGAGACATCATCATCAAACTTTTCAATCATTTTAAAACTTTTAACAATACACAGAATATTATTATTATTACCGTCTTCAATTTTTAAAACAGAACCAATTTTTATTGATTCTTCACTATTCTCCTCTTTCCATTTTTTAAAATCAACAATCTCAATTTGAACTAAATTAGGTTCAAAACTTTTAACCCTTAATTGATTATCCTTGTTATTATAATCCTCTGACATATTCAATCTCCTGAAAAAATTTGTAAAATAACTGTATTGTTTACATTATTAGGAATTAAAAATTCCCTATTTGGAATAGATAAACTGTTACTGATAACTAAATTATCCAAATAAAATATAACTTGATTACTTAAAATCGTTCTTATTTCATCCTGATATTTTATAAATGTATCTTTTGAAATCAACCGAAAATTAAAATTTGAAACAGTGTTAATTTTCTTTCGGCTTACACTTAGTACTTCTATATTACTTTGCTTGAATTTTTTTATAAAAAACTTGATGTCCTCATAACCATCATTATAAAACATCTCAAGGTTTCTTTTTTCAATTTCAGAAATCAACTTTGGTTTTAAACCATCTATATTTTCAACAACAAAGAGAGGCGTTCTATTATCAGCATTTCTACCTTGATATACAAAATTTTGAGCTAAACCTATTATCAAATCAACAGTATTATGATCATTAGGCATAACAAATAT
>NZ_RJPN01000008.1:0-87646 GCF_003944225.1 Streptococcus cristatus
TAGTTCAGTGGTAGAACACCACCTTGCCAAGGTGGGGGTCGCGGGTTCGAATCCCGTCGTTCGCTTTGAGGCCGGGGTGGCGGAACTGGCAGACGCACAGGACTTAAAATCCTGCGATTGGTAACGATCGTACCGGTTCGATTCCGGTCCTCGGCATAGCGGATATGCGACAGGGCACCCTTAGCTCAACTGGATAGAGTACCTGACTACGAATCAGGCGGTTAGAGGTTCGACTCCTCTAGGGTGCATAAGAAAGTTTTGACTTTTTTATGTGTTTTTGTTATAATTGATTATCGTGATATAGAGCACCCTTAGCTCAACTGGATAGAGTACCTGACTACGAATCAGGCGGTTAGAGGTTCGACTCCTCTAGGGTGCATGAAGGGAAACGAGGTCATATGACTCCGTTTTTACTTATGATCGGGAAGTAGCTCAGCTTGGTAGAGTACTTGGTTTGGGACCAAGGTGTCGCAGGTTCGAATCCTGTCTTCCCGATATCTGGCGGTGTAGCTCAGCTGGCTAGAGCGTCCGGTTCATACCCGGGAGGTCGGGGGTTCGATCCCCTTCGCCGCTATAACGATCTTGTTGGACCTTTAGCTCAGCTGGTTAGAGCTCTCGGCTCATAACCGAGTGGTCGTAGGTTCAAGTCCTACAAGGTCCATATTAAATATCTTGGAGGATTACCCAAGTCCGGCTGAAGGGAACGGTCTTGAAAACCGTCAGGCGTGTAAAAGCGTGCGTGGGTTCGAATCCCACATCCTCCTTAGATTAGAATATCGCGGGATGGAGCAGCTAGGTAGCTCGTCGGGCTCATAACCCGAAGGTCGTAGGTTCAAATCCTGCTCCCGCAATTTGGCTCGGTAGCTCAGTTGGTAGAGCAATGGATTGAAGCTCCATGTGTCGGCGGTTCGATTCCGTCTCGGTCGGTGGTTCGAGTCCACTCGTGCCCATTAAGTATATTGGAGAATTACTCAAGAGGCTGAAGAGGACGGTTTGCTAAATCGTTAGGTCGGGTAACTGGCGCGGGGGTTCGAATCCCCCATTCTCCGTAAATGAGGGAGTTTAGCATTTGCTATCTCCTTTTCTTGTTTTATAATGTTTTTATTTTGTAGAATTGTTTTTTATTGTTTATTTGAACTCGGTTAGTTGAATTGTTATAGTCTGATCTGGATTCATATAAGCATTTTTTAGGATTTATTGGTTGCGGAGATTGGAATGAATAAATTAAAGATGTCTAAATTTTTGATTTCTATTTTGCTATTGGGAATTGTTATGATAAGCTTGATGCTTTCCCCTCTTTCACCATGGATTGTTTCTGTGACTGGTGATTTTTTGTCCAGTGTTGATCGGGTAGTTGCTATTCCTTTTAACTATTTTGCTAAGGAAAAGAAAAAGGTTGTTCAGTTAATAGAGACCTATCAAGAAAATGAGACACTAAAAGAAACAATTTACAATCTTGAAGAGAAGGCAAATAATTCTGATGCCTTAAAATTGGAGAATGAGGAGTTGCGTTCCCTATTAGAATTACGAAATAATGATCAAAGTGCTGTCAAGATTGCTGCAGAGGTTATTTCTCGCTCTCCATCTACTTGGAAGAATGAACTAACTCTTGATAAGGGGCAGTCTAGCGATGTGACAACCTCTATGTTGGCTATTTCTAATGGTGGTTTGATCGGAGCGGTTACTAGTGTTTCTGATTCTTCCAGTGTCGTTAGTCTACTGACAAATGAAAAGAATGATAGTTCTATTGCAATTAAAATTAAGACAAAAACTGGTTTTGCCTATGGCATCATTGTTGGTTTTGACACTGAAAAGTCAGCTTTTATCGTCAGCCAGCTAAATACGGTGGATGGAATTGAAGAAGGGGCAACTGTGACGACAAGTGGTCTCGGCTCTTATAATGCTGAGAATGTCTTGGTTGGTCAAGTTTTATCAATGTCAGCTGATAAGGACCAATTAAACAAAGAAGTTTTGGTGAAGCCTGCTGCTGATTTATCTGATATTCAAGCGGTTCTGTTGGTGAGAAATTAGTATGAAAATTCTAAGAGGAACTTTTTTTACAGCTTTGTTTCTATTTCTGATCTTCTTCACTGATGGTCAATTATCAAGAAGTCTTGTAGATCTTTTTGCTGAGAAGTGGCATCCGGCAAGTCATATTTTATTGTTCTTTACTGTTTTCTTATTTTTAAACTTTTCAAAGGAATATATTTTTTTCCTCTTCTTTACTTTAGGGCTTTTTTACGATGTTTATTATCTACATGTGATTGGGCTTTTTACTTTTATCTTGCCTCTACTGACAGTTGTCATCTATCATTTTCTGTCTGTATTTTTGCTAAATCGTTGGACACGCGTTTTAGCAATCATTACGATTGTCTTCTTTTTTGAAATGATTAGCTTTGCTTCTGCATCATTCTTGCACTTAGCGAGCTTTACATTCCCTGATTTTATTATCTATGCTTTGGTGCCGACTTTAGTATTTAATGCCTTTCTTTTCCTATTGTTACAGCCTTTGTTTGAAAAAGTCTATTTATGATGATTTAGAAATAGAAATGTAACGAATGCGTAATATATAGCCAGAATTTTTTTGATATACTATATAATGTCTTAGTAAGAAGGAGTGTTAATATTTTTATGAAGAAAAAGCTACTTACATCAGTTTTATTGAGTGCGGTGATCCTTTCTCAAGGTGCTGCGCTAGTTAATGTTAAAGCTGATAGTACAGATGATAAAATTGCAGCTCAAAATAGTAAAATTGACAGTTTAACAAATCAACAAAAAGCGGCACAAGCACAAGTTGATGAAATTCAAAAACAAGTTTCAGCTATTCAAAAGCAACAAGAAGTGCTTCAAGCAGAAAATGAAAAATTGAATGCTGAATCTACGAAACTTACTGCTGAAATTGAAGAGTTATCAAAGAATATTGTTGCTCGTAATGAGTCTCTTGCAAACCAAGCGCGTAGTGCTCAAACAAATGGTACGGCAACAAGCTATATCAACACAATCATCAACTCTGCTTCAATCACTGAAGCTATCTCTCGTGTAGCAGCGATGAGCGAAATCGTTTCGGCTAACAACAAAATGCTGGAACAACAAAAAGAAGATAAAGAAAAAATTGCTGAAAAACAAGTTGCTAATAATGAAGCTATCAATACAGTCATTGCAAACCAACAAAAACTTGCAGACGATGCACAAGCGTTGACAACTAAGCAGGCTGAACTCAAGGTTGCTCAACTGAACCTTGCAGCTGAAAAAGCAACTGCTGAAAATGAAAAAAATAGTCTCTTAGAGCAAAAAGCAGCAGCTGAAAAAGCAGCAGCTGAGGCAGCGGCGGCAGAAGCAGCATATAAGAACCAGCAACAAGCGCAACAACAAGTAATCCTTGCTTCAGGAAATACAAGCTTCGCAGCACAAGTTCAAGCTGTAAATAATACAGGTGGGACTCCTGCAGCAGAAGCAGCAGTTGCTACATCAGGAGTTGTTGCAACTCCATCTTATAGCCTTTCAGCATCAACTTATCCTGTTGGTCAATGTACTTGGGGTGCTAAGACTTTGGCACCATGGGCTGGCGACTACTGGGGTAACGGTGGCCAATGGGCAGCTAGTGCAGCAGCAGCAGGCTTCCGTACAGGATCACAACCACAAGTTGGAGCAATCGCATGTTGGAACGACGGTGGCTACGGACACGTTGCAGTTGTAACAGCAGTTCAATCTGCTAACAACATTCAAGTATCAGAAGCAAACTATGCTGGTAACCAATCACTCGGTAATCACCGTGGATGGTTTGACCCAACAAATGCACAAGGATACGTAACATACATCTATCCAAACTAATGAAATATGAAGGAGAACGACTTTTCGTTCTCCCTTTTATTTTTTATTGAAAAATTGCTGGAAAAGCGTTACAATGGTAGATAGGACAAATGCAATTGGTTACAATAAAAGACGATTTAGAATCTGGAGGGAATCATGTCTTTTTCTGATTTAAAGCTCTTTGCTCTTTCTTCTAATCAAGAATTAGCGCAGCGTGTTGCAAAGGAGATTGGGATGCCGCTTGGGAAATCAACGGTTCGTCAATTTTCTGACGGGGAAATTCAAGTAAACATCGAAGAATCGATCCGTGGTAAGCACGTTTTTATCTTGCAGTCAACTAGCTCACCTGTCAATGACAATCTAATGGAAATTTTGATCATGGTGGATGCCTTGAAGCGGGCTAGTGCGGAGTCTATCAACGTAGTGATGCCTTACTATGGCTATGCTAGACAAGATCGAAAAGCTCGTGCTCGTGAGCCAATTACATCTAAATTAGTGGCTAACCTAATGGAGATTGCTGGGGTAGATCGCCTATTGACCATTGATTTGCATGCTGCTCAGATCCAAGGTTTCTTTGACATTCCTGTCGACCATTTGATGGGAGCGCCTTTGATTGCTGATTATTTTGAGCGTCGGGGCATGGTTGGTAGCGACTATGTGGTTGTCAGTCCAGACCATGGTGGTGTCAGCCGCGCTCGTAAGTTGGCTGAATTTCTCAAGACTTCGATTGCGATTATCGACAAACGTCGCAGCGTTGATAAGATGAATACCAGTGAAGTCATGAATATCATTGGTAAGGTGGAAGGTAAGACCTGTATTCTGATAGATGATATGATTGATACAGCGGGAACTATTTGTCATGCGGCAGACGCTTTGGCAGCGTCCGGTGCTGTGGAAGTCTATGCGAGCTGTACTCACCCAGTCTTGTCAGGGCCAGCTATGGAAAATATCCAAAAATCCGCTATCAAAAAACTTGTGGTTTTAGATACCATCTATCTTTCAGAGGACAGATTAATCGATAAGATTGAGCAGATTTCTATCGCTCATCTCTTGGCAGAAGCCATCGTTCGAATCCATGAAAAACGTCCACTTTCGCCCCTTTTTGAAAGACATAATATATAAGGATTGTGGAGTATTAGAGATTTAGCAACTTGCTAAATCTCTTTCTTATTCCTATTTGTAATAAAATTTTGCTGTAGTACTGCATTTATAGTATAATAGTTCTATTAGATTATCGGAGGCGGCTATGGATTTGACTAAGAAGTTTAATAAGAATTTAGATAAAATTGAAGTGTCTCTGATTCGTCAGTTTGACCAGTCCATTTCTACGATTCCAGGTGTTCTGCGGCTGACCTTGGGGGAGCCGGACTTTCCGACACCGGATCATATTAAGGAGGCGGCCAAGGCAGCTATTGATGCCAATCAGAGCCACTATACAGGGATGAGCGGGCTTTTGGAGCTGCGGCAGGCTGCGGCTGACTTTGTCAAGGAGAAGTACAATCTGAACTATCGTCCAGAAGATGAAGTCTTAGTCACTATTGGGGCAACTGAGGCCCTATCTGCGACTCTGACGGCTATTCTGGAGGAGGGCGACAAGGTCTTGCTACCAGCACCAGCTTATCCAGGCTATGAGCCGATTGTGAATTTGGTTGGGGCGGAGATTGTCGAGATTGATACGACAGAAAACGACTTTGTTTTGACTCCTGAAATGCTGGAGCAGGCTATCTTGGCGCAAGGAGACAAGCTAAAGGCGGTTATTCTCAACTATCCGGCCAATCCAACTGGTGTGACTTATTCTAGGGCGCAGATCGAGGCTTTGGCAGCTGTATTGAGCAAGTATGAAGTTTTTGTCGTCTGCGATGAGGTTTACTCTGAGTTGACTTATACGGAGCAGGGGCACGTTTCACTGGCGGAATATTTGCCTGAGCAGACCATCGTCATCAATGGCTTGTCCAAGTCTCATGCTATGACGGGCTGGCGACTAGGCTTTATCTTTGCTCCTGCTGCTTTTACGGCTCAATTGATCAAGAGCCATCAGTATCTGGTGACGGCAGCTAACACCATGGCTCAATATGCAGCTATTGAAGCTTTGACGGCTGGTAAGGATGATGCTCAACCCATGAAGGCGGAATACGTTCAGCGGCGGGATTATATTATCGAACAGATGACGGAGCTGGGTTATCAGATTATCAAGCCAGACGGTGCTTTCTATATTTTTGCCAAGATTCCAGCAGGCTACAACCAAGATTCTTTTGCCTTTTTGCGGGATTTTGCTGAGAAGAAGGCTGTGGCCTTTATCCCAGGAGCGGCCTTCGGCCAGTACGGAGAGGGCTATATCCGTCTGTCTTATGCAGCTAGTATGGAAACCATCAAGGAAGCTCTAAAACGGCTCAAGGAGTACATGGAAGAGCATGCTTAGACCGTTAACGAGCAAGAGTTTGATTCTCTATAATCGGAATTTCCGGGAAGATGATAAGCTGATCAAGATCTTTACGGAACAGGCTGGCAAGCGAATGTTTTTCGTGAAACATGCTGGAAAATCTAAGCTGGCACCAGTCATTCAGCCTCTGACTGCGGCAGAACTCTTGATGAAAATCAATGACGATGGGCTCAGCTATATCGAAGATTACCAAGCTGTGGAAAGTTACGGGCAAATCAAGGGCGATCTCTTTGTCATGGCTTATGCCAGCTATGTGGCGGCTCTAGCAGATGCTAGTATTCAGGACAATCAACCAGATCCAGCCCTCTTTGCTTTTTTGCAAAAGACACTGGATTTGATGAATCAAGGGCTGGATTATGAGGTTTTGACAAATATTTTTGAAATTCAGATTTTATCTCGCTTCGGGGTTTCTCTGAATTTCCATGACTGTGTTTTTTGCCATCGGACAGGTCTGCCTTTTGATTTTTCCTTTCAATATGGCGGGGTGCTCTGCCCAGAGCATTATCACAAGGATGCTCATCGCAGTCATCTTAATCCCAATATTCCTTTTTTGCTCAATCAGTTTCAGGCGGTTCAGTTTAGTGAGCTGGAGACGATTTCGCTTAAGCCAGAAATCAAGCGACAGATCAGGGACTTTATAGATCAAGTTTATGATGAATACGTGGGTATTCATCTCAAATCAAAGAAATTTATCGACTCTCTGGGCGACTGGGGCAGTATTTTACAAGACAAACATGAGGAAGAACAGCATGAAAAAAATAGCTATTGATGCCATGGGCGGAGACAATGCCCCTCAGGCTTTGGTCGAAGGTGCTAATCAGGCTCTGAGAGACTTCTCGGATATTGAGCTTGTTCTCTATGGGGATGAGGCCAAGATTAAACCTCTGTTGACAGCAACAGAGCGCGTCAGCATCGTTCATACGGATGAAAAGATTGATTCGGATGATGAGCCGACCAAGGCCATTCGCAAGAAGAAGCAGGCTAGCATGGTTTTGGCAGCTAAGGCAGTCAAGGATGGGGAAGCAGATGCAGTCCTGTCTGCTGGTAATACGGGAGCGCTTTTGGCGGCGGGCTTCTTTATCGTCGGACGGATCAAAAATATTGACCGACCAGGGCTTTTATCCACTTTACCGACTGTGGATGGTCGAGGTTTTGATATGTTGGATCTGGGGGCAAATGCTGAAAATACCCCTCACCATCTGCATCAATATGCTATCCTAGGTTCTTTTTATGCGGAAAATGTTCGTGGCATTAAGCGGCCACGGGTTGGTTTGCTTAATAATGGTACTGAGGCCAGCAAGGGAGATCCTCTGCGTAAGGAAACCTATGCATTGTTGTCAGCGGATGACAAACTAAATTTCATCGGCAATGTGGAGGCGCGTGACCTTATGGATGGAGTGGCAGATGTTGTCGTAGCAGATGGCTTTACGGGCAATGCTGTGCTCAAATCTATCGAAGGAACTGCCATTAGCATCCTAGGCCAGCTCAAAAAGGCTGTGCTAGGCGGTGGTCTCAAGGCTAAGCTAGGAGCTTTGTTGCTCAAAGACAGCCTACAGGAAATGCGCAAGAGTCTGGACTATTCCAGTGCCGGTGGGGCCGTTCTCTTTGGTCTTAAGGCGCCAGTGGTCAAGACACACGGTTCAAGCGATGCCAAGGCTGTTTATAGCACCATTCGTCAGATCCGAACCATGCTGGAGACAGATGTTGTCGGAAAATCTGTGGTGGAATTTTCAAAAGAGGTGGATACAGAATGAATCAAGAACAAATTTTTCAAAAAGTAACAGAAATTATCCAAGAACGTCAAGGAAAGGACTTTGTTGTCCAGCCAACTTTGGGCTTAAAAGATGATTTAGGCGCTGATTCTGTTGACTTAATGGAATTCATCCTGACTTTAGAGGATGAGTTTGCGATTGAAATTTCAGATGAAGATGTTGATCGCTTTGAAAATGTCGCAGATATTGTTGCCTATTTGGAAAAGAAACTAGCGAAGTAAGAAATCGGCTTCGATTTGAACAGATGAAAAACCTTGGTTGATAAAGCCAAGGTTTTTTAGTAAATTTATTTTGGATAAATATAGCTGACAGCTCCTTGACCAGCGGCGTAGGGATTGAACCAGCCACGGAAGTTGCCAATGTACTGTTTGCCTGCATAGTTAGATTCTTTGATTTGGATGCGGGTGTTGGATTCGACATGGGTGACAACACCGACATGCCCATAACCACCATCGGTCCAGCAGATGATGGCTCCGACTTGTGGTGTGCTTCCTGTTCGGAAACCAGCTGCGCGTGCGCTAGCTGCCCATTGGCCACCGTTGCCCCAGTAAGGACCAGCCCAAGGAGCCAGTACTTTTGCTCCCCAAGTACACTGACCATGAGGATAAGAGGAGGCTCCCGCATAATCAGGGGTGTAGAGGGTTGGCTCAGGCGTAGTTGGTTTATCAACCTGATAGCTGGTGCCTGTAAGTCCAGTCATCTGACCATTGAGATTGCGGTAAACATGTGTATGGAAAAGTCCATTTCCAGCATGCTGTTGCGTATTGATGGTAAATTTATACAAGCCATTGCCCACTTTGTTAGCAGTGTACCATTTGATGTCATCTTGGCCGTTGACCTCTGACCAAGTTGGTAGAGAAATGGTTCCTGGTCCGAAAGCATCGGAAACGGTCACTTCGTAATTGTAGGTAGAAATTTTATTGACAGAGACCTTGGCTTTGATATTTTCAGCAGAGAGGGTGACGCTGTCTGTCGCATAGCTATGCTCGCTACCATCTTTGTACTTAACGTAGATATGATTGGTGTAGCTTCCAGATAAGGCTTGGTGGTTGCGGATATTGAATTGTGCAGTAAAAGTCCCATCTCCATTGTTACTCGCGTCATACCACTTGATATTGCTTTGATTCTGGGTACTCCAAATAGGGACGCGGACGGATTGAATTGGCTTAGATGCTGCAGTTTCAGAGACTTTTACAGTGTAGGTCCCCTCTTCCTGATTGATATTTTCAACAGAGAAAAGCGGTTTTTGCTCTTCTGGGGAAGGCAGCTTTCCGACATCTATCGTAGCAGTTGTTCCTGCTAATCCTGTAAATTCAGGCTTGACATAGCTTTCTCCATAGAGATGGATATGGTAGGTTCCTGTATCGTAATTGTGTTTCTTCAGCTCGACTCTAACGCTATAACTGCCATCAGGATTTTTTCTTGCTTGATACCATTGTAAATCATCTTGCCCCTTATTTTCAGACCAGGTTGGGACATTGACCTTATACATGGATTCAGGAATATTTTTGATAAGGATTTCCATAATGCCGGGTTCAGGGAAGCTTGTCTGAATGATCGGATTAGGCTTTTCTAGATGGAAAGTGGTGCCCGATTGGTAAATCATTTTGCCATTTTTATTTTCATAAGTATCTACGAAATATTTTCCATAACCTTTGTGCTTAGAAAGTGTAAATTCGGTGATATCTTGTCCGGCATTATACCATTTTAAGTCATCTTGTCCGTTTTCATCAGACCAGACCGCATGTAAAATGCGAGAGTTTATCTGGTCTTTGTTACGCTTAAAGTGAATTTGACCAGTTTGTCCGACAATATTAGTAGAGACCTTAACCGCAGGTTTATTAACAGTGAAGGTCGTACCATTCAAGCCTATCATTTTACCGTTAATATTAATGTAAGTATGAACATGGAAGGTGCCATAGCCAGCGTGCTGCCGGAGGTCAATGGCTGTGCTAGATGTCTGAGGTGTGGTGTACCATTTCAAATCATCCTGCCCATTTTCGTCGGACCAGACTGCGTGGGAAATGGTGTAGGGAACCTGAGCTTTGGAGCGGGCGTAATGAATCTGCGCCGTATCCCCAGTGACATTGACGGTTACATTGCTGGCACGATCAGTGGGGCCTAGGACTTTGTTTCCAGCTTCAGTCGATGCAACAGCTTGAGCCGTGGAATGACTGGCAAATAGCCCAAGGACTGCTCCGGATAATAAAAATAGCTTCTGATATTTTTTCATAAATCTCCTTTGAATAAGTAATTTGGATGATTCCATTTAGATTATTCGGGAAAAAATATAAAAAAAGAAAAAATTTTAAAAGATAATGATAGTTGAATTTCTAATTTATTTTAGTTTTATGAAATTTTTGATATTTAAAATAAAAGTAATGAAATAGTCAAAATATCAAAAATAATATAGGTAGACTTTATTTGTCAGAGATGGATATCCCTAACAAAAATAGATTATTTCTCTTCTTTTCCTGCTTATCATGGAATAAAACGAACGATTATGATATAATTTAGATAAATAATTCGTAAAAATACGGTAGTTTTTACGTGATGTGTTAGCTTGGTGCGTAAGCACCTATGATATTGGACATTGAGGTATCTTAGCTATGAAGCTTTTAGTTGTTGGTTCGGGTGGTCGTGAGCATGCGATTGCCAAGAAGTTGTTGGAGTCTCAGGATGTGGAGCAAGTCTTTGTCGCACCTGGAAATGACGGTATGACCTTGGATGGGCTAGACTTGGTGAATATTGGAATTTCCGAACATTCTAAATTGATTGAGTTTGTAAAGGCCAACGATATTGCTTGGTCCTTTATCGGTCCGGATGATGCCCTGGCAGCTGGGATTGTAGATGATTTTAACCAAGCTGGGCTCAAGGCTTTTGGTCCGACCAAGGCTGCGGCTGAGCTGGAATGGTCCAAGGATTTCGCCAAGGAAATCATGGTTAAATACGGCGTTCCGACAGCAGCCTATGGTACATTTTCCGACTTTGAGGAAGCTAAAGCCTACATCGAAAGGCAGGGTGCTCCTATCGTCGTCAAGGCAGACGGCTTGGCGCTCGGGAAAGGTGTCGTCGTTGCTGAGACAGTTGAGCAGGCAGTCGAAGCAGCTCACGATATGCTTCTGGACAATAAATTTGGCGACTCAGGAGCGCGTGTGGTTATTGAGGAATTCCTTGAAGGGGAGGAGTTCTCCCTCTTTGCCTTTGTCAATGGCGATAAGTTTTACATCCTGCCGACGGCTCAGGATCACAAGAGGGCCTATGATGGCGACAAGGGTCCTAATACTGGTGGGATGGGTGCCTATGCGCCAGTCCCTCACTTGCCACAGAGTGTGGTTGACACAGCGGTTGACACTATTGTCAAGCCAGTCCTTGAGGGCATGATCAAGGAAGGTCGCCCGTATCTTGGTGTTCTTTATGCAGGGCTTATCTTGACAGCTGATGGACCTAAAGTCATTGAGTTCAACGCTCGATTTGGAGATCCTGAAACTCAGATTATCCTGCCCCGCCTGACATCTGACTTTGCGCAAAATATCACTGATATTTTGGAAGGTAAAGAGCCAGCTATCACTTGGACGGACAAGGGTGTGACTCTGGGTGTGGTTGTCGCGTCAAATGGCTATCCGCTAGATTATGAAAAGGGCGTTGAGTTGCCAGCCAAAACCGATGGTGACATCATCACCTATTATGCAGGGGCTAAGTTTGCGGAAAGTAGCAGAGCACTGCTCTCAAATGGCGGCCGTGTCTATATGCTAGTCACCACAGCCAACACTGTCAAAGAAGCCCAAGATACCATCTACCAAGAACTATCCCAACAAAAAACAGAAGGCCTCTTCTACCGAACAGATATTGGAAGCAAGGCGATTAGATAAAGATGTAAGAAAAAGCGACGTAGTCGCCAAATACGATAATGGTCGTTTGATTTGCGAGCGTTAGCGAGCTAATATAGAACAATCACCGCCGTTGTGAAAGAACGATTGGATGATAGGCTAATCGTTCAGGGAAATCGGAAGACCCTGGGCTTCCGATTTAGGCATGAGACACCTTTGGTGGCTGCTGTCGTCCCTCACAACCTAAGGTGATTGTTGAAAGGAAAGAAAAGAAAAATCATGACTAAACCAATTATTTCCATCATCATGGGTTCCAAATCCGACTGGGCCACCATGCAAAAAACCGCCGAAGTGCTAGACCGTTTCGGTGTAGCCTACGAAAAGAAAGTCGTCTCTGCCCACCGTACACCAGACCTCATGTTTCAGCATGCCGAAGAAGCCCGCAGTCGCGGCATCAAGGTCATCATTGCAGGTGCAGGTGGTGCCGCCCATTTGCCAGGAATGGTAGCGGCTAAAACCACTCTGCCAGTCATTGGCGTACCGGTCAAATCACGCGCGCTCAGTGGTCTGGACTCGCTTTATTCGATTGTGCAGATGCCGGGCGGTGTACCTGTGGCAACTATGGCTATTGGGGAAGCTGGTGCGACCAACGCTGCCCTGACTGCCCTTCGGATCTTGGCCATTGAGGACCAAGACTTGGCAACAGCGCTAGCGGATTTTGCTGAAGAACAAGGAAAAATCGCAGAGGAGTCTAGCAATGAGCTCATCTAAAACAATCGGAATCATCGGTGGCGGTCAGTTGGGACAGATGATGGCTATTTCTGCTATCTACATGGGGCACAAGGTCATTGCGCTGGATCCTGCGGCGGACTGTCCAGCCTCTCGCGTGGCGGAAATCATCGTGGCGTCTTATAATGATGTGGACGCCCTTCGTCAGCTGGCGGAACGTTGCGATGTCCTGACCTATGAATTTGAAAATGTCGATGCTGACGGTTTGGATGCCGTTATCAAGGATGGTCAGCTCCCTCAAGGGACGGACCTGCTCCGCATTTCTCAAAATCGTATTTTTGAAAAGGACTTTCTATCAAACAAGGCCCAAGTCACCGTTGCACCCTATAAAGTCGTGACTTCTAGCCAAGACTTGGCAGATATTGACCTGTCGAAAAACTATGTCCTCAAGACTGCGACAGGTGGCTACGACGGGCATGGACAAAAGGTTATTTGCTCGGAAGAAGATTTGGAAGAAGCCTATGCGCTAGCCGATTCAGCAGCTTGTGTCTTGGAAGAGTTCGTCAACTTTGACCTTGAAATTTCCGTCATCGTGTCAGGAAATGGCAAGGACGTGACGGTTTTCCCAGTTCAGGAAAATATCCACCGCAACAATATCCTGTCTAAGACCATTGTGCCAGCTCGCATTTCAGAAAGTCTGGCAGACAAGGCAAAAGCCATGGCGGTGCGAATCGCAGACCAGCTTAACTTATCTGGAACCCTCTGCGTGGAAATGTTTGCGACCGCTGATGATATCATCGTCAATGAGATTGCCCCACGGCCACACAACTCTGGACATTACTCTATCGAAGCCTGCGATTTCTCCCAGTTTGACACCCATATTCTCGGTGTTCTGGGAGCACCACTGCCAGCTATCCACCTGCATGCACCAGCTGTCATGCTCAACGTACTCGGCCAGCATGTCGACGCCGCTGAGAAATATGTCACAGAAAATCCAAGCGCCCACCTCCACATGTATGGTAAAATAGAAGCAAAACACAACCGCAAGATGGGGCATGTGACTTTGTTTAGTGATGAACCAGATAATGTGGTTGAGTTTGGGAAAGGATATATATTTTAATAGGTATAAAATATGATAACGTTTATTAGAAAAAATTTGAAACAGCTCCTTATCATCTCGGGAATAATATTGCTTTCATCTTTTATTACTGCGCAGTGGAAGTCTAATATGGAATGGGTCTCAATCATGTTATCAGTTCCAGCATTTATAATGAGTTTTATTGTATTGGATCGTTTTAATCTAAATTCTGATTTAAATAAGGCAATTGAAACTGAATTAGAAAATAGGAAAATTGAAAAATCTGAAGTAGAACAGTTTATTAAGACTATCGAGAATGAGTTATCTGACGTTAGAAATGGTATAAAAAATATAGAAAAATATTATAATATCCAAAATGGAAGCAATCGCAATTCTAATATGCTACCTAATACTATTGAAAATGCACAGGATTCTTTAGCAAAGTTTAAAAAATTTCAACAAGAAACTGTTTATTTTGTAAGAGGAAGAGTAAGTACAAAAGAAAAAATTTCTCAAAAAACTTCACAAACTAATCCTTTTCCTTTAAATTGTGACGAAATTAACAGTATGGAAGATAAATTAAATAAGATAGATAATAATTATTTTAAAAGCTTAAAAGAAATTGGTGATGAGTTTTCTTCATCTATAGATAAAGAAAAGATAAGAGATTTAAAGGAATTTTTTATCGATACCAACAGTTTTGCCTCTAGGTATTTTAAATTAGTAACCCAAATTCAAGCTAGTTTGACAGAAAGCGAAGATTAATATGGAAAAGTATAGATTTACTTCAATAAAACAACCGGCAGGAAAATTTTACTTAAGTAAGATGTTGGCTTCGAAGTTAATTCCAATCAGTCAATCAAATGTCAGAACACCGTATAATTCAACAGGAATTCAACGCTTACTTAGTCAAAAAAGAATCGAAGATATTGCAAAATTTTGTGAAGATGAATCTGCTATGTTTCCTACTCCAATAATTGTTTCTGCCAAAAGTAATGTAATTAGTTTTTATGATGATAAAGGAAAATCCTTGGAGAATGATTTTTTGTCACTTGAAAATGGATTTTTGTTAGTCGATAGTGAAAAAATAAAAAAAAATGGTCTTTATTTTTCAATAGTAGACGGACAACATAGATTGGCTGGTATAGAAAAGTACATGGAAAACGAGGGAGGGAATAAGGAGGATTTTGAATTATCTGTTTTATTTGTCTTTGATACTGAAAATTATGAGGATGCCAAAATTTTTACTGCTATAAATAGACATCAAAAGCCAGTGTCTAAATCTTTAGTGTATGACTTATACGGATTATCTGACGATATCACTGTGGAAAAATTTGCTCATGAGGTGGTTAATAATATAAATTCTTCCCCAAAATCATTAATGAGAAGAAAAGTGAAGATGTTGGGCTATAAGACAGATGCTGAAATTGTTTCTCAAGCTACACTTGTTGAGCAAATAATACCTCTGGTTTCAAAAGACGTATTAGAAGATAATAAACTGCTCATAGGTGGTTACTCACCAGAAAAGAATGATGAATTGTTGTTAAGAGACTTTCTTTTAACCTACCAGGTTGAAACTCTTTCAGAATTATTAATTAAATATTTAAATTCTTGGATACGATCTTTAAATCAGAATAATTTATATCAAAAAACACTTAAGAAGACAGTAGGTTTTATATTGGCATTTGACGTGTTTAAATATTTATTTAAAGATAATTTTTCAAAATTAACAGATCTAAGTGAAGATGAATTAGTAGTTGAATTGCAATCCAGATTACTCTTTGAAAAATTAGATATTAATACTATCGGATCAAGTAGGGCGGGAGTGAAAACAGCATTAAATACTTTAACAGGCAAAAAAACATAATGATTAATATAATCGAGTGTATAATATTCTATAAGAAAAAACTAAAATAGTTGACAAGTCTTTTCGAATTGTTATTTTAGTTTTTAATATGAAATACTGTTTTTGAATGAATCGTAGTCATAGATAGAGCACTGATTTTGTTTAAATTAGAATGAGTTTATCTACTTGGATAGATTACTAGATATAAGATGAAGATAAAAAGAAAGGAAAATAAAACAATGATCAACCGTTACTCTCGCCCTGAGATGGCGAACATTTGGACTGAGGAAAATAAGTACAAGGCTTGGCTGGAGGTAGAGATTCTGGCTGATGAGGCATGGGCTGAGCTGGGTGAGATTCCCAAGGAAGATGTGGCCTTGATTCGTGAGAAGGCGGGCTTTGACATTGACCGCATCTTGGAGATTGAGCAGGAGACGCGCCACGATGTGGTGGCTTTCACGCGGGCGGTTTCTGAGACGCTGGGTGAGGAGCGCAAGTGGGTGCACTATGGCCTGACCTCAACCGACGTGGTGGATACGGCCTACGGTTACCTCTACAAGCAGGCCAATGACATCATTCGTGAGGATTTGCGTCGCTTCACTGACATCATTGCAGAGCGGGCGCGGGAGCACAAGTTCACCATCATGATGGGTCGTACCCACGGGGTGCATGCGGAGCCGACGACTTTCGGACTTAAGCTCGCGACTTGGTACAGCGAAATGAAGCGCAACATTGAGCGTTTTGAGATTGCGGCTGCGGGTGTGGAAGCCGGGAAAATCTCTGGTGCAGTTGGGAACTTTGCCAACATTCCGCCATTTGTGGAAAGCTATGTCTGTGAGAAATTAGGCATCCGTCCGCAGGAGATTTCGACTCAAGTTCTGCCACGTGACCTCCACGCCGAATACTTCTCAGCCTTAGCCTTGATTGCGACATCTATCGAGCGCATGGCGACCGAGATTCGCGGTCTGCAAAAGTCTGAGCAGCGCGAAGTCGAAGAGTTCTTTGCCAAGGGGCAAAAGGGTTCATCTGCTATGCCTCACAAACGCAACCCTATCGGCTCTGAAAATATGACTGGTCTGGCGCGTGTCATTCGCGGTCACATGGTGACAGCCTTTGAGAATGTCTCTCTCTGGCATGAGCGTGACATTTCCCACTCATCAGCTGAGCGGATTATCGCTCCGGACACGACTATTCTTATCGACTACATGCTCAACCGCTTTGGTAATATCGTCAAGAACTTGACCGTCTTCCCAGAAAATATGAAGCGCAACATGAACTCGACCTTTGGTCTTATCTTTAGCCAGCGGGCTATGTTGACCTTGATTGAAAAAGGCATGACGCGGGAGCAGGCTTATGACTTGGTGCAGCCAAAGACCGCCAAGTCTTGGGACAATCAAGTGGACTTCAAGCCTTTGCTCGAAGCGGACCCAGAAGTCACTTCCCGCCTGACTCAGGAAGAGATTGATGAGATATTCAACCCAGTATACTACACCAAGCGCGTAGATGAAATCTTCAAGCGTTTGGGGTTGGATTAGACATAAAAACGAGCCTGGACAAAAAGTCCAGGCTTTTGAATCTAAATTAGAAAAAATAGATAACGCAGTGGTTAATTGGCATCTTCCTTCGCTTTTTAAGCTCCAAAGATGACCTAATCAACTGCGCGGGGGTGGGAAGACGAACTTTTTAACTTGTTTGAAGTTCTTTCCCGCTCCCGTTTTCTTTATCTTAAATTTGACTGGCCAGCTGCCCGATTTTCTTGAGCATTTCTTGGCGTTGTTGGTCTGTTTTACGTTCTACTCCGTTGAGCTCGGTCAGTTTGACTGGAGAAATACCGCAAAGTTTCAGGATTTGATTTTTAAGCACCTTGCCATAGTCTTGGACAAAAGGCAGGGCAAAACCTGGTGTATTATGACTGACGATAATCCAGGCAGACTTGCCTTGCAGATGGCCTTGCATGCCGACTTTCTTATAAGAGTAGGCGAAGTCAGCCGCAAAGACACGGTCGATAAAGCCTTTGAGAATGGCCGGCATACCGCTCCACCAGATAGGGAAAATGAAAATCAGATGGTCTGCCCAAGTAATCAAATCTCGGTATTTTGCCATTTCAGGGTCTTTATGCAGGTCACGGCGTCTGTGTTCTTGGTCAAAGCGTAAGATAGGGTCAAAATTTTCAGCATACAAGTCCAAGGTTTTTACCTCATGCTTCTTAGAAAGGTTGCTTTGAACCTCTTTGAGAATAGCAGTATTGAAGCCAGTTGGACTGGGGTAGGTGTAAATAATCAAGGTTTTCATGATCGTTCTCCTTTGATATAAATGTCAAGCATGTGCTCGATAGTACTTTGGATAGCTTGAGGGTCAAGGTCTTGTCCGATAGGACTGTTAGCCAGAACGGCTAGACCCGTGATAAAGCTCCAAAAGTGAAAAAGACTTTCCGCTTCGCTATTGCTAAAATTTTCCTCCTCGCGAAGCTTTAAAACAAGCTCCTTAAATTTATCAAATCCAGGCAAGTCAGACTCCAAGAGAATGGTGTTCTGCGTCACCTTCATATATTTAAAAGGGAATTTGATAAAGAGAGCTTCGAAAAAATGAGGGTAAGTCTTGGCAAAAATAATGAAATTAAGACCAAGCTGGGTCAGCTGATCACGCGCAGAACCTGTCGCATCAATCTTTTCATTGATTTCCTGATTGAGAAACAGCGAAAGCTGGGTCAAAACGACCTTAAGGTAGCCTTCCTTGCTCTCAAAATGGCGGTAAGGGCTGCCGTGAGTCACGCCGCAGGCCTTGGCAACAGTCCTGAGCGAAAGCTGTTCAATTCCGTGTTTTCCGATTTCGTCAATCCCTGTTTGGATGAGTTGTTCTTTCAGCTGGGCAGTATTGCGTTTCATTCATTTTCTCCTAAAGTATACACTGTCTACTTATCTATTTTTAGTATACACTGTCTACTTTTTATTGTCAACTAATTTGATGCTTTCTTCTAGTCTATGATGTGGCAGAATTTGCTTTCGGTAAGATAAAATGTTAAAATAATATCAAAATGATAGCGCTTTCTTTTTAGGGCGAATTGCTCATTTTAGAGAAACGCTGAGAAACGGAGGACACCTATGAAGAAAATTATCAACGACCCAACAGCGGTTGTAGATGAGATGCTGGAGGGCTTGGCCTATATTCACAGCGATTTGGTTTATCGGGTCGAGGGCTTTGATATCATTGCCCGCAAGAGTGAGAAGACGGGCAAGGTTGGGCTGGTTTCTGGCGGCGGTAGCGGTCATGAGCCTTCTCACGCTGGCTTTGTCGGTGAGGGCATGCTGTCGGCTGCTATTTGCGGAGCGGTCTTTACTTCACCAACACCTGATCAGGTCTTGCAGGCTATCAAGGAAGCAGATGAGGGAGCTGGGGTCTTCATGGTGATCAAGAATTACTCTGGTGACATCATGAACTTTGAAATGGCTCAGGAAATGGCTGAGATGGAAGGGATTGAGGTGGCTAGCGTCGTCGTCGATGACGATATCGCAGTGGAAGACAGCCTCTATACTCAAGGTCGCCGTGGAGTGGCAGGTACCATTCTTGTCCATAAGATTCTAGGGGATGCGGCGCGTGCAGGCAAATCTCTGTCTGAAATCAAGGCTCTAGCTGATGAGCTAGTCAAAAATATTCACACGGTTGGCTTGGCTCTGAGCGGGGCAACCGTGCCGGAAGTCGGTAAACCTGGTTTTGTGTTGGCTGATGATGAGATAGAGTTTGGTATCGGCATCCATGGAGAGCCCGGCTATCGCAAGGAAAAGATGCAGCCGTCTAAGGACTTAGCCAAGGAATTAGTCGAAAAACTCAGTCAGTCTTTTGAGCTCAAATCTGGTAAGAAAATCGGCATTCTTATCAATGGTATGGGTGCAACACCGCTCATGGAGCAGTATGTCTTTGCGGCAGATGTAGCAAATCTTCTGGCAGAAGCTGGAGTCGAAGTTGTCTATAAAAAGCTGGGTAATTACATGACCTCCATTGATATGGCTGGGATTTCTCTGACCTTTATCCAGCTGGATCAGCCAGACTGGCTGGAGGCTCTCAACAGTCTTGTCACGACAGCCGCTTGGTAAGGAGGTGCCTATGGACGCAGCAAGAGCAAAAAAATGGATGCAGTTGTTCAACGAAAAGATCCAGAGTCAGAAAGACTATCTGTCTGACCTTGATACCCCCATCGGCGATGGTGATCATGGCGCCAATATGGCTAGGGGAATGGCAGCAGCAGTAGAGAATCTAGCTGCTAAGGACTTTGCTAGTGCGGCTGAGGTTTTTCAGGCTGTTTCTATGCAGCTGATTAGCAAGGTCGGCGGTGCTTCAGGCCCTCTATATGGCTCGGCTTTCATGGGCATGGCCAAAGCTGAAAAAGACGGCAAAGACTTGCTAGAAGTCATCCAAGCTGGGCTGGACATGATTCAGAAGCGGGGCAAGGCTGTGCCTGGTGAGAAAACCATGGTGGATGTCTGGTCGGGGATTCCTGTTTCTCTGCAGTCTGGAGACTTGACGCGTGAAAAGATTGGTTCTCTAGTGGAAGCGACCAAAGATCTGAAAGCGACCAAGGGGCGGGCTTCCTATGTCGGTGAGCGCTCTATCGGCCATATCGATCCTGGTTCGGCTTCATCTGGTCTCCTCTTTGAGGCTCTTCTAGAAACGGAGGCAGGCTGATGGCAGATACTGGCATTCTTATCGTTTCCCATTCCAAAAATCTGGCCCAAGGCTTGTTTGATCTCATCTCGCAGGTGGCGGCAGATGTGGCCATCAGCTATGTGGGCGGGTTGGACGACGGTAGCATCGGGACGAGCTTTGAAGGTATTCAGGCGGCTTTAGATGCCAATGACAAGGACACTATTTTGGCCTTTTTCGATCTGGGCTCAGCTCGCATGAATCTCGAAATGGTCGCAGACTTTTCTGACAAGGAAATCATTATCAATAATGTTCCTTTGGTAGAGGGAGCCTATATGGCTGCTGCTCTTCTTCAGGCCGGGGCAGATTTGTCTAATGTTTTGCTTCAGGTTCGTGAATTAGAAATAAAGAAATAGCAGGTTTTCTAAAGACTTGATAAACGATTTCATTTGAAAAATAAAGAACATTTTATATCAAAAAAGCTGGGATTGAATCCCAGCTTTTTTGCTTTATCATTATACCAATTTTCAGGGGAATAGCCAGTGTTTCTTATTTTTTCTTCCTTAGGATAATTGAAAAACAGGACAAATTAATAGGCTCTGTTTACTTTTTGACACAATTCACTTTTTAATGAACAAAAGTTCTTAGAATGTCTTGCAAATTGGTATAGATAGGTTTATAATAAAGGTAGGCTAGTTGGTCAGGAAATGAAAAACGACAGCTCATGAGAACCATCGTTTTTCAGATTAATGATCGCGACTAGAAGAAATAAATTTGATTTTGAAGAAATCGCCACGCTTGTAGGTTTCGCTGTACTCTAGGATTTGTCCAGTATTTTCCAGTTTTGTGATCTTGACTTGATGCACAGTTGGGAAGTTTGGATCAATTTCCAAGGTCTTAGCAATATCTTTTGGCGTTGGAAAGACGATTTCGTTGGTTTCTTCGAAATACTCATCATTCATGTGGATGTGATAATCCGTCTTGAAGCGATTGTAGATCGAGCTGTAGTAGTCCAAATCTGGATAATTTGGATTGATGTACTGTTCAGGAATGTAGGTTTGGTGATAAATATAGACTTTATCGCCGGTCCTTCTGATACGGTCAATCTTGTAGTAGAACTGGGACGGAGTTAGTTCTAGTTTTTCCAAGATTCTTAATTCATTTCCACGTTCGATAGACAGAACAGTCACCTTATCCTTTTGGATAGGGAAAGTTTCGATATCAGAGAATTCTACACGCTTGTGTTTTCTTGCGCGTGAAACAAACGTTCCCTTCCCTTGCTGACGGATGATGTAGCCATCATTCGCAAGTTCGTTCAAAGCGCGGACAACGGTGATGGAACTGACGTTGAACATCTTGATTAATTCAGCTTCTGTGTAGAATCTATCACCGTTTTCAAAGTTACCAGAAATGATTTGTTGTTTCAAATCATCTTTGATTTGTTGATATTTAGGAATAGCCATTGTGCTCACCTCTCTTTTTTTATCCCTCTCTATATTGATTTTAACATATTTTTAAAAAAAATGTTGACATTTATGCAAAAGTTTATTATATTAATATTAACAAGAAATGAAAGCGTTTTAAATCTAGGAGGAATGGGGAGATGAAGAGATTTGAAATAGGCTCTTCTTTCTACTTGGATGGCCAGGAGTTTAAGATTTTATCAGGAGCGATTCACTATTTTCGGATTCAGCCGGAAGACTGGTATCACTCGCTTTACAATCTTAAAGCCCTAGGCTTCAATACAGTTGAGACCTATGTTCCTTGGAACATGCACGAGCCAAAGAAAGGCCAGTTTGACTTTCAGGGGATTTTGGATATTGAGAAATTTCTTCAGATTGCTCAAGATTTAGGATTATATGCCATCGTTCGCCCTTCGCCCTTTATCTGTGCGGAGTGGGAATTTGGCGGCATGCCAGCCTGGCTCTTGACTGAGGATATGAGAATCCGTTCTTCTGATGCTCCTTATCTTCAAGCTGTTGCAGACTACTATGATGAGTTGCTTCCTCGCTTGGTTCCAAGGCTCTTGGACAAGGGTGGGAATATCCTCATGATGCAAGTGGAAAATGAATATGGCTCTTACGGGGAGGATAAAGACTACCTGAGAGCGATTCGGCAGATGATGTTGGATCGAGGCCTTGATTGTCCGCTCTTTACATCGGATGGTCCTTGGCGGGCGACGCTGAGAGCTGGCACGCTGATTGAGGAAGATTTATTTGTTACAGGAAATTTCGGCTCCAAGGCAGATTATAATTTTGCCCAGATGCAGGAATTCTTTGATGAGCATGGCAAAAAATGGCCGCTCATGTGTATGGAGTTTTGGGATGGTTGGTTCAATCGTTGGAAAGAACCAATTATCAAAAGGGATCCTGAGGAACTGGCTCAAGCTGTCCATGAGGTTCTGAAACAAGGCTCTATCAACCTCTATATGTTTCACGGCGGCACCAATTTTGGCTTCATGAATGGCTGCTCGGCCAGAGGTGTGACGGATTTACCACAGGTGACTTCGTATGATTACGATGCCCTGCTCGATGAACAGGGAAATCCAACTCCGAAATATTTTGCAGTGCAAAAAATGATGGAGACCTACTATCCTGAGTACCCACAAATGAAACCGCTCACAAAAGAATCTTTTGAACTGAGAGATATTGCTCTGAGTGAGAAGGTGAGTTTATTTGAGGCATTGCCTGATTTGGCTCAGCCAGTAGAGAGTCTCTATCCTGTCAAAATGGAGGATTTGGGGCAGAGCTATGGCTACTTGCTTTACCGTACCGAAGCCAGCTGGGATGCGGATGAGGAAAAAATTCGGGTGATTGACGGGCGCGACCGGATGCAGCTCTTTGTGGACGGCAAGCTTATGGCAACCCAGTATCAAGCAGAGATTGGTCAAGATATCTTTGTTGCTGGAGAAAAGAAAACCACCCACCGTATTGACGTCCTGATGGAAAACATGGGGCGGGTCAACTACGGGCATAAGTTCTTGGCAGATACCCAGCGAAAAGGGATTCGGACGGGTGTTTGCAAGGATTTGCACTTCTTGCTGAATTGGCAACAGTATCCACTTTCTTTTGAAAACATAGAAAACATTGATTATTCAAAAGGATGGCAGCCAGAGCAACCAGCTTTCTACGCTTTTGACTTTGAAATGAAAGCGCTTAAAGACACTTATTTAGACTTGTCCGGTTTCGGAAAGGGTCTTGCCTTTGTAAATGGCGTCAACATCGGCCGTTTCTGGAATGTCGGACCAACCTTATCGCTTTATATTCCACATAGCCTTCTGAAAGAAGGACATAACCGAATCATCATTTTTGAAACGGAAGGGGAATATGAAGAATCAATTAACTTAGTTAACCAACCTACATTTAAAACAATAAAGGGGGAAAATTTATGACAATAGTAGGTGCACGTATCGATGGACGTTTGATCCATGGACAGGTAGCCAATCTCTGGACTACCAAGCTTAACATTTCACGCATTATGGTGATTGACGATGAGGTAGCTGAAAATGCTATCGAAAAGAGCGGACTCAAGTTGGCAACGCCGCCAGGAGTGAAGCTCAGCATTTTGCCAATCGCTAAAGCAGCAGAAAACATCTTGGCTGGTAAATATGATTCACAACGACTCTTTATCGTCGCTCGCAAACCAGACCGTTTCCTTCGTTTGGTAGAGGCTGGTGTTCCACTGGAAACACTGAACGTCGGGAATATGTCTCAGTCAGACGAAACTCGCCCCATCACTCGCTCTATCAATGTGGTTGATGCGGATGTGGAAGCTTTCCACAAGCTGCATGAAAAAGGAGTGAAGCTGACAGCTCAGATGGTTCCAAATGATCCGGTTGCGGATTTTATGAATTTGTTAAAATAAGGAAAAATTTTTAGGAGGTCATTGTCATGATACAATGGTGGCAAATTTTACTACTCACTCTGTACTCAGCTTATCAAATCTGTGATGAGTTGACGATCGTTTCTTCAGCAGGTTCACCTGTATTTGCTGGATTTATCACAGGTCTCATCATGGGAGATTTACCTACAGGTTTATTGATTGGTGCCAACCTTCAATTGGTGGTACTCGGTGTTGGTACCTTCGGTGGTGCTTCTCGTATTGATGCTACCTCTGGTGCGGTTCTTGCGACTGCTTTCTCAGTAGCACAAGGGCTTGATCCAGAGCTTGCTATTGCTACAATCGCTGTGCCGGTAGCAACTTTGTTGACATATTTCGATATCCTTGGTCGTATGACTACAACTTACTTCGCTCACCGTGTAGATGCTGCGATTGAACGCTTTGACTACAAAGGCATCGAACGCAACTATCTCCTTGGTGCGATTCCTTGGGCTCTTTCTCGTGCCCTCCCAGTCTTCTTTGCCCTTGCCTTTGGTGGAGCTTTTGTAGAAACTGTTGTTACAGGTCTCGGTAATGTACAATGGTTGGCAAACGGTCTGAAACTTGCAGGTCAAATGCTTCCAGGTCTTGGATTTGCAATCTTGCTTCGTTATCTTCCAGTTAAACGCAACCTTCACTATTTGGCACTTGGATTTGGCTTGACAGCTATGTTGACAGTGCTTTACAGTAATGTTCAAAGCCTTGGTGCTGCAGTGTCTAGCATTGTTGGTTCTGAAGTGTTCTCTAAACTTCCAAAAGAACAAGCTATTACTTTTGTTAACAACTTCAAGAGTGTATCTATGATTGGTATCGCCATCATCGGTGTCTTCCTTGCAGTACAACACTTCAAAAACAGCCAACGTACAGTCGTAGCTGCTCCAGTAACTGAATCAGAAAGCGGGGAAATTGAAGATGACGAATTCTAATTACAAACTAACAAAAGAAGATTTTAAACAGATTAACAAACGTAGCTTGTTTACCTTCCAATTGGGTTGGAACTATGAGCGTATGCAGGCTTCTGGTTACCTTTACATGATTTTGCCACAATTGCGCAAAATGTATGGAGACGGTACACCTGAACTGAAAGAAATGATGAAATTGCATACGCAATTCTTCAATACTTCACCATTCTTCCACACCATTATCACTGGTTTTGATCTTGCTTTGGAAGAAAAAGATGGTGTGAAATCAAAAGATGCGGTCAATGGTATCAAGACAGGTCTCATGGGGCCATTCGCTCCTCTTGGAGACTCAATCTTTGGATCATTGGTGCCAGCTATTATGGGTTCAATCGCAGCAACTTTGGCTGCTGCGGGAAACCCAGCCGGTATCTTCCTATGGATCGCTGTAGCAGTTGCTTATGACATTTTCCGTTGGAAACAATTGGAATTTGCCTATAAAGAAGGGGTTAACCTCGTCAACAATATGCAAAGTACTTTGACAGCTTTGATTGATGCTGCATCCGTACTTGGTGTCTTCATGGTTGGTGCCCTGATTGCCAGCATGATTGGTGTTGAAGTTTCTTGGGTTCCACACATCGGGGACAAAGCTATCGATATCCAAGACATGCTTAACTTGGTCTTCCCACGCTTGGTACCAGCTATCATCACAGGTGTAATCTTCTGGTTGCTTGGACGTAAGGGTATGAACTCTACAAAAGCTATCTTGCTCATCATTCTTGCAGCGATTGCTTTCTCAGCGTTTGGCCACTTCTTCTTTGGAATGGCATAATGGTGTAAATTATGAGCAAACAATTAATTTTGATTAGTCATGGTCGCTTTTGTGAAGAGCTGAAAACAACCACTGAGATGATTATGGGACCTCAAGCGGATATTCATGCCGTTGCCTTGTTGCCAGAGGAGGGACCAGATGATTTTACAGCCAAGTTCTTAGACACAGTCAAGGATTTTGATGACTATATTGTCTTTGCAGATCTTTTGGGAGGCACACCATGTAATGTAGTCAGCCGCCTTATTTTAGAAGGTAAGGACATTGACTTGTACGCCGGCATGAATCTGCCGATGGTGATTGAGTTTCTCAATGCTTCTCTGACAGGAGCTGATGTTGACTATCCGAAAAATGCAGTCGAAAATATCGTTAAAGTCAATGATATTTTAGCAGGCTTATCAGATGATGAGGATGAGTAGGACTGTTTTGTAAGGAAAAAAGAAATGAAGGGGAGTGGGGAATTTTCCCATTCCCTCTTTTAAAGGCAAATAACTAATATATCGATGTTTATTTTTGAAAGGACTACCATGCTAGATTATTCAAAAGAGAAACTGGTTGAATTAGGCGCTGAAATCACCACGCGTGAAATCTACCAACAGCCAGATGTTTGGCAGACAGCTTTTAATCATTACAAGGATCAAGCTGACCAAGTCGCTGCTTTTCTAAAAGGTATCGAAGAAAAGCATGATTATATAAAAGTCATCTTTACAGGTGCAGGAACTTCGGCTTATGTAGGGGACACGCTGCTGCCATATTTCAGAAAGCTTTATGATGAGCGCAAATGGAATTTTAATTCGGTTGCGACGACTGATATTGTGGCGAGTCCTAAGGTACATCTGCATAAGGAAATTCCAACGGTTCTCGTTTCTTTTGCCCGCAGTGGCAATTCGCCAGAAAGTGTTGCGACAGTGGACTTGGCTAAGCAGTTGGTTGATGAGCTTTATCAAGTGACCATTACCTGTGCTGCAGAGGGGAAATTGGCTCAGCAGGCACATAGTGATGAGAGGAATCTCCTCTTATTGCAACCAGCTCCATCAAATGATGCAGGCTTTGCCATGACTTCTAGCTTCACCTCTATGATGTTGACAGCTCTTCTTGTTTTTGACCCAGTAGATTTAGCTCAAAAAGAAGCAAGAGTAGCTGAGTTGATTGCTTTGAGTCAAAAGGTTTTGGCAGATGTAGTTGACGTTCAGGCTTTGACAGAATTAGACTTTAACCGTGTCATTTATCTTGGAGCAGGGCCATTCTTTGGTTTGGCGCACGAAGCACAGCTGAAAATTTTGGAGTTGACCGCTGGGAAGGTTGCGACCATGTATGAAAGTCCAGTCGGCTTCCGTCATGGACCAAAATCTCTGATTAACGAAGAGACGCTTGTGCTGGTATTTGGCTCAAGGGATGCATACACCAAACGCTACGATTTGGATTTGGTGCGTGAAGTGGCAGGAGATCAGATTGCTCGCAAGGTGGTCTTCTTTACAGAGCGCAGGGAAGATTTGGAAAATGTTGAGCAAGTGGTTCTTGAAAGTGATATCTTGGAAGATAGCTATCGAGCCTTCCCTTACATCGTCTATGCTCAGCTCTTCTCTCTCTTGACTTCTTTGAAAGTGAAAAATCGGCCAGATACACCGTCTCCGACAGGTACGGTCAATCGGGTCGTTCAGGGAGTTATCATCCACCCTTTCTAGCAGTAGAAAGCTGAATATGGAAAAGTCAAACATTAGTCATGGAAAAGCTAGTTATTAAAAAGACTTTCAGACAAAAAGGATGGCCTTCCATCCTTGTCCCTTGACTAAGTCAAGAAAGAGAGTGGGACAGAAATCGGTAATTGGTTAGAATTCGATTTCGTCGTCCCACCTCCGCACAGTTGAGTAGGGCTGTAAAAGCTGATGAAATCAGCGTAGTAGAGCCCACTCAACCACTGCGTCTTGCTCGACAATCCAAAGACAATTGAGAGGCTAGGACTTTTGTCCCAGACTCGAGACAGAGGGAGATTGTATGAAATCTTATCAAGAATCTATTTTTGGTACTTTTAAAGGACAGGATGTCTTAGCCTACACCTTTGAAAATAAGCTAGGCTATCGCTTCAAGGTCATGAACTATGGCGCAACGATTTTAGAATATCGGACGCCGGATAAAAATGGTGATTTTGCCAATATTATTCTAGGCTTTGAGCGTTTTGAGGATTATGTTGGCAATAGTCCCAAGCATGGTGCCAGCGTGGGACCAGTTGCGGGGCGGATTGCGAAGGCTAGCTTTGAGCTGAATGGGCAGTCCTACCAGCTGGAAGTCAATAATGGTCAGAATTGTAACCACAGTGGTTCTACTGGCTGGGACAGTGTGATTTTTCAGACAGAAGAAGTCACAAACGAGGGCGTCACATTTTACACAGAGCGCCCAGACGGGACGGGTGGCTTTCCTGGAAATTTGAGAATCTGGATTTCCTATTCCTTATCGGAAAAAGGGGAGATTGAGATTTCCTATCAAGTCCAGACAGACCAGGATAGTCTGGTCAATCCGACCAACCACAGCTATTTCAATCTGTCAGGTAATTTTAGTCAGCCGATTGATCAGCATGTCCTCCAGCTGCATACCAAAGGGGTGTATCCGATTGCTCCTGACGGCGTGCCAGCAAAAGAAGTGGATACAGATCGTGGCTTTGTCAAAGGCCTGCAAAAAGGTCTGACGCTGAAAGAAATTTTTGCTGATCCAGACGAGCAAATTCAGATCGTATCAGGGCTGGATCATCCTTTTGCCTTAGATAAAGAGCAGGAAGAGGCAGGATGTCTTTATGATGCGGCCTCAGGACGCTATCTGACTTTCCGTACGGATGCTCCTTGTGTCGTGACTTATTCGGCTAATTTTGTTGATGAGTCAGTTATCATCAATGGACAGCCAATGATTCAGCATAATGGTATAGCGCTGGAAGCACAGGCCTTGCCTGATGCGATTCATAGTGACTTGAAAGATCAGGTCATTCTCAAGGCAGGAAGCCTCTTTACCAGCACCACCGTTTATTTCGCAGGAGTGAAATGAATACTAAACTTGCTTCATTTGAAGTGTATCTCATCTGGCGATATCAGCCTCAGATACAAGAAAACGGCAGAATCCCCCTCTGCCGTTTTTACTATTTATTTTATTGGTTATCTAAGTCTTGTGGTTGGAAAAATTGATTGTAACGCTCTTCGTCTTCTTGGTTATCACGGATAACTTTTGCAAGAGTGAATGAAGAAGAAATCAGTCCGACAGAACCCATGAGATAGTATCCTTTAACCATCAAAGGTTCTTTCAAAGTATAGAGTCCGACGAGAACAAGAGTCACAAAGAAGGCGAATGAGCCCCAAGCCATAAACATAAAGGCTGGTGTATTCCGATAAGTTTTCTTTTTAAGATTGTTCATATCTAAAATCTCCTTTTCGATTTTTTTCATTGTATCATGAGTTTTTGAGACAGTCAATGAAATAGCGGCTATTTTAATCAGACTGAACAATTCATATTAGTTTGTATCATCTTACTAAGATATCTAAAAGTATTTTATTTTTAAAAAATATTTTTTCTTTAAGCAAATTTTAAGATAAGGACGTTATACTAATACCATCAAATGAAGACCTCCTAACTTTATTTGATAGAAATCCTAAAACTTTTTCATAATAATCTCCCATAAGAGCCACCAAATTCGGTGGCTTTTTTTGTGTTCAGAAGCGGGTCGGATTGCTTCCTCTGCCCTATTTTTTGCTATAATAGTCCTATGAATAGAATTTTAGATAATGAATTAATGGGGGATGAGGAGTTGGTAGAACGTACCCTCCGTCCTCAGTATTTAAGAGAATATATTGGTCAGGACAAGGTCAAAGATCAGCTAAAGATTTTTATTGAAGCGGCTAAATTGCGGGATGAGGCGTTGGATCATACTCTCCTTTTTGGTCCTCCGGGTCTGGGAAAGACGACTATGGCCTTTGTCATCGCCAATGAGCTCGGTGTGAATATCAAGCAGACTTCTGGTCCGGTCATTGAAAAGGCTGGTGATTTGGTGGCCATTCTCAATGATTTGGAACCGGGCGATGTCCTCTTTATCGATGAGATTCACCGTTTGCCTATGGCGGTAGAGGAAGTACTATACAGCGCCATGGAGGACTTTTACATTGACATTATGATTGGGACTGGCGAAACCAGTCGCAGCGTCCATCTGGAATTGCCACCTTTCACGTTAATTGGGGCGACCACTCGGGCGGGCATGCTGTCCAATCCTCTGCGGGCTCGTTTTGGGATTACCGGTCACATGGAGTATTATGAAGCCAGCGATCTGACCGAAATCGTCGAGCGGACGGCTGAGATTTTTGAGATGGATATTACTCACGAGGCTGCTCGTGAGCTGGCTCTGCGTAGCCGAGGAACGCCGCGGATTGCCAATCGTCTGCTCAAGCGGGTGCGAGACTACGCGCAAATTATGGGCAATGGCTTGATTGATGATAAGATAACCGACCAGGCTCTCTCCATGCTGGATGTGGACCAGGAAGGGCTGGACTATGTGGATCAGAAAATCCTACGAACCATGATTGAAGTTTATGGTGGTGGTCCAGTGGGGCTGGGAACCCTCTCAGTCAATATTGCCGAGGAACGTGAAACAGTGGAGGATATGTATGAGCCTTACCTGATTCAGAAGGGCTTTGTCATGCGGACTCGGACTGGGCGCGTGGCGACTCGTAAAGCTTATGAGCATCTGGGATATGAGTATATGAAGGAATGAAGACAGATCTGGAGATTTTAGACTATCTAGGTCAAGATCCAGACATCCGAGCGATTTTGAAAATTATTCGCAGTTTGCGGCTCGAGGACTCTTGGCTGGCTGCAGGCAGTATCAGAAATTTTATCTGGAATATCTTGTCTGGCAAGTCGGGCTTTGATGCTGAAACGGATGTGGATGTCATATTCTTTGACCCAACTGTGTCTTATGAGAAAACTTTGCAGCTGGAGATGGAGCTGAGAAAAGCTTTTCCCGCTTATTCTTGGGAGCTGAAAAATCAAGTTTATATGCACATTCATAGTCCCAACACCCAGCCCTATACTAGCTCGAAAGATGCCATGAGCAAGTATCCTGAGTGCTGCACAGCTATCGGTCTTCGATTGCTGGAAAATGATAAGTTAGAGCTTTTTGCGCCCTATGGCTTGGCAGATATTCGAGCATTTCAGGTGCGGCCGACACCACATTTTTTGGCGGATGCAGAGCAAAAGAAGCTTTATAGGCAAAGAATTTGCAAGAAAAACTGGCAGGCTAAATGGCCACAATTAAGTTTTGAATATCTTTCTGAAGAAAAATAAATTTGATCTGGTGCAAGCTAGATTGAGTGGATTACTGTCTTAATGATCTGCACTTTTATGTAAGTCGGCATAATTAGCTGTTTTTCAGAGCCCGCTTCCGCTGTCACAGAATAATCAAGAAAGCTCCGCAGTTTTCTTTTTATTCTGGTATAATAGATCTATGAAGAAAATTGTATTTGTTTGTTTAGGAAATATCTGCCGCAGTCCGATGGCAGAGTTTGTTATGAAAAGTCTGACCGATGACCTACATATTGAGAGTCGTGCGACGTCCAGCTGGGAGCATGGCAACCCTATACATCAGGGGACTCAGACTATTTTTAAGAAACATGCGATTTCTTATGACAAAGGAAAGACTTCTCAGCAGATTTCCGCGCAAGATTTTGCAGAATTTGATTATATCATCGGCATGGATGAAGCCAATATTCGAGATTTGAAGAAAATGGCGCCAGTGGATTGTCAGGATAAAATCTACCAGTTTGCTGATCTCGGCGTGCCAGATCCTTGGTACACAGGTGATTTCGATGAGACTTATGACCTGATTTTGGCTGGTTGCCACAAGTGGCTAGAACGCTTAAATGGATGAAAAATGGATAAAATAAAAGAATTTTACGATAAATATAAAATCTATCTGACCCGTCAGAATCTAGAAATCTTAGCTGTGACTGTGATTGCCTTGTCAGCAATTTTAGTGTTTACCTCCAATATCCCTAGTAAGGGTGCGCTAACGTTGGATCAAGGTAAGATAAAATATGAAGGCAGTCTAGTTCACGGAAAGATGAACGGCGAAGGTACCCTGACATTTAAAAATGGGGATAGCTATAAAGGACATTTCAGAAATGGTACTTTTGATGGTAAGGGTACTTTTACATCGAAGGCTGGTTGGAAATATGAAGGTGAGTTTGCCAACGGTCAGGCCAATGGTAAAGGAAAACTGACGACAGAAAGTAATGTCGTCTATGAAGGAACGTTCAAGCAAGGAATTTATCAAAATGCGCATTAGATGGTTTTCACTGGTTCGGATTACTGGACTGGTCTTGGTGTTACTCTATCATTACTTTCAGGGAGTTTTTCCTGGAGGTTTTATTGGAGTGGACATCTTTTTCACTTTTTCAGGATTTTTGATTACTTCATTATTGATTGATGAGTTTACAAGAAGTCGTACGATTGATATTATGGGCTTTCTGAAACGGCGCTTTTATCGGATCGTTCCTCCGCTCGTTTTTATGATTTTGGTCATCATGCCCTTTACTTTATTGATTCGTCGGGATTTTGTAGCAGGTATCGGGACGCAGATTTCAGCTGCGCTTGGCTTTGTGACCAATTTTTATGAAATGATGTCGGGCGGCAGTTATGAAAGCCAATTTGTACCGCATTTGCTAATTCACACTTGGAGTTTGGCACTGGAAGTGCATTACTATATCCTCTGGGGCTTGGCTGCTTGGGGAATTAGCAAGATTAGCAAGTCAGTTGCTCAATATCGGGGTCTGATTTCTCTGACTTCAATTGCTCTGTTTCTGTTCAGTTTCTTGGCTATGTTTATCGGGGCCTTTTTCAGCAAGAATTACTCCAATATTTATTTCTCAAGTTTGACCCATGTCTTTCCTTTCTTTGCTGGGACAGTGCTAGCGACTTTCTCTGGAGTCGGAAATGTGGGCGTTCAGATGAAGAAACTGGAAGAAAAGGTCGAAATCAAGCAAGTCTTGATCGCTTTAGCTGGCAGTTTTATTCTTCTTATCTTACTCAGCTTTATTTTGAAATTTGACAGCTTGTGGACTTATTTATTTGGTTTCTTGATTTCAACGCTTCTGGCTTGTGTCATGATAGCAGCAACCCGCATCTTGCACGATAAATTGCCAAATATTAAGGAGCCTAGTCCTCTCAACTTTATTGCAGATACTAGCTACGGTGTTTACCTCTTCCATTGGCCTTTCTATATTATTTTTACTCAGTTGATGAGCAATGGATGGGCTGTGCTTTTGACTACAATCTTGAGTTTTGGTTTCGCGGCTCTTTCCTTCTATATCTTAGAGCCGACTTTAGCTGGACGGAAGCCTCGGATTTTTGGCAAGGAGATGAATGTAACATCCATCACCAAGCCGATTTTCTACAGTTTCATTCCGCTGACTTTTATCTTGCTTATTATCACCATCACAGCTCCGTCTGTGGGTGCCTTTGAGGAAAGCCTGATTGTCAATTCTTTGAACCAAGCCGATACGAAAATGCAGACAACCCGTAAGCACGCAGACCAAAAAACTGCGACAAATTATAACGTGGCAGAGGGAACGACTGTTATTGGTGATTCGGTCACTTTGCGCTCCGCTGAATGGATCCAAGAGGCTATACCTGACGCTCAAGTCGATGCAGTGGTTAGCCGTAATTTAGTGTCTGGTCTGGAATTTTTCAAGAACGATATTGCTAACCAAACACTGCTTCAAAACGTCGTCTTGGCATTGGGAACCAATCCAGTTGACAATTATGAAGAATTGCTGGATCAGTATATCGAGCTCTTACCAAAAGGCCATCGCTTGATTTTAGTCACGCCATATGATGGCCGAACAGCCAATGATCCAAGTAGTATTCCAGTTAAGATGCGACAATACGAACTTGAACTTGCTAAGAAATACGATTTTGTATATGTAGCAGACTGGTATCAGGTAGCGATTAATAATCCGCAGATTTGGATTGGAACAGACTATGTCCATTATGGGGCAGATTCAGAGTCTATGGCAGAGGGAGGTAAACTCTACTCTAACATGATAAAAGAAGCTTTGGCTGCCGCTTCAAGTGGCAGTGTTAAGCCATAAAACTAGCTCGGTTATTTAACCGAGCTCATTTTATAACAAAAAAGAAAGCACTAACACATTTTTAGAGAAAAGTATGTGAAATTTTTGAGAATAGATATAGAATTTAGTAAAAAAGCCTGAAATATCAGTGTTTAAAAAATAATCCATAAAAAGTTTGTGAACTTTTGTTGAAAGTGTTTACAAATTTGTAGGAATAGAGTATAATTATATTGTGAAATAATTAACAAAGGTTGAAATCTCTATTTAACCTTTTGGCAGAAACCATTGGAGGACTATAATGGCTGATAAGAAGAAAACTGTTGAACAAGAAGATAAAGTGCTAGCGGCAGAAAAACATGTTGATGAGCTTGTGCAAAAAGGTCTCTTAGCTCTTGAAGAAATGAGAAAACTGAATCAAGAGCAAGTAGATTACATCGTAGCAAAAGCTTCAGTTGCAGCTCTTGATGCGCACGGGATCCTTGCTCAACATGCAGTTGAAGAAACTGGTCGCGGTGTATTTGAAGACAAGGCAACGAAAAATCTCTTTGCTTGTGAACACGTTGTCAACAACATGCGTGGTGTGAAAACTGTTGGTGTTATCGAAGATGATCCTGTTACTGGATTGACAAAGATTGCTGAGCCTGTCGGAGTTATTTGTGGTATCACTCCAACAACGAACCCAACATCAACAGCAATTTTTAAAGCATTGATTGCCTTGAAGACACGTAACCCAATCGTTTTTGCCTTCCACCCATCTGCTCAAGAATCATCTGCTCACGCAGCGCAAATCGTTCGTGACGCGGCAATCGCAGCTGGCGCACCTGAAAACTGTGTGCAATGGATCACTCAGCCATCTATGGAGGCAACAGCAGCTTTGATGAACCACGATGGTATTGCAACCATCCTTGCAACTGGTGGTAATGCCATGGTTAAAGCTGCCTATTCTTGCGGAAAACCAGCTCTTGGGGTGGGTGCCGGAAACGTACCAGCTTACATTGAAAAATCTGCTGACCTTCGCCAAGCAGCTCATGATATCGTGATGTCTAAATCATTTGACAATGGTATGGTCTGCGCATCTGAGCAAGCGGTAATCATTGACAAGGAAGTTTATGACGAATTTGTAGAAGAGTTCAAGTCATACCACACTTACTTTGTAAACAAAAAAGAAAAAGCCCTTCTTGAAGAATTCTGCTTTGGCGCTAAAGCAAACAGCAAGAACTGTGCTGGTGCTAAACTGAATGCAAACATCGTTGGTAAACCAGCTGCATGGATTGCAGAACAAGCAGGCTTTAAAGTACCAGAAGGTACAAACATCTTGGCTGCAGAATGTGCGGAAGTGGGTCCAAATGAGCCATTGACTCGTGAAAAATTGTCACCAGTTATTGCTGTCTTGAAAGCTGAAGATAGAGAATACGGCCTTAAAAAAGCTCGTCAAATGGTTGAATTTAACGGACTTGGTCACTCAGCAGCTATCCATACAAAAGACGAAGACTTGGCTAAACGCTTTGGTACTGAAATCAAAGCGATGCGGATCATCTGGAACTCTCCATCTACTTTCGGTGGTATCGGGGACGTATATAATGCCTTCATTCCATCCTTGACACTTGGATGTGGTTCATACGGACGCAACTCAGTTGGTGATAACGTGAGCGCTATTAACCTTCTAAACATCAAGAAAGTAGGGAAACGTAGAAATAATATGCAATGGTTTAAAGTTCCTTCAAAAATTTACTTCGAACGCAACTCTATCCAATACCTTCAAACATGTGAAGATATTGAACGCGTTATGATCGTTACTGACAAATCTATCGAAAAACTTGGCTTTGTTCAACGTGTGATCGATCAATTGAACGAACGTAGCAACCGTGTAACGATCCAAGTCTTCTCAGATGTTGAACCAGATCCAGACATCACAACTGTAGAACGTGGTGCTGAAGTGATGAAAGCATTTGAACCAGACACAATCATCGCTCTTGGTGGTGGTTCTCCAATGGACGCGGCGAAAGTAATGTGGCTCTTCTACGAGCAACCAGAAATTGACTTCCGTGACTTGGTTCAAAAATTCATGGATATCCGTAAACGTGCCTTCCGCTTCCCATCACTTGGTAAGAAAGCGAAATACATCGGTATTCCAACAACTTCAGGTACAGGTTCAGAAGTAACACCATTTGCCGTTATCTCTGATAAGAAAAATAACCGCAAATACCCATTGGCTGACTACTCATTGACACCAACTATTGCCATTGTTGACCCTGCTTTGGTTGAATCCGTTCCAGACTTTATCGCTGCTGATACAGGTATGGACGTCTTGACTCACGCGACTGAAGCCTACACTTCAAACTTCGCTAACGACTACACAGACGGTATCGCCCTTCAAACTATCAAGCTTGTCTTTGAATGGTTGGAAAAATCTGTTAAGACAGCTGACCCAGAAGCACGTGAAAAAATGCATAATGCGTCTACAATGGCTGGTATGGCCTTCGCCAATGCCTTCCTTGGTATGAGCCACTCAATGGCCCACAAGATCGGTGGTGTTCACCATACTGTTCACGGACGTACAAACGCAATCTTGCTTCCATACGTCATCCGTTACAATGGTACTCGTCCATCTAAGACCACTACATGGCCTAAATACAACTATTGGAAAGCTGATGAGAAATTCCAAGACATCGCGAAAATGCTCGGCTTGCCTCACTCAACTCCAGAAGAAGCGGTTAAAGCATACGCTAAAGCTGTTTACGAACTTGGTGTTGCAGTAGGTATCAAGATGAACTTCAAAGACCAAGGAATCGATGAAAAAGCTTGGAAAGACAGCTTGCATGAAATCGCTCTTCTAGCTTATGAAGACCAATGTTCACCAGCTAATCCACGCTTGCCAATGGTAGCTGACATGGAAGAAATCATGGCAGATGCCTACTATGGTTACGGAGAACGTCCAGGACGTCGTAAATAATGTAGAATCAATCCCTTACTAAGTGAGGGATTTTTCTTTCTTTAAAATGTATGAAATAGACGACTTTCTAAAAAACTGGGGGAAAGATAGGCCAGAAAGCTTTTTTGAAACTAGTTTCAAAAAGAAAAAGAATCATAGCAAAAACAGAAACTAAATTCTTAATGTTGTAAAGGATTGAAAAAGGAAAGGTGCTGTGCTATTATTTTGTAAGGGTTTACAAAAAACAATATTGTTGGAGGATAAGATGCGCAATCCAGATTTATTAGCAGAAGCAAAGGCTTACAAAGGCAGAGATGAAGTTCCAGCGGATTTTGATGCTTTTTGGGATCAGCAGATTAGCAGTTTGAGTGGCTTGCCGGACTATCAGCTGATTGAAAAAGACTTTCAAATCGCTGGTGTGACCTGCTATGAGCTAGTTTTTGAGGGGACGAATCGGGGGCGAACCTATGCCCGTATAGTTCTTCCCAGATCGAGTAAAAAAGTTCCAATTATCTTTCATTTCCACGGTTATATGGGGCGTGGCTGGGATTGGTCCGATATGCTAGCTTATACGGTTGCTGGCTATGGTGTTGTATCTATGGATGTACGCGGCCAGTCAGGCTATTCTTTGGATGGAGGGGCGCCTGTAAGGGGCAATACGGTCAAGGGTCAGATTATCCGTGGGGCAGTGGATGGACCAGAGTGTCTCTTTTATAAGGATGTCTATCTGGATATTTACAGCTTGGTTGAGATTGTGGCGAGTTTGGACCTTGTGGACGAGGAGGATCTATCCAGTTATGGTGCTTCTCAGGGCGGAGCCTTGGCTTTGGTGGCAGCGGCTCTCAATCCGCGCATTAAGCAGACAGTGGCTATCTATCCTTTCTTGTCAGACTTTCGGAGGGTGTTGGAGATTGGCAATACCAGTGAGGCCTATGATGAGCTCTTTCGTTATTTTAAATTCCACGATCCTTTCCACGAAACGGAGGATGAGATTATTCAGACCTTGTCCTATATCGATGTAAAAAATATGGCTCACCGCATTCAAGGGAGCGTGCGGATGATAACAGGGCTTGCTGACGATGTTTGCTATCCGATTACCCAGTTTGCGATTTACAACCGGCTGGAGTGTACTAAGGAGCACCATCTCATGCCAGAGTACGAGCATGAAGCCATGAATGTCTATGTCAATGATAGGGTCTTCAACTGGCTTTGTGGCTCAAAGATTAACCATCCATCCTTGCTGGAAGCTTTTAAAGACTGGTAAAAATAGATAGTACTAAGAAAGAAACTAAGTCTGAGATTAGCATAATCTCAGGCTTTTTATGATAAATATTCAAAAATCTATAGTAACTTTTTTGTAGAAACACTTCTAATCCTGAAAGTAGTTTCAGCTTTTAAGAAAGGAAGTCGGTTTTTAGAAACTAAAATCTAAATCTCAAAACTTATTGAAAGCGCTTTATTTTTTGTATATAATGACATTATAAAAAGAACGGAGAAAACATAGAAAAAGGAGAGATTATTTATGTCACAGATTAGCAAAGATCAATTAATTGCAAAAATCAAAGATGGCATTATCGTTTCCTGTCAAGCTCTGCCGCATGAGCCCCTCTATACGGAGGCTGGCGGTGTCATCCCTCTCTTGGTCAAGGCGGCTGAAGAGGGCGGGGCAGTTGGTATTCGAGCCAACAGCGTGCGAGACATCAAGGAGATTAAGGAAGTAACCAAGCTCCCGATTATCGGGATTATCAAACGGGACTATCCACCACAGGAGCCTTTTATCACTGCGACCATGCGGGAAGTGGATGAGCTGGCTACCCTTGATATCGAGGTCATCGCTCTGGACTGCACCCAGCGGGAACGCTATGATGGTTTGAAGGTTGAGGACTTTATCCGCCAAGTCAAGGAGAAATATCCGCAGCAACTGCTGATGGCTGACATCAGTACCTTTGAGGAAGGCGTAGCGGCTGTAGCAGCTGGTGTTGACTTTGTCGGTACGACCTTATCAGGCTACACATCCTACAGTCCTAAGGTAGACGGACCAGACTTTGAACTGGTCAAGAAGCTCTGTGATGCGGGAGTAGATGTGATTGCTGAGGGCAAGATTCACTATCCAGATCAGGCTAAGCAAATCCATGATTTGGGCGTCCGCGGTATTGTAGTAGGCGGAGCTATTACTCGACCAAAGGAAATCACCGAGCGTTTCGTTGCAGCAGTAAAATAAAGTGAGGTAAAGCAATGACGACCTTAAAGTTAAATAAGCTCTACAAAAAATATCCTAATAGTGATTTCTACTCTGTAGAAAATTTCGACTTGCAAATCAAAGACAAAGAATTTATCGTCTTTGTTGGCCCTTCTGGATGTGGGAAATCCACAACGCTTCGTATGATTGCGGGACTGGAGGACATCACTGAGGGCGAGCTCTATATCGATGAGACACTAGTCAATGATATTGCTCCCAAGGATCGTGATATTGCCATGGTCTTCCAGAACTATGCCCTCTACCCACACATGACAGTCTATGACAACATGGCGTTTGGATTGAAACTGCGCAAGTACAGCAAGGAAGATATCGACAAACGGGTGCAAGAAGCAGCTGAAATCCTTGGTTTGAAAGAGTTTCTAGACCGCAAACCAGCGGACTTGTCTGGTGGTCAACGTCAACGGGTAGCTATGGGACGAGCCATCGTCCGAGATGCCAAGGTTTTCCTGATGGATGAACCTTTGTCAAACTTGGATGCGAAACTGCGTGTGTCCATGCGTGCTGAGATTGCCAAAATCCACCGCCGTATCGGAGCAACAACCATCTACGTTACCCACGACCAAACCGAGGCAATGACCTTGGCCGACCGCATTGTTATCATGTCAGCGACGAAAAATGAAGCGGGCACAGGAACTATCGGTCGTATCGAGCAAGTCGGAACTCCGCAAGAGCTTTACAATGAACCAGCGAATAAGTTTGTTGCAGGCTTTATCGGCAGTCCAGCTATGAACTTCTTTGAAGTGATGGTATCTGGTCATCAATTGACTGATGGTGATCAACTCAATCTTACCCTGACAGGTGGTCAAGAGAAGCTTTTGACAGAAAAAGGCTACCAAGGTAAGAAAGTTATTTTGGGTATCCGACCAGAGGATATCTCAGCCGACTTGATTGTAGAGGATACTTTCCCTGGCGATGTGGTCGATGCGGAAGTTGTCGTGTCAGAGTTGCTGGGTAGTGACTCAGTGCTCTACTGTAAGGTGGGCAGCCAAGAGTTTTCAGCCAAGGTAGATGCTTCCAATTATCTGGAGCCAGGTTCGAAGCTTCGCTTCACCTTCAAACTACCTAAGAGTCATCTGTTTGATAGCGAGACTCAAAAACGAATTACTTTGTAAAACAACCTAAAATGAACTGACTGACTTTATTTTAGGATAAAAGAAAAGTCACAGATAAGGAGTGATTGTACTTTTAAAAGTTTAGGATTTTAATCAAATATAGGTGGACGCTTGTCCAGAGGAATAACACAGGAAAAACGAGGCTGGGGCGCCTAATGAAATAGGTCCGTCCCACCCAATAGGCAGGTAAAAGCTGTTTAGGTCAGCTTGGAATCTTAATTTTAAAGGAGAAAAACAAATGAAAATGAAGAAATTGCTTTGTTCATTGGTAGCGGGAGCCGCAGTTCTTACGTTAGCAGCTTGTAGCGGTGGTGGTAGCTCAAATAAAGCAGCTAGCTCTGGTGATAAATCTGGTAAGACAGAGATTACTTGGTGGGCATTCCCGGTCTTCACTCAAGAAAATGCCAGCGATGGTGTGGGAACTTATGAAAAATCCATCATTGAAGCATTTGAAAAAGCAAATCCAGACATTCATGTCAACTTGGAAACAATCGACTTCAAGTCAGGTCCAGAAAAAATTACGACAGCTATCGAGGCTGGAACAGCGCCAGATGTGCTCTTCGATGCACCAGGCCGGATTATTCAATACGGTAAAAACGGTAAGTTGGCAGACTTGAACGACCTCTTCACAGATGATTTCGTCAAAGATGTTAACAACGACAATATTATCCAAGCCAGCAAGGCTGGAGACAAAGCTTATATGTATCCAATCAGCTCTGCTCCATTCTACATGGCAATGAATAAGAAAATGTTGGAAGATGCTGGTGTCCTCAACCTAGTTAAAGAAGGCTGGACAACAGATGACTTTGAAAAAGTTTTGAAAGCGCTTAAAGATAAAGGTTATACACCTGGCTCTCTCTTCAGTAACGGTCAAGGTGGTGACCAAGGAACTCGTGCCTTCATCGCTAACCTCTATGGTGGATCTGTTACAGACGAAAAAGTAACTAAATATACAACTGATGATCCGAAATTTGTCAAAGGTCTTGAAAAAGCAGTGAGCTGGATCAACAATGGCCTTATGATGAACGGTTCTCAATACGATGGTGGAGCAGACATCCAAAACTTTGCGAACGGTCAAACTTCATACACACTCCTTTGGGCACCAGCTCAAAACGGTATCCAAGCGAAACTCTTGGAAGCAAGTAAGGTAGACGTGGTAGAAGTACCATTCCCATCAGACTCAGGCAAACCAGCCCTTGAATACCTTGTAAATGGTTTTGCAGTCTTTAACAACAAAGACGACAAGAAAGTAGAAGCAGCTAAGAAATTTGTGAAATTCATCGCTGATGACAAAGAATGGGGACCTAAGAACGTTGTTCGTACAGGTGCTTTCCCAGTTCGTACATCTTTTGGTAAACTCTATGATGACAAGCGTATGGAAACAATCAGTGGCTGGACTAAATACTACTCACCATACTACAACACCATTGATGGATTTGCAGAAATGAGAACACTCTGGTTCCCAATGTTGCAATCTGTATCTAATGGAGATGAAAAAGTTGAGCCTGCTTTGAAGACATTTACTGAAAAAGCAAACGAAACGATTACTAAAAAATAAGCAAGTTTAAAATCCGCCCCTTTTTCTGTTGTCAGTCTCTAAAAATAGAAAAAGGGGTATTTTGTTAGAAAATCTTGAAAGAGGGGTACCTCATTGTGAAAGTCAATAAAATCAGAATGAAAGAAACCCTAATATCATATGCGTTTTTAGCTCCAATTCTTATATTCTTTACAGTATTTGTTTTGGCGCCTATGATAATGGGATTTATCACTAGTTTCTTTAATTATACAATGACCTCATTTACATTCGTTGGGTTTGATAACTACATTCGGATGTTCAATGATCCAGTTTTTGTTAAGTCACTCATTAATACAGTCATTATTGTAATCGGCTCTGTGCCGGTAGTTGTGCTCTTCTCTTTGTTTGTAGCTTCACAAACCTATGAGATGAATGCTGTTTCTCGCTCTTTCTACCGTTTCGTCTTCTTCCTACCGGTTGTTACAGGTAGTGTTGCCGTGACAGTCGTGTGGAAGTGGATCTACGATCCCTTGTCTGGTATTTTGAACTTTGTTTTGAAATCTGGCCATATCATCAACCAAAACATTTCTTGGTTGGGAGACAAACAGTGGGCCTTGGCTGCTATCATTGTTATTTTGCTGACAACATCTGTCGGTCAGCCCATCATTCTCTACATTGCAGCTATGGGAAATATAGATAATTCTCTAGTGGAGGCTGCGCGTGTGGATGGGGCGACAGAGATGCAAGTTTTTTGGAAGATCAAATGGCCTAGCCTTTTGCCAACGACACTTTATATCGCTATCATCACAACTATTAACTCATTCCAATGTTTCGCCTTGATTCAGCTGTTGACATCAGGTGGGCCAAATTATTCAACGAGTACGCTTATGTACTATCTATATGAAAAAGCCTTCAAGCTATCTGAATATGGCTATGCAAACACTATGGGAGTCTTTCTGGCGATTATGATTGCGATTATCAGTTTCGCCCAGTTCAAGATTCTCGGTAACGATGTGGAATATTAAAGAAAGGAGCAGGAATATGAAACCAAAAAAATTTAATTCATTTAAAGTGTTCTCATCTGTTATTTTAGCACTTTTGACCGTGCTCTTTGTCTTTCCATTCTACTGGATTCTGACTGGAGCTTTTAAATCTCAGCCGGATACCATTATGATTCCGCCTCAATGGTGGCCACAAAACCCGACAACAGAGAACTTCCAGCAATTAGCCGTTCAAAACCCAGCTTTACAATGGATGTGGAACAGTGTCTTCATTTCGCTGGCGACCATGTTCTTGGTTTGTGCGACGTCATCCCTAGCTGGTTATGTTTTGGCTAAGAAACGCTTTTATGGGCAACGGATTCTCTTTGCTATCTTTATCGCGGCTATGGCCTTGCCTAAGCAGGTTGTCCTAGTTCCTCTAGTGCGGATTGTCAATTTCATGGGAATCCACGATACCCTTTGGGCGGTCATTTTACCTTTAGTTGGCTGGCCTTTTGGGGTCTTCCTCATGAAGCAGTTTAGTGAAAATATCCCGACAGAGCTTCTGGAATCAGCTAAGATCGACGGTTGTGGTGAAATCCGAACCTTCTGGAGTGTAGCTTTTCCTATCGTCAAACCCGGCTTTGCTGCACTGGCTATCTTCACTTTTATCAATACTTGGAATGACTATTTCATGCAGCTCGTAATGTTGACCTCGCGGAACAATCTGACGATTTCGTTAGGTGTTGCGACCATGCAGGCTGAGATGGCAACCAACTACGGTCTGATTATGGCCGGTGCTGCTTTGGCGGCGGTGCCAATCGTAGCAGTCTTCCTTATCTTCCAAAAATCCTTTACCCAAGGGATTACTATGGGAGCTGTCAAAGGATAAGGCGCTCAATAGAGGAAATAAAACTATGATTTTTGATGATTTAAAAAATGTGACTCGTTACAAGGGCCTTCATCCGAACCTGGATAAAGCGATTGATTATCTCTATGAGCACCGCAAAGACAGCTTTGACTTGGGACGCTATGAAGTGGATGGAGATAAGGTCTTTCTCTTGGTTCAGGAAAATACCCTCAATCAAGAGGTCAATGATCAATTTGAATATCATAAAAAATATGCAGATTTTCATCTGCTAGTAGCAGGGCATGAGTATTCTGCCTATGGTAGCCAGATAGTCGATGAGGCAGTGGCTTTTGATGAAGAGGCGGATATCGGCTTTGTTCATTGTCAAAATCGTTATCCTCTCTTGTTGGGTTACCATAATTTTGCAATTTTCTTTCCAGGAGAAGCTCATCAGCCGAATGGCTATGCGGGTCTGGAAGAAAATGTCAGAAAGTATCTTTTTAAAGTTTTAATAGACTAGCCCTAGGTGAGCGAGATTTTTGAGTGCGCAAGGCTAGCAGAGAAAGGAGAGACTTATGTCAGATAAGGGAACAGGACTCATCAGAGCTATATTTGATACGGATAATTTTTTCATGCAAATCTGTGAGAAAATCCTAGATTTGATGACGGTCAATCTTCTCTTTCTCTTGTCTTGCCTGCCTTTGGTGACCATTGGGATTGCCAAGATCAGCCTCTATCAAACACTTTTTGAAATCAAGGGAAACCGTCGGGTAAAAGTAATCAGAACTTACACTCGAATCTTTCGAGAAAATTGGAAGCAAGGGCTCAAACTGGGCTTGCTGGAATTGGCTTTAGTCGGTATCAGTCTCTTTGACCTCCTGCTTTTTCGGACGCAGGAAGCTCTGCCTTTCCAAGTTTTAAAGGCGGTTTGTTTTGGAATTATTATTTTTACAATCCTGCTTTCTCTTTGCGTTTATCCCTTGGCTGGTAAGTTTCTCATGTCTTTTAGAGACCTTTTACAGACCAGCCTAGTGATTGTAAGTCTGAATTTTCCTTGGTTCTTTGTTATGATGGCGGTTATAGCCGCGATCCTTGTCATTATCTATAGTTCAGGCTTTGTGTTGCTGTTAGGATTTTCCCTCTTTGCCTTTATCGGCTTTGCAGGTCTGGCTTTTTTGCAGCTTCCTATTTTGGAAAAAATCTTCGCTAAATACAGCAGTCTATAATCTACAATTAGTACATTTGGAGAAAATTTGAAAATGAAAGATTTAAAGAAATATCACGGTGTCATCCCAGCTTTTTATGCTTGTTATGACGAGGAGGGTGAAATCAGCCCGGAGCGGACTCGCGCTTTGGTGGAGTATTTCATCGACAAGGGCGTGCAAGGTCTCTATGTCAACGGCTCGTCAGGAGAATGTATCTACCAGAGCGTGGCCGACAGAAAAGTAATTTTGGAAGAAGTAATGAAAGTTGCTAAGGGCAAACTGACCATCATTGCTCACGTAGCCTGCAACAATACTAAGGACAGTATCGAGTTGGCAAAACATGCGGAAGCTCTAGGAGTTGATGCCATTGCGGCTATTCCGCCAATTTATTTTCGACTGCCAGAATATTCTGTCGCTCAGTACTGGAATGATATCAGTGCGGCTGCCCCACATACTGATTTTGTGATTTATAATATTCCGCAATTGGCTGGCGCAGCCCTGACTCCGAGTCTTTATAAGGAAATGCTGAAGAATGAGCGCGTGATTGGGGTGAAAAATTCCTCTATGCCAGTTCAGGATATCCAGACTTTTGCAGCACTTGGTGGCAGTGACCATTTGGTCTTTAACGGTCCAGATGAGCAGTTCTTGGGTGGTCGTCTCATGGGAGCAGCAGCTGGAATTGGTGGTACCTACGGGGCTATGCCAGAGCTCTTCCTCAAACTCAATCAACTGATTGCTGACAAGGAATTGGAAAGAGCTAAAGAGCTGCAGTTTGCCATTAACGACATTATCGGCAAGCTAACCAGTGCTCACGGCAATATGTATGCTGTTATCAAAGAAGTTCTCAAGCTCAACGAAGGACTGGCTATCGGCTCTGTCCGTGCTCCTTTGACACCAGTCGTAGAAGCAGACCGTCCGGTCGTAGAAGCAGCAGCGGCCTTGATCCAAGAAACTAAGGAGCGCTTCCTCTAAAAAGAAAGAAGGATGCTTATGGGAAATTATGTTACGATTGACATTGGCGGTACCAATATCAAATACGGCCTGATAGACGACCAAGAAACGCTAGTAGAAGCCCATGAAATACCAACGGAAGCCCATAAGGGCGGTCCAGAGATTATGCGTAAGGTTCAAAAGATAGTTGCGGACTATGCGCAGGCTGGTTCGATTGAGGGGATTTGTATCTCCTCAGCTGGTATGGTCGATCCAGACAAGGGAGAGGTCTTTTATGCTGGTCCTCAGATTCCTAACTATGCTGGGACGCAATTTAAGAAGGTCTTGGAGGAGGAGTTTTCCATTCCTTGCGAGATTGAGAATGATGTCAATTGTGCCGGTCTGGCTGAGGTCATGTCTGGCCATGGTAAGGGAGCAAAAATTGCGGTCTGTCTAACGATTGGGACAGGGATTGGTGGCTGTCTAGTAGCGGATGGGCAAGTTTTTCACGGCTTTAGCAACTCAGCCTGCGAAGTAGGCTATCTGCACCTGCCGGATGGAGCCTTTCAGGATGTAGCTTCGACTACAGCCTTGGTTCAATATGTTGCTGACTTGCACGGAGAAGATCCCTCTCTCTGGAATGGTCGAAGGATTTTCAAAGAAGCGACCGAGGGCAATACCTTCTGTATCAAAGGAATTGACCGCATGGTAGGCTATCTGGGGCAGGGCATTGCCAATATCTGCTATGTCGTCAATCCGGAAATCGTCGTCTTGGGCGGTGGTATCATGGGACAAGAGGCCATTCTTCGACCGCGTATTCAAGCGGCTCTCAAGGATGCTCTGGTTCCTAGCATAGCTGAGAAGACCAAACTAGCCTTTGCCTATCACCAAAATACGGCAGGCATGTTTGGGGCCTACTACCACTTTAAAAATAAACATCAGTAATCCAAGTAAACCTGGGGAGTGACCTCGGGTTTCTTGCTTTTAGAAAACTGCTTCTGTAGATGGCTAGACGATATTTTAGAAGGGATTGAAATAACAGGAAAAATTCGGTGGATAGAGCTAAATTTTCAAAAATTTAACTTTGCTTACTTGTCTTTAGGAGTAGATTTAAAAGTTTTTCAAGACTTTTAAGAAGTACCAGCCCCTTGAGGTTGAGCAATCAGTAACCCATCAAGGGGTTAAAAATAAGGCCAGGATGTTTGTCCTAGCCTTTTATTGATGCCTACGGTAATAGCCGTTAAGTTTGTGATTTTCCCAGTAACTATTGAAGATTTTTTCCTTTCTCTCTCGGTCAATTTCTAGGAAAAAGGCATAAAGTATGTCAATCATCAGCAGCATTGGGAACTGAGCTGAGATTCGTTGGATGAACTGAGGTTTACTTTGCATTGCAACTGGGATGATTTCTGAAAAGTCTTCTTTAATCAAATCAGGCTGGCCAGTGATTAACACGGTCTTGGCTCCCATGCCCTTAGCATCAATCAAACTGTCAATAATGGACGGGGTTTGACCTGAAAGAGAAAAGCCGATAACTAGGCAGTTTTTGTCTAAAATGCTCGTTGTCCAAGCAAAGCCATCCGCATCTGTCAGAGCTTCACAAATGACCCCTAAGCGCATGAAGCGCAGTTTCATATCGCGAGCGACGAGCCCCGAGCTTCCCGTGCCAAAAAAATAGACACGATCCGCTTTTTCAATTAGCTGGGCTACACGCTCCAATCTTTTTTCGTCAATCAAGTCCTCGGTTTGTTGCCGAATTTGAATATAGTTGCGTAGCACCTGGCGGGACGAATCATTTTTCAGATTTGTATGCTCCGTTTTGCTGATTTTCAGCTGTTGGAGATATTGGAAGTTGAACTCCCGATAGCCCTTAAAGCCACATTTTTTTGCAAAACGGGTCAAGGCCGCCTGTGAGATGTGTAAAGTTTGGGCTACTTCGAGGGAGGACAGATCACCTTCTATCTCTGTCGGAGTCAAAAAATAGTCGGCAATCCGCTTTTCGACATCGGTCATAGTGTCGTAACAGCTTTCGATGATGGCCAAGATATTTTGCTGGTGTCTCATGATGGGTCACTTTCTTTGGTCAAAATAATAAAACATAATTTCATTATAACATAGTTTAGAGGGAATAAAGTGTTTTCACAGCCAAGAATTATCAGACCTTACTTTCCATTGGAGTATGAGCGGTCAATAGTTTCAGTATTTCCTGATAATATGACGGTCTTTCTTTCTGAGCAGCTATTTCCTAAAGATTGCGCCGAATGAAAGAAAAAGTGCTATAATTTACACAAGTAATGTTCCAAGTTTGGATCTGAAGCAGGGAAGATAGGAGCCACTGCCACTTACAGCTTCCAATTCTTATTTTGGAAATCAGTAAAGCTAGATTGTGAGGTTTTTTATGCGAATCAATGAACTAGGCCAGCCTATTGGAGAGGCTTTGCCAGATTTTGAGCCGGGGGATTTACCTAAGCTAGAGCGAATAGAAGGCCAGTATGTTGTCATTGAGCGGTTGTCCAAAGACAAGCATGGAGCAGATTTATACGAAGTGTATGGACCGGATTCTCCTGCGGATATGTGGACCTATCTCTTTCAAAATCCTGCCCAAAATCAGGAAGAATGGTCTCTGCTGCTAGATCAGATGCTGGCAGCAAAGGATCGTTTTCACTATGCGATTGTGGACAAGGAGAGCGGAAAGGCTCTCGGAACTTTTGCCTTGATGAGGATTGACCGGGGCAACCGCGTTATCGAAGTGGGAGCTGTGACCTATTCGCCCAAGCTGAAGCGCACTAGGCTGGCTACGGAAGCCCAGTATTTACTGGCACGCTATGTCTTTGAAGAGTTGGAGTATCGCCGCTACGAATGGAAATGCGATGCCCTCAATCAGCCTTCAAGGCGGGCAGCAGAGCGGCTTGGTTTCGCCTACGAAGGCAGGTTTCGTCAGGCGGTTGTCTATAAGGGACGCAACCGAGACACGGATTGGCTCTCCATGATTGACAGCGATTGGCCTACCGTTAAGACTCGTCTGGAGAAATGGCTGAGCCCAGACAATTTCGACGAAAAGGGCCAGCAAATAAAAGCCTTGTCTGAGTTTTAACATTTGATTGAGTTGAAATCATAGGATTTCGACTCTTTTTACTTTTTAATTTTGATGAAAATGGAGAATTTTCTGATAAATTTTGATATAATAAAACGAACTACAGATAAAGGATGAGAGAGAATGACCTTAGTTTATCAATCAACACGTGACGAAAAGAATAGAGTAACAGCTAGTCAGGCGATTCTGCAAGGCTTGGCAACAGATGGTGGGCTCTTTACGCCCATTACCTATCCGCAGGTCGATTTGGACTTTGCCAAGCTCAAAGACGCTTCTTATCAGGAAGTAGCCAAGCTTGTTTTGTCTGCATTTTTGGATGATTTTTCTGAAGCAGAGCTGGACCACTGTATCAACCATGCCTACGACAGCAAGTTTGATGATGCAGCGATTGCTCCCTTGGTCAAACTGGATGGTCAGTACAATCTAGAGCTTTTCCACGGAGCGACCATTGCCTTCAAGGATATGGCTTTGTCTATCCTGCCTCACTTGATGACAACCGCAGCTAAAAAGCACGGCTTGGAAAACAAAATTGTCATTTTGACGGCGACTTCTGGCGACACAGGCAAGGCGGCTATGGCAGGTTTTGCGGACGTTCCGGGGACTGAGATTATCGTCTTTTATCCCAAAGATGGTGTCAGCAAGGTCCAAGAGCTGCAAATGACGACACAGACAGGTGCCAATACGCATGTGGTGGCCATTGATGGCAACTTTGATGATGCCCAGACCAATGTCAAGCACATGTTCAACGACACAGACCTACGAGCTCGTCTCTTGGAGCATAAACTGCAGTTTTCATCTGCCAACTCCATGAATATCGGCCGTTTGGTGCCGCAGATTGTTTATTATGTCTATGCCTATGCTCAGCTAGTGAAGACAGGAGAAATCACAGCAGGAGACAAGGTCAACTTTACAGTTCCGACAGGTAATTTTGGGAATATCTTGGCGGCCTACTATGCCAAGCAAATCGGTCTGCCAGTTGGCAAGCTGATCTGCGCATCAAATGAGAACAATGTCCTGACTGACTTTTTCAAGACCCAGGTGTATGACAAGAAGCGGAGCTTTAAGGTGACGACTAGCCCGTCCATGGATATTTTGGTTTCATCTAACTTGGAGCGTTTGATTTTCCATCTGTCTGGTAATAGCGCTGAGAAAACATCTGCCCTGATGGCGGCTCTGAATGAGCATGGACAATATGAACTGACGGACTTTGACGCTGAGATTTTAGAGCTCTTTGCAGCTGACTACGCGACAGAGAAAGAAACAGCTGCTGAAATCAAGCGGGTCTATCAAGCCTCTAACTACATCGAAGACCCTCATACTGCCGTTGCGTCTGCTGTCTATCAAAAATATCTGGCAGAGACAGGCGATCAGCGCAAGACTGTTATCGCGTCTACCGCTAGTCCTTATAAATTCCCAGTTGTGGCCGTTGAGGCTGTGACTGGTCAGACAGGCCTCAGTGATTTTGAGGCTTTGGGCCAACTGCACGAACTTTCTGGCGTAGCCCTGCCACCAGCTGTGGACGGCTTAGAAACAGCACCAGTTCGCCACAAAACGACGGTCGCGGCAGACCAAATGCAGGCAGCAGTCGAAGATTACTTGGAATTGTAAAAATGGCTTAGAAAGCCTAAAATCAGCTGGATATCTGGCTGATTTTTTAGTATTGTAGAGTTTTCAATCTTTTTACAGTCCAAGAACTTGGAAATCTTTAAGATAGTTCTCTTATTTACAGAAGAGGTTCTCATTTTATTTATGCTATACTAGAGTCATAAAGTTAGGAAACTTTACTTGCAGTAAGCGGGTGGCTCTTACTGCATAGTTATTTAATTGAAGATGACCTATATAGGCTTTATCAAGTAAGCTGCATTCCTTGTGGATATTGCAAAGGAATCAATCGGTATTCTAGAAAGGATTTGTTATGAACGAAACTATCGTCAATGAAAGCATTGAAATGGTCGATAAATTTTTAAGTTTGGTCACGATTGATTTGGCCGACGATCTTGACAGACAGTTGGCAGCAGCCTATATTTTTGGGATGTTAAATGGAAAGGCACAAAAGGATTCCATTAGTCCAGAAAATGTCCAAGCCCTGATGATTCGAATTGGTATTGAAAAGCTTCAGTATATTCCCGAGCTAGCCTTTGAAATGACACAGTTTGTCATCAATGCGACGGATAAGGAATTTCACCCAACGGTTAATGCGATTATCCACAGAGGTCTAGAAGCCTACTTCCTATATTCTGACAGTCAATTTGGCGCTCTTTCAGATGATTTTAAGGACATTGTTCAAGTAGTGAAAAGTTAATGTTTATAGGGGAGTGCATTCGATTTTATAATCGGACTTATTTCGTCAGTTTTCAAACCGGAGGAACATATGGAAAAACAGATTAATGAGAAAATGCCAGAGATTATTTATAAAGTGAATGATATGATTCTGGTAGAGTGGTCTGTTTTTACAATCAAGGTGGATGAAATAACAAAGCCTCTTTAGATTTTGACTATACACCATGGAATGAAAGTGAATTTGGACCAAGTTCTCGAGTAGATTTCTTTGAATATAAATATCTCGGAAAGCAACCAGCTAATGAAAAAGAACTTGAGTTGTTCAAGGCCATGGAAGCCTTTCAGCAGGAACATAATGGCAAATAGTTATATCTAAGACGTTGGAAACGATCTAGTCTAGTAGTAGGCGAGGTAAGTGATTGTGATGTTAAATAATTTGAAATGTTTTGGTAGACTTTCTAATTTTGAGATAAGTGAACTGGAACAAAGGTTAGACTTGAAGTTTCCATCAGATTATAAAGAATTTTTATCTTTTTCAAATGGTGGTCATGTAGAGAATGAATATATGCTTATTCAGGCACCTAGCTTGACAGATGAGCTAGTCATTAATTTCTTTTTAGGCAAAAATGAGGATAAGAATGTTGATTTAGTTTTCTGGAATCATGACTTTAATGATGAACTTCCATCGTCTACTTATATTTTTGCAGTTGAATATGGTGGAGGTATGTTTATTCATATTTTGGAAGGAGCGGATAGAGGTATTTATTTTTGGGACAGTAATTTTGGTCTTCCAGAAACATCTGATGAAGAGAATGTATTTTTCTTGGCAAATACCTTCTCAGATTTTTTAGCAATGATAAAAGTTGAAAAGAAATAAGTTCAGCGCCACCCTCGAGGTGGCCTTCTTATTAGCAGAGGAAGTTCTCATTCTATTTATGTTATACTAGAATCATATGATTAGCAAAGGTCATTTTAAGTTTTGAAGAAGTGAGCTTGAAATGTGGTATCGCGCTCTCAGCGAATATCAATATAAAAGTAAGCAGACCAGATTGGTGAGGTGATTGAATGGTCAAGTTTTCAAAGATAGATAAACAATTAAAAAAAGAACTGAAAAAAGTTCAGCGCAATGCAGCAAAAAAATTACAGTTAAAGTCTCGAGATTGGGCATATTTCAACAAAGTAGGAGACTATCTGGTTATATATGATGGATATTGCCTTTCCAGGTAATGAGTTTCGTTTGAAAATTAGCCCTTATATCAAGCCATATATTTTTGACGATATTTTTTGGGAAGTTTTTGATATGGCGAGTAATTCGCAGGAACCAATGAGTCTTCGAGCAGTAGGAACCTTTACAGTTGATGACTTGTCATTACCATATAAGGTAGTTAGAGAAGACTGGACAATGGAGGGTCTTGATTTAGAAAAAGTCGAATCCAAGGTTTTTGAGGTGCTCTCAGAAGTGCATGAAGAAGTTGTAAAACTTATAAATAGCTTCCCAACTTTTGAAGATTTTTACGCTTATGCAGTTGAAAATTCCCAAAATCCTGCCCGTCATGACTTGATGGGAATGCTGTTAATGATCCACCGGGAGCAGTATGCAGAGGCACTACAAATGGCAGAAGATTTGATCGCAAAGCGTGAATTTGGGAGCTTCCAAAATAAGGGTAAATGGATCAATGAATCTATCGTGGATTATTGTAAAGAAAGGCTTTAGCTAGACAGTGGCATCTAATCCCAGTTTTAACTTGAAATTAACATAACCTAACTGGAGGATAACATGGAAGAACAAATGAATGAGAAATTATTGAAATTGTGCATCAAGCCAACGATATGATTCCAGTTGAGTGGCTTATTTCTTTTCCAAATATAAAATCAATATCATTACCATCTTGAAATGCCAGAAGATTTTGGTCTATCTATGGTAGAAGTTTTAAACGAAAATAAGATTTTATTTAGAAAATCTGAAGAATTGGAAAAGGTGTTTGTTGAAAATGACTTGTCAGATTGGTATATTTGTATCATTCATCTGGATGAAAATAATAAGTTATCAGTAGACTTTGACTATGCACCTTGGAATAAAAGCGACTTTGGGCCAACTGCTCGCATGAACTTTTTCAGATATAAGTTTCTTGGTTTTGAACCAAGAAACGAAAAAGAACTAGAACAGTTCAGGGAAATGGAAGCCTTCCAGAAGGAACATAATAGACAGTAGTTTGATTGGATTAGGAATTTTTGTGGATGACGAGTTATAAAAAAATCATGAACATTGCTCTGCCGGCTATGGCGGAGAACTTTTTGCAGATGCTCATGGGCATGGTCGACAGCTATCTGGTGGCTAGTCTTGGGCTGATTGCGATTTCCGGTGTCTCGGTGGCCGGCAACATCATTACCATTTATCAGGCAATCTTTATCGCGCTGGGGGCTGCTGTTTCCAGTCTCATCTCCAAGACTCTGGCTCAGGGAGACAAGGAGCGTTTGGCCTATCATACAGCTGAGGCTATCAAGCTGACGCTGCTTCTGAGCCTTCTATTGGGGCTGATTTCCCTGCTCTTTGGCAGGCAGATGCTGGATCTGCTGGGGACGGAAAAAGCGGTGGCTGAAGCAGGTGGTCTCTATCTGGCTCTGGTTGGTGGGACCATTGTCCTGCTAGGCTTGATGACTTCCTTTGGAGCTTTAGTGCGGGTCACGCGCAATCCCAGATTTCCCATGTATGTTAGTCTTCTGACCAATGTCCTCAATGCCCTCTTTTCTGGTCTGGGGATTTATGTCTTTCGGCTTGGTATTGTCGGCGTAGCGCTGGGGACGGTGCTGGCTCGTTTGGTCGGTGTGCTCATTCTCTGGCGGGAGCTGGATTTGTCCACGATCCGCTGGAGCTGGGGTTTAGATGGCGAGCTCTTGCGTCTGTCTCTGCCGGCTGCTGGAGAGCGGCTCATGATGCGGGCGGGCGATGTAGTGATCATCGCCATTGTGGTCGTCTTTGGGACGGATGCAGTAGCGGGGAATGCTATTGGTGAAGTCCTGACTCAGTTTAACTACATGCCGGCTTTCGGGGTCGCGACAGCAACAGTCATGCTGGTAGCCCATGCGGTTGGCGAGGGAGATATGCAAGCGGTTGGTCTGATTCGTCAGCGGGCCTTCTGGCTGTCTTTTGCTTGCATGCTGCCCTTGGCTTTAGGTATTTTCGCCCATGGTCGACCGCTGACCTTGCTCTATACGGACAATAGCGGAGCGATCACAGCCAGTCTTTCAGTCATCCTCTTCTCCCTGCTGGGAACTCCTATGGCAGCTGGAACCGTGATTTACACAGCGGTTTGGCAGGGTCTGGGCAATGCCAGACTGCCCTTTTATGCCACGACTATTGGCATGTGGTTAATTCGCATCATCTCAGGCTATTTGTTGGGTGTGACCTTTGGCTTGGGTCTGCCAGGAGTCTGGGCTGGGACTCTCTTGGACAATGGCTTCCGCTGGCTATTTTTAAAGGTTTTATACGACAGAAAAATGAGGGAAATTGCATGACAAAAGCGTTTATTTGGGATTTGGACGGCACCTTGCTGGACTCCTATGATGCTATTTTGGCAGGAATTGAGGAAACCTATGCTCACTATGGTCTGGACTTTGATAGGGCCAGTATTCACAGCTATATCCTAAAGCACTCTGTCCAGAAGCTCTTGGAGGAAGTGGCATCTGAGAAGGGCCTAGACGCTGCCGAGATGAATACCTTCCGTGGAGCAAGCCTAAAGGAGAAGAATGCTCAGGTCTATCTGATGGCAGGAGCAGCAGAGATTCTGGCCTGGGCTGAGGAGCAGGACATTGCCCAGTTCGTCTATACCCACAAAGGACTCAATGCCCATCAAATCTTGCAAGACTTGGGCATTCATGACTATTTTACAGAAATCATCACAACGGCCAATGGCTTTGAGCGCAAGCCCCACCCAGAGGGTGTCGATTATCTGGTTGAAAAATATGGTCTGGATAAGCAGGAAACCTACTATATCGGCGACCGGACGCTGGACGTGGATGTCGCCGTCAACAGTGGCATCCAGAGCATTAACTTCTGTGACTACCGACCAGAAATCAATCAGAAAATAGAGAAGTTGGTGGATATCAAGCAATTATTTACAAGATAAAAAGCAGACCAGAACTGATCTACTGTCAGTCTAGCCTGCTTTTCTTTTACATATGCTCAATGTGAAGTTCTAGCAAGAACTCAAGAGCCTCGGGAGTACAGTTCTTTTTTTCAATAGGGAAACCGATACTTGGCCCCAACATGATATAAAAATCATCCTTTGTTTGAAAAACTTTGACGATGTCATCATAGGTATAAAGAAACTCTCCTCGTTTGCTTTTTACAGAAAATTTATCTTTCTCAAATATAAGAGTTTGCTCCATATCCTTCCAGTAAGGAGTTTTTTGATAGGCTTTCTTTATCTGAAAGTCCATGCCAAAGTATATTGCTGAGAATGTAATCAAAGATGCAAATAGCACGGTAAACACAGAGAATCGCTTCAGTTGCTCAGGTATAAAGGTCAGATAGAGCGACATGACTCCTATAAAGATGAGAATATTTAGTAAAAATCCTTTTCCACGTATGAAAACAGACCATGCAAATCGTTGATACACTTCCTCAGTCACAAGAGTTGGAATGGTTATTGGGAACATGCTTCACCTCCTAGTTTTTATTATTATACCATAGAGGAATTATTAAAATCACTTTTAAATTTTCCACACCGCTGTTCCTATCTTTGTCCGCCTTTCGTGTTATAATAAACCTATGGAAAAAAAGAATAAGTTATTATTAATCGACGGTTCTTCCGTTGCTTTTCGCGCTTTTTTTGCGCTTTATAATCAAATTGACCGTTTCAAGAGTCCATCGGGCCTGCATACCAATGCCATTTATGGCTTCCACCTTATGCTTAATCATCTCTTGGAGCGTGTGCAGCCAACTCATGTCCTGGTAGCTTTTGATGCTGGTAAGACGACCTTCCGGACCGAGATGTACGCCGACTATAAGGCTGGTCGGGCCAAGACACCGGATGAATTTCGTGAGCAGTTGCCTTTTATCCGTGAAATGCTGCAGCACCTAGGCATTCACTTCTATGACTTGGCTCAGTATGAGGCGGATGACATTATCGGGACCTTGGACAAGATGGCTGAAAAGACAGCTGTGCCTTACGATGTGACCATTGTCAGCGGCGATAAAGACTTGATTCAGCTGACGGATGATAATACCGTGGTGGAGATTTCCAAGAAAGGCGTGGCTGAGTTTGAGGAATTTACCCCAGCCTACCTCATGGAAAAGATGGGCATCACGCCAGAGCAGTTCATTGACCTCAAGGCGCTGATGGGCGATCAGTCGGACAATATCCCCGGCGTGACCAAGATTGGTGAGAAAACTGGCCTCAAGCTCCTCTTGGAGTATGGCTCTTTGGAAAATCTCTATGAAAATATTGACCAGCTCAAGGCTTCCAAGATGAAGGAAAATCTGATCAATGACAAGGACAAGGCCTTTTTATCTAAAACCCTAGCTACTATCAATACTCAAGCTCCGATTGAAATCGGACTGGATGATTTGGTTTATAAGGGTCCGCAAATAGAGGCACTGAGCAAGTTCTACGACGAGATGGGCTTCAAGCAGCTCAAGGCTCAGCTAGGAACGGCTCAGGAGCCGGTAGAAGTCAAACCAATTGAATTTACCAAAGTGACTGAGGTCACAGCAGATATGCTGGTACCAGAGCAATTCTTCTATTTTGAAATCTTGGGTGACAACTACCATAAGGAAGAGATTGTCGGCCTTGCCTGGGGCGATAGCCGTCAGATTTATGTCGGTTCCAGCGATTTACTACAGCAACCTCTCTTTCAGGAGTTTTTGACAAAAACAGCTTTGAAAACATACGACCTCAAGCGGACCAAGGTACTGCTCAGTCATTATGGCATCGAGCTACCAGCAGCAGCCTTTGATGCGCGCCTAGCCAAGTATCTGCTTTCGACGGTCGAGGATAATGAGCTGGCGACTATTGCTCGCCTCTACGGCCAAACAATTCTGCCGACTGATGATGAGGTTTATGGCAAGGGAGCCAAGCGCGCTCTGCCAGAGCAAGAGCAGCTCTTTGAGCATCTGGCTCGTAAGGTTCAAGTACTGCTGGAAACGGAGGAGCCAATGCAAGAACAGCTTCGCGCCCACGATCAGCTGGATTTGTTGCTTGAAATGGAGCAACCGCTGGCCTTTGTCCTAGCCAAGATGGAGATTGCGGGGATCAAGGTTGAGCGGGAAACCCTGCAGGGTATGCAGGCAGAAAATGAAAAGACGCTGGAAAGTCTAACCCAGGAGATTTATGATCTGGCTGGTCAGGAGTTTAATATCAACTCGCCGAAACAGCTGGGAACCATTCTCTTTGAGGATATGGGGTTGCCACTGGAGTACACCAAAAAGACCAAGACGGGCTACTCGACAGCGGTGGATGTGCTGGAGCGTTTAGCACCCATAGCACCGATTGTGTCTAAGATTCTGGAATACCGTCAAATCAGCAAGCTCCAGTCCACTTATATCATCGGACTGCAGGAGGCGATAGCGGCTGACGGTAAGATTCACACTCGCTATGTTCAGGATTTGACCCAGACTGGCCGCCTGTCCTCGGTTGACCCAAACCTGCAGAATATCCCCGTTCGTTTGGAGCAGGGGCGCCTCATTCGCAAGGCCTTTGTGCCGGAATGGGCAGACAGTGTGCTTCTCAGCTCGGATTATTCCCAGATTGAGCTGCGGGTGCTGGCTCACATTTCGCAGGATGAGCATTTGATTGCTGCTTTTCAGCATGGAGAAGATATTCACACGGCCACAGCCATGCGGGTCTTTGGTATTGAAAAGGCAGAGGATGTGACGCCTAATGACCGCCGCAATGCCAAGGCTGTCAACTTCGGAGTAGTTTATGGTATTTCCGACTTTGGACTAGCCAATAATCTAGGCATTTCCCGCAAGGCTGCCAAGGACTACATTGAGACTTATTTTGAGCGCTTCCCTGGTATCAAGAATTATATGGAAACCATCGTCCGCGAAGCGCGTGATAAGGGCTATGTAGAGACCATTTACCATCGCCGTCGCTCCTTGCCGGATATCAATTCCCGCAACTTTAACATCCGAAATTTTGCGGAGCGCACAGCCATTAACAGCCCAATCCAAGGCTCTGCCGCAGACATTCTCAAAGTCGCTATGATTAATCTGGACCGAGCTCTGGCAGAGAAGAATTTCAAGTCTCGCATGCTCTTGCAGGTTCACGATGAAATCGTACTGGAAGTGCCAGCTGACGAGCTAACAGCCGTCCGCCAGCTAGTCAAAGAAACCATGGAGGCTGCGATTGAGCTGGCCGTTCCACTAGTGGCTGATGAAAATGCCGGCCAAACTTGGTACGAGGCGAAATAAGATATCAAGGGCGTAAAACACAAAGTGAAAATAGAAAGCTGACACAACATTCAAGGAATGCGAGGAAAAGCATCTTTTTTGTACCGTATTCAGCTAAGATATCATTGTTAAAAAAGTTAAAAATTATTTATAAAACAGGAGGAGCATTATGACTTACCATTTTCAAAATCCCAGTGACGGCGTTGTCAAGCGCTATCTGGAAAACAGCAAGGTGATTGCTGTTGTCGGACTGTCTGACCGTGAGGAAACGACCAGTAACCGTGTGTCCAAGGAGATGCAGGAACGGGGCTATCGCATTATCCCTGTCAATCCGCGGGCAGCGGGCAGTCAGATTTTTGGTGAGACAGTTTATGCCAGTCTCAAAGATATTCCTTTCCCAGTGGATATTGTCGATGTTTACCGTCGTAGCGAGTTTTTGCCAGATGTGGCGCGTGATTTTCTGGAATCAGATGCCAAGATTTTTTGGGCTCAGTTGGGCTTGGAAAATGAAGAAGCTGAGCAAATTTTGCGGGCAGCCGGTCGCGAAGATATCGTCATGGATCGCTGTATCAAACGCGAGCATACTCGCTTGATTCTAGGCGAATAAGATGGCCAAGTTAGTCATCATTCGTGGCAATTCTGGCTCTGGCAAATCGAGTTTAGCTAAAAAATTGCAGACTCACTATGGCCGAGGGACTCTTTTGATTGCGCAGGATACAGTTAGACGGGACATGCTCAAGGAAAAAGTAGAGCCGGGCAACCTATCCATTGATTTGACGGAAAGCTTAGCTCATTTTGGTTACGAACATGATTTACTGGTCTTGGTAGAAGGTTTCTACGAGACAGATATTTATGACCACATGCTGGAGCGGTTGCGGACTTTGTTTGGTCCTCAGACCCTAGCCTATTACTATGATTTGACTTTTGAAGAAACGGTCCGCCGTCATCAGACCAGAGCGAAGCAAGAAGAATTTACCCCAGCCGACATGAGGCGCTGGTGGAAGGATCGAGATTTCTTATGCTGGGAAGAGGAATCGTTCTTTAGGGACGAAGATTCCTTGGAGGCAGCCTTTGAACGGATCGTTCATGATTTAGAGAAAATTTGAGACGAAGCACAGGAGGAGGAACTCCTGTGCTTTTGCATTAAAAAAGTATTTCATAAATTGCAGATAAATTTTGAGAAAAATATCACACAAAATGTTGACAAAATTATTTCATATAATTACAATTAGATTACAAAATATTTCTTTTGTTACAAAAAAGCTTTAAAGGATATATTTTAGTGGGGTAAGATGTCCCCTATGCAAGCCAACATCCCTACTATCGTGTAGCAAATTGATGATAAACTGACAAGGAGATTCTATTATGAAACGTAATAAACTTATTTTATTGACAGTCACTGCCTTGTGCTCTGCTTTCCTGCTCGCAGCCTGCAGCTCTAAACCTTCCACGGAGGCTAGCAGTTCTACTTCTCAGAGTTCTAAGACATCTAAGACTAGTAGCTTAGGCGAGTCCTCCACCAAACCATCAGCTAAGCAAAGTTCTGCTTCCAACGAAGCAAAAGCATCCTCTACTACTAAGCTTTCTAGCGACCAGAGTGTTTCCAGTCAAGTTGAGAAACCTGTGGACAACAAGACTTCAGCAGATTTAAACACTCCAACAACTTCCGGTATAGATGTCAATGCTCTAGCAAATGGTGATTTCTCTAGCATTGCAGGTACTTGGCAAGACGATTTGGGCAACCAATTAGTTTTTGATGCAAATGGATTAGTAACATTGCAACGTAATAATGGTGAGACATTGAACCATAACGTTATTTATAATGGTCATGTAGAAGGAGATAAGTTTAGAGCTGATTTTGGTTATAATGGAGCAGGCAGTAGTGATCCTTTATTCGCTGTTCCAGTGGGCGTAGCATTGCCACTTAATGGTGCTCCAGCGCCTAAAGAACAAATCATGCTTGGAAGTGATGCAATCTCTTCTGCACAACATCCCTACTATCGAGTAGCAAATTAATGATAAACTGACAAGGAGATTCTATTATGAAACGTAGTAAACTTATTTTATTGACAGCCACTGCCTTGTGCTCTGCTTTCCTGCTCGCAGCCTGTAGTTCCAAACCTTCCACGGAGGCTAGTAGTTCTACCTCTCAGAGCTCTAAAATTAGCAGTTCTAGCAAGTCTTCTACCAAACCATCAGCTAAGCAAAGTTCTGCTTCTAACTCCGTGACATCCTCTTCAACTCCTCAGACATCTAGCGACCAGAGTGTTTCCAGCCAGGCTGAGAAGCCCGTGGACAACAAGACTTCAGCAGATTCGAACACGTCACCAACTCCAGCTGCCCCAGTGGCTCCAACAACTTCCGGTATGGATGTCAATGCTCTAGCAAATGGTGATTTCTCTAGCATTACTGGTACTTGGCAAGACGATTTGGGCAATCAATTAGTCTTTGATGCAAATGGCTTGGTGTCTCATACTTACAGAGGAAATGAATCAAGCGACTACACTTTGACAAATAGTCAAGTATATGAAGGGAAGTTCGGAGCGTTTTTAACTCATAAATCAGGGAATGAAGTGGCCTCCTTCACAGCCATTCCTAAAGGAGCTCGTCTTTATGATACTGGAAGTGAAAATCCGAAAGAACGCATTTTAGTGGGGCAAGATTTCACTTACGCATCCCAACATCCCTACTATCGCGTAGCGAATTGATGTATTGAATGATGAGAATCGCGGTGCGAGTAGCTTCCCAAGGTACTCGTCATGCTGACAATATAAAAACAAGGAACAGAATTAATTGCTGTTCCTTTTTCTTTGCTTTATCGAAAAAGTTTGTTCATAAGGCTGTTTTGGATTATTTTTTTGTAAAATGCCTCTTTCTTCTGCAAAAATTGGTACAATAAAAGAAAGCGTTTTAATCGAATAATGAGGTATAGCAATGAAAATATCTTTAGAAGAAATTCAAAGAGTTGCCAACCAAGGTCCTTTCTATCCAGACTGGGACTCTCTTGCGACCTATCACGTTCCCCACTGGTTCAAAAGGTCTAAGTTTGGGATTTTTATCCACTGGGGACTTTACAGCCTTCCTGCTTTTGGGAGCGAGTGGTACTCTCGAAATATGTACATCCAAGGTACGGCAGAATTTGACCACCATATCAAAACTTATGGGCCTCACAAAGATTTCGGCTACAAGGATTTTATCCCACTCTTTACTGCCGAAAATTTTCATGCGGACGAATGGTTGCGCCTCTTTAAAGAAGCGGGAGCCCAATACATGTTTCCAGTGGCGGAGCATCACGACGGCTTCCAGCTTTATGCCAGTCAGCTTTCTCCTTTTAATAGTGTAGAAATGGGGCCAAAACGTGACATCTTGGGGGAATTGAGTCAGGCAGCCCAAAGAGAGCAAGTTCATTTTTGTACTTCCTCCCATCGGGCAGAGCATCACTTTTTCTTTTCGCATGGAAAGGAGTTTGCCAGTGACATTGCCAGCGAAGTCAGTCGCGAGGAACTCTACTGGCCGGCTATGCCAGAGCCCGACCACCATGATTTGTTTGGTCAGCCTTATCCGAGTCAGGAGTTTCTAGATGATTGGCTCCTGCGTACCTGTGAGCTGGTTCGAGATTACCAGCCTGAGATTTTGTATTTTGACTGGTGGATTCAGCATGCAGCTTTTAAAGAGTATATAAAGCTTTTTGCGGCCTATTATTATAATTTAGGAGCGGCTTCTGGGAAGCCGACTAGCATCTGTTACAAGCATGATGCGCTGGCTTTTGGTGCGGGGATTGTGGAAGTGGAACGCGGTGGTTTCGCAGAGATCCAGCCTTTCACTTGGCAGACGGATACGGCTATTGCGCGAAATTCTTGGGGCTACACAGAGAACCTTGACTATAAGTCAGCTAAAGAAATCATCCAGACCTTGATTGATGTCGTGTCCAAAAATGGGAATTTGCTGCTGAATATTGGGCCAAAAGGAGATGGGGCGATTCCAGAAAAAGATCAAGAAATCTTGAGAGAGATCGGGGCTTGGCTCCAAGTGAATGGTCAAGCGATCTATGATTCACGCGCGTGGAGGCAATTTGGAGAAGGTCCGACACAAGTAGATAGTGGGCCATTTTCGGATGGAAAAAACATCCCGTATACAAACCAGGATTTCCGTTTCACGGCCAAGGGCGGAGCAGTGTATGCCTTTCTGATGGAGCCTGCAGTAAATCAGTGGCTGACAATTCAGGCCTTGGCAGACGGAAGAGAAAATCCCGCTTCTCGCTTTCATGGTATCATAGAAGAGGTATCCTTACTAGGCTATGAGGAACCGCTCGAATGGGAGCAAACGCCTCAAGGTTTGCGTCTTTTCATGCCGAGTGTAGCAGCCGACTTACCCTTGGTACTGAAAGTCCAACTGCGTTAAATCTAGACGAAAAAATGAGGCTGGACAAAAGTCCTAGCCTCTCAATTGTCTTTGGAATGTCGAGCAAGACGCAGTGGTTGAGTGGGCTCTACTACGCTGATTTCATCAGCTTTTACAGCCCTACTCAACTGTGCGGAGGTGGGACGACGAAATCGAATTCTAACGAATGACCGATTTCTGTCCCACTCTCATTTTACTTACTTAGTGATTTTAAATTTTCATAAAAGAGCACCCGAGCTGTTGTGATGTAAGGATAGGCCACGACTCCAGCGATTCCCAGTGTGATACCAATCAGGATATACCAGCCGATAAAGCTCAGATCCAGCAAGAAACGCTTCCACTTATAGCCTTTCATCATGCGTCTACTTTGCACAAGAACTTGCCAAGGACCTTGGTAGGTGCCAGTACTCAGCTGATCATAAAGGATGAAGTCGGTCTGAGAGTAAGCATAGTTGGCCATCAGGAAGACTGCCGTACCAGCCAAGACAATGAGAGTGCCAAGAAACATCATGGGCGCATAGCTGACGATTTGCTCCACTTCAGGACTAGCAGCTGTCAATTGGGACACATCGGATATTTTCCCATAAATAGCTAGCACCTTGTAACTGCTGAAAATAAGGAAAAATGAACCGACAAGGCTGATAGAATTCCACAGCAAGAGGAGGATGCTTTTGGTCAGTTGTGTGATAAAAATTGGCGAAAAAAGCTCAGCAGAAAAGATTCGGCCAATATCTGTAAAGCCAACTGTATCGCGTTTTTTCCGGACGACATCCATCATGCTGAAGCTAGCAGATAAAAAGAGCAGGGCGATGATAAATTCCACGATTTGTGGAAAAATTTGACGGCCAAAAATCACCACAAAGGCTTGATTGATGTCCAGCTGGGGGACAATTTCCTCTAAATGACGGTTAGGTGACAGATAGGTAGATAAAATGGTTACCAGAGTTGGAATGGCAAAGAGTGAGAAAATGCCGTTGGTTTGATTTCGGATGGTTCGTGCCTGGGCACGGATTTCGCTTAAATTCATACAGACCTCCATTTCATGATTTTTATTATACCACATATCGTGACAGACAAGGCTTTTTTTGGTAAAATCATACGGTATCTTATGAGCGATTGTCGCTTATTTTATAGAAGAAAATAGCTGGGACTGTCTTTCCCAGCAGGAGGAAACATGTCAGATTCACCGATTCAGTATCGTTTGATCAAAAAAGAAAAGCACACAGGTGCCCGTTTGGGGGAGATTATCACGCCCCACGGAACCTTCCCAACGCCTATGTTTATGCCGGTCGGTACTCAGGCTACGGTCAAGACCCAGTCACCAGAAGAGCTCAAGCAAATGGGTTCGGGTATCATCTTGGCCAATACTTACCACCTCTGGTTGCGGCCGGGAGATGAGCTGATTGCCCGTGCAGGTGGCCTACACAAGTTCATGAACTGGGACCAGCCTATTCTGACCGATAGTGGTGGTTTTCAGGTTTATTCTCTAGCTGATAGCCGCAACATCACAGAAGAAGGAGTGACTTTCAAGAACCACCTCAATGGTTCCAAAATGTTCCTGTCGCCAGAAAAGGCCATTTCTATCCAGAACAACTTAGGTAGCGACATCATGATGTCCTTTGATGAATGCCCGCAGTTCTACCAGCCTTATGACTATGTCAAGAAGTCTATCGAGCGGACTAGCCGTTGGGCAGAGCGTGGACTCAAGGCTCACACTCGTCCACACGATCAAGGTCTCTTTGGGATTGTTCAGGGAGCTGGCTTTGAAGATTTGCGCCGCCAGTCTGCTCAAGATTTGGTCAGCATGGATTTTCCTGGCTACTCTATCGGAGGATTGGCTGTTGGTGAGTCTCACGAAGAGATGAATGAGGTACTGGATTTCACAACGCCTCTACTGCCTGAAAATAAGCCTCGCTATCTCATGGGAGTTGGAGCGCCAGATAGCTTGATTGATGGTGTTATCCGTGGCGTTGATATGTTTGACTGCGTTTTGCCGACTCGGATTGCCCGAAACGGCACCTGCATGACCAGCGAGGGACGTCTGGTTGTCAAAAATGCCCAGTTTGAGGAAGATTTCACGCCACTGGATCACGACTGTGATTGCTACACTTGTACAAACTACACGCGGGCCTATATCCGCCACCTGCTCAAAGCTGATGAAACCTTTGGCCTCCGCTTGACCAGTTACCACAATCTTTACTTCTTGGTAAACCTTATGAAGAAAGTTCGCCAAGCTATTATGGATGATAACTTGTTAGAATTCCGTGAAGATTTTGTCGAGCGCTACGGCTATAACCGCTCCAAGAGGAACTTCTAAGAGTCTTCATTTGAGGGAAAGAAATATGTCTGATGAAAGAAAATTGTTGGAAAGCTTGGTAGACTATCTGTCGGATGGTCAAAAGCACACCCTGCGTATTTACGGTCACGGAGCTTCGGGTAAGTCAACTTTTGCTCGAAAACTCCAGCTAGCCTTGGGTGAGGAAGGAGCCAATCTTCTGGAAACAGATCCTTATGTGATTACTGGGGAGTATCGAGATTTGCTCAGTTCTAAAGACTTTCCTCATCAAAAAGTAACGGCTTGTATTCCAGCCGTTCATGAACTCAGTAGTCTGGAACGCGATATTTGTGCTTTGCAGTCTGGTCTGGATATTCTGACCATTGGAAAAGCTTGGTCACAGAGTTTGCGTTTATCAGCTCAAAAGCCGATTTTAATAGTAGAAGGCATGTCAGCAGCTTTTTTGCCTAAAAGCTTGTTTGATTTATCGATTTGCTTTTACACGGATGATCAAACTGAGTTAGAACGCCGCTTGTCGCGGGATGTAGCTGTGCGAGAACGCAGACCAGATTGGATAGAGCAGACCCACCTAGCTCGGCGAGAGCAATATCAGCACTTTTATCAGCCTTATCTAGCAGCTGCAGACCTTGTCATCTGCCAGTCAGGAAACGACTTTCGCATTGAAAAGAACAGCCCGTTGTTATAAAACAAAGTAGCTAAAAGCAAATTTTTCATTTTTAATCTCACTGACGTGCGTCAGTGAGCATTTTTATTTTTTGAGAAAAAACTTAAATGAATAGGTAGAATAATAAATTTTCTTCTATATAAATGATTACAAGACTTATAAGTTGCTTAGAAAACACTTTCATAAAAAATTATCCTAAAAATCTTTAAAAACTTGCTCAAATCCCTTGCAATGCTTGGTTCTTTGTGTTAAGATACTATGGTGCTGTGAAAAAACAGCGTGTAGCTTTGATGCAAGAGGTTGCGACACGCTCGGTTGCATTGCCACGCAATCACCTGTCGGTTTTCTTGTGGAGCTAGCCTATTATCTTAAATAGACGAAAAAAGGAGAAAAAGATGGCAAACAAAAAAATCCGCATCCGTTTGAAAGCTTACGAACATCGTACACTTGACACAGCGGCTGCAAAAATCGTAGAAACTGCTGCACGTACAGGTGCTGAAGTTGCGGGACCAATCCCACTTCCAACTGAACGTAGCCTCTACACAATCATTCGTGCGACTCACAAATACAAAGATTCTCGCGAACAATTTGAAATGCGTACTCACAAACGCTTGATCGACATCATCAACCCAACTCAAAAAACAGTTGACGCTTTGATGAAGTTGGACCTTCCAAGCGGTGTGAACGTAGAAATCAAACTTTAATTTAAAGCTTGGTATCTTGAGCATAAAAAACGCTCGTTAAAAACTTTTTAGATAAAAAAATAGAAAAGGAAACATTTTCTCATGACAAAAGGAATCTTAGGGAAAAAAGTGGGAATGACTCAAATCTTCACTGAAGCTGGCGAATTAATCCCTGTAACTGTTGTTGAAGCAACTCCAAACGTTGTTCTTCAAGTAAAAACAGTTGAAACAGACGGTTACAACGCAGTTCAAGTTGGTTTTGATGACCTTCGTGATGTATTGAGCAACAAACCTGCTAAAGGACATGTAGCGAAAGCTAACACGGCTCCTAAGCGCTTCATTCGTGAATTCAAAAACATTGAAGGCTTGGAAGTTGGTGCGGAAATCACAGTTGATACATTCGAAGCTGGTGATGTTGTTGATGTAACAGGAACTTCAAAAGGTAAAGGTTTCCAAGGTGTAATCAAACGCCACGGCCAATCTCGTGGTCCAATGGCTCACGGTTCACGTTACCACCGTCGTCCTGGTTCAATGGGACCAGTTGCGCCAAACCGTGTTTTCAAAAACAAACACTTGGCTGGTCGTATGGGTGGCAACCGTGTAACGATTCAAAACCTTGAAATCGTACAAGTTGTTCCAGAGAAAAACGTTATCTTGATCAAAGGAAACGTACCTGGTGCTAAGAAATCTCTTATCACTATCAAATCAGCAGTTAAAGCTGGTAAATAATAAAGAAAGGGGAAATCAGTCACAATGGCAAACGTAAAATTATTTGACCAAACTGGTAAAGAAGCTGGTGAAGTAGTTCTTAACGACGCAATCTTTGGTATCGAACCAAACGAATCAGTTGTCTTCGACGTGATCATCAGCCAACGCGCTAGCCTCCGTCAAGGAACTCACGCTGTTAAAAACCGTTCTGCAGTATCAGGCGGCGGACGCAAACCATGGCGTCAAAAAGGAACTGGACGTGCTCGTCAAGGTTCTATCCGCTCTCCACAATGGCGTGGTGGTGGTATCGTCTTCGGTCCAACTCCTCGTTCATATGCCTACAAACTTCCACAAAAAGTTCGTAGATTGGCATTGAAATCAGTTTACTCTGAAAAAGTTGCTGAAAACAAATTCGTAGCTGTAGACAGCCTTTCATTTACAGCTCCAAAAACTGCTGAGTTTGCAAAAGTGCTTGCAGCATTGAGCATTGACACAAAAGTACTTGTTATTCTTGAAGAAGGAAATGAATTTGCTGCACTTTCAGCACGTAACCTTCCAAATGTTAAAGTTGCAACAGCAACAACAGCAAGTGTTCTTGACATCGCAAACAGCGACAAACTTCTTGTTACTCAAGCAGCTATCTCTAAAATTGAGGAGGTTCTTGCATAATGAATTTGTATGACGTTATCAAAAAGCCTGTCATCACTGAAAGCTCAATGGCTCAGCTTGAAGCAGGCAAATACGTATTTGAAGTAGACACTCGCGCTCACAAACTTTTGATCAAGCAAGCTGTTGAAGCTGCTTTTGAAGGAGTTAAAGTTGCTAATGTCAACACTATCAACGTAAAACCTAAAGCAAAACGCGTTGGACGTTACACTGGTTTTACTAACAAAACTAAAAAAGCTATCATCACTCTGACAGCAGATTCTAAAGCAATCGAGTTGTTCGGAGCTGCTGAAGCAGAATAATCTAAGGAGGAAATATCGTGGGAATTCGTGTTTATAAACCAACAACAAACGGTCGCCGTAATATGACTTCTTTGGATTTCGCTGAAATCACTACTAGCACTCCAGAAAAATCTTTGCTCGTTTCTCTTAAGAGCAAAGCTGGTCGTAACAACAACGGACGCATCACTGTTCGCCACCAAGGTGGCGGTCACAAACGTCACTACCGTTTGATTGACTTCAAACGTAACAAAGATGCTGTTGAAGCAGTAGTTAAAACTATCGAGTACGATCCAAACCGTTCAGCAAACATCGCTTTGGTTCACTATACTGACGGTGTGAAGGCATACATCATCGCTCCTAAAGGTCTTGAAGTAGGTCAACGTATCGTTTCAGGTCCTGAAGCAGATATCAAAGTCGGTAACGCACTTCCACTTGCTAACATCCCAGTTGGTACTTTGGTTCACAACATTGAGTTGAAACCAGGTCGTGGTGGTGAATTGGTCCGTGCTGCTGGAGCTTCTGCTCAAGTATTGGGTCAAGAAGGTAAATACACACTTGTTCGTCTTCAATCAGGCGAAGTTCGTATGATCCTTGGTACTTGCCGTGCTACAGTTGGTGTTGTCGGAAACGAACAACATGGCTTGGTTAACCTTGGTAAAGCAGGTCGTAGCCGTTGGAAAGGTATCCGTCCAACAGTTCGCGGTTCTGTAATGAACCCTAACGATCACCCACACGGTGGTGGTGAAGGTAAAGCACCAGTTGGTCGTAAAGCGCCATCTACTCCATGGGGCAAACCTGCTCTTGGTCTTAAAACTCGTAACAAGAAAGCGAAATCTGACAAACTTATCGTTCGTCGTCGCAACGAGAAATAATCTAAAACAATCTATCCGCCAGCTCGGTAGCGCTGCCTAGCAGCGCAGGCCGCTGTGGTACTTATTTTAAAGGAGAAAACATAAAAATGGGACGCAGTCTTAAAAAAGGACCTTTCGTCGATGAGCATTTGATGAAAAAAGTTGAAGCTCAAGCTAATGACGAAAAGAAAAAAGTTATTAAAACTTGGTCACGTCGTTCAACGATCTTCCCAAGTTTCATCGGTTACACAATCGCAGTCTATGACGGACGTAAACACGTACCTGTTTACATCCAAGAAGACATGGTAGGTCACAAGCTTGGTGAATTTGCACCAACTCGTACTTACAAAGGTCACGCTGCAGACGACAAGAAAACACGTAGAAAATAAGGAGAACATAAATGGCAGAAATTACTTCAGCTAAAGCAATGGCTCGTACAGTGCGTGTTTCACCTCGTAAAACTCGTCTAGTTCTTGACAATATCCGTGGTAAAAACGTCGCTGACGCAATCGCAATCTTGAAATTCACTCCAAACAAAGCTGCTGGCATTATCGAAAAAGTATTGATCTCTGCAATCGCTAATGCTGAAAACAACTTTGGTTTGGAAAAAGCTAACTTGGTAGTATCTGAAGCTTTCGCAAACGAAGGACCAACTATGAAACGTTTCCGTCCACGCGCTAAAGGTTCAGCTTCACCAATCAACAAACGCACAAGCCACATCACTGTGGTTGTTGCAGAAAAATAAGGAGGTAACATCGTGGGTCAAAAAGTACATCCAATTGGTATGCGTGTCGGCATCATCCGTGATTGGGATGCCAAATGGTATGCTGAAAAAGAATACGCGGATTACCTTCATGAAGATCTTGCAATCCGTAAATTCGTTCAAAAAGAATTGGCTGACGCGGCTGTTTCAACTATTGAAATCGAGCGCGCAGTAAACAAAGTTAACGTTTCACTTCACACTGCTAAACCAGGTATGGTTATCGGTAAAGGTGGAGCAAACGTTGATGCACTTCGTGCAAAACTCAACAAATTAACTGGAAAACAAGTACACATCAACATCATCGAGATCAAATCTCCAGATTTGGATGCTCACCTTGTTGGTGAAGGAATTGCTCGTCAATTGGAGCAACGTGTTGCTTTCCGTCGTGCTCAGAAACAAGCAATCCAACGTGCAATGCGTGCAGGAGCTAAAGGAATCAAAACTCAAGTATCAGGTCGTTTGAACGGTGCAGATATCGCTCGTAGCGAAGGATACTCTGAAGGAACTGTTCCACTTCACACCCTTCGTGCGGATATCGATTACGCTTGGGAAGAAGCTGATACTACTTACGGTAAACTTGGTGTTAAAGTATGGATCTACCGTGGTGAAGTTCTTCCAGCTCGTAAAAACACTAAAGGAGGTAAATAACCAATGTTAGTACCTAAACGTGTTAAACACCGTCGCGAATTCCGCGGAAAAATGCGTGGTGAAGCTAAAGGTGGTAAAGAAGTAACTTTTGGAGAATATGGTCTTCAAGCAACTACTAGCCACTGGATCACTAACCGTCAAATCGAAGCTGCCCGTATCGCTATGACTCGTTACATGAAACGTGGTGGTAAAGTTTGGATCAAAATCTTCCCACACAAATCATACACTGCAAAAGCAATCGGTGTACGGATGGGATCTGGTAAAGGGGCTCCAGAAGGTTGGGTAGCACCAGTTAAACGTGGTAAAGTGATGTTTGAAATCGCTGGCGTATCAGAAGAAATCGCTCGTGAAGCTCTTCGTCTTGCAAGCCACAAATTGCCAGTTAAATGTAAATTCGTAAAGCGTGAAGCAGAATAAGGAGAAAGCATGAAACTTAAAGAAATTCAAGATTTTGTTAAAGAACTTCGTGGTCTTTCTCAAGAAGAACTCGCGAAGCGTGAAAATGAATTGAAGAAAGAATTGTTTGACCTTCGTTTCCAAGCCGCTACTGGTCAATTGGAGCAGACAGCGCGTTTGAAAGAAGTGAAAAAACAAATCGCACGTATCAAAACTGTTCAATCAGAAGTTAAATAATAGACTTGGGAAAGGAGAAATTCTAAAATGGAACGTAATCAACGTAAAACCCTCGTCGGACGCGTCGTTTCTGACAAGATGGATAAGACAATCACAGTTGTAGTTGAAACAAAACGTAACCACCCAGTCTATGGTAAGCGTATTAACTACTCTAAGAAGTACAAAGCACATGATGAAAACAATGTTGCCAAAGAAGGCGATATCGTTCGTATCATGGAAACTCGTCCGCTTTCAGCTACAAAACGCTTCCGTCTTGTAGAAGTTGTTGAAGAAGCGGTTATCATCTAATCAAACCAGAAAGGAGAAAACTTAAATGATTCAAACAGAAACTCGTTTGAAAGTTGCTGACAACAGCGGTGCTCGCGAAATCCTGACAATCAAAGTTCTTGGTGGTTCAGGACGTAAGTTCGCCAACATCGGTGATGTCATCGTTGCATCTGTAAAACAAGCTACTCCTGGTGGTGCGGTTAAAAAAGGTGACGTTGTAAAAGCGGTTATCGTTCGTACTAAATCAGGTGCTCGTCGTAAAGATGGTTCATACATCAAATTCGACGAAAACGCTGCAGTCATCATCCGTGAAGATAAAACTCCTCGCGGAACTCGTATCTTCGGCCCAGTTGCTCGCGAATTGCGTGACGGTGGCTTCATGAAGATCGTATCATTGGCTCCAGAAGTACTTTAATCTAAAATCAAACAAGTCCCCTGGAAGTTTTCCAGGGTGCCCTCATGGGCGTAAGAAATTAAAGGAGAAACCTAATAATGTTTGTAAAAAAAGGCGACAAAGTTCGCGTAATTGCTGGTAAGGACAAGGGTGTTGAAGCACTTGTTGTTGCAGCTCTTCCAAAAGTAAACAAAGTAGTTGTTGAAGGTGTTAACCTTGTTAAGAAGCACCAAAAACCAAATAGCGAAAACCCTCAAGGTGCTATCGTAGAAAAAGAAGCACCAATCCATGCGTCAAACGTTCAAGTTCTTGACAAAAATGGTGTTGCAGGACGCGTTGGTTACAAGTTTGTAGACGGCAAAAAAGTTCGTTACAACAAAAAATCAGGCGAAGTGCTTGACTAATCACGAAGGAAAGGAGAAGTATAATGGCAAATCGTTTAAAAGAAAAATATCTTAATGAAGTAGTACCTGCTTTGACTGAAAAGTTCAACTACTCATCTGTTATGGCTGTGCCAAAAGTGGATAAAATCGTTTTGAACATGGGTGTCGGTGACGCTGTATCAAACGCTAAAAACCTTGAAAAAGCTGCTGAAGAATTGGCTCTTATCTCAGGTCAAAAACCACTTATCACTAAAGCTAAAAAATCAATCGCCGGCTTCCGTCTTCGTGAAGGTGTAGCGATCGGTGCTAAAGTAACCCTTCGTGGCGAACGTATGTATGAGTTCTTGGATAAATTGGTTACTGTATCACTTCCACGTGTACGTGACTTCCATGGTGTTCCAACAAAATCATTTGATGGACGCGGAAACTACACACTTGGTGTGAAAGAACAACTGATCTTCCCAGAAATCAACTTTGATGACGTTGATAAGACTCGCGGTCTTGATATCGTTATCGTAACAACTGCTAACACTGACGAAGAGTCACGTGCATTGCTTACAGGCCTTGGAATGCCTTTTGCAAAATAATATAGGAGGTAAAACAAATGGCTAAAAAATCAATGATTGCTAAGAACAAACGCCCAGCGAAGTTCTCTACGCAAGCTTATACTCGTTGTGAAAAATGTGGCCGTCCACATTCAGTTTACCGCAAGTTTAAACTTTGCCGTGTTTGCTTCCGTGAATTAGCATACAAAGGACAAATCCCTGGCGTTACCAAAGCATCTTGGTAATTCTAGCTTCCAATTCCGTCATGATTCTTCGTTATCGGCTTTTGCCTAACTTTAGTTATGCCTACAAGCCGATGCCTAGACTCACTTAGGACTTGAAGCCTAGAAACTTATTCTGAGCCTAGCTCAATCATTAACTAGCAAGTGCAGCTTGCAAACTACTAGTAAGAGGAGAAATATAAAATGGTTATGACTGACCCAATTGCAGACTTCCTGACACGTATCCGTAACGCTAATCAAGCGAACCACGAAGTACTTGAAGTACCTGCATCAAACATCAAAAAAGGGATTGCTGAGATCCTGAAGCGTGAAGGTTTTGTAAAAAACGTTGAAATCATCGAAGATGACAAACAAGGCATCATCCGTGTCTTCCTTAAGTACGGACAAAATGGTGAAAAAGTTATCACTGGTTTGAAACGTGTTTCAAAACCAGGTCTACGTGTTTACAAGAAACGCGAAGACCTTCCAAAAGTCTTGAACGGACTTGGAATTGCTATTCTTTCAACATCTGAAGGTTTGCTGACTGATAAAGAAGCACGCCAAAAGAACGTTGGTGGAGAAGTTATCGCTTACGTTTGGTAAAATCAAGATACAAAGAGCGTCATGGGCAATGTGAAAATAGGAAATCTGACAAAGAGTGTTAACACTCTAGGAAGATTTGTCTTTTTCACACAGACCATAGCTCGTGTTCAATTTAGCTGATTTACTGATCAGCTAAATAGAGAGTAAATTAGTTTAGGAGAAAAAGATGAAAGCTACTGAATTGAATGAAAAACTTATTGTTGCAGAAGACGCTTTGGCTGAATTGTCAAAAGATGACCTTGTATCTCTTTTATGTGAAATTGGTTATAGTCCTGCGGCTATTGATGTATTGACAGAATATCAGGAGTTTGTCAAAGCTTTTCGAAAGAAACTAGGTTTGCTCTAATCCGAATGCCCCCCGTGAAAACTGGCCGTCATGGTCTGACAATTTAACAGGAGAAAATAAGTATGTCACGTATTGGTAATAAAGTTATCGTGTTGCCTGCTGGTGTTGAAATCACTAACAATGACAACGTTGTAACTGTAAAAGGACCTAAAGGAGAACTGACTCGTGAGTTCTCAAAAGATATTGAAATCCGTGTGGAAGGAACTGAAGTAACTCTTCACCGTCCAAACGATTCAAAAGAAATGAAAACAATCCACGGAACTACTCGTGCCCTTTTGAACAACATGGTTGTTGGAGTATCAGAAGGATTCAAGAAAGAACTTGAAATGCGTGGGGTTGGTTACCGTGCACAACTTCAAGGCTCAAAACTTGTCTTGGCTGTTGGTAAATCTCACCCAGACGAAGTTGAAGCTCCAGAAGGAATTACTTTTGAACTTCCAAACCCAACAACAATCGTTGTTAGCGGAATTTCAAAAGAAGCAGTTGGACAAACAGCTGCTTATGTACGTAGCCTTCGTGCACCAGAACCATATAAAGGTAAAGGTATCCGTTACGTTGGTGAATTCGTTCGCCGCAAAGAAGGTAAAACTGGTAAATAATATTGATTGGCTGATCTTTTCAGCCAGCCAATTTATTTTCCGATTTTGTGCTAAGGCACGTCAATAAAAATAAGAGGTGAAAATTGTGATTACGAAACCAGATAAAAATAAAATCCGCCAAAAACGCCACCGTCGCGTTCGCGGAAAACTCTCTGGAACTGCTGATCGCCCACGTTTGAACGTATTCCGTTCTAATACAGGCATCTACGCTCAAGTAATTGATGACGTAGCGGGTGTAACGCTCGCAAGCGCTTCAACTCTTGACAAAGAAGTTTCAAAAGGAACTAAAACTGAAAAAGCCGTTGTTGTAGGTAAACTCGTTGCAGAACGTGCAGTTGCTAAAGGTATTTCTGAAGTGGTGTTTGACCGCGGTGGATATCTCTATCACGGACGTGTAAAAGCTTTGGCTGATGCAGCTCGTGAAAACGGATTGAAATTCTAATAGGGAGGACACTAGAAAATGGCATTTAAAGACAATGCAGTTGAACTTGAAGAACGCTTAGTTGCAGTCAACCGTGTTACTAAAGTTGTTAAAGGTGGACGTCGTCTTCGTTTTGCAGCTCTTGTAGTAGTTGGTGACCGCAACGGTCGTGTTGGTTTCGGTACTGGTAAAGCTCAAGAAGTACCAGAAGCTATCCGTAAAGCAGTTGAAGATGCGAAGAAAAACTTGATCGAAGTTCCAATGGTTGGTACAACTATTCCTCACGAAGTTCTTTCAGAATTTGGTGGAGCGAAAGTATTGCTTAAGCCAGCTGTTGAAGGTTCTGGAGTTGCTGCTGGTGGTGCTGTTCGTGCCGTCATCGAATTGGCGGGTGTGGCAGATGTTACATCTAAATCACTTGGTTCAAACACTCCAATCAACATCGTTCGCGCAACTGTTGAAGGCTTGAAACAATTGAAACGCGCTGAAGAAGTTGCTGCCCTTCGTGGTATTTCAGTTTCTGACTTGGCTTAAGAAAGGGGAACTCATGGCTCAAATTAAAATTACTTTGACTAAGTCTCCAATCGGACGCATCCCGTCACAACGTAAAACTGTTGTAGCACTTGGACTTGGCAAATTGAACAGCTCAGTTATCAAAGAAGACAATCCAGCGGTACGTGGTATGATCACTGCTGTATCTCACTTGGTAACTGTTGAAGAAGTTAAGTAAGCCTTAGCTGAAAAACTTTTATTAAGATACATTAGGGGATTTGAGAATTTTCTCAGCCCCTAAAACTAAATATATGTATAGGCGAGTTTGTATCAGAGACACCTTTTCTCTGGTACGAGCGCTAGCATTTTACAAAAGAGGAGAAAAAATAATGAAACTTCATGAATTACAACCTGCTGCAGGTTCACGTAAAGTTCGCAACCGTGTTGGTCGCGGTACTTCATCAGGTAACGGTAAAACTTCTGGTCGCGGTCAAAAAGGTCAAAAAGCACGTAGCGGTGGCGGTGTTCGTCTTGGTTTTGAAGGTGGACAAACTCCATTGTTCCGTCGTGTACCAAAACGTGGTTTCTTGAATGTAAACCGTAAAGAATACGCGATTGTTAACCTTGACCAATTAAATGTCTTTGAAGATGGTGCAGAAGTAACTCCAGTTGTTCTCATCGAAGCAGGTATTGTAAAAGCTGAAAAATCTGGTGTTAAGATTCTTGGTAACGGAGAATTGACTAAGAAGTTGACTGTTAAAGCAGCTAAATTCTCTAAATCAGCTGAAGAAGCTATCACTGCTAAAGGTGGTTCAGTCGAAGTCATCTAAGAGAGGTGACCTATGTTTTTCAAGCTATTAAAAGACGCACTTAAAATAAAACAAGTACGGTCTAAGATTTTGTTCACACTGTTCATCATCTTAGTTTTCCGTATTGGTACAACTATAACCGTTCCAGGAATTAATGCGAAAGCATTGAACAGTTTAAGCGATTTACCTTTCTTAAACATGCTTAGTTTGGTTTCTGGGAATGCCATGCGTAACTTCTCTGTTTTTGCCCTTGGAGTTAGTCCCTATATCACGGCTTCAATCGTGGTTCAGCTCTTGCAAATGGATTTGCTTCCAAAATTTGTAGAGTGGGGCAAGCAAGGGGAAGTAGGACGGAGAAAGCTTAATCAAGCAACTCGCTATATTTCCCTGGTATTGGCCTTTGTCCAATCTATCGGGATTACAGCTGGATTTGCGACTTTATCAAGAACTAAACTAGTAGCGAATCCAAATTGGCAAACCTATCTTTTGATTGGTGCCCTCCTCACGACAGGTTCAGTTATTGTGACCTGGTTAGGAGAGCAAATCACAGATAAGGGTTATGGTAATGGTGTATCCATGATTATCTTTGCAGGGATTGTATCTGGTATTCCTGGTATGATCAAAGGAATCTATGAAGATTACTTTGTTAATATCCCGAGCGATCGACTCAATTCGTCTTTGATTTTCGTTGGGATTTTAATTGTTGCAGTTTTGGTGATTATCTATTTCACAACCTTTGTGCAACAAGCTGAGTACAAAATTCCAATTCAATATACGAAGATTGCTCAAGGTGCACCTTCAAGTTCCTACCTACCGTTAAAAGTGAATCCTGCTGGTGTTATCCCAGTTATCTTTGCAAGTTCGATTACAGCTGCTCCAGCAGCCATCTTCCAATTTGTAAGTGCTATGGGCTATAACGCATCATGGGTTCGGACGGCGCAGGCGCTTCTGGCGACTACAACCATCAGTGGTATGTTTACCTATGCTCTCTTGATTATTCTCTTTACTTTCTTTTATACATTTGTACAAATTAATCCTGAAAAGACAGCAGAGAATTTGCAAAAGAGTGGAGCCTACATCCCAGGTGTTCGTCCAGGTAAGGGAACGGAAGAATATATGTCTAAATTGCTTCGCCGTTTGGCGACAGTTGGCTCACTATTCCTAGGGATTATCACAATCATTCCGATCCTAGCCAAAGATCTTTTTGGTCTGACCGATGCAGTCGCTCTTGGAGGAACCAGTCTTCTTATCATCATTTCGACAGGTATTGAAGGAATGAAGCAGTTGGAAGGTTACCTTCTGAAGCGTAAGTATGTCGGATTTATGGATACTACAACAGAATAGAAATAGGTTGACTTAGTCAACCTTCTATTTTGTTTTTAAAAAAGTTTATTAAGTGTTTTAATAGATTGCTTTAAAAACAAAAAAGGAGACAAAACATGAATCTTTTGATTATGGGCTTGCCAGGCGCAGGCAAGGGAACACAAGCAGCCAAAATTGTGGAACAATTCCACGTGGCACATATTTCAACTGGGGATATGTTCCGTGCTGCTATGGCCAATGAAACAGAAATGGGTGTTTTAGCGAAATCCTACATTTCTAAAGGCGAGTTGGTGCCAGATGAAGTGACAAATGGAATTGTGAAAGAGCGCTTAGCACAAGATGATATTAAAGAAACTGGTTTCTTGTTGGACGGTTATCCACGGACAATTGATCAAGCACATGCTTTGGATAAAATCCTTGCGGATCTGGATATCCAACTTGACGCAGTTATCAATATCGAAGTAAATCCAGATAGTTTGTTAGAACGTTTGAGTGGACGGATTATCCACCGCGAAACAGGGGAAACCTTCCACAAAGTTTTCAACCCACCAGTGGATTACAAAGAAGAAGACTACTATCAACGTGAAGACGATAAACCTGAAACAGTAAAACGTCGTCTGGATGTTAATATCGCACAAGGCCAACCAATTATTGATCATTACCGTGCTCAAGGATTCGTTCACGACATTCAGGGCAATCAAGAGATTGAGGCAGTCTTCTCAGATATCGAAAAAGTCTTGTCAAATTTAAAATAAAAGCGTTTTTCTCGCTTGCAATATTTGACAAGTAGTGATACAATGAATTAGTCTGACTTATAATTGTTACCTCTGTGCTCAGAGGAATCTATCGAAATTTAGGGAGGTGCTTTTGCGTGGCAAAAGACGATGTGATTGAAGTCGAAGGCAAAGTAGTTGATACGATGCCGAACGCAATGTTTACGGTTGAACTTGAAAATGGACATCAGATTTTAGCAACAGTTTCTGGTAAAATTCGTAAAAACTATATTCGTATTTTAGCGGGAGATCGTGTTACTGTCGAGATGAGTCCTTATGATTTGACACGTGGACGGATCACTTACCGCTTTAAATAATCGAAAAACTTGGAGGGATAAGAAATGAAAGTAAGACCATCGGTCAAACCAATTTGCGAATACTGTAAAGTTATTCGTCGTAATGGCCGTGTTATGGTAATTTGCCCAGCAAATCCAAAACACAAACAACGTCAAGGATAAGATAGAAAGGAGAAAACATGGCTCGTATTGCTGGAGTTGACATTCCAAATGACAAACGTGTAGTCGTTTCACTTACTTACGTGTATGGTATCGGACTTCCAACTTCTAAGAAAATTTTGGCTGCAGCTGGAATCTCAGAAGATATCCGTGTCAAAGATTTGACATCAGATCAAGAAGACGCTATCCGTCGCGAAGTGGATGCAATCAAGGTTGAAGGTGACCTTCGTCGTGAAGTAAACCTTAACATCAAACGTTTGATGGAAATCGGTTCATACCGTGGTATCCGTCACCGTCGTGGACTTCCTGTCCGTGGACAAAACACTAAAAACAATGCTCGTACTCGTAAAGGTAAAGCCGTTGCGATTGCAGGTAAGAAAAAATAATATAGGAGGTAAAAGTCTTGGCTAAACCAACACGTAAACGTCGTGTGAAGAAAAATATCGAATCTGGTATTGCACATATTCACGCTACATTTAATAACACTATTGTTATGATTACTGATGTGCATGGTAATGCGATTGCTTGGTCATCTGCTGGTGCTCTTGGTTTCAAAGGATCTCGTAAATCTACACCATTTGCTGCCCAAATGGCATCTGAAGCGGCTGCTAAGTCTGCACAAGAACACGGTCTTAAATCAGTTGAAGTTACAGTTAAAGGTCCAGGTTCTGGTCGTGAGTCAGCTATTCGTGCACTTGCTGCAGCTGGTCTGGAAGTAACTGCTATTCGTGATGTGACTCCTGTGCCACACAATGGTGCTCGTCCTCCAAAACGTCGCCGTGTATAATCATAAACAATTACACTGCTTTTCGTTTAAGAGGGAGTTAACTAAATGATTGAGTTTGAAAAACCAAATATAACAAAAATTGATGAAAATAAAAATTATGGCAAGTTTGTAGTTGAGCCGCTAGAACGCGGTTACGGTACAACACTTGGAAATTCGCTGCGTCGTGTACTTCTCGCCTCACTTCCAGGTGCAGCAGTGACTTCTATCAACATTGAAGGAGTATTACACGAATTTGATACGATTTCTGGGGTCCGCGAAGATGTTATGCAGATTATTCTGAACATCAAGGGGATTGCTGTAAAATCTTACGTCCAAGACGAAAAGATGATTGAACTGGATGTTGAAGGTCCTGCAGAAGTAACTGCTGGAGACATTTTGACAGACAGTGATATCGAAATTGTAAACCCTGATCATTATCTCTTTACAATCAGTGAAGGTGCTCGCTTCAAAGCGAAAATGGCTGTGAATAGCGGTCGTGGATATGTACCAGCTGACGAAAATAAAAAAGATGATGCACCAGTAGGCACACTTGCGGTAGATTCTATCTATACGCCTGTGACAAAAGTAAATTACCAGGTTGAGCCAGCTCGTGTTGGTAGCAACGATGGTTTTGATAAACTTACCCTTGAAATTTTAACGAATGGAACAATTATTCCCGAAGACGCTTTGGGACTATCAGCTCGTATCCTGACAGAGCATTTGAACCTCTTTACAGATTTAACAGAAGTTGCTATTTCAACTGATGTGATGAAGGAAGCAGAGAAATCTTCAGATGATCGCATTTTGGAACGTACTATTGAAGAATTGGATCTATCAGTTCGTTCATACAACTGTCTGAAACGCGCAGGAATTAATACTGTCTTTGATTTGACAGAGAAATCTGAGCCTGAAATGATGAAAGTTCGTAACTTGGGCCGCAAGAGTCTTGAAGAAGTTAAAGTTAAACTTGCTGACCTTGGTCTTGGGTTAAGAAATGATAAATAAAGGAGGAATACATGGCTTACCGTAAACTAGGACGCACTAGCTCACAACGTAAAGCAATGCTTCGCGATTTGACTACTGACTTGATTATCAATGAATCAATCGTAACAACTGAAGCTCGTGCTAAAGAAATCCGTAAAACAGTTGAAAAAATGATTACTCTTGGTAAACGTGGTGACTTGCATGCTCGTCGTCAAGCAGCAGCTTTTGTACGTAACGAAATTGCATCAGAAAACTACAATGAAGAGACTAACAAATACACTACAACTACAGCTCTTCAAAAATTATTCTCTGAATTGGCACCTCGCTATGCTGAGCGCAATGGTGGATACACTCGTATTCTTAAGACTGAACCACGCCGTGGGGATGCTGCGCCAATGGCAATTATTGAATTAGTATAATTTTTATCAATTTTGTTGAGTGTTATGATGATGGAGTTCTTATGCTCTTAGTCTAGCTCTGGTCTACCGCTAGGATTTTTCCTAGCGGGAACACTCATCATCATGATGAAAGGGTAGACGCTTGTTTACGAAATTGCTTTTAGTGAAAAACAATTTCGTAAGCAGGCGTTTTTGAATGGGAAAAGAAAAACTTTGTTGAGGGAAGGAGAAGAAATGCAAGATTCGATTGCTATTTTGAAAGAACGTTATTTAGCCAATATAAAAGAAAATCCAGACTTATATATTGGGATTGAGTTAGAATTTCCAATTGTGAATCTTCAGGGAGGAGCAACAGATACTCGTGTAACAAGGGAGCTGTTAGTAAGGCTAAATTCAGACTATGGCTTTATCGTAGAAAGAAGGGATTCAGAGGGCAATCCTATCCAGTTAAAAGCTTCAGATAGCGAAGATCGGATACTTTTTGAAGTGTCTTATAATATTTTGGAATTTGCATTTGAAAAAGCGAAAACGATTCAGGAAGTCGAAAGACGCTTTAATCATTACCTAGACACCATTCAAAAGATTTTGCGCAAAAATCATCATGAACTTCAGGGACATGGTTTACATCCATTCTGGAAGGAGAATGATAATGGTCCTGTTAAATATCCCCGCTATCAAATGTTAATGCAATATCTAGCTTTGAGCGAGAAAATAGGAGGAGATTTCTTTCATCGCCATCCTGATTATGGTAGCTATATCTGTGGGAGCCAGGTACAGTTAGATGTTTCACGGGCAAATTTCATACAGGTAATTAACACCTTTAATCAAATCGAGGCTGCCAAAGCTTATCTTTTTGCCAATTCAGAATTACTTACAGAAGATTTTAACACTAGAATCTCGAGAGACCGCTTCTGGGAAGAGTCCATGCATGGCTTGTTAGTAGAAAATGTTGGTGTTAATCCCCATGATTTCAAAGATGAGGAAGATTTTTTCAATTATTTAAATCATACAGCTATTTTCAATGTTGAGCGAGAGGGTGACACTTATTATTTTCCTCCTATCGTAGCCAGAGAGTATCTAAAGCAGGAGCAAATCAAGGGATACAATTTAAGTGGCAAGGAAAGTCTAGTAATCCCCCATGCAGATGATTTTTGTAATCACAGAAGCTATCAGTACCAAGATTTGACAACGCGGGGAACGATCGAATTTAGGAGCACTTGTGCTCAGCCTCTCGATAGGACCTTTGCACCAGCAGCTTTTCATTTGGGATTGTTGGCTAATCTTGAGGAAGTGACCGCTTATCTTAAAGATTGTGATTTCTTCAAATTAGAGGGGCGTAACTATAAAAGGCTGCGCAGAAAGTATTCGCAAATCGAGTTAACACAAGCGGATCAAGACTCTATTCAATCATTTGCAGCTGATCTCCTTCAATTATCTGTTAAAGGTTTGGAAAAACGAAAAGAAGGGGAAGAGTGCTACTTGCTTCCGCTTATGAATGAGGGATAAAGTAATTCCTTTTTGACCTCTAATAGCAAGCCGAAACAAATTTCTTTATGTGATTGATTGGGCTGTGTATTATATTAGTTTGAGTATGTTTGAATAAATTTAATTGTAGCTCGAGCATTTAATAGACTTTAGCAGCACGGTGATATAGTGGATAGGGGAGAGGTAAGAGGGAGATGTTACCTTTCCCTTTTAATTTATTGATTTATAGGTAGTTTAGGTAGTTTTAGAGGGGGTTGGAAGAAAAGATGAAAAAAAGATAAAAAAATTTCAAAAAAGTGTTGACAAGGGANTGGATAGGTGATATACTGATATAGTTGTCGCTTGAGAGAGCGATAAAGACCTTTGAAAACTGAACAAGACGAACCAATGTGCAGGGCACTACAACGTATGTTGTAGTACTGAACAAAGAAAAAACAATAAATCTGTCAGTGACAGAAATGAGTGAGAACTCAAACTTTTAATGAGAGTTTGATCCTGGCTCAGGACGAACGCTGGCGGCGTGCCTAATACATGCAAGTAGAACGCTGAAGGGAGAGCTTGCTCTTCTGGATGAGTTGCGAACGGGTGAGTAACGCGTAGGTAACCTGCCTGGTAGCGGGGGATAACTATTGGAAACGATAGCTAATACCGCATAACATTGATTATTGCATGATAGTCAATTGAAAGGTGCAATTGCACCACTACCAGATGGACCTGCGTTGTATTAGCTAGTTGGTGGGGTAACGGCTCACCAAGGCGACGATACATAGCCGACCTGAGAGGGTGATCGGCCACACTGGGACTGAGACACGGCCCAGACTCCTACGGGAGGCAGCAGTAGGGAATCTTCGGCAATGGACGGAAGTCTGACCGAGCAACGCCGCGTGAGTGAAGAAGGTTTTCGGATCGTAAAGCTCTGTTGTAAGAGAAGAACGAGTGTGAGAGTGGAAAGTTCACACTGTGACGGTATCTTACCAGAAAGGGACGGCTAACTACGTGCCAGCAGCCGCGGTAATACGTAGGTCCCGAGCGTTGTCCGGATTTATTGGGCGTAAAGCGAGCGCAGGCGGTTAGATAAGTCTGAAGTTAAAGGCTGTGGCTTAACCATAGTACGCTTTGGAAACTGTTTAACTTGAGTGCAGAAGGGGAGAGTGGAATTCCATGTGTAGCGGTGAAATGCGTAGATATATGGAGGAACACCGGTGGCGAAAGCGGCTCTCTGGTCTGTAACTGACGCTGAGGCTCGAAAGCGTGGGGAGCAAACAGGATTAGATACCCTGGTAGTCCACGCCGTAAACGATGAGTGCTAGGTGTTGGGTCCTTTCCGGGACTCAGTGCCGCAGCTAACGCATTAAGCACTCCGCCTGGGGAGTACGACCGCAAGGTTGAAACTCAAAGGAATTGACGGGGGCCCGCACAAGCGGTGGAGCATGTGGTTTAATTCGAAGCAACGCGAAGAACCTTACCAGGTCTTGACATCCCGGTGCCCGTCCTAGAGATAGGATTTTGCTTCGGCACACCGGTGACAGGTGGTGCATGGTTGTCGTCAGCTCGTGTCGTGAGATGTTGGGTTAAGTCCCGCAACGAGCGCAACCCTTATTGTTAGTTGCCATCATTTAGTTGGGCACTCTAGCGAGACTGCCGGTAATAAACCGGAGGAAGGTGGGGATGACGTCAAATCATCATGCCCCTTATGACCTGGGCTACACACGTGCTACAATGGCTGGTACAACGAGTCGCAAGTCGGTGACGGCAAGCTAATCTCTTAAAGCCAGTCTCAGTTCGGATTGTAGGCTGCAACTCGCCTACATGAAGTCGGAATCGCTAGTAATCGCGGATCAGCACGCCGCGGTGAATACGTTCCCGGGCCTTGTACACACCGCCCGTCACACCACGAGAGTTTGTAACACCCGAAGTCGGTGAGGTAACCTTTTAGGAGCCAGCCGCCTAAGGTGGGATAGATGATTGGGGTGAAGTCGTAACAAGGTAGCCGTATCGGAAGGTGCGGCTGGATCACCTCCTTTCTAAGGAAAAACGGAAGCCATTGGTCGTCATGTTTAGTTTTGAGAGGTCTTGTGGGGCCTTAGCTCAGCTGGGAGAGCGCCTGCTTTGCACGCAGGAGGTCAGCGGTTCGATCCCGCTAGGCTCCATTAGGATAGTGGAAGCTATTCTAAACTTGTCCATTGAAAATTGAATAACTATATCAAATAGTAACAAGAAAATAAACCGAAACGCTGTGAATATTAATGAGTTTAAGACTGAAAGGTCAAAAATAAGGTTAAGTTAGTAAGGGCGCACGGTGGATGCCTTGGCACTAGGAGCCGAAGAAGGACGTGACAAACGACGAAATGCCTCGGGGAGCTGTAAGTAAGCGCAGATCCGGGGATGTCCGAATGGGGGAACCCAACAGGTACTACCTGTTACCCATCTCTGTTAAGGAGATGAGGAGGAAGACGCAGTGAACTGAAACATCTAAGTAGCTGCAGGAAGAGAAAGCAAAAGCGATTGCCTTAGTAGCGGCGAGCGAAACGGCAGGAGGGCAAACCGAAGAGTTTACTCTTCGGGGTTGTAGGACTGCAATGTGGAATCAGATTTTATAGAAGAATGACATGGGAAGGTCAGCCAAAGAGAGTAAGAGCCTCGTATTTTAAATAGAATCTGTACCTAGCAGTATCCTGAGTACGGCGGGACACGCGAAATCCCGTCGGAATCTGGGAGGACCATCTCCCAACCCTAAATACTCCCTAGTGACCGATAGTGAACCAGTACCGTGAGGGAAAGGTGAAAAGTACCCCGGAAGGGGAGTGAAATAGAACCTGAAACCGTGTGCCTACAACAAGTTCGAGCCCGTTAATGGGTGAGAGCGTGCCTTTTGTAGAATGAACCGGCGAGTTACGTTATGATGCGAGGTTAAGTTGAAGAGACGGAGCCGTAGGGAAACCGAGTCTGAATAGGGCGCCTTAGTATCATGATGTAGACCCGAAACCATGTGACCTACCCATGAGCAGGTTGAAGGTGCGGTAAAACGCACTGGAGGACCGAACCAGGGCACGTTGAAAAGTGCTTGGATGACTTGTGGGTAGCGGAGAAATTCCAAACGAACTTGGAGATAGCTGGTTCTCTCCGAAATAGCTTTAGGGCTAGCGTCGACATAAAGATTCTTGGAGGTAGAGCACTGTTTGGGTGAGGGGTCCATCCCGGATTACCAATCTCAGATAAACTCCGAATGCCAATGAATTATGGTCGGCAGTCAGACTGCGAGTGCTAAGATCCGTAGTCGAAAGGGAAACAGCCCAGACCACCAGCTAAGGTCCCAAAATAATTGTTAAGTGGAAAAGGATGTGGGGTTGCACAGACAACTAGGATGTTAGCTTAGAAGCAGCTATTCATTCAAAGAGTGCGTAATAGCTCACTAGTCGAGTGACCCTGCGCCGAAAATGTACCGGGGCTAAAACAATTTACCGAAGCTGTGGATACCTTTATAGGTATGGTAGGAGAGCGTTCTATGTGTGGCGAAGGTGTACCGTGAGGAGCGCTGGAACGCATAGAAGTGAGAATGCCGGTATGAGTAGCGAAAGATGGGTGAGAATCCCATCCACCGTAAGACTAAGGTTTCCAGGGGAAGGCTCGTCCGCCCTGGGTTAGTCGGGACCTAAGGAGAGACCGAAAGGTGTATCCGATGGACAACAGGTTGATATTCCTGTACTAGAGTATGAAGTGATGGAGGGACGCAGTAGGCTAACTCGTGCGTACGAATGGATGTACGTCTAAGCAGTGAGGCGTGGTATGAGTCAAATGCTTATACCTATAACGTTGAGCTGTGATGGGGAGCGAAGTTTAGTAGCGAGTGAGTGATGTCACACTGCCAAGAAAAGCTTCTAGCGTTGTATCATACTCTACCCGTACCGCAAACCGACACAGGTAGTCGAGGCGAGTAGCCTCAGGTGAGCGAGAGAACTCTCGTTAAGGAACTCGGCAAAATGACCCCGTAACTTCGGGAGAAGGGGTGCTGACTTTGGTCAGCCGCAGTGAATAGGCCCAAGCAACTGTTTATCAAAAACACAGCTCTCTGCTAAATCGTAAGATGATGTATAGGGGGTGACGCCTGCCCGGTGCTGGAAGGTTAAGAGGAGTGCTTAGCGGTAACGCGAAGGTATGAATTGAAGCCCCAGTAAACGGCGGCCGTAACTATAACGGTCCTAAGGTAGCGAAATTCCTTGTCGGGTAAGTTCCGACCCGCACGAAAGGCGTAATGATTTGGGCACTGTCTCAACGAGAGACTCGGTGAAATTTTAGTACCTGTGAAGATGCAGGTTACCCGCGACAGGACGGAAAGACCCCATGGAGCTTTACTGCAGTTTGATATTGAGTGTCTGTGCCACATGTACAGGATAGGTAGGAGCCTATGAGATCGGGACGCCAGTTTCGATGGAGGCGTTGTTGGGATACTACCCTTGTGTTATGGCCACTCTAACCCGGATAGGTGATCCCTATCGGAGACAGTGTCTGACGGGCAGTTTGACTGGGGCGGTCGCCTCCTAAAAGGTAACGGAGGCGCCCAAAGGTTCCCTCAGACTGGTTGGAAATCAGTCGCAGAGTGTAAAGGTATAAGGGAGCTTGACTGCGAGAGCTACAACTCGAGCAGGGACGAAAGTCGGGCTTAGTGATCCGGTGGTTCCGCATGGAAGGGCCATCGCTCAACGGATAAAAGCTACCCTGGGGATAACAGGCTTATCTCCCCCAAGAGTTCACATCGACGGGGAGGTTTGGCACCTCGATGTCGGCTCGTCGCATCCTGGGGCTGTAGTCGGTCCCAAGGGTTGGGCTGTTCGCCCATTAAAGCGGCACGCGAGCTGGGTTCAGAACGTCGTGAGACAGTTCGGTCCCTATCCGTCGCGGGCGTAGGAAATTTGAGAGGATCTGCTCCTAGTACGAGAGGACCAGAGTGGACTTACCGCTGGTGTACCAGTTGTCTCGCCAGAGGCATCGCTGGGTAGCTATGTAGGGAAGGGATAAACGCTGAAAGCATCTAAGTGTGAAACCCACCTCAAGATGAGATTTCCCATAACGCAAGTTAGTAAGAGCCCTGAGAGAAGATCAGGTAGATAGGTTAGGAGTGGAAGTGTGGCGACACATGTAGCGGACTAATACTAATAGCTCGAGGACTTATCCAATTTTCATTGAGCGCAGCTTTTGGCAAGTATTGTGAGCTTTGAGTAGTTATTCAATTTTGAGTTGACAAGGCAATAAGATATTGTAAGTTAATTCAGTAAGTTAAGTGACGATAGCCTAGGAGATACACCTGTACCCATGCCGAACACAGAAGTTAAGCCCTAGAACGCCGGAAGTAGTTGGGGGTTGCCCCCTGTGAGATATGGTAGTCGCTTAGC
>NZ_RJPN01000009.1:0-85978 GCF_003944225.1 Streptococcus cristatus
GGACTAATACTAATAGCTCGAGGACTTATCCAATTTTCATTGAGCGCAGCTTTTGGCAAGTATTGTGAGCTTTGAGTAGTTATTCAATTTTGAGTTGACAAGGCAATAAGATATTGTAAGTTAATTCAGTAAGTTAAGTGACGATAGCCTAGGAGATACACCTGTACCCATGCCGAACACAGAAGTTAAGCCCTAGAACGCCGGAAGTAGTTGGGGGTTGCCCCCTGTGAGATATGGTAGTCGCTTAGCTATTATCCGCCATAGCTCAGTTGGTAGTAGCGCATGACTGTTAATCATGATGTCGTAGGTTCGAGTCCTACTGGCGGAGTAAATGAACATATGAGAAAAGAGCAGTTAGCTCTTTTTTCTTTCTCTCTATCGATGCTTTTGCATTGTTTTAGAATCAGAGTGTTACTATAGTTGGAACTTGACTCTTTTCTTTTTTGTGGTATAATTAACCGGTAAAGTTTCAACCAGTTAAGAAAGGGAGCGAAGAATGGGGCATTTAGCAGAAAAAATTAATCATTTTTTGAATGAGGTTATATTGACAGCTGAGAATCAACATGAAATCTTGATCGGCTCTTGTACGAGCGATGTGCGGCTAACGAACACGCAGGAGCACATTTTAATGCTTTTGTCTCAGGAATCTTTGACAAATTCTGATCTAGCTAAAAGGCTGAATGTTAGCCAGGCTGCTGTAACTAAAGCTGTTAAGGCTTTGGTGGAGCAAAAGATGTTGGAGACATTCAAGGATAAGAAGGATGCTCGTGTGACTTTTTATCGATTGACTGATTTGGCACGACCGATTGCGGAAGAGCATCAACATCATCATGTTCATACTTTGGAGACTTACCAGAGATTGGCAGAGCAATTTTCTTCTGATGAGCAGGAAGTGATTGTGAGATTTTTGGATGGTTTGATTGGAGAAATTGGGAAATGAGATATATCACAGTGGAAAATCTGTCCTTTTACTATGACAAGGAACCTGTGTTGGAGCATATTCATTACTTTTTGGATAGTGGCGAGTTTGTAACCTTGACAGGGGAGAATGGGGCTGCTAAGACGACACTTGTCAAGGCTAGTCTGGGGATTCTGCAGCCTAAGCATGGCGAGGTCAAGATTTCCAAGACCAATGAGAAGGGCAAGAAATTGAGAATTGCTTATCTTCCTCAGCAGATTGCTAGTTTTAATGCAGGTTTTCCTAGCACGGTTTACGAGTTTGTTAAGTCGGGACGTTATCCGCGCAAGGGCTGGTTTCGTCGTTTGAATGAACACGATGAGGAGCATATCAAGGCTAGTTTGGAGTCGGTTGGAATGTGGGAACATCGAGATAAGCGGATTGGTTCTCTCTCTGGTGGTCAAAAGCAGCGGGCTGTGATTGCTCGTATGTTTGCTTCGGATCCGGATATTTTTGTCCTAGATGAACCGACAACTGGGATGGATGCAGGCAGTAAGGATGAATTTTACAAGCTCATGCACCATAGTGCTCACAAGCATGGAAAAGCGGTCTTGATGATTACGCACGATCCAGAGGAAGTTCGCAAATATGCTGACCGCAACATTCATTTAGTTCGGAATCAGGACTCACCTTGGCGCTGCTTCAATGTGCATGAAAGTGATAGCGGACAGGAGGTGAGTCATGCTTAATCTATTTTCCTATGATTTTATGCAGCGAGCCTTCTTGGCAGTTATTGCCATGAGCCTCTTCTCACCGATTCTGGGGACCTTCCTGATTTTACGTCGACAGAGCCTTATGAGTGACACGCTCAGCCACGTTTCACTGGCAGGTGTGGCTTTTGGCTTGGTTCTTGGACTATCGCCCACCCTCACAACGGTGCTTGTCGTCATTATCGCAGCAGTCTTCTTAGAGTACCTACGCACAATCTATAAGAATTTCATGGAAATCGGTACAGCTATTCTCATGTCAACTGGCTTAGCAATTTCCCTGATTGTTATGAGTAAGGGTAAGAGTTCTAGCTCGATGAGTCTGGACCAGTATCTATTTGGCTCCATTGTGACTATCAGTAGGGAGCAGGTGATTTCCCTCTTTGTCATTGCTGCTGTGGTGCTTGTCTTGACCTTCCTCTTCATTCGGCCTATGTACATCTTGACCTTTGACGAGGATACGGCCTTTGTGGATGGGTTGCCCGTGCGGACCATGTCTATTCTCTTCAATATCGTGACGGGTGTTGCGATTGCCCTCATGATTCCGGCTGCGGGAGCCTTGCTGGTATCGACCATTATGGTCCTGCCGGCTAGTATTGCCCTGCGGATTGGGAAAAATTTCAAGTCGGTTATTTTGCTGGCAAATGTCATCGGCTTCTTTGGTATGATTGCCGGACTTTATATTTCTTACTATGCAGAGACGCCAGCTAGTGCCAGCATTACGATTATCTTCGTCAGCTTGTTCTTGCTGGTCAATCTGGTCAAAAAATTTATAAAATAGGAGCAGAGAATGAAAAAAATTAGCTTACTATTGGCAGGCTTACTGAGTATTTTCTTAGTAGCTTGTTCCAATCAAAAAAATGCAGATGGCAAGCTCAATATTGTCACGACTTTTTATCCGGTTTATGAGTTTACCAAGCAGGTGGCTGGAGACGAGGCTAATGTTGAACTTCTAATCGGGGCTGGTACAGAGCCGCATGATTATGAGCCTTCAGCTAAGGCAGTTGCGACGATTCAGGATGCAGATGCCTTTGTCTATGAAAATGAAAACATGGAGACTTGGGTTCCAGATACGCTAAAAACTTTGAAAAATAAGGAAGAAAAGGTTATCAAAGCGACTGGAAATATGCTTTTGCTGCCTGGGGGTGAAGAGGAAGAAGACCACGACCATGGGGAAGAGGGGCATCATCACGAGTATGACCCCCATGTTTGGCTGTCTCCGAAGCGAGCTATTAAAATGGTGGAACATATCCGAGATAGTCTGAGCAAGGCCTATCCTGACAAAAAAGCTGCTTTTGAGAAAAATGCAGCGGCTTATATCAAGAAGCTGGAAGCCTTGGACAAAGAATTTGAAGCTGGTTTGGCCAACGCTAAGCAAAAGAGCTTCGTCACTCAGCACGCTGCCTTTAACTATCTGGCATTGGACTATGGTTTGAAGCAGGTGCCAATTTCTGGACTTTCACCAGACAGTGAGCCATCCGCTTCACGCTTGGCTGAATTGACCGAGTATATCAAGAAAAATAAAATCAAGTATATTTACTTTGAAGAGAATGCTTCCCAGGCTTTGGCTTCTACATTAGCTAAGGAAACAGGTGTAGAGCTTGATGTCCTGAATCCGCTGGAAAGCTTGACCGAAGAGCAGACCAAGGACGGAGCAGACTATGTTTCTATCATGCAGGACAATCTAAAGGCTCTCAAGAAGACAACTGACCAAGAGGGAGCGGAGATTGCAGCCGAGAAAGAAGAAGACGATAAGACAGTCCAAAACGGCTACTTTGAAGACAGTGCCGTCAAGGATCGTACTTTGTCGGACTATGCTGGCGAGTGGCAGTCTGTTTACCCTTATCTGAAGGACGGTACCTTGGATCAAGTCTTTGACTACAAGGCTAAGCTGACTGGAAAAATGACGGCAGCTGAATACAAGGACTACTATGACAAGGGCTACAAGACAGATGTTTCCAATATCAATATCACAGACAAGACCATGGAATTTGTGGTAGATGGAAAATCCAAGAAATATACTTATAAATACGTTGGTAAGCACACACTGACTTACTCTAAGGGAAATCGTGGAGTTCGCTTCATGTTTGAAGCGACAGACGAGGATGCTGGGGAGTACAAGTATGTTCAGTTTAGCGACCACAACATTGCACCGACCAAGGCAGCTCACTTCCATATCTTCTATGGCGGTGAGAGCCAGGAAGCGCTCTTTAACGAGCTGGAAAACTGGCCAACCTACTATCCAAGTAAGTTGACAGGTCAAGAAATCGCCCAAGAGATGTTGGCACACTAATAGAATAAAGCAAGAAGACGGGATTATCCCGCCTTCTTTTTTGTATATCGGAAAATGACGATAAAAATACTTGACAAATTACGATTACAATTGTAAACTAATAAAGAATCGAATTACAAATGTAAATATTAAGGAAGTGTTAGACAATGGAACAGCAAAATATGAGCCAAGCAGAATGGCAAGTGATGCGTGTGCTGTGGGCCTATCCACACAGTCGCAGTACAGAGATTATAGCGCGGTTGGAAGCTGATTTTTCCTGGAAACCGGCAACCATCAAGACCCTTCTGAATCGTCTGAAGACCAAAGAATTTATTGCCATGGAAAAAATTGAGGGTAAGTTTTACTACGATGCTCGGATTTTAGAAGCGGATCATCTGGAAAGTACTTGGCAGGCTCTTTTTGACAATATCTGTAATACTAAACACGGAGACCTTTTGATTTCGATGATTGAGAGAAGTCAGTTCAGTCAAGGGGACTTGGAGCGGCTCAGCCAAGTCATTGATAAGAAAAAAGCCTCGGCTCCTATAGAAATCAAATGCGACTGCCCACAAGGCCAGTGTCGTTGCGGTCACGGAAAGGAGGCGCATTGATGAGTGAGAAGAAAGAATATAAGCTCTCAGGCATGACCTGCGCTGCCTGTGCTATGACGGTAGAGATGGCGGTCAAGGACTTAGAAACGGTCGAGGAGGTCAGTGTCAATCTAGCGACAGAACGTCTCAGCTTGCTTCCTAAGGCGGGATTTGACAGCCAGCAAGTGCTGGATGCTGTAGCTGAGGCTGGTTATCAGGCAGAAGAAAAAGGAAAAGACAGACCGTCTGATGTGAGTGAAGAGGCTGCAATGAAAGCTCAAGAATTGCAAAAAAAGAAACAGCAATTACTGATTCTTTTGCTTACGGCTCTGCCCTTGCTTTATATCTCTATGGGAAGTATGATTGGTCTTCCTCTGCCTAGCCTCTTGGACCATATGAAGGATCCCTTAGTCTTCGTTCTTTCACAACTGCTTTTGACTCTGCCTGCTGTGTGGATCGGTCGTGGCTTTTATCAGAGAGGATTTCGCAATCTTATCAAGCGACATCCTAATATGGATAGTTTGATTGCGGTGGGAACCAGTGCAGCATTTCTTTATAGCCTCTACTCGGTCAGTCAGGTTTTTCTAGGTCATCATCCCTTTGTCCATCAGCTCTATTTTGAGTCTGTTGCAGTGATTATTGCCTTGGTTCTTCTAGGCAAATATCTGGAAAGTTCAGCCAAGGGGAGAACGTCTCAGGCGATTCAGTCTCTACTTGAGCTAGTGCCTAGTCAGGCGACAGTGATTCGTTATGGAGAGGCTGTAACCATTGATACGGAGGATATCCGAGTTGGAGACATTATCCGTATCAAACCAGGAGAGCGTATGCCGGTAGATGGTTTTGTGACGGAGGGGCAGACCTTTGTGGATGAGTCCATGATGACTGGTGAAAGTGTCCCGATTGAAAAGAAGGTCGGTGATACCATTACCAGTGCAACAATCAATCAAAATGGTAGTATTGACTACCAAGCAACTAGGGTGGGTTCAGATACGACCTTAGCTCAGATTGTTAGATTGGTGGAGGAAGCACAGGGGTCTAAGGCACCGATAGCGGCTTTGGCCGATAAGATTTCACTCTATTTTGTCCCAATCGTGCTAAGCTTGGCTACTTTGTCTGCTCTGGGCTGGTATTTTCTGGCTGGTGAGAGTCTTAGCTTTTCCCTGTCAATCTTTATCGCAGTTCTGGTCATTGCCTGCCCCTGTGCGCTGGGATTAGCCACTCCGACAGCCATCATGGTTGGGACTGGCAAAGGGGCTGAAAATGGAATTCTAATTAAGTCTGGTCAGGCTTTGGAAGCTGCTTATCAGCTGGATACCATTGTTCTTGACAAGACGGGGACGATTACGGTTGGCAAGCCCAGCCTGACGGATCTGTTGCCATTGAGTGATTTTAATCGGTCTGACTTGCTGCGGCTAATAGCCAGTGCTGAGCAGCATTCTGAGCACCCTTTGGCTCAGGCTATCTTAGAAGCTGCTAAAGAGGAGGGGCTTAAATTACTGCCTGTCAGTCATTTTGAGGCCTTAGTTGGCCGAGGCTTGTCAGCTCAGGTTGAGGACAGACAGCTTCTAGTGGGAAATGAGTCTCTGATGACAGAAAAGAACATTGACAGCAGTGCCTTTCAAGAACAGTTGTTGGAACTATCCCATGAAGGAAAAACAGCCATGTTTGTCGCAATAGATGGACAGCTAGCAGGTATTTTAGCGGTAGCAGATGAGATGAAATCCAGCAGCTTGAAGGCGGTGCAAGAGCTCCAGTCTATGGGGCTGGAAGTTATCATGCTGACAGGAGATCGTGAAGAAACAGCGACAGCTATTGCCCAGAAAGCTGGAATCCAAAAAGTTATCGCAGGAGTATTACCAGATGGTAAGGCCACTGCTATCAAGAACTTGCAAGAAGCTGGCAAAAAACTAGCCATGGTCGGAGACGGTATCAATGATGCACCAGCTTTGGTCCAGGCAGATGTAGGAATTGCCATCGGCTCAGGCGCCGATGTAGCTATCGAGTCGGCAGATGTAGTGCTCATGCATAGTGATTTGCAGGATGTAGTCAAGGCTATCAAGCTCAGCCAGGCGACCATCCGCAATATCAAGGAAAATCTCTTCTGGGCTTTTGCCTACAATACACTAGGCATCCCGATTGCTATGGGGCTATTGCATCTTTTTGGCGGCCCCTTGCTCAATCCGATGCTGGCTGGTCTGGCCATGAGCTTAAGCTCAGTGTCAGTTGTGGCCAATGCCCTGCGTCTAGGACGCTTTAAATTTTAAAATGAAGGAATATACGGAGGAATAAATCTATGAAACAAACAGTTCAATTAGAAAACTTATCTTGTCAAAACTGTGTTAAACACGTTACCCGGCATTTCCTGTCTATGGAGGGAGTGTCAGATGTGACAGTAGATCTGGACAAGCAGACAGCAGCAGTTATTGCGGATAGATCCTTGAGTGCAGAGGATTATCAGGCGGCTTTGAGCAAAACCATCTATAAGGTCTTAGCGGTGCAGGATAGCTGAGCCAACTTGTAAAATATGCTGCAAAAGTCTATAATATTAGTAATTATTTATTGGATAAGGAGAAAGCCATGAAGCAGAAAATAGTCTATCCTTTGTTATGTTGCTTAGCTCTATCGACTTTGGCAGCCTGCTCTAGTAAGGCAGTTAATTCTACTCAGACAAGTTCGAGTACTACTCAGGAATCTTCTCAAGTAGCTTCTAGTCAGAGTGTTGCAGAATCGTCTTCTTCTGCCACAAGCAGTCAAAGCTCAGCAGAAGCTAGTTCAGAAAAGACGCAAGAGGAGAAAAAAGCAATGGATATTTCGGCCTTGGCCAATGGAGACTACTCTAGTGTGAAAGGAACCTGGCAAAATGCTGCTGGTCATCAGCTGGTGTTCAATGACAAAGGGTTGGTTTCCGATAGCTATGAGCTGTACGGAGCATCGTTAACGGATTATGGAACAGCTTCTGGCGGTGTGTACGGTGGTGAGACCGGCGGTTTCTTGCTAGAATTCATTCCAAAAGGNATCAAGCTTGCGAATAAAGAAAATTTCCAAGATAGCTCAGATGCCAGCCAAGATCGTCTGTGGACGGGAGTTGGGATGAATAGCTTTGATGAACAAGGCCAATTTTATTATCGTGTCAATGACTAGTCGTGTAGGATAGAAAATTTTCTATCCTCTTTTTTATTTTGAAAGAAGGATTTTTCAAGAAATGATAAAAAATTGTGCAAACGTTTGAATAAATGCTTGAAATAATAATTAAAAAAGGATATAATATTTTTATGAAAGCGCTTTGAAATTTTTAGGGGTTTCAAAGGCAACTATTTTCACATAAAGTAAAGGGGAACTTATGGTTGAATTAAATCTGAAAAATATTTATAAGAAGTATCCAAATAGTGAGCACTATTCTGTTGAAGACTTTAATTTGGACATTAAGGACAAGGAATTTATCGTTTTCGTTGGTCCGTCAGGATGTGGGAAATCCACAACGTTGCGTATGATTGCAGGTCTTGAGGATATCACAGAAGGAACAGCGTCGATTGACGGCAAAGTTGTCAATGACGTGGCGCCGAAAGACCGCGATATCGCCATGGTCTTCCAGAACTATGCCCTCTACCCACACATGACAGTCTATGACAACATGGCTTTCGGGCTTAAACTGCGCAAGTACAGCAAGGAAGATATCGATAAACGGGTGCAAGAAGCAGCTGCCATCCTTGGTTTGAAAGAATTCTTGGATCGCAAGCCGGCGGACTTGTCAGGTGGTCAACGTCAGCGTGTTGCTATGGGGCGGGCTATCGTACGTGATGCAAAGGTTTTCTTGATGGACGAGCCTTTGTCAAACTTGGATGCGAAGCTGCGTGTTTCCATGCGTGCTGAGATTGCCAAAATCCACCGCCGTATCGGAGCAACAACCATTTACGTTACCCACGACCAGACAGAAGCGATGACGCTTGCAGACCGGATTGTTATCATGTCAGCAACCAAGAACCCTGCTGGAACTGGAACGATTGGTCGAGTAGAGCAGATCGGTAGTCCACAGGAAGTCTACAGAAATCCAGTCAACAAGTTTGTGGCGGGATTCATTGGCAGCCCAGCGATGAACTTTATCACTGTGACACTTGAGGGGAATGAAATCGTTGCCGATGGCTTGCGTTTGACAGTGCCAGAAGGAACGCTGAAAGTTCTGCGTGAGAAGGGTTATGACGGCAAGAAATTGATCTTCGGTATTCGTCCAGAAGACATCAATACAGAACCTGCCTTCTTAGAGACCTTCCCAGACTCTGTGGTTCATGCGACCATCTCTGTCTCTGAGCTTTTGGGTTCTGAGTCTCACCTTTACTGCCAAGTTGGTGATAGCGAGTTTATCGCACGGGTAGATGCTCGTGACTACTCAGAAACAGGTGCAGGAATTGACCTTGGCTTTGACCTAAACAAGGCACATTTCTTTGATTTTGAAACAGAGAAAACAGTTTATTAAAATATGAGTTATAAAAAAGATAGTCAGCAAGCCAAACGGAATACATTTGGTCTGCGGACTATCTTTTCTTTATTTTGCTTTTCCGATAAGAATGGTAGCTGCAATGGTCACTTGGGTGAGGTTAGTCCAGTCGATCTGGTCTTGCTCGACATGAAAGAGCAGCGGTGTCATCGCTAAAAGAGCGGCTCTACTTTCGGCAGTCAAGGAGTGGCTAGACTCAACATTGATTTCAGAGATTATATCGAAGTGCTCTCGGAAATGCTGGATGACTTCTTGGTTAGAGTAATCCTTGTTGCTGAGCTGTCTAGCGGCTTTTTGGCGAATTTCTTGAAGATGGCGCTCGGTGGGGATGACCTTGATGAGGAGGGCATTGTCAGACATGACTCGCCGAAATTCCTGATAATTGGCTGGAGAAAAGATGTCTAAAATGATGTCCATGCTGGCATCTTGTAGCGGTAGCTTGGCCAAATCACCGACGAACCAATTGACTGCGAAAGAGCTGTCGCTCTTGGCCGCCAACTGAATGGAATCTTTTGAAATATCGAAAGCATAGAAGGTTTTTTGGGGATGGGTTTCTTGGAGTTTACGAGAGTAGAAGCCCTCACCGCATCCAATATCTAAGACTGTTTTAGCAGATTCTGAGCTTGCAAGCAAGTTTGAGACAGCCTCTAAGATAGCTTGGTAGAATCCTGCTTCTAAGATCAACTGCCGATTTTGAAAACTGGCCTTATCGTAGTCTTTGGGCTGCTTGATTTGAGGTGCTAGATTTACATAGCCAAACTTAGCCAAGTCATAAGAATGCCGATGTTGGCATTTAAGGCTGCTATCCATCAGCTGCAGCTCTTCCTTGCAGATGGGACAGGCAAAAGCGGTCGCTGTGGCAAAACGCTGGAGTTTGGGTTTGAGGTTTGTATTCATAGTTTAAGTGTATCAAAAGAGACAAGTGAAAGCAACTTTAGGAGTAAGTAGATGGGAGATTCAGTAGAAATAAAACTAATTCTCCAATTTATAAAATGAAATTGCTTTTATATCTAAATTTCTATATAATAATGATAAGGAGGAAATAAGTATGTTAAAAGAAGTATTAACCGTTGCAAAAGTTGCGAAAAAATCTTCACTATTTTTGGGTGGTGTCGCATTTGGTACCCTTGGCTTGAAAATCTTAGCAAGTAAGGAAGCTAAAAAAGGTTATTCTAAAGCTTTGGCTAAGGCTTACAAGTTGAAAGACGGGCTAGATGCATCTGTTTCTGTTGTGAAACAACATGGAGACGATGTCTTGCAAGATGCCAAATATTTGTACGAGCAAGAGAAAAAAGAAGAGCAATTAGATAGCCTTATAGGGGAATAATATGTCTTTTAAAGTGCTACATAGAGGATACCAACATATCCGACTATCATCTTCTTTTTCACTCACCTTGGATATTCAAGACTATCTTCGTTCCTTGGCGAGAGATGAAAAGGGGATTGAGTCCATCCAGTTTTACATGGATCAACAGCACTTTACTCTACGTATAAAAGAAGGCTTCTCTGTATTAGACAATGCAGAAGCCTTTTTAAAAAGAATTGATAAAGGGAAAGTTTCTGAGTTGATGACTCTTCCCATTCGTAGAGAAGAGAGTGCTTATTCTATTGTTTCAGGTGCAGCGATTAAGCGTATACTTTTTCGTAGTTTTGTGCCGTATCCTATTCGCTATATATGGACTTGTTATCAGGCTTTTGGCTATATTAGAGAAGCTTATCAAACACTAGCGCGCAAGGAACTAACGATGGAGGTCCTGGACTGTTCGGCGATTTTATTGTCCTTGTTTATGAACCAATCTAAGACGGCTAGCAATATCATGTTTATGCTTGATTTGGGGAATCATTTAGATCAGTGGTCCTTGAAAAAAACTGCAACAGATTTAGAACAAAGCCTTCTTGCAAAAGAGAGCGATGTATTTCTAGTACAGGGGGATACGGTTGTTAGTATCAAGAGTTCCGATGTTCAAATAGGAGATGTCTTGGTCCTATCTCAAGGAAATGAAATTCTGTTTGATGGACAAGTAGTTTCAGGTTTAGGTATGGTCAACGAAAGCTCCTTGACAGGAGAGAGTTTTCCAGTTGAAAAAAGAGAGTCTGATTTGGTTTGTGCAAATACAGTATTAGAAACTGGAGAGTTACGCATTCGTGTAACCGATAATCAGATGAACAGCCGTATTTTACAGCTAATTGAGTTGATGAAGAAATCTGAAGAAAACAAGAAAACGAAACAACGCTATTTCATCAAGATGGCGGATAAGGTCGTCAAATATAATTTCTTGGGTGCTGGTCTGACTTACCTATTAACAGGTTCTTTTTCTAAGGCTATTTCTTTCTTATTGGTCGATTTCTCCTGCGCTTTGAAAATCTCTACTCCTGTAGCTTATTTAACGGCTATCAAGGAGGGTTTGAATCGTGAAATGGTGATTAAGGATGGGGATGTTCTGGAGAAATATCTGGAAGTCGATACCTTCTTATTTGATAAGACGGGGACAATCACAACTAGCTATCCTATAGTTGAAAAGGTGTTACCTTTTGGAGACTATAGTGAGGAAGATATTCTCAGAATCAGTGCCTGTCTTGAGGAGCACATCTATCATCCTATCGCTAATGCCATTGTCAAGCAAGCTGAGATAGAGGGAATTGAACATGAGGAAATGCATGGGAAACTCCAATATATTGCAAGCAAGGGAATTAAGTCCCATATTGATGGTGAATCGGTTGTCATCGGAAATTTTGTCCTGATGCAAGACGAGCAAATCAATATTAGTCCTGAACAAAATGCCCTGATCGAAGAATATAAGAATCACTACAATCTACTGTTCTTGGGCTATCGCAATGATCTTATTGGGATGTTCTGTATCCATACTCCTTTGAGAAAAGAAGCAAAAGTTGCCTTAGAAAAGCTCAAAGCTCAAGGAAAGAAACTGATTTTAGCAACAGGTGATACCTTGGTTAGAACGGAAGAACTTGTAAAAGATTTGCCGTTTGATCAAGTTTATACAGATTTGAAACCTGATGGAAAATTTGAATTGGTGCAGGAGTTACAGCAATCTGGTCATGCTGTCTTAATGGTCGGAGATGGCCTGAATGACTCGGCAGCTCTAACCCTTGCGGATATTGGTGTTGTGATGAATGAAAGTGCAGATATTTCTAAGCAGATGAGTGATATCTTATTGTTAGATAATCGCTTGGATTTCTTCCAAGAGTTGGATTCGCTATCATCATCTTTGCAAATACTCATCAAGAAGAATATTCAAGATACCATTGTCGTAAATAGTAGTTTGATTGGCTTTGGCTTGTTTAATTGGCTCAGTCCTTCAAATCTCTCTATCTTACATAATCTAACAACCTTGCGCATTGTCTTGCGTAGTCTGTCTATTAAAAATAGATAGATGAGAGTTATTAACAGCAAAAAGGAGTTACCTTTCTCGAGGTTAACTCCTTTGTTTATAGATAAATGTTGAACAGTTTAGTAAGTCAATACAAAGTATTTTTTCTTACCGCGGCGGATAACAGTCAGTTCGTTTTCTAACTTATCTGCGTCACTCAAGATATAGTCAAGGTCTTGGATGCGGTCGCCATTTACGTAGATGGCTCCATTCTGGACATCTTCACGGGCTTGGCGTTTTGAGTTGACCACGCCAGATGACACGAGGATTTCCACGATATTGTGGTTTTCGTCTGCTTGAACTTGGTAGTTTGGCACACCACGAAGTCCTTGCTTGAGTTCTTTGACAGAAAGGTTTTTGATATTTCCTGCAAAGAGTTGCTCGGTAATATTGAGGGCTTCCTTGTAGGCCTCTTCGCCGTGGACAAGAGTTACAACTTCACGAGCGAGGACTTTTTGAGCCAAGCGTTCGTGTGGAGCTGCTTCAAACTGTTTACGGATGTCTTCAATCTCATCGAGTGACAAGAAAGTAAAGATCTTCAAGAAGCGAACAGCGTCAGCGTCCATAACATTCATCCAGAATTGGTACATTTCGTATGGAGAAGTCTTGTCAGCATTGAGCCAAACAGCATTTCCTTCTGATTTACCAAATTTCTTACCAGTCGCATCCGTGATAAGGGGAACAGTGATGACGTGACCTGTCTTGTCAGCCTTACGACGAAGCAATTCGGTACCAGCTGTCATATTTCCCCACTGGTCAGAACCACCGATTTGCAGGGTAACATTGTGGTCTTGGTTAAGGACAAAGAAGTCGTAACCTTGCATGATTTGGTAAGCAAACTCTGTGTAAGAAATCCCTGTTTCAATCCGTTTTTTTACGGATTCCTTGCTCATCATGTAGTTGACAGTGAAGTATTTACCAACATCACGGAGGAAGTCAATGAAGCTGATGCTGCCAAACCAGTCGTAGTTGTTGACCATGACAGCTTTGTTTTCGCCATTTTCAAAGTCAAGAAAGCGTGACAGTTGGCCTTGGATAGACTGAACCCAGCCATCGACAGTTTCCTTGGTTTGCAGGCTACGCTCCGCATCTTTAAAGGATGGGTCACCAATCAGACCCGTTGCACCACCGACGAGGGCATAAGGTTTGTGACCAGCTAACTGTAAGCGGCGACTGGTCAAAATAGCTACCAAGTGACCTAAGTGCAGACTGTCCGCTGTTGGATCGTATCCAGTATAATAAGAGACCTGCCCTTCTTCTAAGGCTTTACGCAAAGCTTCTTCATCAGTCGTTTGAAAAATCAAACCACGCTCTTGCAGCTCATCAAAAATGTGCATAGTTGTCTCTCCTTTTCTAAGATAGCAAAGGATTTTGCCCTTGCTCAAGTATTTTTTTGTTTTATCCCTCTATTGTATCACAAACGCGACAAATAGCAATGAGTAGCCAGAAAATAATTCCTGTAAAAGCGCTAGAATTAGCTCTTTCTTGATATAATCTGCTGATGTTTGCTATAATAGTCGATAAGGAGAATCTATGTTGAAACCATTTATAAAAAAGTTAAAACAGTTTGGTAAGGGGGAACCCTCACCTGCTAAGACGTCTAAGCCAAAAGGAGAGACATGGTCGGTACTTGATATTGTTTCCGTTATTTTTCGGACAGTAAAACTACTCTTAAATGTCGCTTTTGTATTTATCTTTTTTGGAATAGTATTGGGGGCTGGACTCGGATTGGGCTATGCCGCCAGCCTTTTTAGTGATGTCTCCGTGCCGAAGCAGGAGGAGCTGGTAAGTCAGGTCAATAAGATTTCTGGGATTTCGAAGCTGACCTATGCTAACGGAGAGTTGATTTCTGAAATCGATAATGATTTGTTGCGGATCCCAGTTGCCAGCGATGCGATTTCGGATAATGTCAAAAATGCTATCATTGCGACGGAAGATGAAAACTTTGAAACTCACAATGGTGTTGTGCCCAAGGCGGTTCTGCGGGCAACCTTGGGTTCTGTAGTTGGAGTTGGTTCATCCAGCGGGGGCTCGACCTTAACTCAGCAGTTGATCAAGCAGCAGGTTGTGGGAGATGCTCCGACTTTCAAGCGGAAGGCAGTAGAGATTGTTGATGCCTTGGCTTTGGAACGCTATATGTCTAAGGATGACATTCTGACTGCTTATTTGAATGTGGCACCTTTTGGCCGGAATAACAAAGGACAAAATATTGCTGGAGTGGAAGAAGCAGCTCAAGGGATTTTTGGTGTATCAGCCAAGGATTTGAGCATTCCGCAGGCTGCGTTTATTGCAGGATTGCCTCAGAGCCCGATTGTCTATTCGCCCTATGCCTCTGATGGTAGCATGAAGAGTCCAGATGATATGGCTTTAGGTCTAGAGCGGGCTCGGAATGTTTTGTATAATATGTACCGTACAGGTCGACTGAGTGAGGCAGACTATCAGCAGTACAAAGACTATGATCTGACGCAAGATTTTAAGCCGACTGAGAGCCTTCAAAAGAGCTCGCATAGTTACCTCTACCATACAGCTTTTTCAGAAGCACAGACGGCCATGTACCAGTATTTAATTCAGCGGGACAATGTATCCCAGCAAGAATTAAAAAATAATGCAACGGTTGAAGCTTATCAAGAGTTAGCTCGAAAAGAGCTGAGCGAGGGTGGCTATACGGTCACAACAACCATCAATCATTCTATTCATCAGGCGATGCAGAATGCTGTTGCCAACTACGGTGGTCTCTTGGATGATGGGACAGGAATGGTCGAGGTTGGAAATGTCCTTCAGGACAATAAAACAGGAGCCATTATTGGTTTTGTCGGTGGTAGAGACTATAGTTCTAATCAAAACAACCATGCTTTTGATACGGAAAGATCTCCTGGTTCGACTATCAAGCCGATTTTAGCTTATGGGATCGCCATTGACCAAGGGCTGATGGGAAGCGCGAGCGTACTTTCCAATTATCCGACGAACTTCTCTAGCGGTGAGCCGATTATGCACGTGGATAGTCGCGGGACAGGCATGATGGACCTGCAGGAAGCCCTCAATACTTCTTGGAATATTCCAGCTTATTGGACCTATCGTGCACTTCGTGAGAAGGGTGTAAATGTCCGAGGCTATATGGAAAAAATGGGCTACCATATTGACAACTATGACATTGAAAGTCTACCAATGGGTGGGGGAATCGAGGTTTCGGTTGCCCAGCACACCAACGGTTTCCAGACCTTGGCGAATAACGGTTCTTATCAAGAAAAATATATGATTGAAAAGATCACAGCTCCTGACGGCAAGGTGGTTTATGAGCATAAGGCAAAACCAGTTCAGGTGTATTCGCCTGCTACTGCAACGATTATGCAAAGCTTGATGCGAGGTGTGCTCAACTCTGGTGCAACTACGACCTTTAAATCAAGGATTGGTCAAGTCAATGGTACCTTGGCAGGTGCAGACTGGATTGGTAAGACAGGTACAACTAACAGCAATGGTGATATGTGGCTCATGCTTTCTACTCCTCGGATGACCCTTGGAGGCTGGATTGGTCATGACGACAATACTTCTATGGCTGCCCTGACAGGCTACAATAATAATGCGGCCTATATGGCCTATCTAGCCAATGCCATTTATGAGGCGGATCCAAGTGCCTGGGGAATCGGAGAGAAGTTCAATCTTGATTCGAGCGTTATCAAGTCTGATGTTCTCAAGTCTACTGGAGAAAGACCAGGAACCGTCACAATCAATGGCCGTTCCATCAATCTAAGCGGTCCGACTGTTCCTAGCTACTGGGCTAAGAATGGCGCTCCAACGACGAGCTATCGCTTTGGTATCGGCGCATCAGATGCGGATTATCAGAAAGCTTGGGGAGCAATTTTGGGTGGTTATACCTCTAATTCTGGTTCTAACTTTAGCTCTAATCCGAATTCCAATAATGGGACTAATTCCAGCAGTAACCGACAGGGAAACTAGGACATCAAAAACGGCTTTTCAACTTTTCAGAAAGAAGAGGAAAGCCTTGCAATTTCTAGATAAATACGGTATAATAGTATCAATAATTTGTCGTGTGCTTTAATTGAAATATTGTCCGATTAAAGCTTGCAGCAGTTAAATCAAACTTTTTATAAGTCAGATTTAGCTGCTCTTTTTGTGTCTATTTTTCAGAATTCTAGGATTTGTAACGCAAACTTAAAGATTCTAAAAACTTAGCAAAAAGGACTGATTGTAGCTGTTTTGACGAGAGTCAATGGCGTAGAAGGGGTCTCCCCTTGGTAAGAGTGAAGAAGAGTGTGATATGAGAGGCAAATGGTTAGTATTTCAATAATCAGAAAATCTCAATTTTCTCCGATTCCCTCCCTCTGTACTTTATAAAAAAGGAGTTAGAAACTTGGCAGGACATGACGTTCAATACGGGAAACATCGGACCCGTCGTAGTTTTTCAAGAATTAAAGAAGTTCTTGATTTACCAAACTTGATTGAAATTCAAACAGACTCGTTTAAAGATTTCTTGGACCATGGTTTGAAAGAAGTCTTCGAGGATGTGCTTCCTATTTCAAACTTTACCGACACCATGGAATTGGAATTTGTCGGCTATGAAATCCGTGAGCCTAAATATACGCTGGAAGAAGCTCGTATCCACGATGCTAGCTACTCAGCGCCAATCTTTGTGACCTTCCGTCTGATTAACAAGGAAACTGGTGAAATCAAGACTCAGGAAGTCTTCTTTGGTGATTTCCCTATTATGACTGAAATGGGAACCTTCATCATCAACGGTGGTGAGCGGATTATCGTATCCCAGTTGGTGCGTTCGCCAGGGGTCTACTTCAACGATAAAGTTGATAAAAACGGTAAAGTTGGCTACGGCTCAACCGTTATTCCTAACCGCGGAGCTTGGTTGGAGCTAGAAACAGACTCAAAAGATATCGCCTATACTCGTATTGACCGGACTCGTAAAATTCCGTTTACTACTTTGGTTCGTGCGCTTGGTTTCTCAGGTGATGATGAGATCTTGGACATCTTTGGTGACAGCGACTTGGTGCGCAACACCATCGAAAAAGATATCCACAAGAATCCAATGGACTCTCGTACGGATGAAGCTCTGAAAGAAATCTATGAGCGTCTTCGTCCAGGTGAGCCTAAGACGGCTGAAAGTTCTCGTTCTCTGCTTGTGGCTCGTTTCTTTGATCCACATCGTTATGACTTGGCAGCCGTTGGTCGTTACAAGATTAACAAGAAGCTCAACATCAAGAACCGTCTGCTCAATCAAACATTGGCAGAACATCTGGTAGATGCTGAAACAGGTGAAATTCTTGTCGAAGCTGGTACGGTTATGACTCGCAGTGTGATTGACAGCATTGCAGAGCAACTGGACAATGGTTTGAACAAGATCACTTATATTCCAAACGACTCAGCTGTCTTGACGGAGCCTGTAGAATTGCAGAAGTTCAAGGTCGTCGCACCAAGCGATCCAGACCGTGTTGTGACGATCATTGGCAATGCGAATCCATCTGACAAGGTTCGAACTGTAACGCCAGCTGACATCTTGGCTGAAATGAGCTATTTCCTCAACTTGGCAGAAGGTATCGGTCGTGTGGATGATATTGACCACTTGGGGAACCGTCGTATTCGTGCAGTTGGTGAACTTTTGGCCAACCAAGTTCGACTTGGCCTTTCTCGGATGGAGCGTAATGTTCGTGAACGGATGTCTGTTCAAGATAATGAAGTCCTTACACCGCAACAAATCATTAATATTCGTCCAGTAACTGCAGCCATTAAAGAATTCTTTGGTTCTTCACAGTTGTCTCAGTTCATGGACCAACACAATCCGCTGTCTGAGCTTTCTCACAAGCGTCGTCTTTCTGCCTTGGGACCTGGTGGTTTGACACGTGACCGCGCTGGTTATGAAGTGCGGGACGTGCACTATACTCACTATGGTCGTATGTGTCCGATTGAAACGCCTGAAGGACCAAACATCGGTTTGATCAATAACTTGTCTTCTTACGGACACCTTAACAAATACGGATTTATTCAAACACCTTACCGTAAGGTAGACCGTGAAGCTGGTGTGGTAACCAACGAAATCGTTTGGCTGACAGCTGACGAGGAAGATGAATTTATCGTAGCTCAGGCCAACTCTAAACTGAATGAAAAAGGCGGCTTTGCAGAGCCTATCGTTATGGGACGCCACCAAGGTAATAACCAAGAATTCCCTTCAGACCAAGTAGATTACATGGATGTATCGCCTAAGCAGGTAGTTGCCGTAGCGACAGCATGTATTCCTTTCTTGGAAAATGATGACTCCAACCGTGCCCTCATGGGTGCTAACATGCAACGTCAGGCCGTGCCTTTGATTGATCCAAAAGCGCCTTATGTCGGTACTGGTATGGAATACCAAGCTGCCCACGATTCTGGTGCGGCGGTTATTGCTCAGTATGATGGTAAGGTTACCTATGCGGATGCGGATAAGGTAGAAGTTCGTCGCGAAGACGGTTCACTAGATGTGTACCACATCCAAAAATTCCGCCGTTCAAACTCAGGAACTGCCTACAACCAACGCACCCTTGTAAAAGTTGGCGATGTCGTTGAAAAAGGCGACTTTATCGCTGACGGACCTTCTATGGAAAATGGAGAAATGGCTCTGGGACAAAACCCAATCGTTGCCTACATGACATGGGAAGGTTACAACTTCGAGGATGCGGTTATCATGAGTGAGCGTCTGGTCAAGGATGATGTCTATACATCTGTCCACCTCGAAGAATACGAATCAGAAACACGCGATACAAAGCTTGGGCCTGAAGAAATCACTCGCGAAATTCCGAATGTCGGTGAAGATGCCCTTAAAGACCTTGACGAAATGGGGATTATCCGTATCGGTGCGGAAGTTAAGGAAGGCGACATCCTTGTAGGTAAAGTCACACCTAAAGGTGAAAAAGACCTTTCAGCTGAAGAACGTCTCTTGCACGCTATCTTTGGTGATAAGTCTCGTGAAGTACGTGACACTTCTCTTCGTGTACCTCACGGTGCCGATGGTGTCGTTCGCGATGTTAAGATCTTTACTCGTGCAAACGGTGATGAGTTGCAATCAGGTGTTAACATGCTGGTTCGCGTCTACATCGCTCAAAAACGGAAGATCAAGGTCGGAGATAAGATGGCCGGACGTCACGGAAACAAAGGGGTTGTATCCCGTATCGTTCCTGTGGAAGACATGCCATACTTGCCAGACGGAACACCAGTTGATATCATGTTGAACCCACTTGGGGTGCCATCCCGTATGAATATCGGTCAGGTTATGGAACTCCACCTTGGTATGGCAGCTCGTAACTTGGGCATCCACATTGCAACACCGGTCTTTGACGGAGCAAGCTCAGAAGATCTCTGGTCTACAGTTCGTGAAGCTGGTATGGATAGCGATGCTAAGACGATTCTTTATGATGGACGTACTGGTGAGCCATTTGATAACCGCGTTTCTGTCGGTGTCATGTACATGATCAAGCTCCACCACATGGTTGACGATAAGCTCCACGCCCGCTCAGTTGGTCCATACTCAACCGTTACCCAACAGCCACTCGGAGGTAAAGCTCAGTTTGGTGGACAACGTTTCGGTGAGATGGAAGTTTGGGCCTTAGAGGCTTACGGTGCGTCAAACGTACTTCAAGAAATCTTGACTTACAAGTCTGACGATATCAACGGACGTTTGAAAGCTTATGAAGCGATTACTAAAGGGAAACCAATTCCAAAACCAGGTGTGCCAGAATCCTTCCGAGTTCTTGTGAAAGAATTGCAATCTCTTGGTCTTGACATGCGTGTCCTTGACGAAGATGACCAAGAAGTAGAACTTCGTGACTTGGATGAAGACATGGATGAAGATGTGATCCATGTGGACGATCTGGAAAAAGCACGTCAAAAACAGGCTCAAGAAGCTAAAGCAGCTTTTGATGCTGAAGGAAATGAAGAAAAATAATTCGTCGCTGATTAGATAAATAAGAAAGGTAAGAAATAGTGGTTGATGTAAATCGATTTAAAAGTATGCAAATCACCCTAGCTTCTCCAAGTAAGGTCCGTTCATGGTCTTACGGAGAAGTGAAGAAGCCTGAGACAATCAATTACCGGACCTTGAAGCCAGAACGTGAAGGCCTCTTTGACGAGGTGATCTTCGGGCCAACCAAGGATTGGGAGTGTGCCTGCGGTAAATACAAACGGATTCGTTACAAAGGGATTATTTGTGACCGCTGTGGTGTTGAAGTAACACGGACCAAGGTTCGCCGTGAACGTATGGGCCACATTGAGCTCAAAGCACCAGTTTCTCATATCTGGTATTTTAAGGGAATCCCAAGCCGAATGGGCTTGACTCTGGATATGAGCCCGCGCGCCTTGGAAGAAGTCATTTATTTCGCGGCTTATGTGGTGATTGATCCTAAGGAAACACCACTGGAGCATAAGTCTATCATGACAGAGCGTGAGTACCGCGAGCGTCTCCGTGAATATGGTGCAGGTTCATTCGTCGCTAAAATGGGAGCAGAAGCGATCCAAGACTTGTTGAAACAAGTGGATCTAGAAACAGAAATTGCGGCTCTCAAGGAAGAATTGAAAACAGCTTCTGGCCAAAAACGAATCAAGGCTATTCGTCGTTTGGACGTTTTGGATGCCTTCTACCGCTCTGGCAATAAGCCAGAATGGATGATTCTCAACATCCTGCCAGTCATTCCGCCAGATTTGCGTCCAATGTTGCAGCTGGATGGTGGGCGCTTTGCCTCATCTGACTTGAACGACCTTTACCGCCGTGTTATCAACCGGAACAACCGTTTGGCTCGTTTGCTTGAGTTGAATGCACCAGGTATCATCGTTCAAAATGAGAAACGGATGCTGCAAGAAGCGGTGGATGCTTTGATTGACAACGGTCGCCGTGGTCGTCCGATTACAGGTCCAGGTAGCCGTCCGCTTAAATCTTTGAGCCACATGCTCAAAGGTAAACAAGGTCGCTTCCGTCAAAACTTGCTGGGTAAACGGGTTGACTTCTCAGGACGTTCCGTTATCGCCGTTGGTCCGACATTGAAAATGTATCAATGTGGTGTGCCACGCGAGATGGCCATCGAGCTCTTCAAGCCATTTGTCATGCGGGAAATTGTTGCCCGTGATTATGCACAGAATGTGAAAGCTGCCAAGCGCATGGTAGAGCGTGGCGATGAGCGCATCTGGGATGTCTTGGAAGATGTTATCAAAGAACACCCAGTGCTCCTTAACCGCGCACCGACCCTTCACCGTTTGGGGATCCAAGCCTTTGAGCCAGTTCTAATCGACGGTAAAGCTCTTCGCTTGCACCCACTGGTCTGTGAAGCCTACAATGCCGACTTTGACGGTGACCAAATGGCCATTCACGTTCCATTGTCTGAAGAAGCACAGGCTGAAGCTCGTATCCTCATGCTGGCTGCTGAGCACATCTTGAATCCGAAAGACGGAAAACCGGTTGTAACACCATCTCAGGATATGGTCTTGGGTAACTACTACCTGACCATGGAAGAAGCAGGTCGCGAAGGCGAAGGTATGGTCTTTAAGGACCGTGATGAAGCCGTGATGGCCTTGCGTAATGGCTATGTCCACTTGCACACTCGTGTGGGTATCGCGACAGATAGCCTCAACAAACCTTGGACAGAAGATCAAAAACACAAGATCCTCATGACCACAGTAGGTAAGATTCTCTTCAACGATATCATGCCAGAAGAGCTGCCTTACCTGCAAGAGCCAACGAATGCTAACTTGACAGAAGGTGTTCCAGCTAAATACTTCTTGGAGCCAGGTAAAGACATCAAGTCTGCCATTGAAGCCCTAGAGCTAAATATTCCGTTTAAGAAGAAAAATCTAGGAAATATCATCGCTGAAATCTTCAAACGCTTCCGCACTACAGAAACATCTGCCCTGCTGGACCGCTTGAAAGACCTAGGTTACCACCATTCTACGCTGGCTGGTTTGACAGTGGGTATTGCTGACATTCCAGTTGTGGAAGACAAGGCAGAGATCATTGAAGAGTCTCACAAGCGTGTAGAACAAATCACCAAGCAATTCCGTCGTGGTATGATTACTGACGATGAGCGCTACAATGCAGTTACTGCTGAGTGGCGTGCTGCCCGTGAAAAACTGGAGAAACGCTTGGTTGCCAACCAAGATCCGAAGAATCCAATCGTTATGATGATGGACTCTGGAGCCCGTGGTAACATCTCGAACTTCTCACAGCTTGCCGGTATGCGTGGTCTGATGGCGGCTCCGAACGGACGTATCATGGAATTGCCAATTCTTTCAAACTTCCGCGAAGGTTTGTCTGTATTGGAAATGTTCTTCTCAACTCACGGTGCCCGTAAAGGTATGACCGATACGGCCCTCAAGACAGCCGACTCAGGTTACTTGACTCGCCGTCTGGTTGACGTTGCCCAAGATGTGATTATCCGTGAGGATGACTGTGGTACAGATCGTGGACTTCTTATCACTTCTATCACAGAAGGCAAGGAAATGATCGAGTCTCTGGAAGAGCGTCTCAATGGCCGTTACACTAAGAAGACGGTTAAACACCCAGAAACTGGCGCAGTTATCATCGGTCCAAATGAATTGATTACCGAAGATAAGGCGCGAGAGATTGTCAATGCTGGTGTTGAAGAAGTGACGATTCGTTCCGTCTTTACATGTAACACTCGCCACGGTGTCTGCCGTCACTGTTACGGTATCAATTTGGCGACTGGTGATGCGGTTGAAGTCGGTGAAGCAGTCGGAACCATCGCTGCCCAATCTATCGGGGAACCTGGTACACAGCTTACAATGCGTACCTTCCACACGGGTGGGGTTGCCTCAAATACCGATATCACTCAGGGTCTTCCTCGTGTCCAAGAAATCTTTGAAGCCCGCAATCCGAAAGGGGAAGCGGTCATCACTGAAGTCAAGGGTGAAGTTACTGCTATCGAAGAAGATGCATCTACTCGGACTAAGAAAGTCTTTGTCAAAGGTGCAACTGGCGAAGGTGAATACGTGGTGCCATTTACAGCCCGCATGAAGGTAGAAGTGGGTGACCAAGTTTCCCGCGGTGCTGCCTTGACCGAAGGTTCTATCCAACCTAAGCACTTGTTGGCTGTCCGCGATGTCTTGTCTGTTGAAACTTACCTGCTTGCTGAGGTACAAAAAGTTTACCGTAGCCAAGGGGTAGAAATCGGTGACAAACACATCGAGGTAATGGTTCGTCAAATGATTCGCAAGGTGCGCGTCATGGATCCAGGTGATACAGATCTCCTCATGGGAACTCTTATGGATATCACAGACTTTACAGATGCTAACCGGGATGTGGTTATCTCAGGCGGAGTGCCTGCGACAGCTCGTCCAGTCCTCATGGGAATCACCAAAGCTTCCCTTGAAACTAACAGCTTCCTGTCTGCAGCTTCCTTCCAAGAAACAACTCGTGTCCTGACAGATGCGGCTATCCGTGGTAAGAAGGATCACCTGCTCGGACTCAAGGAAAATGTTATCATCGGTAAAATTATCCCAGCCGGTACTGGTATGGCTCGTTACCGTAACTTGGAACCACAAGCAATCAATGAAGTTGAAATCATTGACGAAGTTGTGGAAACAGCAGAGACTGAAGAAGTTGAAACAAGCGTAGAATCATAAGAACTTGCTTGAGTTTACATATAAAAGTCTATCAGGAAGAGAATCTTGTATTCTCTTCTTTTTTGTTAGCTTGGACGGAGGGGCACAGTTAGAATACAACTGGAGGTTTCAGAGACCCATTTTGTTGTTATATCGAATCAACAGCTTAGGGAAGGAGTTTCCTAGTGAGCATGATGGCGCATTTTTTGATTTTACAGGGCTCTTAGCTGTACAGGAAGGGAAAAATTCGATATACTAAGTAAAAGGAGGAAGAAATGAAAATTTTTTTGCAAAAAGTAGAATATAGTTTACTGGCTTTGTTTTTAGCCGTACAGACTCAAGTTCCTTTTGTACTGATCCAGTTTTACAAAGGTCGAGATCAAAGTTTCTCACTGGGAAACACTTTACTTGTTCTGATGATTTATTTTGTGATCATTTTTTATGCCCTGCGAATGGCTAAAAAAGAAGGCTTACTGACCCTTGATTTTAGTTTTTTTAATTTAAAATCAGTGATCTGGCTAGTATTATCCTATCTGATAACTTTCGGAGTTAGTATTTTTGCTGCGATTATTATGGTTCTAGAGGGCCAACTTTCAGGAACGACAGCCAATCAAACTGCTTTGCAAAACTTGTTTCAGAGTACGCCCGTTGTTTTGCTTATTGTGGGAGCTGTTTTTTCAGCGCCAATTTTGGAAGAGATTATTTTCCGTGGTTTGATTCCCCAAAAGCTGTTTCCAAAGCATGAGTTGATTGGTCTGATAGTTGGTTCTATCCTTTTTGGTTTTTTCCACGGTCCGACCAACATCGGTAGTTTTGTCCTTTATGCTGGTATGGGGGGCGTTCTAGCTTTGGTGGTTCACCAGACTAAGCGTTTGGAAATGGGAATTTTAGCCCATATGTTACGGAATGCCATTGCTATTTTGGTGATGATTATTTCACAAAGTTAACTAGATATCATTCATGGATGAAGAGGTCAGATTGACCTCTTTTTGACATTTCAGGGATAAAAAGTGACTTTTGAGGACATGGAGCTAGCAAAGCGAATCTTTTGTTCTATAATGAGAATTGTATCTTAGCTTTAGGGAGTAAAAAATGAGGCTCACATTTCAAAAATCTATCCAAATATTATTAGTAGTTATGCTAATGCAATCGGTCTTGCTGCTTTTGGTTCATCCGATGACCAATCGTTTCGCTTTATCAAGGCCTAACTTGCTTTTTATCTCTCTGTTTTTGCTCATTCTTTTAGGGTATGTCTCTTACTTTTCTCGTGAGTGGCGGGATTTTAAGATAGAGCTACGGGCTTCCAAGCGGTTTCAGCACTTACGTTGCCTTTATTTTTTAATGATTGCAAGCAACGCAGCGAGTCTCGTTCTACTTTGTGGGCAGTCGGGTTCGGAGCTAACATCTTTGCAGCAGCTTATCTCAAACAGTTTTTCCACCTCCTCCTTGCTATTGCTTGGCATGGATTTATTTGGGATGTCATCACAGGCTAAGCAAAACAGACAGATGAAATACAGAAAGAGTTGGTGTATTGCCTTGGGAATCACTCTCTTTGCTTTCCTGAGAAATCCCGGAGAATCATCTTGTTTTCTAATTTATCTAAGCTTAGGCATGGCTTTTGTCCGGCTCTTAAAAGCTTGGGTTGGATCTCTGGAATTGTCCTTACTGGCTCATCTTCTTCGGAATTTACTTCTGATTCTCCTTTTGCCTTTCTGTTTGTAAAAAGTGTTTTCTTAAATAGCGGAATTGTGGTAAAATGATAAATGAAACAAGAGTCTGAGAGGACTGCTTGTAGGATCAAGTGCAGTTTGTAAAACTGATGCTGCATCTGCTGTTGGCTTTGCGGTACACTAGATGGGTGTGCCTTTTTTGTTGAAAGGCAGTAGTAGCAAGGGGAAAGGAAATACGATGAATCTAAGACAACTTGCTCCAGAGGGCAAGACAGCTCTTTGTGGGATCCTTAATGTTACCCCAGATTCCTTTTCGGATGGGGGCAAATATAATACGGTGGAAAAGGCTCTGGAGCAAGCACGCAAGATGATAGCTCAGGGAGCTCATCTGCTGGATATCGGTGGTGAGTCGACTCGTCCGGGCAGCCATTTTGTGGACATCGAAGCGGAGATAGGTCGTGTGGTACCAGTCATTGAGGCTCTTCGTCGGGAGACTGATATTCTCATTTCTGTAGATACTTGGAAGGCACCAGTTGCCGAAGCAGCTTTGGCCGCTGGAGCCAATATCATCAATGATATCACGGGACTCTTGGGTGATGAGAGAATGGTAGTTGTGGCTGCCAAGGCTGGAGCGCCAGTTATTGCCATGTTCAATCCAGTCATGGCCCGGCCCCAACACACCAGTTCGAAAATCTTTCCGACTTTCGGCTTTGAGCCAGCTTTTACCGAGTCAGAATTAGCAAATTTTGAGCAGCTGGATATTCAGGCGCTCATGTGGGCATTTTTTGAAAAGACACTGGCAAGAGCTGAGCAAGCTGGGCTGGAGCGGGAGCAAATCATGCTAGATCCAGGGATTGGCTTTGGTTTAACAAAGCGGGAAAATCTCTTGCTCTTACAGGAGTTGGATAGCATTCATCAGGCTGGCTTTCCCATTTTTCTGGGTGTCTCTCGCAAGCGATTTTTGGTCAATATCTTGGAGGAAAATGGTTTTGAGACTGACCCAGAGACGGCAGCTGGTTTTCAAAACAGAGACCTAGCTTCAGCTCATTTGACCAGCATTGCAGCTAGTCAGGGTGTCGAGGCTGTCCGAGTGCATGATGTGGGAGCCCACCGGATGGCAGCCGAGATTGGCGATGCTATTCGACTGGCTCAGAAAATGGAAGATCTAAATTTACGGCAGTATAAGTGACTATGATAAAAGAAGAATTGCCAGATTTAAGCTGGCTGGAAGCCTATCGAACGGATAGTCCCAACTTTGGACTTGAACGAATGGAGCGGATGCTGGCGCTGCGGGGAAATCCTCATTTGCAGCTGTCAGTGATTCATATAGGGGGGACCAACGGGAAGGGCTCAACCATTGCCCACCTGCGTCAACTCTTGGAAATGCGGGGTCTGCGTGTAGGAACCTTTACCTCCCCCTATTTGATCAGCTACAATGAACAAATCGCCATCAATGGTCGGTCTATTCCCAATCAAGATTTGTCGCACCTGCTAGAGATCTATCGAGCTCTCTTTGAAGAGCAAGCGAACGATGAGGTTTTGCAGGGAGTGACTGAGTTTGAAATCATGACGGCGTTAGCCTATGATTATTTGGCTCAGGAGCGGGTCGATGTGGCCATTATGGAGGTTGGCATGGGTGGCCTTTTAGACAGTACCAATGTCTGCCGATCTGATCTGACCGCCATTACGACTATTGGCTTAGATCATGTGGCTCTGCTGGGGCATTCGCTGGCAGCAATTGCCGAGCAGAAGGCTGGGATTGTCAAGCCAAATGTGCCCTTGGTGACTGGACGAATTGAGCCAGAAGCTCTAGTGGTCATTGAGGACAAGGCTCATCAAATGCAAGCTCCCCACTATGTTTATGGGCAGTCTTATCAAGTTCAGAGCTTGGGCGGGACTGACTCAGGAGAACATTTTAGCTTTTCCAATGCCTATCGGGAGGCGGAGCCTTACCAGACGCCTCTATTGGGACAGCATCAGGTAGACAACGCTGGTTTGGCGATTGAGCTCTGTGACCTCTATTGTCAAATCAAGCAGCTACCGCTTTTAACAAAAGAACAAGTTGGCGCCGCTTTACTGGCGACAAACTGGCCGGGTCGGATGGAGCAGATTTCGCACCAGCCTCGGATCTTACTTGATGGCGCCCACAATCCACATGCCATGGAGAGATTGACGAGGACCTTGAGCCAGCATTATCCAGACTTGGATAAGAAAATCCTTTTTAGCTGTATCCAGACCAAGTCTCTGGAGGAAATGGTGGATCAGCTCAAGCAGGTACCCAAGAGTCAACTGATTTTGACCAGTTTTGCGGATCTACGGAGCTTTTCCAAAGAAAAAATGGAGGAGCTGGCTGGTGAGCAGGGTTTGGACTATGCTGATTGGCAGGGATTTTTAGAGGCTTATTTGAAAGCTGAGCATGGGACCGATGAGCTCTTGCTGATTACGGGCTCCCTTTATTTTTTGGCTCAGGTCAGGGCCTATATCATTGACAAAGAAAAAGAATCTAGGAGTGAATATGGACACGAAGAAAATTGAAGCAGCAGTTGCCCAGATTATTGAGGCGGTTGGCGAAGACGGAAATCGCGAAGGCTTGCAGGAGACGCCAAAGCGCATTGCCAAGATGTATCAGGAAATTTTTGCTGGGCTGGGCGAGACGGCTGAGGAGCATCTATCCAAGTCTTTTGAAATCATTGACAATAATATGGTGGTGGAGAAGGATATTTTCTTTCATTCCATGTGTGAGCACCACTTCCTGCCATTTTACGGGAAGGTTCACATCGCCTATGTGCCTAATGGTCGGGTAGCAGGCTTGTCCAAGCTGGCTCGAACGGTAGAAGTCTATGCTAAGAAACCGCAGATTCAAGAGCGATTGACCGTAGAGATTGCTGAGGCCTTGATGGACTATCTGGGTGCTCAAGGGGCTCTGGTCTGGGTGGAAGCTGAGCATATGTGCATGAATATGCGGGGAGTCAGGAAGCCTGGGACTGCAACGGTTACTACAGCGGCGCGTGGCGTTTTAGCGACGGATAAGGACCTAAAAAATGAAGCTTACAAACTGATGGGACATTGATCTTATCAGTAGTGGAGCGTGTCGGGAAAGGCTAGATAGTTTTATCAAGGATGAAATGCAGAAACTTGAATCAGAAAGGATAAAAGAATGGATCAGCTGCGCATTAAGGATTTGGAAGTGTATGCCTATCACGGTCTGTTTGGAGCGGAGAAGGAATTGGGCCAGCGTTTTGTGCTGGATTTGATTTTGGACTATGATATGACACGGGCTGCCAAAACAGGCGACCTGACAGCTTCTATCCACTATGGAGAATTGGCTCAGGATTTGACCCGCTGGTGTCAGGAAAGCAAGGAAGACTTGATTGAGACGCTGGCTTACAAGCTGATTGATCGGATTTTTCTGACTCACCCTTTAGTGCAGAAGGTCAGCTTGGAGGTCAAGAAGCCTTGGGCACCGGTGCCGCTGCCTTTAGAGACCTGCTCAGTCAAGCTAGTGCGTCAAAAGCGGAAGGCCTTTATCGCTCTGGGAAGCAATCAAGGCAGCCCAGCTGCCAATCTAGATGCAGCTCTGGAAAAAATGGCAGAGCAAAATATAAGAATTTTGCAGGCATCAAGTCGTATCGAGACAGAGCCTTGGGGTGGCGTTGAGCAGGATCCGTTTCTCAATCAAGTTGTTGAAGTTGAGACTTGGCTCAATCCTGAGGAATTAATGCAGACGCTCTTAGCTATCGAAGCGGATTTAGGGCGCGTGCGGGAGATCAAATGGGGACCTCGTGTGATTGATCTGGATATTCTTTACATAGGACAAGAAGAGTTATACAGTCCAGATTTGATTGTTCCTCATCCTTATGTGGCTGAGCGAGCTTTTGTCTTGCAATCTTTGGTGGAAATCGCCCCACACTTTGTCGACCCCGTGCAGAAAAAAAGCATCCGCCAGCTCTGGGATGCGGTTGAAAAATAAGAAAAGAAACTTGTCGCGAGGCAAGTTTTTTTATTGTCTGAACTTTCTCTGAACTTGTCCTTGTATACTAAAGAAAAAACAAAAGGAGTTCAGTATGGAACATATAGTGAAAATAGAAGGAGTCTGCAAAAAGCATGGCAGTAAGCAGATTTTAAAAGATATTTCTTTTACAGCTAGAAGTGGTCGGATTACAGCTTTTTTGGGTCCTAATGGTGCAGGGAAAAGTTCGACCTTGAGGATTCTCTTGGGGTTAGATCGGGCGACGTCTGGGACTGCGACTTTTGATGGGCAAACCTATCAGTCAATGACCTATCCGCTCAGAACGGTAGGTGCAGCCTTTGACGGCATTGGCGGTCTGCCAAATCGAAAGGTCTATGACCACCTGCGGATTATTGCGGCGAGTAATGCTATTTTCAAGTCTCGGATCGATGAGGTTTTGGAGATGACTGGAATCGCTCATAAGAGGAAGGACCTCTTGTCAAGCCTGTCTCTGGGGGAAGGTCAACGCTTGGGTTTAGCAGCAGCTTTGCTGGGTGATCCTCAGTTTCTTATATTAGATGAGCCGACCAATGGACTGGATCCAAGTGGGATCAAGTGGTTTAGAAAGTTTATCCGTCAGCAGGCTGATTTAGGGAAAACGGTACTTCTATCTTCTCATATCCTGTCAGAGGTGCAAATGGTGACAGATGATGTCGTCTTGATTCATCATGGGCGCATTATTGAGCAGGGACGATTGGAAGAGGTGCTGCAAGATTCAGACAGCCTAGAAGATCTCTTCTTTGACTTGACAGAGGAGGTTTAAGATGAAAGAAACGATGTCTTTATTGTATTCAGAATGGTTGAAAATCCGTTCAACCAAGGCTTTCAAAGTGAGTATGGCCTTCATGCTGCTATTGGTGCCTGCCGTATCCTGGCTAGAGGGCCGACAGTATTTATCTGTCGGCTTAGATGCCACGCCTGAGACGGTTCCCGGTCTGGCAGAAGCCATTGACCCGTTGGAATATCTAGGTCTCAATGGTGCCTCTATGGCAGGCATGGTTTTGGTCATCTTAGCTGGAATTTTGGGAGCTATGGAATTTCAGTCTCATAGCTTGAGAACCAGTCTTTTGACCTGTAATAACCGCCTGAAGTTGCTTGTAGGGAAACTCATGACCTTTGCTTGCTTTTCTCTTGCCAGTAGCTTCTTATCAATCTACTTTAGTTATATGGTCATGCATATGGCTTTAGGAAAGGAAGGGCTTGATCCGATTCTGTTCAATCAGGCAACTTGGAGTTTGATTTTGTGGAAAACCTTATCTCTAACCTTATTAGGAATCCTTTCATTTTTGTTAGGTTTATTGGCTCGGACCATGCTAGTTCCTCTGCTTTTTCTCGTGCCACAGATCTATAATCTGGGAAACTACCTGGCAGCTCACACGAGTTGGGGGGCTTATTTGCCACAGCCAGCAGGAGAGTTGTTTGCTGCAACGCCAACTTCCCAATATGCTAACAATCCCTTGCAAGGACTCTTGATACTTGGTGCATGGTTACTAGTCATCGGCGGTATGACTTCTCTGCGCTTTTTGAAGACGGATTTAGGAGGACGCTACTGATGATCAAAGCTCTGCTTAGAAGTGAATGGATTAAGTTCCGTTCTTACTATCTCGCTCTTGGTGCAGCCTTGGTGGCTCTGGTAATCGTTCCATTTTTTCTGATGAATCTTGACTACAGTCAGACAGCAGTTGGCCAGATGAAGGCCCTGAGCGAGGCTTTGCATGCTCTCTATCTGGCGCAGCCTATCATTGTCATCTTTACTTCCCTCTATTTTGCCCAGGAGTTTGTCAAGTCTGGGATGCGAACGAATTTTCTAACTGTATCAAATAGAAGGGCTTGGTTGGCTGGGAAAATCCTTTTTCTGTTCTTGCTGCTCTTGGTTCTCTATAGTGTCATTATAAGTAGCTGTTTCTTTGTTATGCTGGCTCGATTTGACCTAGACTTTAGCTGGTCCTTGCTGGGGAAATTTCTCTACTACAGCTCTTTTGGTCTTCTCAGCAATCTTTTTCTGGCTCTTTTAGCTGCCGGTCTCGCCCTGCTCTTTCAATCTTGGGTTGTGCCGGTGTCGGTGCTCTTTCCTCTCCTGATTGGTCTCAGCCGTTTATTGGCAACGTTCATCAAGGAAGCAAAATACCTGCCCGATCTGGCTACCCTAAATCTTTTTGAGTATGAAGGGCTTCAGCATTCAATAGATCTATCAGGGCTGGGAATACAGCTGTTCTGGTTAGCCTTGGTTTGGAGCTCTGCTATATTATTAACCTTGAAACGAGATGTTCGCTAGAGGTATGCTATAATGGAAATTATGAGACAGTATCGTATTTTGGTGGTTGATGACGACCGGAGCATTTTGAAGCTGGTGAAAAATGTCCTAGAGCTCGATGCTTATGATGTGACGACGCTTGATCGGATAGAAGAGCTGGAGCTGACGCATTTTGTCGGGTATGACTTGATTCTACTAGATGTGATGATGGAGCCTGTAAATGGTTTTGAGCTGTGTTCCTACATTCGTCCTCATCTTTCGTGTCCAATCATCTTTCTGACGGCCAAGGAGTTGGAGGCGGACAAGGTGGAAGGACTCTTTCGCGGAGCAGATGACTATATTGTCAAACCTTTTGGGACAAAAGAATTGCTGGCGCGTGTCAGAGCTCATCTTCGGCGGGAGGAAAGACGGGAGGAGCGCTATTCTGAAATTTCTTCTTGTCAATTTTATCCAGAGCGCTATGAAGTGGCCTGTTTTGGTAAAGTTTTGAAATTTTCAGAGCGAGAGTTCAAGTTGCTGCATTTACTAGCTAGCAATCCCAAGCAGACCTTTTCAGCTGAACGCCTGCATACCTTGCTTTACCCAGAAAGTTCAGAAACACAGCTTCGCTCCATCTCAGAATACGTGTATCAGATTCGTCAAAAATGCAAACAAGAAGGGCTGCAAGCAATCGCAACAGTGAGAGGAGTAGGCTATAGATGGCAATTAGAACCCGAAATTTCAAAAGCCTAGTCTGGACATCCAGTTTAAAAATCGTCTTTTTTCATGTTTTGATTTTTGTGCTTATAGGTTATGAATTTACACAAGGCAGCGATTATGCCCTTTTCACCTTGTTCTTCTGGGCAGGAAGCTTGCTGCTGATTACTTTTTATCATATTTTGAAATTGCTCCGAAAAATCGACAGGGAAATAAAAATGCTAAAGAGCGAGAAGCTTTTAGAGGAAAATCAAAGCAAGCTTTTTCGGATTGAGGAAATGCTCGAAGTCTATAGGGATTTACGGAGCAGCCACCAAGAAAATGCTCGTCTTCTAGAAAGAGAGCAGCAGCATAATCAGGAGTTGATTTTACAGCTATCAGCGACATCGCACGATTTGAAGACGCCCCTAACTGTGATTAAGGGGAATGCTGAGCTCTTGGAATTGGCGCAGTTAGGCCAGCCACAGGCAGACTATGCTGCTGAGATTTTGCAGGCCAGTCACAAGATGGAAGAGTATTGTGGCTCTTTGATTGATTACGCTAAGACTTTTCAGATTGATGCTAATCAGTTCAGTCAGCTTTCCTTAGGGGACTTTTTGGCTTATCTCCAGGACGATTGGGCACTGTTCAGCAAACAGGAAAGCTATCGTTTTTATCTCCAAGAAGATTGCGATCTTAGTCTGATTTTGTCGATTCATTTGGACTATCTCAAGCGGGCTTTACTCAATATCTTACTAAATGCGCTTGAACATGCTAATCAGGACCAAAAGGAAGTCAAGCTAACGGTATCAGTGCAGCAGGACCAGTTGGTTTTTGCTATCTGGAACAATGGCCCTGCATTTTCAGAGGAGATGCTGCTGGGAGCGGAACAGCTCTTTTATCAGAGTGACCAAAGCCGCAATTCAGCTAATCCCCATCATGGTATCGGCTTAGCCTTTTCTAAGCAGGTAGCTCTCTTGCACGGTGGTCGTCTGACCCTGCTCAATCCAGAGCAAGGAGGAGCCTGTGTCGAATTGACTGTAGCTTTAAAAGACAAATAACAAAGGAAGTCAATAAAAATACTAAACGGACTAAAATGTTTAAAGTTTCAGTCCGTTTTTGCCGCTTTCTTCTTGACAAAATATGTAAAGGAGACTATACTATGTTTGAAAAGTAAAGGTCGTTTTACATCATAAAAAGGGGGAAGCCTTGGAAAATCGAATTCAAGAATTGCGAAAAAGAAAAAAGCTCAGCCAGGAGGAGCTGGCTGAGAAGCTAGAGGTCACGAGACAAACGATTATTTCTTTGGAAAAGGGCCGCTACAATGCCTCATTACTTTTGGCTCATAGAATTGCATCCTTTTTCAATTTAAGGATTGAAGAAGTGTTTCTCTTTGAGGAGGATGAATCATGAAATGGACTTATTTGTGTAGATGGCTATTGGCTATTTTGGTGGTTGTTGGCTTGTCTTATCTCCATTTGCAAGCCAATTTTATACCTAAGGAAATCCTGCTTTTTGTGGGAATGTTCTTGATTGTGGCGATGTTGAAATTTCCCAAGCGTATGAAAAATAGGAGGCTGACATGGAAATAGTAACTAAACAAGAATTTCGGAAAAAACTACAAAAGAAAGTGATCATCGGCCGCATCCTAATCCTAGTCCTCTGGCTGGGACTGGGATGGAGCTACATCCATTCTCTGGATGATTTACAGGAAGGGGTCATGGTTGGTCTGCTTCTGGGGCTTTCCTTGATGGTTCTGCGTTATAACCTTGCCTTGAAACGGGAGGAAGCCTTTAATAGGCTCTACATTCAGGTGACGGATGAGCGCAATCGGATGATTGACGAAAAGACTCGCACCCTGCTGTTTGATATCCTTTTGCTGCTGGCAGCAGGACTGAGCCTTCTGTCTATGATTTTTCCTATCATTTTAAATCTCAATCAGTTTCTGACCTTGACCATTATCCTAGTTTTGGCCCTTTACTATCTCTTGCGTTTTCTCCTGTCTAAGCGCTATTAACAAAAAAAGCTGGCAGGGCCAGCTTTCTCAACAAGCTTTTAACAGAGCTTGTTTTTATTTTCTATAAAGTCGATCATACTGATGAACAGGATCCATGGTTACATGGATGCCGAGTTTGCGCAGAACATTTTTGTCTTCATCTGTCAGCATTACGGTTGAATGAGCTTCGCTGCCCTTGAGATTTCCAAGCTCTTGCATGGCTTGGGCAGCATCTTGATTTTCCATGGCTGTGATTGCCAGAGCCATCAAGATTTCATTTGAATGGAGGCGCGGATTACGGCTGCCCAAATGATTGATTTTCAGACCTTGGATTGGTTTAACGTACTCGGGTTCAATCAGCTTGGTTTCTTTGGCAATGTTGGCTAATTTTTTAATGGCATTAATCAATACAGCAGCCGTAGGACCAAAGAGTTCAGAGGTTTTACCGGTTACGATTTCGCCATTTGGCAATTCCAAAGCAAGAGCTGGTTCGCCAGTGCTTTCAGCCTTGGCACGCGCAGCAACGGTTACTTTACGATCCAGCGGTGTGATGCCCAAGTCGTTCATCAAGAGTTCGATTTTCTTGATAGCAGATTCAGAAACGCGCTCCGCCTTGAAGTCCAGAATCGTCTGGTAGTAGCGGCGGATGATTTCCTGTTGGGAAGCCTCGATAGCTGCATCATTATCTACAATGGCAAAGCCGACCATGTTGACGCCCATGTCTGTTGGAGAAGCATAAGGTGATTTTCCAAGGATGCGCTCCAGCATACGCTTGAGGACTGGGAAAATTTCGATATCACGGTTGTAGTTGACAGTGGTTTCGCCGTAGGTTTGCAGGTGGAAAGGGTCAATCATGTTGACATCGTCCAGGTCTGCCGTCGCTGCCTCATAAGCTAGATTGACCGGATGGTGCAGGGGCAGATTCCAAACTGGGAAGGTTTCAAATTTAGCGTAGCCTGATTTGATGCCATTGATTTGGTCGTGGTACATATTGGACAAGCAAGTAGCTAATTTACCAGAACCAGGACCAGGCGCAGTCACTACGACCAGATTTCGACTGGTCTTGATGTAGTCGTTTTTCCCCATTCCCTCAGGTGAGATAATATGATCCATGTCGGTCGGGTAGCCCTTGATTGGATAGTGGATGTAGGAGTCAATTCCGTTCTTTTCTAGCTGAGCGCGGAAGAGATCAGCTGCTGGCTGGCCAGAATACTGGGTAATGACCACTGAGCCCACATAAATATCCAGCTCATTAAAGGTATCGATTAGGCGCAGAACTTCTTGGTCATAGGAAATACCCAAGTCCCCACGCGCTTTCGAGTGTTCGATGTTATTGGCATTGATGGCAATGACAATCTCCACTTGGTCCTTTAGCTCTTTGAGCAGTCTGATTTTATTGTCCGGCTCATAACCTGGTAGGACGCGGGCAGCATGGAAGTCTTCCAGCATTTTTCCGCCGAATTCCATGTACAATTTGCCCTCAAATTGATTAATGCGCTCCAAGATATGGTCGCGCTGCAGGTTTAAGTATTTTTCTGAATCAAAAGCAATTTTTTTCATGTATAGTTTCACCTCTGCTAAGCATTATAACAAAATTTTCTTCAAATTGGAAAATTAAAAGAGATTATATTAGATAAAATAGATAGCAGCCCGAATGAAGAACGGGCTGCTTCTCGAAATTAGTAGTTGGTAATCGTGTCCACGGTTGAGCGATCCAGTTTTTTGACCAGCGCTTGCAGGAAGGCTTGGGCCTGCAGGAAATCGTCCATGGCATAGAGAGTTTGGTGGGAATGAATGTAGCGGGCGCAGACACCAATGGTGGTAGATGGTACGCCACCGCTTTGGAGATGGGCAGCACCAGCATCCGTTCCGCCCTTGCCGCAGTAGTATTGATACTTGATGCCAGCTTCCTCAGCAGTTGTCAAGAGGAAGTCCTTCATAGCTGGCAGCATGAGATGACCAGGATCAAAGAAGCGAATCAGCGTTCCATCACCGATGGCTCCTTGGCCGCCATAGATGTCACCTGCTGGGGAGCAGTCCACAGCCAGGAAGACCTCGGGAGCAAATTTTGTCGTTGAAGCATGGGCGCCACGCAGGCCAACCTCTTCTTGAACATTGGCGCCGACATAGAGTTGGTTGTCTAGTGGTTGACCAGACAAGGCTTGAGCCAATTCGCCGACCATAAGGACGCCGTAGCGGTTGTCCCAGGCTTTAGAGATGACATTTTTACCGTTAGCTGTGAGAATGGCAGAACTGTCTGGAACGATCGTGTCTCCTGGACGGATGCCGTAGCTTTCAGCTTCTGCCTTATCTGCAAAGCCCCCGTCAAAGACAATGTCCGCAATCTGTGGCATGACTGGTCCGCCAGAACCACGTGTCAGATGAGGAGGGACAGAGCCTGAGATGACAGGGATTTCTCGGCCTTCGCGGGTAAAGAGTTTGAAGCGTTGGCTGCTCACGACTAGCGGATTCCAGCCACCGATTTCTACTACACGGAAAGTCCCGTCGGGCTTGATCTCGCTGACCATGAAGCCAACCTCGTCCATGTGAGCCGCAACTAGAACGCGGGGAGCATTTTCAGCTTGAGAATGCCGAACTCCAAAGATACCGCCTAGGCCGTCGGTAACGACTTCATCGACGTGAGGAGTGATTTTTTCGCGCAGATAGCTGCGGACAGGTGCCTCGTGACCGGAGATTGCTGAGAGCTCAGTCACTTCCTTGATTTTTGAAAATAAATCAGACATAAGTTTACCTTCTTTCTGATTCTATTTTATCACTTTTTTAGAGGGAATAACAGGATGAACTAAAAGAAGCTGAGAAATCTGTAATATTGTTTGTCGCCTCTGCGCTTTTGTGTTAAAATATTCTACATGAAAGCTAAAAAAATCATTTTAACGACAACCGCTCTCTTGGGAGCGGGAGCCGTGGCCTTTGGAGCTGCCAAGCTTGTGCAGGAGCAGAAAAGACTGCGTAATAGAGAAGAAATTGTTCAGGTCGTGCGGGAATTTTTTGCCAGCCGAGGACCGATTGCAACAGTCTATGTGGAACTTTATGAATCAACTGACAGCCGCACAGTTGGAGGGGTTGTCCTAGAAGACGACCGCCATTTCACCTTCGTCTATGAGAATGGTCAGCTGACCTATGAGGAAGAGTGATGATTCGGCCGCAAAGTATGGAGGAGCTAGCTTCTTATGTAGATCATAAGGGGAAGACTGTCTTCTTTTTCACGGCAGATTGGTGCGGAGATTGCCGTTTCATCAAGCCCTTTCTGCCAGAGATAGAAGCTGAAAATCCTGACTTCATCTTTGTCGAGGTGGATCGGGATCAGTATATGGCTGTGGCCCAAAAATGGGACGTTTACGGGATTCCTAGTCTGATTGTCGTGGAAGATGGCCGAGAGATTGGTCGCTATGTCAATCGCGACCGCAAGACCAAGAGTCAAATCAATGATTTTTTAGCAAATTTGTAAGAAGATTTAAAGTATTTTTGGAGGAAGAAATGATTTTTACATATAACAAAGAGCATGTTGGAGATGTTCTCATGGTCATCGCTGCCGATGATCAGGGAGCTAAACTAAGCGCTGAGCGCAAGGGAAATATTGCGCGTGTTTACCGCGAAGATAATGGACAAACAGTAGCTTGGAACATTTTTGAATTGTCAAACCTTTTTGAAATTGCAGAGCGCGGACAAGTTCAGCTGACGGATGAGCAAGTTGCGACTCTCAACCAAGAATTGACCAAAGAAGGCTTCCAAGCGGAGCTGGTTAACGACCGTGATCCTAAGTTTGTTGTGGGGGAAATCCTTGAAATGGTAGCTCACCCTGACAGTGACCACCTGAATATCTGTCAAGTGCAGGTGTCAGCTGATCAGACCGTTCAAATCGTGGCTGGCGCTCCGAATGCTCGTGTTGGTCTCAAGACGATCGTGGCTTTGCCTGGTGCTATGATGCCGAAGGGCAATCTCATCTTCCCAGGAGAACTCCGTGGCGAAAAGAGTTTTGGTATGATGTGCAGCCCACGGGAACTCCAGTTGCCAAATGCGCCGCAAAAACGTGGTATCATTGAATTGGCGGATAGCGAAACGGTCGGAACTCCATTTGACCCAGCCAAACACTGGACTGCCTAGGAAATTGTCAGTATTTGATAGACCAGATAGAGGGGGATAAGATGGCAAAAAATGTAGTGATTACAGGAGCGACATCTGGAATCGGTGAAGCCATTGCGCGAGCTTATCTGGAGCAGGGGGAGAATGTCGTTCTAACAGGGCGACGGACAGACAGACTGGAAGCCCTCAAATCAGAGTTTGCAGTAACCTATCCAAATCAAACAGTTTGGACTTTTCCACTGGATGTCACGGATATGGCTATGGTCAAGACTGTCTGCTCCGATATTTTGGAAACGATAAGGCAGATTGATATTTTGGTCAATAACGCTGGACTAGCTCTTGGCTTGGCTCCCTATCAAGACTATGAAGAATTGGATATGCTGACCATGTTGGATACCAATGTCAAAGGTTTGATGGCAGTCACTCGCTGTTTCTTGCCTTCTATGGTAGCAGCCAATCAAGGTCATATTATCAACATGGGATCAACCGCAGGAATCTATGCCTATGCAGGTGCAGCTGTCTATTCAGCCACCAAGGCAGCAGTTAAGACTTTTTCAGATGGACTGCGAATTGATACCATCGCAACGGACATCAAGGTGACAACTATTCAGCCTGGAATTGTCGAAACAGATTTTTCTAGAGTACGTTTCCACGGTGATAAAGAGAGGGCGGCGACGGTCTATCAGGGAATTGAGGCCTTGCAAGCTCAGGATATCGCAGACACGGTTGTTTATGTGACCAGTCAGCCCCGTCGTGTTCAGATTACAGATATGACCATTATGGCCAATCAACAGGCGACAGGTTTCATGGTTCATAAAAAGTAAAAAATTTCTGAGAAAAGTTACAAATTTCTGTAACTTTTTTTTGATTCCCTGCGAATAGATAAGTAGGAGGAAGAAAATATGTATAATAAAGTCATCATCATTGGCCGGTTGACGGCTACACCAGAGCTACACAAGACAGCAAATGATAAGTCGGTCGCGCGCGCGACAGTGGCGGTGAATCGCCGTTACAAGAGCCAAAACGGAGAACGTGAAGCGGATTTTGTCAACCTTGTTGTCTGGGGACGCTTGGCTGAAACCTTGGCAAGTTACGCTAGTAAGGGGAGTCTGATTTCTCTGGATGGAGAATTGCGGAGCCGCCGCTATGAAAAGGATGGAACCACTCATTATGTGACAGAAGTTCTTTGCAGTGGTTTTCAGCTTTTAGAAAGCCGAGCTCAGAGAGCACTCCGTGAGAATAATACTGGGGCAGATCTAGCGGATTTGGTGCTGGAAGAGGAGGAACTCCCTTTTTAAAAGTGATTTTTCTGGTCTCAAGTGTTCATGATAAAAGAGAAGAAAGTTAGGAAAGTGTTCCTAACTTTTTTGGTTAAAGGGTAGGTGGAGAAATAGACAACTGACGCAAGTCATTTGCTTCATCAGGCCTGAAAAAGTATTTTTATAATGGAATTTTTATTGTTTTCCTATCTTAAATTTGGTATAATAAAGGTGAATCCAGAGGCAGGCTAGAAAGGAAAAAATCGGAAACGAAACAGCCGCTGATGGTCGCTTTGCACATTGTAGTTTGAAATAAGGAGAGGAGGTTTATCATGTCTTTGTCTGCCTTATTTGAAGTATCAATAGCTATTTTGGGTGTGGCCTCTGCTGGTTACCTCATCTATGCCTATTATGAGTTTCTAAAAGATATAGCTCATATGGAGAAAGTACATCATTTTCATCACGGAGGTTGAGACAAAAGTGTCTCGGCCTCGCTTTTTATTAGAAAGAGATCCTTGAGGTTGCAGCTGCTTGCTCAATAGCCCTCAATTGTTGTGCAGCCTCGTGGGGCTGGAACTGTTTATAACTCTAGGAAAGTTTTTAAACCTTAGCTCGGAAACAAGGTTGACAAGCTAAAACTTTGAAAACGTAGTTCTATTCTGCTACCTTACTTTTATTCTAGTCCTCTTGGTTTTCATATTGATTTAAAAATGTTAAAATAGTAGGCAAGAAAGCGGAGAGAATGCATGCCAAAAGAAGAAAATTTAACGGGGAATCAGGTTGTAGCCCTAACAAAAAAATATTTAGCTGCAGAGGATGTGGCTTTTGTTCAAAAAGCGTTGATCTATGCGATGGAATGTCATAGCGGGCAAACTCGTCAGTCGGGAGAGCCCTATATCGTCCATCCGATTCAGGTGGCGGGAATTTTAGCCAAGCTCAAGTTGGATGCTGTTTCAGTAGCCTGTGGTTTTTTGCATGATGTCGTAGAGGATACGGCGGCGACCTTGGACGATCTGGAGCGGGAATTCGGCCATGATGTGCGTGTGATTGTGGATGGTGTGACCAAGCTTGGGAAAGTCAAATACAAGTCTCACGAAGAACAGTTGGCGGAAAATCATCGCAAGATGCTCATGGCCATGTCAGAAGACCTTCGAGTGATCTTGGTCAAGTTGGCTGACCGTCTGCATAATATGCGTACTCTGAATCATTTGCGACCAGACAAGCAAGAGCGAATCTCGCAGGAAACGATGGAAATCTATGCTCCTCTGGCCCATCGTTTGGGGATTTCCAGTGTCAAATGGGAATTGGAAGACTTATCTTTCCGTTATCTCAATCCGACGGAATTTTATAAAATTTCCCATATGATGAAGGAGAAGCGTCGAGAGCGGGAAGCTCTAGTAGAGGAAGTTGTCCATAAGATTGAAACCTACGCGGGAGAGCGTAATCTTCATGGGAAGATCTATGGTCGTCCCAAGCATATTTACTCCATCTACCGCAAAATGCAGGACAAGAAGAAGCGGTTTGATGAGATCTACGATCTGATTGCCATTCGTTGCATTTTGAGCACTCACAGTGATGTCTATGCCATGCTGGGCTACATCCATGAGCTTTGGAAACCCATGCCGGGGCGTTTCAAAGATTATATTGCCAATCGCAAGGCCAACGGCTACCAGTCTATCCATACGACCGTTTATGGTCCTAAAGGTCCGATTGAGTTCCAGATTCGAACCAAGGAAATGCATGAAGTCGCAGAATACGGGGTCGCTGCTCACTGGGCCTATAAAAAAGGAATTAAGGGTCAGGTTGACGGCAAAGAATCTGCCATCGGGATGAATTGGATCAAGGAATTGATGGAATTGCAGAATCAGTCTGGTGATGCTAAGGAATTTGTTGATTCGGTTAAGGAAAGCTACCTGGCTGAGGAAATCTATGTCTTCACACCGGATGGAGCAGTGCGTTCTTTGCCTAAGGACTCAGGACCCATTGATTTTGCCTATGAGATCCATACTAAGGTTGGGGAGAAGGCGACAGGAGCCAAGGTCAATGGTCGCATGGTGCCGCTCAATACCAAGCTGAAGACTGGGGATCAGGTGGAAATTATCACCAATGCCAATTCCTTTGGACCTAGTCGTGACTGGCTTAATCTTGTCAAGACCAGCAAAGCCAGAAATAAAATCCGTCAGTTCTTTAAAAATCAAGACAAGGAGCTGTCTATTTCTAAAGGACGGGAGCTCTTGCAGGCTCAATTTCAGGAGAATGGTTATGTAGCCAATAAGTACATGGACAAGAAGCACATGGAAGATGTGCTCCAAAAGACCAGCTATAAGACTGAAGAAGCGCTTTTTGCGGCAATTGGTTTCGGTGAGATCGGTGCCATTAGTATTTTCAATCGTTTGACAGAAAAAGAGCGCCGTGAGGAGGAGCGGGCCAAGGCAAAAGCAGAGGCAGAGGAATTGGTCAAGGGCGGTGAAGTTAAGGTTGAAAATAAAAAAGACACCCTTAAGGTCAAGCACGAAGGCGGTGTGGTTATTCAGGGAGCGTCTGGCCTCCTCATTCGGATTGCAAAGTGCTGTAATCCTGTGCCTGGTGACGATATTGTTGGTTACATTACCAAAGGACGCGGCGTAGCTATTCACCGGCAAGACTGTATGAATCTTAAGGCTCAGGAAAATTACGAACAGCGCTTGCTTGATGTGGAATGGGAAGAAAATAATTCGACTAAAGAGTACACGGCTCACATTGACATTTATGGTCTCAATCGGTCTGGCCTCCTTAACGATGTGTTGCAGGTGCTGTCTAATACCACCAAAAACATCTCAACGGTTAATGCCCAGCCAACTAAGGATATGAAATTTGCTAATATCCATGTTTCTTTTGGCATTGCTAATCTGTCCATGCTGACGACGGTGGTGGATAAGATTAAGAGTGTGCCAGAGGTGTATTCGGTCAAACGGACCAATGGCTAAGCGCGAGCTTGTCAGAGTGGATGTTAGTCAGAAATAAAGGAAAAGATATGAAAGTTGTCATTCAGCGCGTCAAACGTGCTCAGGTCAGTATTGAGCAGCAGCTACACAACAGCATTGGACAAGGTCTCCTGCTCTTGGTAGGTGTCGGGCCTGATGATAGTCAGGAAGATATGGAGTACGCGGTCAGGAAGATTGTCAATATGCGGATTTTTTCCGATGCTGAGGATAAGATGAATCTGTCTATCAAGGATATTGGCGGAGAAATTCTTTCCATTTCCCAATTTACGCTTCATGCAGATACCAAAAAGGGAAATCGGCCAGCCTTTACAGGAGCGGCTAAACCGGACATGGCTAGTCCCTTTTATGACAAGTTTAACCAGCTGTTAGCTGAGCAAGTGCCAGTCAAGACGGGCGTGTTCGGAGCAGATATGCAGGTAGAATTGGTAAATGATGGCCCAGTGACTATTTTGCTTGACACCAAAAATCGGTGAAGGAATTGCGCGCCTTTTGAAGGTTAGTGGTTTAAGACCAAGCAAAAATAGTTTGTTTCTTTTCTAGAGAAAACTCATATTTATAGGCTTCATAAGTGACTTCTAATAGACCAGTGCTGGTCTCCTTAGAAGTTCTTATGAGGCTTTTTGTGTGGTTTAAAGGCGATATTATTCTAGCAGGCGGCTTTGGAGTTGATAGAGCGGAAGGGCAGTCAAGCGTTGCTCCTTGTCAGATGCGACAGATGTGTAGGGGGTATTAGAAAAGGGCTTTACGACTTATGGTATAATGATATATATAAGTTTGAGGAGTCTCTTGATTTTCTCAGACTGATCTTCATAAAAAGAATAGGAAATAAGTATGCGCTCGATTCTTGCCTTATATATCACCTTGATGCCGGTCATTCTGGCTGGAGTTATGAATATGATTTTTTGCAAGTCTTCACTGCTAGAGGCGGCTTATCGACCAATGGATGCTGGCCTGATTTTAAAAGATGGGAAGAGGCTTTTTGGGGCTAACAAGACCTGGAAAGGTTTCTTTGGTATGATTGTCTGGGGAGCCTTGGCTCAGATCCTTTGGGGTTTGCTCTTAAAGAGTATTCCTACCCTAGAGAAGCTGCACTTGGTCTATGCTTTCTACAAAAATACGGTGCTGTTTAATCTGGTGCTTGGGGCTCTTTTGGGGCTGGCTTATGTTTTGTTTGAGCTGCCCAATAGCTTTATCAAGCGCCGGTTGGAAATCAGAGAGGGCAAGACGGCGGAGAATGGCTGGAAATGGACCTTTATCTGGATAGACCAGATTGATTCCTTGATTGGCTGTATTATTTTCTTGCTTTTCTATATCCCTCTGTCCTGGCAGCAGATGCTGGGCATTCTAATCCTAGGGGCGGGTACGCATCTGGGAGTCAATCGTCTGCTCTACTGGGCTAAGCTTAGAAAAAATCGTATGTGAGATGGGAGTTTTTGATGAAAGAACTATGGCTGGAAAAAGAGCCTTCGGTCGTCTATGGCGGTAAAATCAATCAGTTAATCAACCTCTGTCAACTGGGGCATTCGGTTCCTAAGGGTTTGATTTTGCCTGCGGACCAAGTAATGGCTTGGCTAAGAGCGGCTCTGCCAGAATACTCAAAACAGGGACTTAAAGAATTAATCGAACTGGGCAAGGAGGAAATTGCGGAGCGTTTGCTGCAATATCCCTTGGAGTCAGCTTGGTTACAGGAGTTAGCAGACTTTCGCCAGGAAAATCAAGCCTATATCGTTCGCAGCAGTGCCCTCTTAGAAGACGGACAGGCCATGTCATTTGCAGGCCAGTATGACTCGATTGGCAACTGCCAATCGCTGTCAGAAATTGAGCAGGGGATTCGTTCCTGTCTGCTTTCTCTCTTTAATCCAGAAGCCTTGGCCTACTGGCAGCGCCAGGGTTTGCCTGAGCAGGATTTTGCCATGGCTGTGCTAATTCAGGAACAAATAGAGCCTGATTTTAGCGGTGTCTGCTTTTCCCTTGATGTGGCGACTAATCAGGACCAGACCATGCTGCTAGAGTATGTAAAAGGATCGGCTGAGAGCTTGGTTAGCGGTCAAGTCAATCCTAAGCAGCTGACTCTTTCTTGGTACAAGCCGGACTGGATCCAGTTTGAAAAGGCTGAAATCTCTCTTACAGTCTTGCAGAAGCTACACGAGCAAGTTTTGCAGATTGTGGCGTATTTTGGTCAGCCCATGGATATTGAGTGGTGCGCTGTCCAAGAGCAAGTCTATCTGCTGCAGGCTCGGCCCATCACGACAGTACCAACTAAAATCGACAGTGGTCGCTGGACAACGGCGAATTTTCGGGATGGAGGCGTGGCGGCTCAGCCCTGTCCAGACCTGATGTGGAGCCTTTACCGTCATTCTTGGCAAGAGGCACTCTCCAGCTTTTTGCTGGCAATTGGACTAGAGCCTGAAGGTGTGATGCCGCCACTGATGCGCCTGCACTATGCACGGCCTTTCTGGAACTTAGGCGTGGTCAAGCAAGGTATGGAGCAGATTCCGGGTTATATTGAGCGAGACTTTGATGATGAGCTGGGAGTCAATAAAGATTACCAAGGTCAAGGTTTTACTAGTAAATTAAGTCCAGCCTTGCTCTTGAATTTCCTGCGCGTAGCTTTAAAAACACAAAAAGTAACTAAAACCTTTCTGCATCAGGCACCAGATAAGCTGCAAGAGCTGCATCAGCAATTTACCCGCCTGAATCAGGAAATACGAGAACTGAACGACCAAAGCCCGCTGCAGCAGGTCGAGAGTCTTTGGCAGTTAGTGCTAAATCAGGCTTATTTAGACAGTGAGGGAACTTATTTCTGGCAGGCCTACATCAATACGGTCCAGTTGTCTATGAAAAAGACAAGTTTGCTCAAATGGCTGACGGTCGATGAATTTTTTCAACTAATTGCTAAATTGGGAAATGTTTCGCATACCAAGCCTTTGGCTGGAATGCTGGAAGCTGCGGATCTTGTTTTGGCAGACGAGAAACTGACAAACGATTGGCTGAAGCTATCGGTAGAAGAGTTGCAGGGACTGGCTGCACAATATCCTGAGCGAGCAGATTTTATCAAAATTCAGGATTTTCAAAAGGATTTTGGCTACCACTCGGCTCGGGAGCTGGACTTGCGAGTAGCTAGTTACGAAGAAGATGCTCATCAGGTCCTGACAGCAGTCCAGCAGTTGGTTGCTGATTCAGCGTATTACCAAGCGGCCAAAGCTTCGCTCAGTTCTGGCTCTGAGTCTGAGCTGGATTTGGCTCATCTATCTCGAGCCAAGCGGAAAAAGATAGAAAAAATCAGTCAAGACTTGCGGAACTTGCTCTGGTGGCGGGAGGAGTTCAAGGATATTTCTACGCGCTATTACCACCTCATTCGCCAGATTAGCCTTAAACTCGGCCGAGCCTATGAAAAGCGAGGCTTTCTGAAAGTTTCTCAAGATATTTTTTACATTAAGAAAGAAAGCCTGACTGCCTTTATGAAAGGGCAAAAGACTGCCGACCAGCTTCAAGAAGAGGCTGCTGATAATCAGCATTATTGCCAGGCCTATCGAAATTTTGAGCCAGTGGGTGATTTGACCGACAAAGAGATGAGCTTGGAAGAGGTAGCTCATGCCAGTCGGGCTCTGCTGACAGGAATGCCAGCCAGCAGCGGTCAGGTGACCGGTCGGGTTCGAGTCCTCTTGGATTTGGCTGATATTGAGACGATTGAGCCGGGAGAAATCCTTGTCACTCGCTATACAGATACGGGCTGGAGTTATGTTTTCGGTATTCTAGGCGGTCTTGTGACAGAGTATGGCGGGGTTCTTTGCCATGCCTCCATTGTCGCTCGGGAATGCGGGATTCCAGCTCTGGTTTGCGCTAAGAATGCAACTCGGCTGTTAGAAACTGGCATGCTGGTAACCTTAGATGGAAGAAGAGGAGAAATAAGAATTCATGAAGAAGAATGAACCTTTGTTTATCGGTGAATACGACAAATCTGTTATCCTGACCTATATGGGCGCTGCTTTTGCACTGTTGGCAGTCTATGCCGTCATTCAGTCCCAGCTGCGACTAGCCATGATGGCCTTTATCGTTAGCGGTATCTGTGACCTCTTTGATGGTGTGGTTGCGCGGCGGATGAAGCGGACTGAAAGTCAGAAGCGCTTCGGCATTGAGATTGATTCGCTCTGTGACATGATTAGCTTTGCGGCACTTCCAGCTGTGCTCCTCATGACTCAGCTACCTTTGGGAGCAGCTAATATTATTTTGGCTGTCCTCTATGTCTTAGCTGCGGTTACGCGCTTGGCTCATTTTAATCGCTTGGCTAAGCATGATGAGGGATCGGGTTCATATTTTACCGGCTTGCCCGTGACTTACAGCGCCCTCTTTTTCCCGTTGACCTATCTGGTCTGTCAATGGCTGGCGCCTGCTCTCTTTGCTTGGGTATGGCTGGGCCTGTCTCTTTTGCTGCCCTTCCTATTTGTCTACAACTGCCGGATTCCCAAGCCAAATAAACTGGCTTATCTGGTCTTTGCGATTCTAGCTGTTGCAAGTCTGATTGGTCTGGGGGTTCTCCCGCATGGTTAAGGTCTATCAAAGAAGGACTGGCCAAGTAGTTGAACCGACAGAATACAAGGCGGGTCTGTTAGACAAGCTTTATGGGACTACTTGGGGTCGCTTCTTGTTGCCTATCTTGACCCGACCTAGCCTGTCTTATCTTCTGACTTTGAAAGACTACACTCCTTGTTCTCGCAAGAAAATAGCAGCTTTTGTAGAAAATTATCAGCTGAATCTGGCTGACTATGAAGATGGCGCCTATCCTAGCTTCGCGGCTTTCTTCCAGCGAAAAATCAAGCCCGATCTGCGTCCAGTCTGTCCTGACAGTCAAGTACTGGCTGTGGCGGATGCCAAGCTAGAGGCTTTTACCATTAGTCAGGACTTGCAGCTGACGATAAAGGGGCAGACATACAGGTTAGCTGACTTACTGCTGGATGATGACTTAGCTCAGCTGTTTATTGGTGGAACAGTGCTAGTTTATCGCTTGGGAGTGGAAGACCTGCACCGCTATCTGGCTGCTGAATCCGGCAGAATTACCCAAAGACGAAAAATCAAGGGCCGCCTGCATACGGTCAGGCAGGTAGCCCAGAAGCGGCGCTTGATTTACAAGGAAAATAAAAGAGAATACTGTCTTTTAGATACCGATCTAGGACCTGTCCTGCAGATGGAAGTAGGGGCTCTCTTGGTCGGAAGAATATACAATCACAGTCAGGACAGTTTGGTCAGAGGACAGGAGAAGGGCTGCTTTGGTCTGGGTGGATCAACCATTCTTGTCCTCTATCCAGCAGGCACGATTCGCTTGGATCAGGATATCCTGACTTACTCAGACCTCGGAATAGAAACCCAGATTCAAATGGGTGAAAAGATTGGAGAGAAGCTATGTTTAAACGATTAGCTATTTATTATAAGGAAATGTTTCCTTTGCTGCCACGTTTTTTTGTGGCTGCCATCATGTTTTTTGAGATTTATTTTGTCCTTCTGCTCAATGACGGAGTGACCACCTTTCACTTTGACCATCAGGAGTTGATCGGAATTTTTACCATTTTCGTCTTTCTGATGATTCTGCGAATCGCAGATGATTTCAAGGACTACGAGACCGATAGACGGCTCTTTCCTCATCGGGCTCTGCCATCTGGCCGGGTGAAAAAGAAGGACTTGGCTATTGCTCTCAGCTTTATCGTAGCTGTGTCTGTACTTCTCAATGTTCTCTTTATGAACAATATCGGCTGGTTCCTCTTTCTCTATATCTACGGAACTCTCATGTCCTTCTGGTTCTTCAAGCGTGACAAGATTCAAAATTCTCTGCCACTGGCTCTAGTGACCCATAATCCGGTCATGATGATTTTGAATCTCTATACCATCTCTTTTGTCTGCTACAAGTACAATCTGCCTCTCTTGTCCTTGCCGACTGTTTTGCTGGCCTTTACCATGTATTTCCCAAGTCTGATCTGGGAAGTCTGCCGCAAGATTCGGGCACCAAAAGACGAGACTGAGTATGTGACCTATTCTATGCTTTTTGGCTACAAAAAAGCCACTCGCTTTATCGAGGTGGTGACTCTGCTGGATATCTTGACCAATTTCGCTCTGCTCTGGAATATTTCCCATGTCGGAGTGGTGGTCTTGGTGCTGAATGTCATCTGGATGACCGTCCAGTTTGAGCAGTTTATCAAGGATCCGACTCGCTTTAATATACGGGAACGGGTGGAGCGTTATACTTATATCACGGAGACGACCATGGTTCTGTCCGTTGCTGTTTATCTCTTGATGGGGGTACTTTGATGAAAAGAATCAAGCAGACAGGGCTTGACCAGGTTGGAGGCAAGGCCTATCATTTGCTGAAAATGCAGGCTGCTGGATTGCCGATTCCTGACTTTGCAGTGTTTGCTTTTGACTTTTTTCAAGAATCTGCCAGCTCTGCTGACTTGGAGCGGATGGAAGAAGCTTATCGGTCTGGAGAGTTGGACTTGTCCCAACTCAGTCAGCAATTGCAGGATTGGGCTAAAGAGCAGTTTGCGCAAGAAGATTTGACAGCAGCAGAAAACTGGATTCGGCAGGAGTTTTCTCAGAAAGACTGTCGCTTTGCAGTTCGCTCATCAGCAACCATTGAGGATGGGAAGGCTTCATCATTTGCCGGTCAGTTTGAGAGCCAGCTCAATGTGAAGCCAGAAGGACTTAAAGAAGCTATCCAAGCGACCTTGCTCTCTCTTTATCAGGAGTCAGCTCTTAGTTATCTATTTGAGCAAGGCCTATCTTTGAAGCAGGCACAGATGATTTGCCTTGTTCAGGTTATGCAGGAGGGAGATTTGTCTGGGATTTACTTCACAGCTAATCCCAAGGGAATTTTGAACGAGCACATCATTGTCATCGGTCGGGGCTTGGGCAATAAGGTTGTTGAGGATAAGATTCCTACAACCATGGTGACGCTTCATCCCAAGGACCAGCTCTTTTATACAGAGCAGACGGAGGACTCACCAGACGTATCACAGGAACAACTCGCGGAGCTACAAGTTTTGGCTAGTCAGGTAAGTCAGCTTTTCGGACCTTACATGGATATGGAGTTTACCTTCGCAAATGGCCAGCTCTATCTCTTGCAGGCACGACCTATTACTACCTTGCCAGAGGGACAGCGGATTATTCTGGATAACAGCAACATTGTCGAGAGCTATCCGGGCGTTTCTAGTCCTTTGACCATTAGCTTTATCCAGGAGGCTTATGCCAGCATTTTCCGAAGTCTGGCTCAACGCTTGGTTGGCAAGGATGCTCCTGAGTTGGCTGCCTATGAAGCTACTTTTCAAAATATGCTGCAGTCGGTCAACAGCCGGGTTTATTACCAGATTCAGAGCTGGTATCAGCTCTTGCAGCTTCTGCCTTTTTCGAAGAAAATCATTCCTATCTGGCAGGATATGCTGGGAGTAAGAGAGACAGAGGTACCTCAGATGCCGGTGCACCTGTCTGCTTTCAAACGCCTGCAAATCATGCTTCGCATTATTCGAGAGTTTTGGACGGCACCCAAGCAAATGCGGAAATTGGAAGAGCAGTTTGCCCAGATTCAGCTAGAATACGAAGCGGGCTTTTCTCCCGACGCAGATGCGGAGACCTTGATTGCCTTGGTAAGCAAGCTAAAAGAGGATATTCTGGCTCACTGGGACATTACGCTGGTCAATGACCTTTATGCTTTTGTCTATACTGGTCTCTTGAAGAAGTCGCGTCGCGGCGGGGCTGTTCAGGCTGAGATTGCGGGAATTGAGCAGATTGAAAGTATGAGGCCAGCTTTGGCTCTGCAGGCTTTAACAGCTCAGTTGAAAGCAGAAGAAAATGCAGAGATTAGACAGGCCATGGCAAGTGAAAGTCCAGAAGTCTTTCTAAGTAGCCAGTACCCTTTGGTCCAAGAAATTGCCCATTTTATCCATGAATTTGGTGATCGAGCTCCAGAAGAGTTGAAGTTAGAAACTCCAACATTTCGAACGCACCCAGAGCGTCTGCTCAAGCTCCTGTTGCAAATGTGCCAGCAAGAGGAGAAGAAGCTGGCTCCTCGGAAATTTGAAGAAGCTGAGCAAAAATCAGACTGGTGGACGAATTTTCTTCGTAAGCGAGCCATGACGGGTGTTAAATATCGGGAAAGCTCCCGCTTAAACCGCACACGGATCTACGGTATGATGCGGCAGATTTTCAGAACATTGGGTCAGCAATTAGCCGATCAAGGGCTGCTGGCTACGCCTGACGATGTTTTTTATCTGACAAAGGAAGAATTGTTTGAGCTGACCAGAAAGCCCAGAGATGTTAGTGGATTGATAGCCGAACGTCGGGAGAAGTTGGAGGCTGATAAGGAACTACCAACCTTTAGTCGCTATGTTTTTGCTGGACAGGTCTTTGAGAAATATCTGAAACCGCAAAACCGTACCAGCAGTCATAATACGGGCAATCAAGCCTTACAAGGGATTGGCTGTTCACCTGGCTGCGTTAAGGCTCAGGTTTTGGTCGTGGAGGATGTACAGGAGATTGAGTCTGCTCAGGACCGGATTATCGTGACCAAGATGACCGATCCGGGCTGGGTCTATCTTTTGACCCAAGCCACGGGTGTCATTGCAGAGCAGGGGTCTCTGCTCTCTCACACAGCTATTATTTCCCGCGAGTTAGGTATTCCTTCAATTGTCAATGTCAGAGGTGCCTGCAGTCAGCTGCGAAATGGCGACTGGATTGAGATGGATGGCCTTACTGGCAAGATTCGACTGATCAAGGAGGAAGACCATGCTGGAAATTAAACCAGTTGAACCCAATACTGCAGAGATGGACGATTTTCTGGCCCTGCCCAAGAAGATTTACCGGCCAGACCACCTCATGCAGTCGGAGGAGGAAGAGCTGGCTTTGATTGAGGGCAGTCACCCGCTGAGTTCTGACTTAGAAACCTATGCTTTTATTGGGTATGTGGACAGTCGGCCTTGTATTCGCGGCCTTCTGACCTTTTATTCAGGTGATGAGGCTGCTTACTTGGGATTTTTCGAGTCAATCAATGACCAACAGATTGTATCTGCTTTTATCGAGCATTTAGCTGGATTTGCCCGCAGTCTCGGAGCGATTAAGATAATCGGTCCCGTACAGGCAAGTTTTTGGCTGGGCTATCGAATGCAGCTGACTGGAACAGAGGAGCTCCCTTTTACAGGGGAGCCTCATAATCCAGCCTATTATCCCCAGCTGTGGCAGGCTGCTGGTTTTGAGCTCAAGGAGCGCTATCTGTCCAATTTTTATCCCAAAGTCAGCAATCAAACTCATCAGAACAAGCTGGCTCATCGCTTTGAGTCTTTTGAAGAAGCGGGTTTCATCATTTGCTCGCCCAAAAAGAAGGACTGGGAAGAAGCTTCGTTGCAGGTTTTTGAGCTCCTCAATCGCCTTTATCAGGATTTTCCGATTTATCGGTCAATTTCTAGTCAGCAGTTCAGTCAGATTTTTCAAAAATACCAGTATATTCTTGATTTTTCAATGGTTAAGCTGGCCTATAAGGAGGGCAAGCTAGCAGGTTTTCTGATTGCCATGCCAGACTATGGCTCTCTGGTTTATCAAAGGCTGACTCCTTTTAACCTAGCCAAGCTTTTTTGGACCAAGCGCTTTGCCAAACGTTACACGATTATGTATCTGGGAGTGGATGAAGAATTCCTGGGCTTGGGCTCTGCCTTGGCCTATCCGATTTTTAAAGAAGTGCAGAAGCGACAAGCTTCAGCTATTGGAGCCTTGATTCACCAAAATACCGTCACGCGCCACTATGCAGCAGAATTGCAAGGAGACAAGCATGAGTACGGCCTCTTTGAGTTGGATTTGGGGCTTGGATGACCTGTAAACAGTAGATTCTCTCCTAGGGAATCTGCTTTTTTTGTTTTCGCTAAAAATAAGAGCCTTTCTCTCCCTGTCGACAGCTGAAAGAAAAGTATTTTATAAGGCTAAGGGATTGCAATTTTGAGTAAAATTCAGTAAAATTTTTATTAGCTTATTATATGAAGAAAAGGGAATTTTATGAAAAAAAGAGTCACTGGTGACATATACCAGCGCTATTCTTTTAGAAAGCTGTCTGTAGGTCTAGTTTCCGCTACTATCGGAAGCTTCTTTTTGTGTACGACAATGGGAGGAGTTGTCAGCTCTGTTGAGGCAGCGGAAGTGTCTGCCAATCATTCTACCCTTGTTCAGTATCACTATGTAGTGGAGAGCGATCTGACTGAGGCTGAAAAAGCTGCTATTGTAAAGGAACTACCCAAATTTGCGGAAGAAAATTCGGACGCTTATTATTTGGTTTACCGTCCGACAAGTCAGGAAAGCTTGTTAGGAAAGCTCCCTAAGACAGGCGAGTCAGGTCTTTTGGGAGCGGCTTTTGCGACTACAGGACTGGCTTTGGTTGTTTTAGTGCTGGCGCGAGGGAAACATGGCAAGAGATACCTGTCTTCTATTTTGCTGGTGACAGGCTTAGGTTCTGTGCTTCTGCCAGCTTCTGTTTTGGCAGTCAGCAGTACGGATTTGGCTGCCTATAATCAAAGTCTGACTTTGGCCGTTGGCGATCAGTTGCCAGAACCATTGAAAATTGCTGGCTACCAGTATATTGGTTACCTTAAAAAAGAAGCGCAGCATCAACTGGATCAAACGGGAAATTCTCAGCTTCCAGCTCTTCAAAAGGAAGCCTCAGCTAGTCAGCTTGATCAGGATTTGAAAGAGTTAGCAAGTCGCCCTAAGAATACTGAAGCTCCGAAAGAGCCCCTGCTAGCTGAAGGAGCCTATCTTTCCGAGAAGGAGAGGGAGGAGATTGCTGCTAAAGAAGGACAGTTTGCTCGTCAAACGCCAGTTCATGAGCGACCAGAACTGCAATTTATAAGTCAAGCAGCGACCCAGATCCAAGAAATCCCCTATAAAACGGAGTATCAGTATTCAGATGACTTAGCCGAAGGACAATCTCGAGTGATCCGCGCGGGAATTCCAGGGATTCGCAAGATCGTAACACGTCACTATAGTGTTGAAGGAAAAGTCGTAGAGAGCAAGCAGGTTTCCGATCAAGTAACCACTGAGCCTGTTTCAGAAGTTGTTTTAGTCGGGACTGCAGCAAATAAGGCTGTTCCTAAAGAAGCTCCAATCCATGAAGTACATGAGCTCACTAGTTATGGCACGGTTCCCGCTAGTGCTCCCGTGCATGATAAGCCTGAGCTATCTAGTTATGGCACGGTCCCCGATACTGCTCCCGTGCGCGATAAGCCTGAGTTAGCTGATTATGGCACCGTTCCAGATACAGCCCCTGTGCACGAGAAGTCTCAGTTCATTGATTATGGCACCGTTCCAGATAGTGCCCCCGTGCACGAGAAACCAGAATTAACTGATTATGGTACAGTTCCCGCTAGTGCCCCCGTGCACGAGAAGCCTGAGTTAGCTGATTATGGCACCGTTCCTGCTAATGCCCCTGTATACGAAGTTCCCGAGTTAAATGAGTATGGTATAGTTTCCGCTAGTGCCCCTGTACACGAAGTTCCCGAGCTCACGAGTTATGGTACAGCCCCCACTACAGCTCCCGTGCACAAGAAGCCTGAGTTAACTGATTATGGTACTGTTCCTGCTAATGCTCCTGTGCACGAAGTTCCCGAGTTAACTGACTATGGTACAGTACCTGCTAGCGCTCCCGTGCACGAAGTTCCAGAGTTGCCTGGATATGGCACAGTTCCCGCTAGCGCTCCCGTGCACGAGGTCCCCGAGTTAACTGTTTATGGCACGGTTCCCGCTTCTGCTCCTGTATATGATAAGCCAGAGTTGTCTGTTTATGGCACAGTTCCCGCTAGCGCTCCTGTATATGATAAGCCTGAGTTAACTGATTATGGTACAGTTCCCGCTAGTGCTCCTGTGCATGAAGTCCCTGAGTTAACTGATTATGGTACAGTTCCCGCTAGTGCCCCCGTGCATGAGGTTCCTGAGTTAGCTGATTATGGCACGGTTCCAGATACCGCCCCCGTGCACGAGAAGCCTGAGTTAGCTGATTATGGCATCGTTCCAAATAGTGCTCCCGTGCACGAAGTTCCCGATCTTACTAGTTATGGCACAGTTCCCGATACTGCTCCCGTGCATGAAGTCCCTGAGTTAACTGGCTATGGCACAGTTCCCGCTAGTGCTCCCGTGCACGAGGTTCCTGAGTTAACTGGCTATGGCACCGTTCCAAATAGTGCCCCCGTGCACGAGAAGCCTGAGTTAGCTGATTATGGAACCGTTCCAAATAGTGCTCCCGTGCACGAGGTCCCCGAGCTTACTAGTTATGGCACAGTCCCTGATACCGCTCCAGTCCATGAAATTCCTGAGTTAGAGTTGGTTGCAAAGGATGAAACTCGCGTAGAGAAGATTGCTTTTAACATTGAGGAACAGTATACTGATGAGTTGCCTCAGGACGCCCGCCACATCGTCATTCCAGGTGTTCAGGGCGAACGGACTATCAAGACTCGTATCTATAGTTCCAACGGCCAAGAGATTGCCCGTCAAGAACTGTCCAATGAGGAAACGCTAGCCCCAGTTACGCAAGTTGTCAAAGTCGGCACAGCCAAGCCACATATGGTACCGAGCATTGCGCCGCAAAAGCCCGCTTTACCAGAATATCCGCTGACTTATAAGGATGAAACGCGAGTAGAGAAAATCGCCTTCACTACGCGAGAGGAAGAAACGGATGAGCTTGTACAAGGTGCCCGCCACATCGTCATTCCAGGTGTTCATGGCGAACGGACCATCAAGACTCGTATCTATAGTTCCAACGGTCAAGAGATTGCCCGTCAAGAACTGTCCAATGAGGAAACGCTAGCCCCAGTTACGCAAGTTGTCAAAGTCGGCACAGCCAAGCCACATATGGTACCGAGCATTGCGCCGCAAAAGCCCGCTTTACCAGAATATCCGCTGACTTATAAGGATGAAACGCGAGTAGAGAAAATCGCCTTCACTACGCGAGAGGAAGAAACGGATGAACTTGTCCAAGGTGCTCGTCAAATCGTCATTCCAGGTGTTCATGGCGAACGTACCATCAAGACTAGAGTTTATACCTCCAACGGTCAAGAGATTGCCCGTCAAGAGCTGTCCAATGAGGAAACGCTAGTCCCAGTTACGCAAGTTGTCAAAATTGGCACAGCCAAGCCACATATGGTACCGAGCATTGCGCCGCAAAAGCCCGCTTTACCAGAATATCCGCTGACTTATAAGGATGAAACGCGAGTAGAGAAAATCGCCTTCACTACGCGAGAGGAAGAAACGGATGAACTTGTCCAAGGTGCTCGTCAAATCGTCATTCCAGGTGTTCATGGCGAACGTACCATCAAGACTAGAGTTTATATATCCAACGGACAAGAGATTGCCCGCCAAGAATTGTCCAACGAGGAAACTTTAGCTCCAGTCACACAAGTTGTCAAAGTTGGCACCGCCAAGTCCTATATGTTACCAAGCACCGCTCCGCAAGAATCTGCCCTTCCAGAATATCCGCTGACTTATAAGGATGAAACGCGAGTAGAGAAAATCGCCTTCACTACGCGAGAGGAAGAAACGGATGAACTTGTCCAAGGTGCTCGTCAAATCGTCATTCCAGGTGTTCATGGCGAACGGACCATCAAGACTCGTATCTATACCTCCAACGGTCAAGAGATTGCCCGCCAAGAATTGTTCAACGAGGAAACTTTAGCTCCAGTCACACAAGTTGTCAAAATTGGTACTGCCAAGCCACATACGGTACCGAGCACCGCACCGCAAGAGTCTGCTTTACCAGAATATCCGCTGACTTATAAGGATGAAACGCGAGTAGAGAAAATCGATTTCACCACGCGAGAGGAAGAAACGGATGAACTTGTCCAAGGCGCTCGTCACATCGTCACTCCAGGTGTTCAGGGCGAACGGACCATCAAGACTCGTATCTATAGTTCCAACGCTCAGGAAATTGACCGTCAAGAGTTGTCCAATGAGGAAACGCGGGCAGCAGTTGCTCAGCTTGTCAAAGTTGGCACAATAAAACCGCACATGGTACCAAGCGATGCCCCGCAAGTGGAAGCCTTGAAAGAGTTCGATTTGATTTCGCTTCACAATCTGCTAACAGAAGCGGAGCAAATCAAGGCTCAGGCTCGTTATTTCAACGATAGTCAAAGTCGCCAAGCAGCCTATGATACCGCTTTGACTGCAGGCCATGCACTTCTCAATCAGTCACAAGCCAGCCAAGCGGAAGTCAATCAGCTGGTGGAGCAAATTAATCAAGCTAAAGCTCAGTTACAGGGGCTTGAAGTGGACAAAACGCGTTTGCGGAATGAACATGATTTGGGGAGAACTGTGCAGACGACTGTTCAATACAAGAATGCGGATGCAGATAAGAAAGCAGCCTATACAAACGAATTGGCCAAGACAGAGGGAATTCTGAATAATCAAACCGCCACACAAGTGCAGGTCAATCAAGCTTTTGCCAGCCTGACAGCAAGCAAGGCCGCTCTAAATGGTGTGCCTAAGGTTAAGCCGACAGTTTCGATCTTAAGTCTGACAGAAAATCCAGAGGACAAGTCGGTCACGGTTCAATACAGCTTGGAAGACAAGACAAAATCCTTGCGCTCAGCGACAGCTGAATTGTACAAGGGAGACCAGCTTGTTCGCTCGCTTCCGATTGACAATGTGACAGGAAGTCTGAAGATTGACGACTTAGACTACTACACAGGCTATACCCTGAAAACCAAGCTGACTTATGAGCTTGATGCTGGCAGCCTGACTGACCTTGAAAAAGATAGCCGCAACTTTGAGTTGCAATACAAGAAGATTTCCTTCCGTGATATTGATTCGGCAGAGTTTTACAGAAAAGAAAAGGACCAGTTCAAGCGTGTCGTTTCCATGAGCGCTATACCTACGGACCTGTCTACCTACTTTGTCAAAGTCAAATCAAGTGAATCTAAGGACATGCTCCTGCCGGTTCACAGCATGGCAGAAGGCCAGAAGGATGGCAAGGCTGTCTACAAGGTAAGGGTCTCTCTGCCTGAACTGGTACAAGAGGGCGAAACAGGCTACAAGTCTGGCTATGACTTCTATATCAGCAGGGCAGTGCCTAGTCAGCAAAATGTCTACACAAGCTTTGCTGGTTTGGTAGACGCCATGAAGAAAAATATGGCCGGTAACTTTGTTCTAGGAGCCGATTTGGATGCCAGTGAGGTCAGTCTGGCACCTGCGGATTATGTCTATCTCCGAGGTAACTTCACAGGCAGTCTGACAGGTAACAACAATGGCAAGCAGTATGCGATTTATAATCTAGCCAAACCTTTGTTTGAAAACCTCAAGAGCGGTTCCTCTATTTCTAATCTGGACCTGAAAGAGGTCAATATTGTCGGGACCTATGACTCTGCTGCCTTGGCTCGTAGTGCAGATAATGCGCAAATCACGGATGTTTCTGTCCAAGGTAGAGTGTCGGTAGTGGGCAATGCGTCCCAGGTGGCTGGTTTGGTCGTTGTTGCAAGCAATAGCCAAATCACCAACAGCTCCTTTACTGGAACTATCCAGACCAATGACAAGCAGTACAAGGCTTATAATGTCGGCGGTTTGATTGCTAACCTCAAGGGAGGAAATTCCTTGCTGAGTCAGAGCAGGGCGGATGTGACCATTCTGGCGGGAGCTCGAACAAACGAACAGCGCTTCGGCGGTCTGGTCGGTCGCTTGGAAGACAATGCCCGCATCAGCCGTTCTTATGTGACTGGAAAGATCCAAAATTCTACGAAGAACGGTCAAATCGGGGGAGTGGTTGGTTCCAATTATTTCAATGGCTTGATTGACAATGTTATCAGCAATGTCAGCGGTACAAATGTTTACAGCATTTCTGGCGACCAAGATTACAAGAATGATCGCATAAAAGAAGCCTATGCCATTGAAGGAAACGAAACTTTAGGAAATGATCAGTTTGTCACGTCTACTCTGACTTTGGACGAGGCTGAAGAGAAGCTGGCTAGCCTAGACATTACAACCACGCTAGAGGACAGCAATCTCAATCTCCATACTGTTGACTACAGCAAGGAAAAGAATGCTCGAGAAGACCGTCTGATAGCCTATGCCAATATGGAAAAACTCCTGCCATTCTATAATAAGGAAACCATCGTTGCCTACGGCAATAAACTTCCAGATCATCACAAGCTTACTAGAGAGTATTTGCTGGATGTGGTTCCGATGAAGGGTGACCAGATGATCACTGATATAAATAGCAACAAGACTGTGATTAACCGCCTGATGCTGCACTTTGAGGATAAGACGGTTGACTATCTAAATCTGACCTATAAGGGAGACTTCAAACATCAAGCTATCGCAGAGTATGCTGTGAATGGTTTAGACCTCCTTTATACTCCAGAAGCCTTCCTATCAGACTATAGCAGAATTCTCAATCAAGTGCTGCCAGAGTTGAACAAGGTTGTCCTTGACTCACCAGCCATGCGAACTGTTTTAGGCGTGAATGCGGATGCTTCTCTGGATGAGCTCTATCTGGATACAGCCTTTGAGCAAGTCAAGACCAAGTTGGCAGAAGAGTTACGCAAGGTTCTGGCTATGGACAAGTCCATCAATACTGAAGGCGATGTTGTAGCGGACTATGTGGCTCAGAAGATTACAGCCAATAAGGAAGCCTTCCTGCTGGGTCTGACCTATCTCAACCGTTGGTATAATATCAACTATGACAAGACCAATGTCAAGGATTTGTCGGCCTATAAGTTTGACTTCTTTGGGAATCATAATGCTTCAACGCTAGACACCATCATTGCACTCGGTCAGTCTGGTTTTGAAAATCTCAAGGCCAAGAACAACCATCTGGCCTATGATACCTCGCTCTCTGAAGCTACTGGCAAGCGCGGCCTCTTTAACTATCTGGAAAGCTATCGCCAGCTCTTCCTGCCAGACAAGACCAATAACGAATGGCTCAAGACCAATACAAAAGCCTACATCGTTGAGGCTGAGTCGGATGTGGCAGAAGCCAGACAGCTTCAGGATGCAGCCGAGGGCAAGAGCAAGTATTCTGTCGGCGTTTACGACAAGATTACTGCGGATAATTGGGAACACAAGGGTATGCTCCTGCCACTCTTGACCATGACTGAGAAGGGTGTCTATGTCATCTCCAATATGTCCACCGTCTCCATGGGAGCTTATGATCGCTACCGCCTTGATGCCAATAACAGGGTGCGAACAGATGCAGAATTGGTTGAGTATGTCGAAGACCGAGTTAGAAAGTCAGCTGAATGGCAGCGTGACCACTATGATTTCTGGTATAAGATCCTAAGCCCTGAAAGCAAGGACAAGCTCTTCCGTTCTGTTCTGGTTTACGATGGATTCTCATTGGTTGACAAGGATGGTAAAAGATATTGGGCTCCAGCTAATGACAAGAAATCACTAGCTATGCAGGAATTCTTTGGACCAGCCGGCAAGTGGTATCCAAGCAAGGGATACAATGCCTATGCTACGGGAAGTGTCACCCACTTTGATGCTGCTCGCTTGTTAGAAGACTATGGGAACTCCGTCTACACCCATGAGATGACCCATAATTCCGATGGTTCTATCTACTTTGAAGGTTATGGTCGCCGCGAAGGACTGGGTGCTGAGCTCTATGCGCGTGGTCTCTTGCAGTCTACACCAAGTCCAAATGAACCTACTATTACCCTCAATACCCTCTTCAAGACAGACAAGGACTCTAAGACACGGATGCATACCTATAACTTTAAGGAACGTGTCCAAAATGCGGCAGATTTGCAGCACTATGTTCATGGCATGTTTGACATGATTTACACGTTGGATTACCTAGAGGGGACATCGATGGTCAAGCAGAGCGATGCAGCCAAGCTCCAGTGGTTCAGAAAGATGGAAAATTACTATATCACTGATAAATATGGCAAGCAGACCCATGCTGGTAACCAGACGCGCACTTTCACTGCTGAGGAAATCAAGCAGCTAACCAGCTTTGAATCTCTGATTGACAATGATGTCATCACCCGTCGGGAGAATAAGGATAGCGGACAGTATCCACGCAATGGCTATCTCAGTCTCAGCCTCTTCTCGCCAATCTACTCAGCCTTGAGCAATCCAAATGGGGCGCCGGGTGACGTCATGTTCCGTCGCACAGCCTATGAATTGCTGGCAGCCAAGGGCTACCATGAAGGATTCGTCCCTTATGTTTCAGGGAAATTCTCCGAAGAGGCTGCTGCAGAAGGCAAGACGACCTGGGATGGCTGGCTCAGGAGAGACGTTGGTCTGGTAACAGATCAGAAGGTCTTGGAAAATGTATTCAAGGGAGAATATGCTTCATGGGTGGCCTTCAAGAAGGCCATGTACCAAGAGCGGATTGACCAGCTAACCAAGCTCAAACCAATCACCATTGAGTACGAACTCAGAAATCCAAACAGTACCAAGCAAGTAACCATTCGCTCGTATGCAGAGATGCAGAAGCTGATGGATGAAGCAGTCGCAGAGGATGTGCGCAACATTACCAATGCGACAAATCGTGTTGAAGCTAGCTGGGTCAACCTGCTCAAGAAGAAGATTTACAACGCCTATCTTCGTGAGACAGACGACTTCAGACAGTCAATCTTTAACAAATAAGCCTTAGGTTGCTTGTCGAAAATAGCAAAAAGCTCATGAACCAGCTGAAAAACTGGTTTCATGAGCTTTTTATTTGTTGAAATTCTAGATGGCTGCTTCAATCAATTGTTTAAGATTGTCTAGAAGGCTATCCAAGGCTAGGACGGCTTCCTGCTGATGGTCTGGCTGGTAGAGATGTTGGAAGTAGTCTTGGATATTGGCTTCAAAATCCTGAGGCAGGCGGGAGCAATTTTCTTTGGCATACTGGAGCATGCGCTTTTCGCCTGGATGGAGCTGCTCATTGAGGGCAAAGAGTGCATCAAAGTAAGAGGCGAAAAACTCGCTGCTGCGGTGATTGATGCTGAGCAGGTCTTGGCGTTTGAGAGCTTTTTTGATCTGTCTTGAAAAAGCTGGCATAGCCTGGTCGAGGAGCAGGAGCTGCTTGCTGATGATATTCTTTTTCAGCTCAGCTGGATAGGGCAGACTGTACTTGCTCTGGAGGGCAGCATAGCGGCCGTCTCGATCGTAGAGAATCTTGCTGTGGATCAGATTGTACCACATACAGGTAGTGTAAGAATTTTGGGCTTGGTGCTCTAAAACGACTGTCTGTAAGTCTTGGTCAAAGTCGTTCAGCGAGCGGTAAATCAGTTCAATCTCGATACCATTATTGAGGACGCAGTCATCCTCCAATTCCCAAAATTGATTGCCGATTTCCATATAGGAGCAGTACTTGCTGAGGATTTCTTGGCGGATGACTGGCGCGAGAGGAGCACTCAGGTAGACATAGACATCATAGTCTGAGTCTTGGTCAAAATGTTGGCCGGCCCGTGAGCCTCCTAGAGCCAGAGCTTCCACTTGCTCCAGTTGAGCCAATTCTTTAAAGAGATTTTGTGGCATAATTTGTCCTTCTTAATTTTTTGACATCATTCTAGCAAAAAGTGAAAAGGTTTGCAAGGGGGGTAAATAGGATCTTTTCTTTCTTTTAAAAAACGTGATGAAGTGGAAGTGTCTAGAGTATTATTTTGATCAGAAAAGTCTTGGTCTTTCTAGGCGGTTTGTGATATGATTTGATTTATACTTTTCAGTAAGGTAGATAGGATTTTTCCTAAAAACTCCATAATTCCTGCTAAAACAATTATAGAGCATATGATATCGGATACGAAAAAATAGGAGGTCAGGATGTCCCAGCCTCCTATTCTCCCTTCATCTGTTCAAAGACATAGAGAAAAAATTCTTTCGAAATTTCAAAATGTCCATAACGTAGTTGAGAAGCATATTGACGCCATTCGGGATGTGGCCGTACTTTCTCAATGGGGCAGTCTTTGACAGGTTGGTAGTAGCTGACGTCACGTCGAAAAGGGAAGAAATCTTCAAACATTTCTACTTGATAGGCTGTGTCATCTAGAATTTTGCCAACTGCTGTAAAGGCCTGCAGCTTTTCCTGACCATTCAGTTGATACTTGGGGCTGTAGTACAAAAGGTAATCTCCTTTTTTCATTCTGTTCAGTGGTGCTTTCTTTCCATGGCAGACTTGGCAAAAGCCTCCCTCTACACCTCTTAGGACGTGTTCTTTTGATACGACACCCACCCAAAATCTAGTCATTTTCTGCCTCCAGTTCCATTAAGAGTTGGTTTAATGTTTCTGTATTATTTTCTAATTTTCCAAAGAACGCCTGATCAATGCCTTCTACCAGAGGAAGGGCTTGGTTGACCTTTTGCAGCCCCGTATCCGTTAGAAGTATGATGTTGGCACGGCTGTCCTTGGGATGGACTTCCCGCATGATCAATTCTTTCTTGACCAAGAGGCGGATGATTTGGGATACGGTCATAACATCCATGTCAGAAAATCGGGCAATATCGGTCTGACTCACCCATTCTTGCTGACGCAGAAGCGCTGCAAGAGTGGTCAGAACGACAAACTGGGGATGGGTCAAATCAATCGTTCTCAGTTTGTTTTTTATCAGCCCATGCCACTTGTGGTAGGCACGGATAAAGAGCAGACCGGTTGATTTTTTGTATTCATCCTTGTAGATGGAGTTAAATTGCGATTTTTCCATTAGCTTTTCCTCTGGATATTTATAAGTACACTTATTATATTCTAACATCTTATTTTTGTCAATAAAAACCCAGTTTAGACTAAAAAGTCTGAACTGGATCCTGTTTATAGTTTTTCTACATAAATCTGTTGGGCAATCATAGGGCTAACTTGGATTGCTTGGCCGTCTACTTCTAGTTGATAGAGCTGGCTGTAGTCGTCATACTGGAGGAAACGGATTTCTTGGTTTATGTTTAGATTGTGCTTTTCCAGATAAGCCAAAAGCTCAAAGTCGTCGTGGACACGGCGGATGAGGTAGTTACCAGGCTCTTGAGCGGAGGCCAGAGTTTGATGGTATTTTTCTTTCAGCAGCTGGTGTTTGGCTGGGATTGTGCCACCATGAGGGCAGGTCTCTGGGAAATCTAGCATTTTTTCCAAGCCTGCGACAAAGCGCTCAGAAACGGTATGTTCCAGAATCTCGGCTTCCTGATGGATTTCGTCCGTGGTGTAGCCTAGCTTTTGGACCAAGAAGACCTCAATCAATCGATGCTTGCGGTAGAGGTCAGAGACCAGCTGCAGGCCTAGGTCGGTCAGCAGATAGCCGGCCTTTTTGTCCTTGATTAGGAGTTCTTCAGCTAGCATTTTCTTCATCATCTCCGTCACGGCCGGCGGAGAAACCTGCATGTGCTGGGCGATTTCTTTATTGGTGATTTTTCCCTGGCGCGTGCCAATCTCGTAAATACATTTTAAATAGTCTTCTTTATTTGGCGTCATCTTTTGTCCTCGTTGTTTTCCTAAGACTAGTATAGCAAAAAATGCTGAAAGAATACAATTTGAGGCCGAAAGTTCCTTTGTACGTTGACTTTTACATGAAATTTTGGCATATTTAGAGATAAATAGGAGAGGTCTCAAGGATGCATGAGTCTGCTAGCGAAGCCCAGAACGGTGCTGAAGAAATTTCATATGATGGATGTGGATGGTGATGAAAGTAGAAATCAAGCAATACTGCCTAGAATTACAAGCGCTCGGCTGGTCCCAAGCTGCTCTTGATAAAGTTTTTCTAGTAGAAATGGCGTCATTGCCGCATGAATCAGCTTGCGAAGGTCTTTTTGAGGAGGCCCTTATATTTGGCAGTCCGCTCTTTCAGAAGCTATGGTCTTTTGAATGTCGAGCAGTCCAGCCCCAGCAAGCTGAGCAGTTGTTAGAGCTAGCTATGTTCTATATGGACATGCCTGACGAATTGAGTGGGGAAGCAGCAGAAATCACCCACTTGCTCTCACGTATACATCCGGACTTATCGCCACACGCTCCCTTTTGGCGCCAGTTTTCTCAAACGGTTCGGCAGGCTTTTTTTCCAGCAGACTTTATTGCAGACAGTGGCAATCAAAGGTTAAAAGGTCAGTTGCACCAGTTTCGCTACGTCATTTCCAGTCAGCAGGCCCAGTGGATTAGAGAGCATTTTCGTAAGCCGGGGATGACAGATGGCCAGGCTCTCCTAGCCTATTTTCAGGCGCATCCTGATCTGGATTGCCAGCTCTGGGAATCTTCACGGCTGCACAATAAAGCCTTTGTCAATAAGGGCAAGGTGACCTACCCAGACCTTCAGCCCTATCAGGCCAATATCAAGATTCTCCATCGTTTTCATACCGAGTTTATTCTGGATAGGGGAGGGCAGTTTCTCAATATCCTAGATCCAGAAAAGAGCAGTCAAAATGGGCTAGTCAATGGAGCTAGTTTTAATTACGGGGAGAAACCCTCGCTTTTCAATCACAGTTCCCATTATTATTACGATGTCAAAAGTCCAGTCCAGTGGGATCCCCAGTTTCGCAGGCTGGCGATTCGGAATGGCGGGCAAGCTTTCAAAGCTCCTCAGAATAATCGCGGCTTGGCTGGTTACCATACGGCTAAGGGTTGCTATGCGATTGAGGGGAAAAGCGCTAAAAGTCAAGTTGATGCCCAAGTAAAAAACTTTGAAAAATCATTAGTCGAAAAGTTAAAAGGAAAAAATCATCTCAAATATTTATGGAATAAAGTAAAAAATAAGTATCTGAGATTATAGAAGTGAGGTAGGAAGATGCCGATTAAAATGATCGCTACGGATATGGACGGCACCCTTTTGGATCCGAGAGGCGAGCTGGATTTGCCACGCCTGACAGCAGTTTTAGACCAGCTGGAGGAGCGGAACATCAAGTTTGTCATTGCGACGGGCAATGAAATTCAAAGAATGCGTTTATTGTTGGGCGATTTGACAGAGCGTATGACCCTGATCGTCGCCAACGGCGCTAGAATCTTTGAAAAGAATGAAATGTTGCTGGGCACTTTCTGGCAGTCTGATTTGATTGCGGATACGCTGGCTTATTTTCAGGGTCAAGAACGAGAGGTGCATCTGGTGGTTACTTCTACTAAAGGTGGCTTTGTTCAGGACGGCACTGATTTTCCGATGATTAGCAAGATTATGACAGAGGAAATGGCGGCCCATTTCTACAAACGAATGAATTTCGTACCCAATCTGCAAGATCATCCGTTTGAAGAAGTGCTAAAGATGAGTGTTATGGTAGATGAAGCGCAAGCAGCAGAGATTACGCAGCAGATCAATACAGCATTTGCTGGAAGATTGAGTGCTGTGACCAGTGGCTATGGTGCGATTGACATTATCCAAGAAGGTCTTCACAAGGCTTGGGGACTTCGCCAGCTCATGGATCGGTGGCAAATCAAAAGCAAGGAAATCATGGCTTTTGGCGACAGCGAAAATGACTTGGAAATGCTGGAACTAGCGGATTTCTCCTATGCTATGGAAAATGGGGATGAGAAGATTAAGCGTATTGCCAGTCGCTTGGCACCAGCCAATGCAGAGGCCGGCGTTTTGCAGGTGATTGAGCAATACTTAGAAAAAGGAGTCTAAATGGCAGTTCAACTATTAGAACAGTGGCTTTTAAATGAGCAGGCAAAGATCCAGAAAAATTATCGGGATCTGAATCAGCTCGCGGTAAAAGAGCCAGCGATTATTTTTATCGGTGATTCGATTGTGGAATATTTCCCGCTGCATGAGCTATTGCAAAGTCCTAAAACCTTGGTCAATCGTGGCATTCGTGGCTACAAGACTGATTTGCTTTTAGAGAACTTGGATGCCCATCTTTTTGGGCAGGCTCTAGACAAGGTCTTTCTCCTGATTGGAACCAACGACATTGGCAAGGAGATGCCTCAAACTGAAACACTGGCCAATCTGGAGGCAGTTATTCAGGAGATTTCCCGTGACTATCCTTTAGCTCAGATCCAGTTGCTGTCCGTCCTTCCTGTGAATGAGAAAGAACAGTACAAAGGGACGGTTTATATCCGGACGAATGAGAAAATCCAGGCCCTCAATCGTGCCTACCAAGACCTAGCAAGCATCTATACCAATGTCCATTTTATCGACCTTTATGCTAGCTTCTTGGATGAGAGCGGTCAGCTGCGGGAGGATTTTACTACGGATGGCTTGCACTTGACTATTGCTGGCTATGCGATGCTGTCAAAGGCTCTGCAGGGCTACCTGTAGTTTCTTCGAAAAATATATCATAAATTAAATATATTGTTTTTTAATTATGAGTATGATACTGAAAAATCTTAAATTTAGGATAAAAGATTATAATTAGGAGATTATTTATGAAAAAAGAAGGTTTTCTAATAGTAGCTTGGGTTTGTATTCTGAGTCTAATACCATTCGTGAGTGTTTTTTCTGATGAGCAAAGATTTTATGATGGTTCAAATGTACAAAAAACAGACAAAGAATTTGGAACCCCAGTTCCCGTCAGAGCTAAAGATAGACATGCTGGGTGGAAATTAGGAGATTTTGCTGTATCAGACTACTCTGATTGGGTGACTGATAAAACAGGTGAAGATGTATTTTTAAAGAAAAGGGGAGATAAAATCACGGTATCCTTCAAGTTGCAGCAAGACATTACAAAACTGAATGGGAACGAAAACTTTCAAATTGTTGACATCGAAAAAGGAGATATGACTGACCCTGCAATTAATGATGGGGTAAATGGTTTAGGAACACTTTTTGTAGAACAAGAAGATTATACTGGTAAAAAATCGTCACAGAAGAAATACGCTGACTATTTAAAAGCTGTTTCATTAAATGCAAATACTAAAGTATTAACCCTGGAAGAAGGGAACTATCATTTTGTATTGGTTTATGCTATTGATGATACATCTCTGTTTGGGGATTTTTTGAATCGTCATCAATACTATCGGATTGATTATCATTTTAAAGTTCGTAATGGAAATGCAATGGCTTTTATTAAGGATGCAGAGACTGGTGAAGAATTGAAGCATGAATCAACGACAAAAGGTTTTGTGGTTGATACAGCTCAGTCACACTATCTAAATATCCAAGTATCAAAAAGAGACAAAAATGGTGACATTAGAAAAAATGTTCCATATAAAAACGGTGAAGTCATTTCTGAGGAAGGGGATTATATTATTTCTATCATGACGGATTATTCTCATGAATCAACGCAAAAACAGATTCATGTTGTTGGAAGTAGTCAAAACAGTACAAATAAAGATAAAACAGACTCCTCTACTAAAACATCTGAAAATATAATAGACAAAAAAGAGGTAAAAGAATACAAAAATAAGAATAGCATGATTTGGATTTTATTACTGATGGGGATTATTTCGGTAGGATTTGTAGTTTTGAAAATTAAAAATAAAAAAAGGGAGAATAAAAGGTATGAAAATTAGTAAGAAAATTTTTCATTTCCTCTTAATTTGTATAGTTTTATTACCATCACTACTAGCATGTTCATCAGCAAATAATCAAAATCAAGAAAATTCAAAAACTAAATATACCAATACTCGAATTAATAATGTAGAGGAAGTTGATAAAAGTAATCTATCTTATCTAGTCTCTGAGAGCCTTGAAAATAGTAAATATCCAGTTTTAGTAGAAGATATTGCTATTCAAACAATGTCGCAAGAATACTATGAGGAGTTAGAATTTAATTCTCAAGAAAACATTTATTTTGGTCATAATGAAAGCCAGCTACTCCAAATGTTTGATACCGCTAAATATAGTTTTACTGTTAATTCAAATGGAAAAACAATTGTAGGATTAGATAGTGACTTGTTTAAAGAAGACTATCTAACCAAAGCGATGAAGAATGTTGTAATTGGTAGTGGCGTTATCATTGTTTGTGCCTCAGTTTCTGTAGTTTTATCAGGTGGTGCAACAACCCCAATGGCAATAATGATAGTAGCTGGACAACTAACAACTGAGGCGGCGCTAGCATCAGCTATCTCAGGTGTTGTGACAGCGGGTATTTCTAAATTTAATGGTGAGTCGAATGAGGAAATTTTAGAAAATACAATAATTTCGGCATCCGAAGGATTTAAGTACGCAGCTATCTTTTCAGGTGCAACAAAAGTATTAACAAGTACAGGAAGATATATTTCAACAAATGTTTATCCGAAATCAAACAGTTTCTTAACCCAGAAACAGGCGATTAAAGAAGGTGGTACTTATCGCGAATTGTTTTCTAAGTTTAAAGGAAATTTAAAAGATAATAAATTACAAATTCATCATGTTCCTGCTAATGCATCTAGTTCGGAGACTGTTATGAGTCGATTGGATGGTCCTAGTATCTTAATGACAGAAAAGGATCATGCCTTAACAGCTAGTTATGGAAATTCACTAAGCGCACAAAGTTATCGAGCTAAGCAAGCTAAGTATATTGAAGAGGGGAATTGGAAAAAAGCTTTTGAGATGGATGTTAATGATATCCGATCCAAATTTGGGGAAAAATATGACGAAGCGTTAAAAGCTGCAGAGAGAGCCGCAAGAGAGAAAAAACTTTGGTAGTGACTTGTTTAATAAACTATTTTTTATAAAAGGAAATTTTAGTGTCTTTCATAAGAGGAAATAGAAATAGATTTTGATAACTAATAGGCTCTTTTTCTATCGTTTGTCAAGTATATCAATGATTTTATAGGAAAATAATTATGAGGTAGTAGAATTGTAGGTCCACTATCTTATTTTCTACAGCTATTTCAGAAAAGTGCGCGAAAACAAGACCTTACCTACTAGTTCTTCTATATATGATATGAGCTCCCATAATTTCTGTAGCGGATTTTACCAATTACAGGAATTATAGAACCTTTTATAGATATAGACAGTCTAATCCACCAATTAATCTAAACATTTCAAAACGAGTGTGACTTTACTATCACACTCGTTTTCTATATTATTAAAGATTTTTGCTTGCTTTAGTCTAACCACTGGATAAAGGCTGTTTTGTCTTGGTGGTTGTAGCCAGCCCCTTTATAAAATTCCCAGGTGCTTTCTTTCTTGGAGCCCGTCAGCAGCATCATTTTGTAGCAATTGGCTTCGGTCGCTATTTTCCTAGCAAAATCAAGGCATCCACTGGCATAGCCCTTGCCTCTAAAGTCATGATGAGTAACGACATTTTCGATCAGGGCGTAGGGGCGTAGTCCTCTCGTGAGATTGGGAATGACGACACAAATACAAGAAGAAACAATCTTTCCGTCAAGCACTTTGACAATGATATGGTGATCTGGATCTTCTACCATCCGCTGCCAGACTTTTTGTAAGGTTGGGCTTTTTTCTGGAATGGCCGTCTCGTGTAAGGAGAGGTACAAATGGAGTAATTCATCTAGGTCGTTAGGACTGGCTTCTCTGATCATCTTTTCACCTACTATTTTGGAATCTTTTCGTTTACCTAGCAATATTATAGCATGTTTAGTCCTTAAATTTCTAAATTGCTCTGAATTAAAATTTTTGACAGTTTCAAAGGTCAGCAAGAGGCACTTTCACCTTTTTCTGAAATCTATTATAATATACATTTCAAAAGTCAGAAAAATCTCATAATTGTTATGTAATAGTTCTAAAGCGTTCCTGAGCATATTCTTATACAAGCGATGGAAAAAGTGATAAATTTGTAGAGTAAGTTTATTGAAACGTTTTCATTATATTATCTGAAAGTTTTCGATAAATAATTTAATTTTGAAGGAGAGTTATCATTATGACTCAAGGGAAAATTACTGCATCTGCAGCAATGCTCAACGTATTGAAAACATGGGGCGTAGATACTATCTACGGTATCCCATCAGGAACACTCAGCTCACTCATGGATGCTTTGGCTGAAGACAAAGATATCCGCTTCTTGCAAGTTCGCCATGAAGAAACAGGTGCTCTTGCAGCGGTGATGCAAGCTAAATTCGGCGGCTCAATCGGGGTTGCAGTAGGTTCAGGTGGTCCAGGTGCGACTCACTTGATTAACGGTGTTTACGATGCAGCTATGGATAACACTCCATTCCTTGCTATCCTTGGATCACGTCCAGTTAACGAACTCAACATGGATGCCTTCCAAGAATTGAACCAAAACCCAATGTACAACGGTATCGCTGTTTACAACAAACGTGTAGCTTACGCTGAGCAATTGCCAAAAGTAATTGACGAAGCTTGCCGTGCTGCAGTTTCTAAAAAGGGTCCAGCTGTTGTTGAAATCCCAGTAAACTTCGGTTTCCAAGAAATCGATGAAAACTCATACTACGGTTCAGGTTCTTATGAGCGTTCATTTATCGCTCCTGCTTTGAACGAAGTTGAAATCGACAAAGCTGTTGAAATCTTGAACAATGCTGAACGTCCAGTTATCTATGCTGGTTACGGTGGTGTTAAAGCTGGTGAAGTGATTACTGAATTGTCACGTAAAATCAAAGCACCAATTATCACAACTGGTAAAAACTTTGAAGCTTTCGAATGGAACTACGAAGGGTTGACAGGTTCTGCTTACCGTGTTGGTTGGAAACCAGCCAACGAAGTGGTCTTCGAAGCAGATACAGTTCTTTTCCTTGGTTCAAATTTCCCGTTTGCTGAAGTTTACGAAGCCTTCAAGAACACTGAAAAATTTATCCAAGTCGATATCGACCCTTATAAACTTGGTAAACGTCATGCCCTTGACGCTTCTATCCTTGGTGATGCAGGTCAAGCAGCGAAAGCAATCCTTGACAAAGTAAACCCAGTTGAATCAACTCCATGGTGGCGTGCAAACGTTAAGAACAACCAAAATTGGCGTGATTACATGAACAAACTCGAAGGTAAAACTGAGGGTGAATTGCAATTATATCAAGTTTACAATGCAATCAACAAACATGCTGATCAAGACGCTATCTACTCAATCGACGTAGGTGACACTACTCAAACATCTACTCGTCACCTTCACATGACACCTAAGAACATGTGGCGTACATCTCCACTCTTTGCGACAATGGGTATTGCCCTTCCTGGTGGTATCGCTGCTAAGAAAGACAATCCAGATCGCCAAGTATGGAACATCATGGGTGACGGTGCATTCAACATGTGCTACCCAGACGTTATCACAAACGTTCAATACGACCTTCCAGTTATCAACGTTGTCTTCTCAAATGGTAAATATGCCTTCATCAAGGACAAATACGAAGACACAAACAAACACTTGTTTGGTTGTGACTTCCCTAATGCTGACTATGCGAAAATCGCTGAAGCGCAAGGTGCTGTAGGATTTACAGTTGACCGTATCGAAGACATCGATGCAGTTGTTGCAGAAGCTGTTAAATTGAACAAAGAAGGTAAAACTGTTGTCATCGATGCTCACATTACTCAACACCGTCCACTTCCAGTAGAAGTACTTGAATTGGATCCAAAACTTCACTCAGAAGAAGCAATCAAAGCCTTCAAGGAAAAATACGAAGCAGAAGAGCTTGTACCATTCCGCCTCTTCTTGGAAGAAGAAGGTTTGCAATCACGCGCAATTAAATAATTCCTTCGTGGAACTTAAAAAGATCGGAGCAATCCGATCTTTTTCTTTGTCTTCTTTCTTATCACAAGATTGTGATAGTTTACATCTTCATAACAAAGGGGAAAAAGGACTTGATTGTTTTGGACTATCATTATAAAATATAACCGAAAAATAAAAGAGGTATTAAAATGTCTGAAAAACAAATGAAAATTTTAGGTTGGGTTGCAACCTTTATGTCCGTAATGATGTATGTGTCCTATTTTCCACAAATCATGAATAATTTAGCGGGGCAAAAAGGGAATTTTATCCAACCGCTCGTCGCAGCAATCAACTGTAGCCTTTGGGTCTACTACGGCTTGTTCAAAAAAGAAAGAGATATTCCGCTTGCCGCTGCTAATGCACCGGGAATCATTTTTGGACTAGTGACGGCCATCACGGCTTTGATTTAAGAGGAATAAGAGAAGACTGGTTTTCAGTCTTCTTTTTTGTTTTTAGAGAGACCATTGCTTTCATTTGAGAAGCCGATTTCTTTAAAAAACCGAACCCTGAAAATTTGTCGGATTAACTTAAACAGTAGAATAGTATCAGTATTTCGCAGTTTTTTATAAGAAAAGGTTTACAGAATGATCTATAATATAAGTAGATAAACAAGCAATTAGAAAGCGAGTAGAATATGACTGAAAAACTGACTTTTACGGATGGATTTTTGTGGGGCGGAGCGACAGCTGCCAACCAGTGTGAAGGCGCTTATGATGCGGATGGTCGCGGGCTGGCTAATGTAGATGTGGTGCCGATTGGTGAGGACCGTTTGGCCATCATCACGGGGAAGAAAAAGATGTTTGACTTTGAAGAAGGCTATTTCTACCCAGCCAAGGAAGCCATTGACATGTACCATCGCTTCAAGGAAGACATCGCCTTCTTTGGCGAGATGGGCTTTAAGACCTATCGTCTGTCTATTGCTTGGAGCCGGATTTTCCCTAAGGGGGATGAGCTGGAGCCCAATGAAGCTGGCCTGAAATTTTACGAAGATCTCTTTAAGGAATGTCACAAATACGGCATTGAGCCCTTGGTGACCATTACTCACTTTGACTGTCCCATGCACTTGATTGAGCAATATGGTGGTTGGCGGAGCCGTAAGATGCTGGAATTTTACGAGCGTCTCTGCCGCACTCTTTTTACCCGCTACAAGGGCTTGGTCAAGTACTGGCTGACCTTCAATGAAATTAACATGATCCTCCATGCACCATTTATGGGGGCGGGGCTCTGTTTTGAAGAAGGTGAAAATGAGGAGCAGGTCAAGTATCAAGCGGCCCATCATGAGTTGGTCGCCTCAGCCATTGCCACCAAGCTGGCTCATGAGATTGACCCGGAAAACAAGGTCGGCTGTATGCTAGCGGCGGGTCCATACTATCCCAATACAGCTCATCCAGCTGACTATTGGGCGGCCATGCAGGAAGACAGAGAAAACTATTTCTTCATTGACGTGCAGGCGCGTGGTGAATATCCCAACTACGCCAAGAAAGCTTGGGAGCGCGAGGGCATCACTGTCGAAATGACAGAAGAAGACCTGCAGCTGCTCAAGGAGCATACGGTGGACTTCATTTCCTTCTCTTACTACTCTAGCCGGGTAGCTTCGGGCGACCCTAAGGTCAATGAGCTGACCGAGGGCAATATCTTTGCTTCTCTCAAGAATCCTTATTTGGAAGCTTCTGAGTGGGGCTGGCAGATTGATCCTCTGGGCTTGAGAATAACGCTTAATACCATCTGGGATCGCTATCAAAAGCCTATGTTTATCGTGGAAAATGGACTGGGTGCAGTGGATAGTCCGGATGAAAATGGCTACGTGGCTGATGATTACCGGATTGACTATCTGGCAGCCCATGTCAAGGCTATGCGGCAAGCCATCAATGAAGACGGCGTAGTTCTGTGGGGCTACACGACCTGGGGCTGTATCGACCTGGTATCAGCCGGCACTGGCGAGATGAAGAAGCGCTATGGCTTTATCTATGTGGACCGAGATAACGAAGGCAAGGGAACACTCAAACGCTCCAAGAAAAAATCCTTTGACTGGTATAAGGAAGTCATCGCGACTAACGGAGCATCTGTCAAATAAGATCAAGGAGGCTGGGACAAAAGTCCTAGCCTCTCAATTATCTTTGGATTGTCGAGCAAGACGCAGTTGTTGAGTAGGCTCTACTACGCTGATTTCATCAGCTTTTACAGCCCTACTCAACTGTGCGGAGGTGGGACGACGAAATCGAATTCTAACGAATTACCGATTTCTGTCCCACTCTCTTTCTTTTGTATCGTTTATATTTGGTTGACTTGCTGGCTCATCCTTGCTACACTAGTTTTATCAAGCTATTGGAGAATGATGATGGCCAATCTTTTACTAATTGAAGACAACAATGATATTCATGAGATTTTAAAAAATCTCTTTACGCAGGAGCATGTCGTGTTTTCAGCTTATTCTGGGACCGAGGGACTGCGGATTTTTGCGGAAGAAGAGATTCATCTAGTCCTGCTGGATATTATGCTGCCGGGAAAAAATGGCGATGAGGTGCTAAGGGAAATTCGCAAGACCAGTCAGGTGCCAGTGGTCATGCTGACAGCTCTGGGCGAAAAGAGTCTCGTGAGCCAATATCTGCTGGACGGTGCCAATGATTATATTGTCAAGCCTTTTAATCTAGACGAAGTGGCGGCGCGTGTCACTGTCCAACTGCGAGGCAGTCAGCAGTCTCAGCCCAAGCCTACTGGGGAGACCTTGATCAAAAATATCCGCCTTCTGCCAGATACCTTTGAAATTGCTTCTGGGGACCAGTCCATGCGGCTGGGGAAAAAGGAATTTCAGATCTTCCAGACCTTGCTAGCTCATCCTAAAAAGATTTTTACCAAGGAGGAGCTGTATGAGTCGGTCTGGGAGGAGACCTATCTGCCAGGCGATAATACGCTCAATGCCCATCTCAGTAATCTTCGTAAGAAATTAGCCCAGCTGGATAATTCGACAGACTATATCGAGACCATTTGGGGGCTGGGCGTGCGGCTCAAGGAGGATTAGCTATGTGGTTGATTTTAGCCTTCGTACTTATAATCTTCTTGTCAATCATGTTGGTTCGCTATCATCTGACGATTCGTAGTCTGACCAGACAGATTCGTGACAAACGTCGTACAGGAAGTCAGGTTCGCTTGACCTTGAGAGATCAAGCTCCGAGTCTAGTGGCTCTGACTGACGAGGTGGAGCTGCTTTTTCAGGAAATTGATAAGATGTCCTTTGTGACCCAGCAGGAAAAGAAAACCTTAGACATGGCTATCAGCAATATTGCCCATGATATCCGAACGCCACTGACCATTGCTAGTGGCTACACGCAACAGCTACTCAAGGACGCTGATAAGGACCAGATGGACCAGCAGTTGCAAAAGATTGCGGATAATCTAGGTATGGTATCCAGACGCTTGGAGGCTCTGATGGAATACCGTCGCTTGATGGAAGGAGCTATTCGACCGAGCCTTCAGCGGGTAGACCTATCCCAGCTGGTCACCCAGCAACTCTTTGCCTACTATGATGCCTTTCAGCGAGCAGGGATTGATTTAGATGTGGATTTATCTGAAAATCTGCTTTTGGAAACGGACAGTGATATATTTGATCGAATCGTCCAGAACATGCTCAGCAATGTCCTCAAACATGGCCGAGAAGCAGCCAGCATCAGTCTGAAAAAAGAAGGACAAAAGGTTATTTTTCAGGTCAAAAATAAGGTTCAGAAGCCCATTTTACATCTGGATAAGCTGACTAATCGCTTCTATTCTGAGAATCTTTCCAGTAGTGAAGAATCCTCTGGACTGGGTCTTTATATCACCCAGCAGCTGGTCGAAATCTTGGGTGGTGACTTGACCATTCAAGCAGAGGGAGATTGGTTTGAATTGATTGTGGCTTTATAAAAAAGAATCAGCTAGTCAGAAGATTAGCTGATTGTTTGGTTTTAGAGATCTTTTTTCTTGAAAATGAGAAGGCTGTTGCCTAGGAAGAAGACTGCTATGGCAATCGCTACTAAACTAGCTTGCAATACAACAGCAGGATCCGCAGCCATCTCTATTCCAAATCGTAAGGTTAAATAGCGGAACAACTCTATATGGGGATAGAGTAAGACTGGAAAGGCAAGCAGAGCGCTTCCGATAAAATAGGTAACAAAGACCGCAGCAATGGAATGGCTGAGATAGAGGACGAAGGACACGATGCCAATCCAAGCGATGGTCACAATGAGTTGGACGAGAATGGTTAGCAAAAATTGGCCAAAGAAACCTGTCGGAGCTGTTCCGATTCCGTTGATAGAGCTAGCGATGATGAAGGATAGCCCTAGCAAGACGATGAATTGGAAGATGGCGACAACAAAGGAGACCAAAGTTTTAGATAAGAAGAACTCTGTCCGTGAGATACCGTGAGCGAGGCTGTTTTTATAGAGTTTGCGAGACAAGTCCACACCTAATAAGAGGCAGACGATAATGAGAGTGAAAAATATAATACTGTCAGAATGTCCAGAGAAATGGGCAAGGGCATTGATACCCGTCATTTTTTCTGGTACTTGCTGAGCGACATCCTGACTATCTGTTGAGATGGACGTTCCAAATCTGCTCGTAACCTTATAGACGGCTCCGAGCAGGATATTGGCTAGCAAAACGAACTCGGTAATCCAAAAGCCCTTGGAGTGGAAGAGGCGGTAAAAGTCAGCGCGAATGGTTTGAATCATGATAGACCTCCCTGGTTTTGATCAACTAAATCTGTAAAGAAATTTTCGAGATTTTGCCGTGCATAGTAGATTTCTTGAATGACTAAGTCAGCTGTGGCTAGCTCTTTTACGATATTGTTGATATTGTGCGAGTGAGTAAAGACATGGATCTCATTGAGAGCATTGACCACCTTGATGCGGTAGCCTAATTGGTCTTGGAGCAGCTGGCTGGCTTCCTCCAAATGATCCGTTTTCAAGACGATATAATCTTCGCTTTGCTCTTCAAATTCAGCCTTGGAAATTTCCTTGATCATATGACCATGGTCGATGATGCCAAAGCGCGTAGCTACTAGGTAGAGCTCGGATAGGATATGACTGGAAATAACAAAGGTCATGCCTAGCTCTTCATTGAGCTTTTGGACAAGCTGGCGGAATTCCTTGATACCGACAGGATCTAGTCCGTTGATAGGCTCATCTAAAATCATTAGATCTGGCTTGGATAGTAGGGCGATAGCGATGCCCAAACGTTGCTTCATCCCGAGGGAGAAGTCACGAAATTTCTTTTTGCCAGTGTCCGTCAGGTCTACATAGTTGAGCGTTTCTTGGATGGCCTTATCGGCATTAGGTATCTGGCGCAGTTTGCAGTAGTAATTGAGATTTTCGTAGGCGGTCAAGTGGTTGTGGGCAACGGGCGTTTCAATGACCGAGCCGACCCGCTTGAGGGCTTGTGTCCATTCGGCCTGGTTGCTGGAACCAAAAAGAGACACGGTTCCGTTGCTGGCATGCATCAGCTGGGTCATAATTTTGATCAGAGTGGTTTTACCAGCTCCGTTTTTACCGATGAGACCGTAAATATCTCCTTTTTTGATGGTCAGATTGACATCGCTCAGAGCCTGTTGTTGGCCGAACTTTTTGCTGACCCCTTGTAAAACTAAAATATTTTTCATGGTTTTACTTCTCCTTTTTGAATTATTTTTGGAAATCCTTTCCTCACTACCTAGTATATCGGACACTTATTAAGTATTCATCAAGCATTTCTAAAATATTTCTAAAATCTTGAAATAGCAGGCCTACTTCTTGTCTTAGCGGACTGAGGCCTATAGAAAACGAGGCTGGGACAAAAGTCCTAGCCTCTCAATTGTCTTTGGATCGTCGAGCAAGACGCAGTGGTTGAGTGGGCTCTACTACGCTGATTTCATCAGCTTTTACAGCCCTACTCAACTGTGCGGAGGTGGGACGACGAAATCGAATTCTAACGAATTACCGATTTCTGTCCCACTCTCTAATTATCTATTTCCAATTCATAAAGGCCTCGCAGTGCGTTGCAGGCGTAGATTTTTTCTGCTGATTTTAAGTCGTCTAGGCTGAGAATTTTTTCTGTGGCTTGACCTGTTGCCAATAGATGCTGGCGGTAGATGCCGTTCAAAAGCCCTAGCTCGACTGGTGGCGTGTAGAGGTGGCCATCCAGCTGGAGGACTAGGTTACCGATGGAGCTTTCTAGTAGCTGCCCTTGGGCATTGTAGTAAATCTGCTCCTGCTGACCTAGGTTTAAATGTGGCCGATAGCTGGTTTTGAAGTAGGTGAAAGGCTGCTGCAAGTTGGCATTTTGCGGAACGAGAATAGCCTTACAGAAAGTTTCTGAGAGTACTTGCAGCTTTTCTAGCTGGCAGGTCACCTTTCCAGATTTGGCGATGGAGATCCGCAGGCAGTAGTCCGTACTTGGATCCAGTTCCGCTAAGGTTTGGTTCAACTCTACCTTCAGCTTTTCCTCATCAAATGGATAAGCAAAGTAACGGGCAGATTCTCGTAGACGCTTCAGATGTTGGTCTTGGAAGGTCAGGCTGCCTTTCTCAATCTTCCCTGTCGTAATCAGGTCAAATTGCGGATTTTTCCGATAAAGAACAGCGGATTTTTGCTGGGTTTCGATATACTCGGATTCCCATGTGCTATCCCAAGTGATGCCGCCGCCAACACCGTAAATCGCCTTGCCAGCTTCTAGCTGAATGGTGCGAATGGCCACATTGAAAATCCGTCTCTGGTCTGGCAAACAGATACCAACTGTACCGCAGTAGACACCGCGGGCGGCTTTTTCGGTCGCCTTGATGATAGCCATGGTCGAAATCTTTGGAGCGCCTGTGATAGAGCCGCAAGGAAAGAGTGCATCAAAAATTTCTCCTAGGCCAATCTCAGGTCGCAGTTGGCTTTTGATGGTGGAGGTCATTTGCCAGACAGTGGAATACTGCTCGACCTGACACAGCTGCTCGACTCGCTCGCTGCCAATCTCTGAAATGCGGTTCATGTCGTTGCGCAGCAGATCAACGATCATCATATTTTCCGCTCGATTTTTAGGATCCTGACGTAGCCAGTCCGCCTGCTCCAAGTCCGCAGCGACTGTCAGACCGCGATTGGTAGTCCCTTTCATCGGCCGTGTTGTCAGCTCGCCTCGGTGCTCCTCGAAAAAGAGCTCAGGACTGATGGATAAGACTGCCTGATGATCGTGCTCTACGTAGGCATTGTAGGCGGCATTTTGCTCGACGACCAGACGGTTGTAAATGGCCCAACTGTCCTGTGGATTGAGCTCTGCGCCTAGCTGCACCGTGTAGTTGACCTGATAGGTATCGCCCTGACGGATATGGTGGTGAATGGTTCCGATGGCCTTTTCATACTCTTGCTCAGTCGTTAGGCTCTGCCATTGCGCTGGCATATCTACCTCGTCGTAAGCCAAAGGGAATGGGGCTTCATCAGCTCTGTCATGAATGGTAAAGTAAATCAGGTACTCGCCCAGCAGAGGGGCTTTGTGGACCTGGAGTTTTTTCTCAAAAGCAGGAGCCGCTTCGTAGCTGACATAGCCGACTGCATAAAATCCCTTTTTCTGCCAGTCCTCAACTTCTTGCAGAATCGCTCTGACTTCAGTCAATTCGCGCGTTTTGAGCTCTTTAATGGGCTGGCTGAAAATCAAGCGCCGACCCAGTTCTTTAAAATCAATAACTGTTTTCTTGTGCATGAGTTTATTGTATCATAAGATAATTTGAATGAAAACGGATTTATCGGATGAGACACTCATTCTTTTACAATAGTTGACAGATTAGAGAGTGGCTCGGTATACTATTTTAAAAAAGAAAGAGTGAGGTGCTTATGAAATCAAACAAATTGCTATGGATAAATGGAATTGTTGGCATTTTAGGAGGCCTTCTGATCATTTACGCTTCTTCTAATAGATGGCACTGGGAAATTATTAATTTAGTTCCTAAACTAATAGAAAACCCAGGCTGGGGCGATATGGTTATATTGACCAGCTGGCTGCTTTTGGGACTTTCTATCGTCGGAATGTATCACTATAGCAACGACCCAAGAGTCAATAAGACGAGTCATGAGCTTCTATTCTGCGCCTCTATCATGGGATTTATTCCTTTTCTAGCTATATTTGCAGGCTTTCTATCCATAGGAGCTGGGGTTCTCTATCTTCAAGATTTTTAAAAATTTAAGAGTGATGGCAAAGTTGACTGACCCATGTTTCCTCCTGCTCGAAAGGCCTTGAAAATTATGATAAAATAAGGGAAATGACAAAACTGTAAAGGAAGCCTTATGAAAAAAATCAATGAATCCTATAAACTCATCGTCTTTGCGGCGCTTGCTCTGGCTCTGGTTCTCTATATCGGAAACATCTGGTCTGGCCTGCAAAGCCTGACGTCAGTATTTTCACCTATTATACTGGGCGGAGTATTGGCCTTTATCTTTAATGTCCCGATGAAAAAGCTAGAAGACTTCTTGGACAAATGCCGAGTCCCTCAGAAGTTGCAGCGCGGTTTGGCCTTGGTTTTAGAGGTGCTGATTTTAGCTCTCATTATGACGGGGATTGTCTCTATCGTCGTGCCAACTCTGACCACAGCGGTCAATCAGCTGAGTGAAACAATCGGCAAGGTAGCGCCTCAGGTAGCCAAGTGGCTGCAGCAGTCTGGCTTGCTTTCCTCTAGCCAGCTGAAAGATTTGACCAAGCAACTGCAAAACAGTGGTATTGTCAACAGAGCCATCTCCCTGTTGGGCAGTCTGACAGGCAATATCTCTGCTATTTTTGGTAATTTCTTCTCTGTCATTATGTCCATCTTTCTCATGTTTGCTTTCTTGAGCAGCAAGGAGCATTTGCAGACGATCACTAGTCGTCTCTTGCAGGTTCTGCTTCCTGAGAAGGCGGTGAAACGCCTATCCTATGTCGGCTCTGTCATTGTTGAGACCTATGATAAGTTCCTGATGGGGCAGATGATAGAGGCCGTCATTGTTGGTGTTTTAGTCTTCATCGCCTACTCTCTGACAGGCCTACCATATGCTGCCCTGACTGGGGTTTTAGCTGGAGTGCTCTCTTTCATTCCCTACATCGGTCCTTTCTCAGCTTGTGCCCTGGGAGCTATCTTTATCTTTACCGACAGCCCTTGGAAAGCCCTTCTTTCAATCGCAGTCTTTCAGCTGGTGCAGCTGATTGAGGGCAATATCATCTATCCGCGCGTGGTCGGCCAGTCCGTCGGTCTCCCAACTCTCTTTACCCTAGCCGCAGCCCTGATTGGAGGTAACCTATTTGGCTTGGTCGGCATGATTTTCTTCACTCCTATCTTTGCAGTTATCTACCGCTTGGTCAGAGAGTTTGTTGTGGAGAAGGAGGAGGCTGAAGGGGACACAAGTAGGTGAAAAAATGAAGTTTATGGGCTTCATGTTGATGGCTGTTTTGAATTTGCCTTATACTAGCTACTTTTAAAAAATATTCTTAAAGGAAGTGTTATAAAAAACGTTTGTTTCAAAGTCCATCAACTACTAAGTAATTGTAAAAGAAATTATCTTTGATAGTATTTCTGCAGATTGCTTTTCTTTATCTGGAGACTTCTATTTAGGTATATTTAAAAAGTCCATAAATGAGTTGCCCCTAAAAGTTAGAGTTTTTGTGTCTAACTTTTGGAGGCTTTTTTAATGAATTTAACTTATTAGGACAAAGACTAAATCTATAATCTCAGAAAACAAGAAAATAGTTACAAGCAAGTATCAAATAAATATGGGGAAACTATTATAATTTTAGATACTTGATGAAGTTGAACAATCATTTTGGATCATAAAGTGTTGAGAGTGGGGAAATAAATGGTAAACATGTTATAATAAGGGCAGTAGAACATCGTTAAAGGAGAGAATGATGCAGGTGAAACCAGAACTGGAGATAGAAAAACAACTGATCAACCAACTGGTGACTGGGGAAAGTCAATGGACTTATAGAGAAGACCTCAAAACAGAAGAACAACTATGGAACAATTTCTTTGAGAAACTGGCTCAAAACAACGTTGCTCTGCTAGCAGACCATCCCTTGACTGATCAGGAAAAACGACAGATTCAGAACCAACTCAACTTTGTCAGCTACTATGATGCTGCTAAGTGATTGGTTGGAGAAAATGGCATTGCCAAAGTCGAGGTTCAGAGAGAAGATGCTAGCCTAGGAACCATTCGTTTATCAGTTATCTGGCGAGACAATATCGCAGCTGGTAAGTCCAGCTATGAAGTTGTTAACCAAGTCGAGAGAGACAAATCCAATCCTCTAGATAAAGACCGTAGGCTAGATGTGACGCTTTTGATCAATGGCCTTCCGATGATTCAAATCGAGCTTAAAAGTCCCCGAGTAGCCTTTTTAGATGCCTTTCATCAGATTAAAAAGTATGATCGGGAAGGCAAGTTTCGTGGCATTTACTCTAGCTTACAGATGTTTGTTGTGACGAATAAAGTAGACACACGCTATATCGCTGCAGCTAGAGAAAATAAACTCAATAAGCAATTTCTAACCAAATGGGTCGATAAGGATAACCAACCCATAACGAGCTTGACCAGCTTTGCCCACGAAGTCCTATCCATCCCTCGTGCTCACCAGATGGTCATGCAGTATTCTGTCCTTGATGATAGCAAGAAATCTCTCATCCTCTTGCGTCCCTACCAGATCCATGCTATCGAAGCGGTGCAGGAAGCTTCGCGCCAGCAAGCATCAGGCTATGTCTGGCATACGACAGGTTCAGGGAAGACCTTGACTTCTTATAAGGTGGCGCGTAATCTCCTTCAGATTCCATCTATCCAAAAGACGATTTTTGTCGTTGACCGCAGGGACTTGGATCAACAGACCACTTCATCCTTCCTCTCTTATGCGACCAATGATGTCATTGATATTGATGAGACGGACAATACTCATGATTTAGTTAAGCGACTAGGAAGTAATGATAAGCGTGTCGTGGTGACCACCATCCAGAAAATCACCACTATGATGCGCAAATTTGACCAAGGTCTTTACCAAAGAGATGCGGATAAAATCAAGGGCTTCCGAGTGGCCTTTGTGGTAGATGAATGCCACCGTGCCGTGACACCTCAAACACAAAAGGACATTAAGGCCTTTTTCCCTCAGTCCCTCTGGTATGGATTTACAGGAACGCCTATCTTTAAGGAAAACAAACGCCAGCAGGTCGGCGACCTCGCCCAAACTACCCAGCAACAGTATGGAGACCGTCTCCATGAGTATACGGTCAAGGAAGCTATCCATGACGGAGCTGTTTTGGGCTTTAAAGTAGACTATCGCAATACCCTCATCACGGATAAATCTGAAGATGACATACCAGATACCGTCTACGAGAATGAGGAACACATGCTGGAAGTCTTGGATGCCATTATCAATAAATCCCGTCAACAACTAGGCTTCCAAAAAGGAGTTGGTAAGACCTATAATGCCATCCTGACTGTCAAGTCTATCCCTCAAGCCCAAGCCTACTATGACCTCCTCAAACGAGTCAAGGATGGGGAGACGAGAGTTAAGGTATCGGAGAGGGTCAAGCAGGTCCTTCCTGACTTTCCAAAGGCGATCATCACTTACTCCGTTACGGAGAATGAAGAGGACTCAAGAGCCAATCAAGACCACATGAAGCAGGTCTTAGCGGACTATAACCAAGAGTTTGATACTCACTTTACAATGGCGGATCTTCGTAGCTTTAACACAGATGTCAATAACCGCCTTGCCCGTAAGCAAGACAAGTATCTCTATCGCAATGAGCAGTTGGATTTGGTCATAGTAGTCAATCGTCTCCTAACGGGATTTGATGCGCCTTGTCTATCGACCCTCTTTATCGATCGTAAACCAATGCAACCGCAGGACTTAATTCAGGCCTTTAGTCGTACCAACCGTATCTTTGACTCCAGTAAGACCTATGGGCATATCATCACCTTCCAAAAGCCTCTAGCTTTTAAGGAAGCGGTGGATAATGCCCTCAAGCTCTACTCAAATGGTGGTGAAAACGAGGTCCTAGCCCCTAGCTGGGAAGAAGAAAAGAGAAACTTTTTGCGGAGTTGCAGTGATTTCCAAAATCTCATCACCGATGATCCTGAGGAAGGCCTTCAAATCGAGCAAATCTCTACACCTGAGTTGAGAAAGCTCGCCAAGGCCTATCAAGTCTTTGATAAATATCTAGCCTCTATCCGAGTTTATAAAGAGTATGATGAGGAAGAAATCTATGCCCAGGCAGGACTAAGTGCAGAAGAATTGGAAAACTATCTAGGCTTTTATCAAAATATCCTTGCAGAATTAAAAAGCCGAAGAGATGATGGTGATGAGGATGGGGAGCCCCTTGATATCCACTATGAACTAGAGTCTATCCAAGTGGATGAGATTAACTATGCCTATATCCTAACCTTAATCCAAAGCCTGATCGAGCAAGGCCAGAGTCAAGAAAAGAACTTAAGCGCTCAAGATAGAGAAGCAGTGGATACCTATATTTATAGCCTTGAGAAGACCAATCCAAATCTTGCCCATATCATCACTGAACTATGGAAGGAAGTACAGGACAAGCCAGAAAGCTATCGTGGTCAGTCCATTGCCAATATCTTGGATCAGATGATCGAGGCGGTTATCCAGCAACACATCCAAGTCTTTAGCAAACGATGGTATGTCGGAGAGGATGAACTCCGTTACTATGTCGAGCACTACCGCAAGGGAGCCAAGAAACAACTGGGAGAGAGCCAGCTGACCAAGAGCCAGCGCTATCAGGACTATAAGATAGAAGTGGCAGATGCCCTCAATCCCCTCCTCTATAAAAAACAAATCAAGGAAGCTTGTAAGCAACTTGTCGAAGAAGTGATTGAGCCGTTGAGGGTGGGGAGATAGAGGACAATTGAGTAAGGAGAGACAAAGATGTCAGATAGAAGTGCAGAAAGTTCTATAACGGGTTATAGTTACCAATTTCTAATTACGATTTTGCATATTTTAGAAAGCAATCTGGAAAGTGAGTGTATCATTGAGGGAATAGAAGATTTAGATATTATTAATGCTGATGATAGATATTTAAATCAATATAAATATCATGCAGATAAGAATATTACTAACTCTTTAATCTCAAAGCCTGTAATATTAATGCTGAATCATTATTTAAAATGTGGTGGGAATAATTTTAAATATAAATTATTTATTCATGGGAATGACAGGCAGTATACGTTAGATATTACTAACTTAAAAAAAATATTAACTCTTACGACGGGAGAAGGGTATAAAGAAGGGGACTTGAAAGATGCATATAAAGATGATGAAAAATTGAAACTCTTTATCCAACTTTTTTCAATCTGNGTCACTGATAGGTTTGATATTTTAGAAGAAAAAGTAATTCATAAAATTTCGGAACTAATGAATTTAGATGAACAGACTGTTAGATTATCAATCTTTCCTCTCGCATATAAAACTATTAATGATTTAGCCCGTAAGGATAAAGAGTGTGATAGAAAAATAACTGGTCGTAAGTTTATAGATATTCTTAAACAAACAAACAAAATAATTGATTTAGTAACGTTAGCTAGAATTAAAGAAGAAAAAGAATTTTTGAATTATTTCAAACGTGAATTAAAGTCATTAGGAA
>NZ_RJPN01000010.1:0-82053 GCF_003944225.1 Streptococcus cristatus
AGAGGCACCATTCACATATGTTGCACTGTCGCTTGGTGTCAATGCTGCGATGGCTGCTGGAAGAGCTTTATCTGCTGTCTCGCTCTCGAAACGATAAGTGGCTTGATACTTCTTGGCTTCAAAGGCCCACTTACCGACGAAAGCTACATCGGACTTGTTGACAACTGCATTAGCTGCGTCATAACCCTTGAAAGTCCAAGTGCCATCATTCACTGGGTCTGTGTAGGTGGTTTGAGATGGTTGTTGAGCNGAAACAGAGGCACCATTCACATATGTTGCACTGTCGCTTGGTGTCAATGCTGCGATGGCTGCTGGAAGAGACTTACCTGCTGTCTCACTCTCGAAGCGGTAAGTAGCTTGATACTTGTTAGCTTCAAAGGTCCATTTTCCTACAAACTCAACATCGGCCTTGTTGACAACGGCGCTAGCTGCGTCATAGCCCTTGAAGGTCCAAGTACCGTCGTTCACATCATCTTTGTGAGTCTTTGTTGTCGGCTCTTCTGCAAAAACTCTCGTCCCATTAAAGTAAGTTGAGCTGTCTTTTGGTGCTTTCTTCTGGATAAATTCAGGCAAATCAACACCAGCCGTTTCGCTTTCAAAAGTATAGCTTACATGATGCGGTCTAGGCGTTGCTTCCCAGATACCTGTAAATGTCACGCGCTTGCCATTATAGGTCGCATTCTTCTGATCGTAACCTTTGAAGGTCCAGACATAGTCTTTTTCTTCTTCAACTACTGATTCTTTAGCAGGTTGTTTGGCTACAATGGTGTCTCCAACCTTATAAGAAGCCTCATCACTTGGCAGCATTCCCAAAATATTTTGTGGCAATGGAACACGCGCGTCAGAAGATTTGAATACATATTCTGGATTTGGAGTAGGCACCCAGCTTCCAAGGAAAGTCTGTCTGCCTTTTGCTACAACGATTTTTTCTTTATCGTATCCTGCAAATGTCCAAGTTACCTTGTTTGCTGTATCAACATAAGTCGTTTCACTTGGTTGCTCAGCATCTACTTCTGTAAGGAACAGACCGCCCATCTTATAATCAATTGGGTTTTTCGGAGTCAACTTGGTGATATGATCTGGTAATACGAAATCAGGATTAGTTGATTGGAACTGATAGTCTATACCATTTGGCGTAAAGGTCCAAGCTCCTGTGATGGTCTTCACTTTCGTACCTGCAATAGCTTTTCCGTATTTATCCGCATCAAAACCATGGAAGGTCCATGTACCTGTCGGAACAGTTACTGTAGATATGTCGAGTTTGCTTGCATCTTTGTAATCGTCAGCTCGTCCAACGAAATCAGTGCCAGCTGGAAGCATCTCGCGAATCTTATTTGGAAGAGGATAAGCAGGAGTCGAGTTAGTAAATTTATACTCTACCCTATAGATCGTATCAGACTGATTGGTAGGAACCAAAATCCATTTCCCTCTAAAGATAACGTCTCCTGCCTCGACGGTTTTCACACGTGGAGAAATAGTCGTATTATCATCTTCATAGTAGTCATCAAAGACCCAAGTTCCTCTGCCATCAGGATCCTCAAATCTTGTTTTAGATGGCATTTTAACGCGAGCTTTTTCACCCTTGACAAATTCTCTTTCGTAAGTGATTAGATTATACAAAGTTGATGGCGGATAGATCGTTTGACCAGAATCATCTTTTGAATCTGTATAGAAGTCATAGTAAACACTATGCTTGGTCGGTAAAAATTTCCAATGAACCGTGTAGGTAGAATCCTCATCGTCAGCTGGCTTCTCAACTTCCTCCTTTTGCTGAGGAATCTGCTGAGCAACCCATGTACCATCATTTTCATTATCGACGTATGAACTGAGATATTGAATTTCATTAAAGACATTGGCAGAATAATCTGATGGAGAAGTCGTGATAGGAGCAGGGATTTGTGCCTTCAAATCATCAGGAATGGTCTTCCCTGGAGTATCACTCACAAAGTCAAAGGAAACTGTCTTATCTCTGTGTGGTGTGAAGGACCAGCTACCTGTAAAGAGGACGCCAGCTTTATTGACTACCTTTTCATCCTTGTCATAGCCTTCAAATTTCCAAGTACCTTTATTCTCAAAGTCCATGTAAGTCGTCTTCTCAGGTTTTTTTGCCTGAACAGTAGCACCATCAACATATGTCTCTGTGCTGATTGGCGGGAAGGTTCTGAGTCCATCTGGTAGAGCTAGGCTAGGGTCTTTGCTGACATACTCATAGTTTTCTGGGTACTTTTTCTCTTCAAATGTCCAAGTACCTGTGAACTTGAGATTCCATCCATCGTGCTCCCAGTCGCTCACTGGTTTTTTAGTAAAATCGTAGCCTTTAAAGTGCCAAGTCCCCTTCTTGTCCTTATCTTCATAGGTTTCTTGAATTGGTCTAACAGACTGAACTATATCCTTGCCTTTCGGGTATTTCTTTCTATCTGCATACGCCCACTCATCCATATAAACAGGCTTCAGATTATTAATCTCAGCAGGTAGTTCTTTGCCAGCCGTTCCACTGACAAACTCATAAGTCGGTTTCCGAGGAACTGGTGTAAATTTAAACATCAATGGTATTGTAACTTTTGGTATTTCCCCATATGTAGCCGCCCGCTCTAGTTCACGACTGAAGGTTAAATCTACTACATCTTCCTCAAAGGTCCAATTTCCTTCATTTTCCGCATCATAAAAGGGTTTGTAGACACCTTGAACTTCATCGTAGCGAAGCAAGGCTGCTCGCGTATCCAGTATATCTTTAGGTAAATACTCATCACGTTTATCAAACTGATTGAGAGAAAGTTTGTAATCGTATAGCTTACTTTCTAGATCTTTTATCTCCTTAGGAAGAGGTAATCTATATTCGTCACGTGAGGTCTTAGGACTACTTGGTAAATGATAAAAATTCTCAAAATCGTGCTGGTTCATAGGCTTGTAGGATACAGTGACATCCTCAAAGTATTTCCAAGTTCCTACGAACTCTACATCGCCATTGTTTGCCACTTTACTTGGAGCATCAAAGCCAGTCAAAGCCCAATAGCCTTTTCGGTTAGGATATTCTTCTGAAGTATAAAAAACATAGTGAAATTCTTGTGCTTTTACTACTTCACCCTCAGCAAATCTTCTTTTATCTTCTGGGCTCCAATTTGCAACATAAGATGGCGGAGTTTTCCCAGGTGATCCATTAACCGATCTATAGGTAGCCTTGTATGGTGTTGGTGTATATTCCCACTTACCTGTGAAGAAAACATCATCTTTGTCAATCACCTGACTATCATGGTCATAGCCCTTAAAGGTCCATCTACCACTTCCATCATACTCTACATAAGTTGTTTCAGTTGGCTGGATGGCCTTTACTTTATCGCCCTTTTTGTAGATTTTTGTGTCTTCTGGCTTCAAGTAGTTCAGAGTAAGCGGAGTTGTTTTTCCTGGTGTAGCACTTTCAAACTCATAAAGTGCTGAGCGAGGAGTTTTATCCTGATCTGGGATGAACTTTGGATTTTTATCACGAAGACCAGAATTGACAAAGTTCACGAGATTGCGATAAACTTTATCAATTTCTTCTTGCTTTGTTGCAGTTTGAAGCACACCATCAGCAGCCATCATTACGCCATTCAAGATTTCTAGACTATCGTCTGTCTTACTTGAAAAGTCCTTGCTGCGCAAGTTTTTGAGGTAGTTCTCTAAAGCGCTCTTGTTTAGACTTGCATTTGCTGAAGCAGGTTGAGCAGTGGCTGCAGCTGGTTGGCTTGTGCCTGTAGCTGGCTGAGCATTTTTAAAAATAGTCGAATCTGTCGCTTGACTTGCCTCTGTCTCAGCAGGCGTAGCAGATTTCAATGAGGCTTGGTTATCCCCTTGCGTTTCTGTCTGTGCTGGCGCAGGAACTGTTGTTGTGATAGCCTCTTTACTTTCTACTTGCACGGGTGCAGAAGGCGTTACTGAGACAGTCTCTTGAGTTTCTGTTTTCGCTGGTTCAGAAGTTCCCACCGAGACTTGTTTTTCTGACTTGTGTTCCACTTGAGCTGTAGCCACAAGCTCATCCGCATGGGCAACTTGACCCGCTCCAATCGCTGCGGGTGCAAACAAAAATCCAATCGCAAGTGATACAGTAGCAACTGATAATTTGCGGATTGAATACTTTATCTTTCTATCCTGAAAAAACATCTTTTCCTCCTTTTTGTTTTTCGATAACTATTATAGCATAAAGAAGAGGAATTGCATATATTTTGAATTATTATTTAAGGGTTTATGATTACTTATAGGATAGGAAATTTAACCTATATAACTATATGCATTGGCCTATTTTTTTCAGCAAAAATTATCTCATCCAAACAAAAAAATTGAAAAAGATAGCTAGGCTACGCTTCTTCAATCTTTTTGATTTCTTTCTATTGGCAGGGAATATTCGAGACGCTAGTAAGTTAAACTATTTTGGCATTTGTAGATACCTTCTCAGTCCTCCGCAGCAAAACCATCATTTTTGATGGCATACTGCTCTATGATGCCATTATCACCAAAAAGAATACCATGGAGGACTCCACCATAAACAGCTCCGCCATCCATGCCAATCTTGCCATCCTCAGTCATCCATAGCTGATCAGTTCCCGACGCTTCATGCAAGAGATAAAATGTCGGTGTATGACCAAAGACAATCCTTTTGCCAGTCTGATTGCTGCCTTCGTGAAAAGGCGCGCGAATCCAAACCTTTTGATAATCACTGGTCTCTCGCCAGTCTTTCAGTTCCAAATCTAGGCCAGCATGGACAAAAATGTACTGCTCTGTCTCCAATAGGAAAGGCATCTGGCGAATAAAATCTACTAAATCTACCGCCTCCGTCTTGACACGTTCCGCGTCTGCTAGTCCATCTACAGGAGCATTGAGAGGTCGACCTAAAAGCGAATTGATCGTCGTATCCCCGCCATTGCGTCGGTAGTGTTCATAAGACTTTTCAGGATTGTCCAGCCAAGTCAGAAACATATACTCATGATTGCCAGAAAGACAGATAGCTCCTTTCTGCTTCACTAGATCCTTGACCCGCTCCAAAACTGCTCGGCTGTCCTCGCCACGATCGATCAAATCGCCTAGAAAGACTAGTTGGCTGCGACCGTCCCAGTGCTGGAGTAATTCATCAAGCATACCAGCCTTGCCATGGACATCACCGATTGCAAAATATTCTGTCATACGCGCCACCTTCTAAAGGAGACCGAAACACTAGTGTCTCAGTCTCGCTTGTTTATTTCTTTAATAATTCTTTGGCTTGAGTCAAAGCAGCCTCCGTCACATCTTCGCCAGCCAGCATCTTAGCAACTTCCTGAACACGCTCGTCAGCCGTCAGCAGGCGAACCGTTGAGACGGTCGAATTCTCATCCGAAATCTTCTCAATAAAGAACTGATAATCGGCAATCGCAATGACCTGCGGCAAATGGGAAATGGCCAATACTTGTCCATTGGAGCCAATCTTGTGAATCTTCTGAGCAATAGCCTGAGCCACTCGGCCAGAAACACCCGTATCCACTTCGTCAAAGACAATGCTGGTCTTGCCTTCCTTACGAGAAAAGGCCGATTTGATCGCCAACATGAGACGGGAGAGCTCCCCACCAGACGCAACCTTCACCAGAGGTTTGAAATCCTCGCCAGGATTGGCTGAGATGTAAAACTCTACTTGCTCATTGCCTTCACGGTTGAACTTGCCCTTAGTGAACTGCACTTTAAAGCGCGCCTTTTCCATGTAGAGGTCCTGCAGCTCTTGCTTGATTTCTGCTTCCAGCTGGACTGCTAGGCCGTGACGAGCCTGACTCAGCTCCTGGGCCAGCTCTACCAGCTCTCTCTCCAAGGCTTTCAGCTCTCGGTCCATATCCTCTGAGGACAAGTTGCTACCAGTTAAAAGGCTGTATTCTTTGGAAATCTGAGCAAAGTATTCTAGCACATCATCTACTTGGCCACCGTATTTACGGGTGATACTGTTAATCAAGTCTAGGCGACTCTCCACCTGCAGCAAACGATCTCCGTCAAAGTCCAGTCCATCCAAAATATCCTCTAGGCGCTTGCTGACATCTTCCAAGACATAATAAGTCTCTGACAAGCTGCCGGAAAGCTCCTTGTAGGCTGGATCGTAATCCTCGATAGACTCAAGGTCATTCATAGCTGAGCGGACATTGGTCAGACTGGAAAAATCTTCATTATCCAGCATGGTATAGGCGTTGGTCAGCGTATCAGCAATGAGCTTGTGGTTGAGCAAACGATCTCGTTCCTGATTCAAGGCAGTATCTTCACCGCTTTTTAGGGCTGCACTTTCGATCTCCGCCATCTGGAACTCCAGCATCTCAATTCTGGCCTTATGCTCCTGCTGGTTTTTCTGCAGAGTCAGGACTTGCTTGCGCAGGCTTCGATAGCGGTCAAAGGTTTCCTGATAGCGGCCTTTGAGATGCAAAAAGTCTGCTGATCCAAACTCATCTAGCATGGCAATATGAAGCTGAGATCTCATCAGCTCTTCTTGATCGTGCTGACCATGAATATCCACCAAATGCTGACCGACAGCCTTTAGAACAGATAAATTAACCATCTGACCATTGATACGGCTGACACTGCGGCCGTTTTGTAGAATTTCCCGACGGATAATCAGCTCATCGGTCAGCTCCCAGCCTTGCTCCTCAAAAATCTCCCGCAAAGCTCTGCTATTTTCCAGCGAAAAAAGTCCCTCTATCTCAGCTTTGGGTGCCCCATGACGAATAACATCCGTCGTAGCACGGCTGCCCAGCATCATGTTCATCGCGTCAATAATGATAGACTTGCCGGCTCCGGTTTCCCCGGTCAACACGGTCATACCCTGCTCAAAATTAAGGGAAATCTCCTCAATAATGGCAAAATTTTTAATCGAAATTTCTAATAACATAGACTTTCCTACCAATTATTGATTTCAGCCGTGACTTTTTGGGCTGCACTTTCACTCACTGCAACGACTAAGATACTGTCATTATCCGCAATGATGCTGAAAATTTCCTCAGCAAATTCTTTACTCAGGTGGCGTTTGACCACCGCTGCACTACCCGGTACTAGGTTAAGATTGAGCATATTTCCTAGATTTTGACAGGACAAAATATTATTTTCTGCTAACTTCAGACTATTGGTAGCTGTTTTGGGAAGCTCATAGATATAGGTATTATCTTTAAAAGGGATTTTTACGATCCCTAGCTCCTTGATATCTCGTGAAACCGTTGCCTGTGTCGCTGTAATCCCAGACTCCCTGAGATGTTCTACAATTTCCTCTTGGGTGCCAATCTCAAACTCGCTGACAAATCGTCTGATTTTCTCTAATCTATCCTTCTTCTTCATCTTTAAATTCCCTGTGGGCTGCCTCTACGACAGCAACTAAGTCTTGCTCCAGCTCATTTTTCGGCTGTTCACTTTTCTCCAAAAAGGCTAAAAATTCAACATTGCCATGCCCGCCTTGAATTGGAGAAAAATCCAAACCTTTTACTGAAAAACCTGCTTCCAGCATAAAGGCTGTCACAGTTTCCAACACCGCCAAATGAACTTTCTTGTCCTTGATAATCCCCTTCTTACCAATCTGCTCGCGGCCAGCCTCAAACTGAGGCTTGATCAAAGCCACGACCTGACCTCCCTCTTCTAAAATCTGATAGAGGGCCGGCAAAATCAAGCTAAGCGAGATAAAGCTAACATCAATGCTGGCAAAGCTGGGCCGAAAGTCAAAATCAGCTGGCTCCGCATAGCGAAAATTGAACTGCTCCATGCTGACAACCCGTTCGTCTTGGCGGAGTTTCCAGGCTAACTGGTTGGTGCCGACATCAACAGCATAGACTAGTCGTGCTCCCGCCTGCAACATGACATCGGTAAATCCTCCAGTTGAAGCTCCGATATCCAAGGCCACTCGGTCTGCCACTGAAAGGCCAAACACTTGCAAAGCCTTTTCTAATTTTAGGCCGCCCCGACTGACATACTTGAGTTTTTCTCCCTTGAGCTTGAGCTCTGTTCCATCATCGATTTTTTCACCCGGCTTATCAAAGCGCTCTCCATTCGCAAGTGACACGACCAGACCAGCCATTACTCCACGCTTGGCCTGTTCTCGAGTCTCAAAGAGTCCTTGTCGATAAGCCAGTACATCCACTCTTTCCTTAGCCATCCAGTCTCAAACTTTCTATTATTTTTTGAATTTCTTTAGCTGAAAAATCACTTTCTTTTTCTAGTTGCTCCAGTAGACTTTTCGCTTGTTCCAGTGTTTCATCGAAAAAAGCTCTAGCTCCATCCAAACCTAGTAAAGCTGGATAGGTTGATTTCTCAGCCGCCAGATCCTTCTGCGGTGTCTTACCGATCTGCTCAAAACTAGCCGTCACATCTAAAATATCATCCCGCACCTGAAAAGCCAAACCCAAGAACTCTCCCGCTTGACGGAGCTTCCCTAGGACGGATTGACCAGCCTGAGCAATGATCCCCGCCGCTACAAAAGGATAGGCCAAGAGCTTGCCTGTCTTATTGGCATGGATGGTCTGGAGCTGATCCATGGTCAACTTGCGACCTTCGCCCTGCATGTCCAAAACCTGTCCAGCTACCATGCCAAAAGATCCAGCCGCCAAAGACAGCTCTGCTATCAGATCCACCTTGACCTGACTAGGTAGCTCTGACATTGCCACCAAACCATAAGGATCCAAAAAGAGAGAATCTCCCGCCAAAATGGCCATATCCTCCCCAAATTTCTTGTGGCTGGTCAGACGGCCTCGGCGATAGTCATCATTATCCATAGCTGGCAAATCATCATGGATCAGGCTGCCAGTGTGAATCATCTCCAGAGCTGCTGCCACCTGAAAGTGAGCGGGAGTTAATTCCAGACCAAAGCCCTCCAGCAACTCCAAAAGCAAGAGAGGGCGGATCCGCTTGCCACCAGCCTCGGCAGAATAGAGAATGGTCTCAGTCAAATCCGCTGACACTTCCTTGTTTTGATAAAAATCTTGAATCGTCAGGCCAATTTGCCTGATTTTAAACTCTCTTGTCATGCCATATCCGTTTCCGTGCCATCCGCCTGCATGACCTTGACCAAGGTCTTCTCTGCCTGATCCAGCGTCTTTTGCAAGTCTTTAGACAGCTGCATGCCCTTCTGGAATTCAGCGATGGCCTCTTCCAAGGCCACATCCCCATTTTCCAGCTTCTGGACAATAGCTTCCAAATCAGCTAAGTTTTCTTCAAATTTTTTGTCTTTTGACATCTTTTACCTCAACTTGGACCTGACCATCCCGCATGAGAATGGTCAGCTGGTCCTTCTCCTTAATATCCTGACTGGACTCGATTACTGTTTCATTTTTTTGGATAATAGCGTAGCCCCGCGCCACGATTCGACTGGTATCCAGCATGAGTAGCGCATCCGACAGCCGCTTAACTTCAGCCACCTTATGGTCATAGATAACCGCCATATTGCTACGCAACAAGCGTTCTTGCTGACGAACCTGCTCCTGATAGCGCTGCACCTGCCGCAGAGGTGACAGAGAATCTAAGCGGTGACAGAGAATCTTGACCTGCTGGACTTCTTCATTATAATATTCGCGAATTTTTTGCTTTAAACGCAGATTGAGCTGGTCTAACTTTTGCAGATAGCCATCATAAAGTCGCTCTGGCTGCCGAAAAATAACAGAGGCAGCCAGCTTGTGCAAGCGTTCTCGCTGGTAAGCCAGACGATTTGCAGCTGCATTGGACAGACGATTTTGCTGCTGGCTCAAATGCCCCAGAAGATCCAGCTTTGTGACTGGCGTCGCCAATTCAGCAGCGGCTGTGGGAGTTGCTGCTCGTCGGTCCGCCACAAAGTCAGCAAGAGTCGTGTCCGTTTCATGCCCCACACTGGAAATGATCGGAATCCGAGACTCAAATATGGCTCGTACGACAATTTCCTCATTAAAAGCCCAAAGATCCTCGATGGACCCGCCGCCCCGACCAATAATCAAAACATCCAAATCTTCTCGCTCATTGGCTCGACGGATATTAGCCGCCACCTCGGCGGCAGCTCCCTCTCCCTGAACCTTGGTCGGATAAAGCAGGATATCCACGCCTGGAAAACGACGGCTGACTGTCGTGATAATATCTCGGATAACAGCTCCGCTAGGACTGGTCACCACCCCAATTTTCTTAGGAAACTGAGGCAAGGCTTGTTTAAACTTATCTTGGAAAAGACCTTCTTCTCCCAGTTTTTTCTTGAGTTGCTCGAACTGAACAGCCAAGGCGCCAATGCCGTCTGGCTCAGCCTTTTCAATGACAATCGAATATGACCCACTTGGCTCATAGAGCTGGACACGGCCAATGACATTGACCTTCATGCCCTCTTCTAGTTCAAAACCAAGCTTTTTATAAACACCTGACCAAATATTCGCCTGAATAACTGCCTTCTCATCCTTGAGGGAAAAATACTGGTGATTGGGGCGCTTGCGAAAATTAGAGACCTGACCTGTCAGATAAACCCGCTCCAAATAAGGATCACGGTCAAACTTCATCTTCAGATAACGGGTCAAGGTCGAAACCGATAAATAATCTGGCATGTCGCTCCCTTTCTATTTTCTAGTATTCGCGTAACTTTTATTATACCAAAAAATGGAGGAAGTCAGTGATTCCAAGTTCCTGATTTTCATCATAAAATCACTATCGCTTGGTACTTTCTTTGATAATTTGATACATTTCGATGTGCAACTGTTGCGCAATGAATTCTAAGGTTAGTAAACTAGGAATCGAATCGCCTGCCTCGATCCTAGCAAGCTGTCTGACTGTCAAACGAGTCTCATCTTCACACAGCAATTCCCTTGTCATTTTACGTTGTTCCCTTAATTCTCTAATTTTTTTTCCAATTGCTATCCTTAACTCTGACATAACACTTTTTGCACTTATCCATTTCTGCTAAATTGTATAATATTAACTCTCATACTTTATTATTATTATAGCACAAAAAAGGGTTCTATCATATTAACTTTTTTTATATATATTGAAAAAATAGATCATGTGAAAAAGAAGAAAAATCCTAGTTTTCCCCAGTCACGACAAGATTTCCAAAATCACAAAAAGAGACTCGAATTTTTCCAAGTCTCCCAAGATTTATTGACTCAAATTCTTCATCCAAGTTGGAATTCGTTGACTCAATTCTGTCGGTAATACCACATAAACCTCTTTGGCTAATTCATCCGCAATGGCTGAATGCAAGTAGGTCGCAGCTGTTACTCTTTCAAAAAGTGAAACCTGCTCAAATTGACCGGCAAAGCCGGCAATCATTCCTGCCAAGGTATCTCCCATACCGCCAGTTGCTTGATAGGGGCCACCAACCTGCAGTTGATAAACATCCTTTTCCCCACTCTGAAAAACTCGTGTCCCATTCCTTTTCTGTACAACTAGAGTTCCCTTAGGAAATTGATCAACAGCCTTTTGGCTAGATTTCTCGTCCTGCGACTCGATGGGCAGGCCAGACAAGCTTTCCCATTCTTTCTGGTGAGGGGTAAAAATTGTCTGGGAGTTTGGAAAAGGCAGAGCTTGTTTGGCAAAAAGCGAGATAGCGCCCCCATCCATAATCAAGATTTGTTGCTTGTTTACAAGCTGTAAAACCAGCTTCAGAACCGATTTCTCTAAAGAATTTTCAGCAAAACCCGGTCCGATTAAAATAACAGTAGCCTTGCGGATCTGCTCCATCAGCCGCTCTTGTTCCCGCAAATCAAAGGCCATAGCCTCTGGCAAATGAGCATGGAGAGCGGGAATATTTTCCCGTTCAGTTGCAACAGTCACCAAACCAGCTCCGCTCCTTACTGCGGCCAAAGTAGCCATGATAATAGCTCCTCCATAGGGATAGGTCCCGCCAATCAAGAGCAGGCGACCATAGTCGCCTTTATGGCTGTCTGGCGATCGATTTATAATAACCTTTTTCAAAAGCCTGTCACTGACTAGTTTCATCTTTTATCCTCTATAATTATTTAAATGTTTTCAAAAACCAATATTAGCCGCCCAAGCACATCAGGCAAAGAAATTCGATTGCTATTTTCTATTCCTGATAAGCGCATATCTTTATTAAATTCTAGTTGCATAAGAGAAAGGTGCCGAACCGAACAAAAAGCATTATCTTTTGTCACTTCAAAATCAAAAGCTAAAATGACCCTCCATCTCACCAGTTATCCCAATAAGCATATCCTATACTTTGACAAATTATTTCCGAAATTTCCAATCTTTATTTCGACCCGAGCAATTTTCTTCTCCCATATTTTACCATATTTTCGCTCGATACTTAAAATGAAGAAATAAATTCAGAGAAAAGGCCATGTAGAACCGTTGCATCGGTTACTAGCATAGCGATTAAAAAATAAAAACTTCCACCAAAGAAAACTATACCACGAAACTCTAGTCTCATCTAAAAAGCCCCAGCGGATTTTTAAAAACATGCAACTGCTAATGTAACTTTTTAGTTGTAACCAAAAACGGCTATCGGCTTATCCAAACAAATAAATTTATCTTGAAAACAAAAAAGGTCCACTGGACCTTAATAAGCGAAAACTCGCTGCCGAGAGTTCCCATCTGCAGCCTGAAACAATCTCTCAGATTTTGACGAAAACCTCGTTTTCTTTATCCGCAACTTAAAAAGGTCCACTGGACCTTTTCTAAATGTTAAGTTACTATCATAACTTTCTATCAACAACCTAAAAATGTCTCCCAGACATTTTGACGAAAACCTCGTTTTCTTTATCCGCAACTTAAAAAGGTCCACTGGACCTTTTCTAAATGTTAAGTTACTATCATAACTTTCTATCAACAACCTAAAAATGTCTCCCAGACATTTTGAAGAAAACTCTGTTTTCTTTATCTGCAACTTAAAAAGGTCCACTGGACCTTTTTAACCACCTAGATATGCTTTGCGGACTTCGTCAGAAGCGAGAAGCTCTTGACCTGTTCCAGATAGAACGATTTTTCCAGTTTCAAGAACATAACCACGGTCTGCGATGGATAGTGCTTTATTGGCATTTTGCTCAATCAAAAGCACAGTTGTCCCCTGCTTTTGGATATCTTGAATGATATCAAAGATTTCTTGAATGAAGATTGGAGCCAGCCCCATTGATGGCTCATCCAAGAGCAAGAGCTTAGGAGTAGACATGAGCGCTCGACCCATAGCCAACATCTGCTGCTCACCACCTGAAAGGGTTGCAGCATCTTGGTTTTTACGCTCTTCCAAGCGTGGGAAACGAGAGAAGACCTTTTTGAGATTGGCTTGATTTTCTTCACGATTTTTCTTAAGAAAAGCTCCCATTTCAAGGTTCTCCAAGACAGTCAAACCTGGGAAAATATGGCGCCCTTCTGGAACCTGTGAAAGCCCCGCAGCCACAATCTTTTGAGCAGGCACTTTTTGAATTTCATTACCTAAAAATTCAATCTTCCCAGCACTTGGGCGAACCAAACCAGAGATCGTGCGGAGGATAGTCGTTTTCCCAGCACCATTGGCACCGATAAGGGAAACTACTTCTCCTTCGTTGACTTCAAAGCTGACATCACGGACAGCCTGAATCATGCCATAGTGGACAGATAGATTTTCAACTTTGAGCATAGACATTAGGCTTCACCTCCTAGATAAGCTTCAATAACGCGTTTGTCATTCTTAATCTCATCTGGTGTGCCGTGGGCAATCAAGCGACCGTATTCTAGTACGTAGATGCGCTCAGTTACTTCCATAACCAGACTCATATCATGCTCAATCAGCATGATGGTAATGTTAAATTCATTTTTAATCCGACGGATCAGGGCAGTCAGCTCAGCAGTTTCCTGTGGATTCATCCCAGCAGCTGGCTCATCCAAGAAGAGAATCTTTGGCTCTGTAGCAAGCGCTCGGACAATCTCCAGACGGCGCTGTTGACCATAAGCCAAATTTTTAGCCAAGGTTTCTGCTTCCTTATCCAAGTCAAAGATAGCCAGCAATTCCAGAGCTTTTGCTTTCAATTCCTCTTCATTTTTATAAAATGCTGGAAGGCGGAAGAAAGAAGCCAGCACATGAGGTTTATGGTGATTACCAAAAGCAATCAACACATTGTCCAAGACTGTCAAATCTTTAAAAAGACGGATATTTTGGAAAGTCCGGCTGAGACCCAGTGTTGCAATTTTGTAAGGTGTTTTGCCATTCAGCAAATGACCATCCAAAGTAACCGTTCCCTCACTCGGTTCATAAACACCTGTCAAAAGGTTGAAAAGAGTTGTTTTTCCAGCACCGTTAGGCCCGATAAGACCGACCAGTTCCCCTTCGTTTAATTCCAGAGTTACGTCACTAACAGCTGTTAGTCCTCCAAAATTTTTGGTTAATTTTTTTACATCAAGAAGTGCCATTATTCTTTGACCTCCTTATTCTTTTTAAAGAGCTTAGACAGGCTCAGTTCCCAAGTACCCAGCAAGCCGCCTGGACGGAAAATCATCACCAAGATTAAGGCAAGTGAATAAACGATCATCCGAACGCTTGAGATATCTTGTAAAAGCATATTGAGGATACCCAATACCACTGCCGCAACGATTGCTCCAGTCATTGATCCAAGACCACCAAAAACAACGATAATCAAGACATTGATTGTATTGATAAAGGAATAGTCTTTTGGTACAACAGAACCGACAAATCCAGCCTGCAAAGAACCTGCAATAGAAGCTGTAATGGCTCCAAAAACGAAAGCAATGACTTTAATTTTTGTTGTATTGACACCGACAGACTCTGCCGCAATCTCGTCCTCGCGAACAGACAAGGTGCTACGTCCGATAGGACTGCGGAGGAAGTTAAGAGTCAAAATAGTTGTAATTACGACAAAGACATAAACCAACTGCCAAGAGGTAAAGTTAGGAATGGATAGGATACCTGCCGCACCATTAGTCAGGTCACCTCCATTGACAATCAAAATCCGGATAATTTCAGAAACACCCAGCGTCGCAATTGCCAAATAGTCTCCCTTTAAGCGCAGGGTTGGGATACCAACAAGCAGAGCTACTGCACCTGCAATCACAGCGCCAACCAACATAGCAATAAAGAAAGTCCCATAGTTTGGAGACTTAGAGCCCATGATAGCTACTGCATAGGCACCAATGGCCATAAAGCCAGCATGCCCAAGAGAGAATTGCCCAGAAAAACCAACGATAAGATTGAGACCAACGGCCAAGATAATATTAATCCCAATCTGCTCAAAGATTTGCAGATAGAAAGGATTGAGAATACCTGTGCTAGCAAGCACTGTCATCAATAGATAGCCAAAGAGGATCAGAGCAAGCCATAACGCATTTACTTTTAAATTATTTTTCATACATTACACCTTCTCTTTCACATTTTTACCTAGAATACCAGCTGGACGAACCAATAGAATGATAATCAAGATCGCATATACAATCGCATCACGGAAATCTGACAGTCCAACTGCTGTTGCAAAAGTTTCCAAGAGACCGATTACAAAACCACCCAAAGCTGCCCCTGGGATGATACCAATTCCTCCCAAAACTGCCGCAACGAAGGACTTGATACCTGGTGTCATTCCCATCAGTGGTTCAAGTGAGTTGTAGTAAAGAGCAATCAGCACCCCTGCTGCTCCAGCCAAGGCTGAACCCAAAGCAAAAGTAAAGCTGATCGTACGATTGACATTAATCCCCATCAGCTGGGCAGCATCGCTATCCACGGAAACGGCCCGCATGGCTTTACCCATTTTCGTCTTTTGCACAATAAACTGCAAACCAACCATGAGTAAAATAGAAATTCCCAAAATCATTAGTTGAATATTGGAAATTGAAATTGGCCCAAGCGTATAACGCACTGTTTTAATCACTTGAGGGAAGGAACGAGTATTGGCACCTACAAAGAAGACCATCCCGTACTCCAAGAGGAAAGAAACCCCAATTGCTGTGATCAAAGCTGCAATCCGTGTTGAATTGCGCAAAGGGCGATAGGCTAAGAACTCAATCACTACACCAAGGATCGCTGTTCCAACCATAGATAAAATAAGGGCTACAAAGAAGTTTAGGTGAAGGGTGTTAATCAGGTAATATCCCATAAAAGCACCAATCATATAAATGTCTCCATGCGCGAAATTAATCAGTTTGATAATTCCATAAACCATGGTATAACCCAAGGCTAGAAGCGCATAAACACTCCCCAAAATCAATCCATTAGCCAATTGCTGAAGAAATTGTTCGAGCATTCCACACCACTCTTTCTAATATAAAATAAGAGCAGAAACAACAATCTCAGACGAAGCCTTGTCTTGCCGTCTCTACTCAAACATCATAAGCAAGTAAGAAACAAGTCAAAGACTGGGTTTGTCCCCAGCCTCAGACCCTTTATTCAGGTTTAACTGTTTCAACAGTTTCTACTTTACCATCTTTCAAACCAATCATCAAGGCTGTCTTCACAGGATTGTGATCTTTATCGATGGTAATAGATCCAGTAACTCCTTCAAAGTCTTTTAACTTAGCAAGGTTATCTTTAATATCTACAGATGTTTTTGCACCCTTAGATGCTTCTGCTGCCATATAAACTGCGTCATATGAAAGGGCTGCAAACATTGAAGGTTCTTCGTTATATTTAGCTTTGTAAGCTGCAACGAATTTCTTCGCTTTATCTGTCATGTCACCTGAAGTTGAGAAACCAGATACATAATAAACATTAGTTGCCGCTGCTGGAGTTGCTTGCTCAACAAACTTGGCATCGCTAAATCCATCAGGTCCAACGATTGTTTGGTTAATTCCCAAACCACGCGCTTGGTTCACCAGTTTACCAGCTTCTGTGTAATAACCTGGCACAATCAGTGCATCAAAGTCTTTACCTTTGATTTTTGTCAAAGCAGCTTGGAAGTCTGAGTCACCAGAAGCGAAAGTTTCTGTCGCAACGATTTCACCCTTATATTCTTTCTTGAAAGCTTCTGCCATTCCTTTTGCATAATCGCTTGAATTATCATAGTAAAGAACGACTTTTTTAGCTTTCAAAGTATCTGTTACATATTTAGAAATGATTTTACCTTGGTAACCATCGGTAAAGGTTGCACGGTACAAATAATCTTGTTTATTTGTCAAATCATCTTGTGTTGCACTTGGTGTTACCAAAGGAACTCCTGCTTTACCAGCATTTGCAATTGCGGCAGCTACGGCACCTGAAGTTGCAGGACCAATGATTGTGTTAACTTTGTCTTGAGTTACCAAGCTTGTAGTAATAGTTGCGGCTTCTGCAGTTTCTGATTTGTTGTCTTTATCAGTTACTTCGATCTTTTTGCCGTCCACACCACCAGCTGCGTTGATTTCATCAACAGCAAGTTGGGCACCGTGTTGTTCTGCAGTACCGTAAGCCGCTACAGCGCCAGTTTCTTCAAAGTTGAAACCGAATTTAAGTGTTTTACCGATTTCTGTTCCAGTAGCAGATGAGTTGTTTGTAGAAACTTCCCCACAGGCTGCTAGAAGCGCAGCACTAGCAAAAGCTACAAGCGAAAGTGCAAATTTTTTCTTCATGAATAATCTCCTCTATTTTGTTTTTTGCTATGTTTGCAAATGATATAGTAAGAATATACCGAATTATCTGACAATTGTCAACCCAAAGAAGCCATTTTTTTAAATAATAGCGTTTTCTTGGTTTCTAAATAAACTTCCAACAAAATTCGTATCCAGATTTTGGATCTCGCAAGTCTGGATTTTTTTGATATAGGACTCTTTTGACAGGCTCTCCTTCAGAGAATCCGCCTGATCTTTTGCCACATAAAGCTGCAAATAACGGTGTTTCTTAGAATGATAAATAATATCTCCAACATGAGCCAGCTTCTTTGCATCGCGATTATAGTATAGATGAATGATGAAACCCATTCGTTCCTCTTTTTTAAACATGACAATCCTCTCTGGTCATTTGTACTCTATTGATTATATCAAAAAAAGCCCGCAAATGGGGCATTTTTTCCTAGTTATAAATGAAAACTAGCTAAGATTATTATTAGCCATGATTTCATCGATGAAACCATATTCCAAGGTTTCTTGAGCACTCATCCAGTAATCACGTTCGGCATCTGCGTGAATTTGCTCAACCGATTTACCAGAATTATCAGCAAGAATTTGCTCCAAGGTCTTACGAGTCTTGAGCAAATNCTCTGCTGCAATGGCCATATCTGTTTGCTGAGTACCGCCACCAGTACCACCCATTGGCTGGTGGATCATATACTCTGCGTTTGGAAGCATGAATCGTTTGCCCTTAGCACCGCTAGAAGCAATGATAGTTCCCATGCTAGCTGCCATTCCCATGACAATCGTCTGCACATCAGACTTAATGAAGTTCATAGTATCTACAATCGCCAATCCCGCTGACACAGAGCCACCCGGAGTATTAACATAAAGATAGATGTCCTTGGTGCTGTCTTGTGCATCTAGGAAAAGCAATTGCGCAATAACAGAATTAGCCATATTGTCCTCAACAGGACCTGTCAGCATGATAATACGGTCTTTTAAAAGGCGTGAGTAAATGTCATAAGAACGCTCACCACGGCTGGTTTGTTCAATAACTACAGGAATCATGAATATTTTCTCCTTCATTCGATCTATTCATTATTATATCTTTTTGGTCAAAAAAGGTCAAATATTTGCTTTCTCTGTCGGATGACAGAAAGCAGCGCTGAGATTATCTTTGGTTTAGAAAGCACAAATCCACCGGTTTGGCAGAACTTTCCTTTTTGTAACTTCTAGCTATTATTTTGTACCAAAGAGGCGGTCACCAGCATCTCCGAGACCTGGAACGATGTAGCCGTGCTCATTAAGATGATCATCAAGGGCAGCAGTGAAAATATCTACATCAGGATGAGCATCCTGCAAGGCTTTAACACCTTCTGGAGCAGACACTAAGCAGACAAAGGTGATGTTGCTTGCGCCACGTTTCTTCAGAGAATCTACAGCCAAAATAGCAGATCCACCCGTAGCCAACATTGGATCGACAACAAAGATTTGACGTTGGTCAATGTCTTCTGGCAATTTTACCAAATATTCAACTGGCTTCAAGGTTTCTTCGTCACGGTACATTCCAATGTGGCCGACTTTAGCAGCAGGAACCAAGCTCAGGAGACCATCTACCATACCGATACCAGCCCGCAAGATTGGGACAATCGCCAATTTTTTCCCTGCAATCTGCTTTTGAACTGTTTTCGTAATTGGTGTTTCAATTTCTACATCTTCAAGTGGTAAATCGCGCAAAACTTCGTATCCCATCAGCATTGCGATTTCATCTACCAATTCACGAAAAGCTTTAGTAGAGGTATCTGTACGACGCAAGATAGACAATTTATGCTGAATTAGTGGATGAGCAATAACTTCAAGTTTTCCCATGATTGGATTTCCTTCTTTCATTTTATTCTTCTTATTATATCAAAAAAGAAGAAAAAAGGCTTGCAACAAGCAAACCTTTTCATCTATTTTGATTACTTTTTGATAGAAGAGTTTGATTTCAATTTAGGCTTTATTGATAGACTATTACACCAAACCTTCTAGGAGACCTCTCATAAAGTTCTCAGAGTTAAACTCGCCGATATCGTCAATTTTCTCGCCAAAACCAATCAGCTTCACTGGAATATCCAGTTCCTGACGAATGGCAAGCACAACACCACCGCGCGCAGTTCCGTCAATCTTAGTCAGGACAATACCTGTCACAGGCGTAATTTTTGAAAATTCTTTGGCCTGAACCAGCGCATTTTGACCAGTGGAAGCATCCAAAGCTAGGAAGGTTTCGTGCGGCGCTGCTGGATCCACCCGCTTGATAATGCGACCGATTTTTTCCAGCTCTGCCATGAGATTGTCCTTATTTTGCAAGCGACCTGCTGTATCAATCATGAGAATATCGACATTTTCAGCCTTGGCCCTTTCTAAACCGTCAAACACGACACTGGCTGGATCGCTCTTTTCTGGACCAGTCACAACAGGCACATCGACTCGGCGACCCCACTCAGCCAGCTGGGCAACTGCTCCAGCTCGGAAGGTATCTGCTGCCACCAGCATCACTTTTTTACCTTCTTGCTTGTATTTATAGGCCAATTTACCGATTGAGGTCGTCTTGCCTACGCCATTTACTCCGACAAAGAGCATGACAGTCAAACCGTTTTGGAAATTGATTTTTTCATTAAAGCGGCCATCTTTCTCATAGATATCGACCAATTTTTCAATGATTAGTTGGCGCAAGGCTTCTGGTTTCTTAGCATTTTCCAGGCGTGCTTCATAGCGCAAGTCCTCAGTTAGATTGGAAGCTACCTGCACACCGACATCACTGGTAATCAGCAATTCTTCCAAGTCTTCAAAGAAATCTTCGTCAACTGAGCGGAAATTAGCAAAGAAGGCATTGAGACGAGCACCAAAGCCAGTCCGCGTCTTTTTTAGACTGCGGTCATACTTGTCTTGAACACTCTCTTCTTGGTATTCAGTAGAACTCTCAGATGTTTCTGCGGGAGTCAGTTCTTCCTCTGCCTCTTCTCCATACTCGGTCGAGTCTACTTTTGAAGAAGTGCTTGCTTCCTGCTCACTAGATACTTCTTGCTCTGATTCGTAGTTAATTTGCTCTCTCGCTGCAGCCAAACGTTCCTGTAATTCTTGGTAATAATCTCTGCTTTCAGTCGCCGCTTCTGATTCGCTACTACTTTCCAACGCTTGATTTGCTGAAGTTTCAGACTGCTCTTCTGCCTCAGCCAAAACTTGTTCAGGACTTTCCTCGTCTTCAAGCACTGGTTCAGATAAGTCAGCTTGTTGAGTAGTTGGGGCAAATTCCTGCTCAGAAATTGCTGAATCTGTAGACTCTATCTTCTCTTCTAACACAGACTCTACTACCGGAGTTTCCGCTGTTTCTTCATTGGAAGCAGCAAGAGGCTGGGATTCTGCCTCAAATGGGACTTCAGTCTCTGTAGTCTGATAACTCTCCTCTGCCTGCTCCTCTAACTGGGGCTTTTCTTCAAGTTCCTCTTTTTTACGTCCAAAAAGACGGTCAAATAATCCCATTCTTTAGTTCTCCTTCAATACATATTTCCGAATGGCCCAAGCAACTGCATCTTCATCATTGGTCATCGGAGTGACAACTTCTGCGACTTCCTTGACTTCTGGCACAGCATTTTGCATGGCAACTCCTAGCCCAGCCCAAGCAATCATTGACAGATCATTGGCTTCGTCACCGCAGGCCATAACTTGGCTTTTATCAATTCCCAAGTGGGCAATCAGTTTCTCCAAACCAGTCGCCTTGTGGACATTTTTCGGTGACCATTCCAGCAGCATTTCCCGTGATTTGAAAATCTCATACTGGTCAAACAGTTCGGGCGCAATATGAGGAATGGCTGCATCCAGCGGTTCCTGAGCAAAGGCTGTGACGCACTTATTGTAGGTAATTTGGCTAGAAAGGTCTTCAAAAGCAATGGATTCAAAGTTCAGAGCTGGATTAAACTCCGCATAGAGCGATACTTGGTCTGATTGAATCTGATAAACCAAGCCCCCATCAATCGCATCCAGAGGCAGACCCAATTTCTCAGTCTCTTCATAAATTCTAGCTACATCATCGTAGGCAAAAACTGTTTTATCCAAAATTTCGCCTGTATTGCGCTGAACTAGACCACCATTAAAGGTAATGGTGTATTCATCTGCCTGACCATCAGTGCCCAGCTCATGCAGGAAAAATTCCATAGCCTTAAGCGGACGCCCTGTGGTCAATACAACTTTGACACCTTGCTGCTGAGCCGCTTTGAGCGCTGCCAGATTCCCTTGAGAAATCTTTTTATCCGTAGTCAAAAGCGTCCCGTCCAAGTCCAAAGCGATCAATTTAATATCAGCCATTATAAGCCCTCCATGTAGGTCATAACAGATTGGGCCGCATGGTGGCCAATCACTTCTTTCGCAACTGCCAAAATTTCCGGCCGTGCATTTTCTGGTGCAATCGGGTGCCCCACCACCTGCATCATATGCAGGTCATTGAGGTTATCGCCAAAAGCCATGACCTGGTCCATTTCTAGGCCTAGCTTCTTAGCTAGCTCGACAAGAGCCACGCCTTTATCCACATAGTCCAGCACGATATCAATCGACTTATAGCCTGTTGTCATCGCCTTGACACCTGCGACATTTTCATTGACCCAGGCTTCGCCGTCGGCCACTGTTTCTTCGCTGAAATTGGTCGTGAATTTAAAAATCTCGTCTGTAATCTCACTAAAATCAGCAACTTTTTGGATATTTTCATTATAATTAGCGCTGAAAGAGAGATAAGTCGGATCTACTGTCTCTAGCACATAACAGCCTTTTTTCCCTGTCAGAAGCAACTCATTGATATTGACAAAAGGCGACTCCTTAAGCTTGTCAAATACCTTTAGATAAAATTCTCTTGGCATGGTTGCTTCGTATAGATCTTTTCCTTGAAACTCTACTAGGCTACCATTTTCTGCGATAAAGATAATATCATCCCGAACTTCATGAAAGAGCTTCTCAAGAGAGAGAATCCCTCGACCACTGGCAACAGCAAAGTAGATGCCCTTTTCTCTAAACTGAGCTAGCAGGTGCTTGAGCCGCTCCATATCAAACTGACCCTTGTCATCTAAAAAAGTCCCGTCCATATCTGTGGCAATGAGTCTTATCATACAATTATCTCCTTTTTTGAATTAGGGGTGTGCAAAGGGCATTTAGGGTATGCATCTTTTAAGGATTTAGGCAACCCCCATCATTTCTCATCTCTGTTAATCCTTTATATTATATCATAAAACTAACACTTCATTCCACAGATGAAAAACAGTCAGATCATATTTCTATGACCTGACCGTTTTTGATATTGTTTATACTATATCTATTTACTTTTTTATTTTATAAAATAACATCACATAAACTTTTTATATATTTAGTTATCCTAAATTCAATTTATGTTTTGCTATTTGGCAAATACGTTCTGGCGAAGCGTGGTCTACAAACTGACTTAGCAGTCTTCGAGTCGCCAGCTTCCAAGGTGTTGGTTTGCCTGGCGAATGGCTTTGATTTCGGCGTGCAGCGTGGCGTCTTGTTCCTTTTCACGTAAGTTATGACCACGCCCAATAATTTCACCATTCAAGACCACGACAGCCCCGATTGGCACTTCCGCTTGGTCATAGGCTTTCTGCGCTTCCTTCAACGCTTCCCTCATAAAGAATTCTTTTTCATGAAGTTCCATGTTCTTACTGATAGACGCGCTTCGTCACGACTAGACTATGCGGTCTCTCAAACTCCTTATCTAAGTAATCTTGGTACGTTCCTGGTGAAATAAATCCTCGGGCGCTTAAAATATCGGTGCCTGCTGTCCCGACAATCGTATCGGCTAGCAATACACAGTTGGTACTCATCACAAAATACGTCTTGAATTTTGAAGAGGTAAATTTATACAAGAGTGCATCTGCTTCTTGTTTGAGCTTGTAGGCATACATTGGTTCTTCTTTGTCGATTCCAGGATGCTTAGGTTTCACCATTTTCGGTGGATCCCAAGGCACTGTCAGCGACATCAATTTGGCGATTTCCTTATCGATGGCCGCGAGTTGTTCTGGAGACAAGGCAAGACCATATCCCAGTAGGGTCTTATGATTTTCGCGTTTACAAAATTCGATGTATTTTTCACGGTCGGCACTGAAAAGTACCCCGTCCCCCATCGTTCCAAAGAGGCGCTCCGAATTCGTATCGTAGTTTCCGAATGAAATAATGCGGCCCTTATAACACAGGTCGACATGCCCGATGGCTCCAAACCCGTCTTTTGTGACATGAATAAACATCTCTAAGTTTGGTTCTGCATTTTCTTTGGCACGGTCGTAAATTTCTGAAGCCGTTTCGCCTTCTCCAAGTTCCAACGCATCATTAATTTTTTGTAAGGTTACTCGAGGAATCAGTGCAGCAAATACAAGCGGCATCCCACGACGCAAGCGTCTGCGAAGGACTTTCTTTCCAACTTCGGCCTCGAAGAACCAGCCGTCCCGAATATTGCTAATCCCATACCCGATAAAATAGAGCGAAAGGAAGAACATTTGCAAATTGCCGTCGCCCCCAAGAGAAATTAAAGTGGCTACCCCGACAACTGAAAGCCAAATGGTATCAAAGAGCAAGCGAAATCGCGGGCGAATATCATCTTTGACATAAATATAGTATGTCACACCACTAATTCCCGCCTTCATCACTTCATTGAGTCCCATCAAGATGCTTACAATCGCAATCGGCAATGACAGGAAGAATTGATTTCCTGCTAAAAATCCGTAAAGGGAAAATTTCCCTATATTCAGCCATAACGGGTCTTTAGATGCCGCTTTACTAAACCAACGGAATAAGAAATTCCATAGTTCACGGGCCCATAAGAATGTTAAAAACAGACGTAACATCAATTCTGGGAAGCTTGGTCCGAATATAAGGAGCAATATCCCAGCAACAAGGAACGCAATCCCTTCAAAGAGGAGCTTTTTCCCCGTAATCCCTAAGTCGCTAATTTTCTTCATCAATAATACCTCCTACAGCTACCACTGGAGCAGCTTGTTCATGTTTCTCCATCCATTCTTTCACGAGACGGTAAATCACGGCAAAGATTGGTGTGAAGAAAATCATTCCTACTAAACCAAAGAGATTTCCACCGATTAACGTAGTAGCAAGGGTTAGAGCCGTTGGCAACCCTACGGAACTGCCGACAACCCTAGGATAGACGACATTGCCTTCCACTGTTTGAACGACCATAAAGACGACAACCGAAATGAGTGCTTGAATTGGGCTTTCTGTAAAGATGAAGAGCATTACGATTCCGCACGCCATAAACGGCCCGATATTCGGAATGAACGAGAATACTCCGACCAGCACCCCAACAAGTCCTGCATATGGCAACCCTACAAGAGAGTATGCGGCAAAAATCATAACCCCAACAATTCCCGCCTCGATGATTTGACTCATCAAGAAACGGTCATACGTATCCACGATGACTTCCCCGACATAAGAATGTGCTCAATTTTGTCTTTTAGCAACACCACATTGAGAATGCGAAGCGTTAAACGTGCGAGTATTTCCTTACTTACGAGAATATTAATCATGAAGAAAATCCCCATAATCACAGAGAACACATTTGAGAAGAGCCTATAATATTCGTTGTAAATCCGCCAAGGAATGTAATGACAGACGATATACGCTTTTGTATTATCTATAACCTAGTTTATTTCCATCAACATACCTGTGCCTTCAAATTATTTTTTATTTATTATCCTCATTATACCAAGAATTCTCACAATTTACTATAACTCCTACTTTCTATTGACGAAAGAAATGTTATTATGCAGTTATACTGCCTCAAGATGATTGACTTTCGAAACATGCAATTTAACGTTTAACAAATCAAGGGTGTCTCCACAGAATCAAAGTATTTCTGATACCCATTTCCTTCTATCTATAGACAGTAAAAAGCCTTGAAACAACTTATTCAAAGGCTTTCTTAGTATTCTATTGTATCAATTACCTTATTCCGATTTCTGTTGCTACTAATTTTATACTCATACTATAAACTTTCTAAATCTTTTAACTTGACCGACACAATCTTGGAAACTCCTGACTCCTGCATGGTTACTCCATAGATGGAATCTGCCGCAGACATGGTTCCCTTACGGTGGGTCACAACGATAAACTGGCTTTCTTTGTCAAAGCGATTGAGATAATCCCCAAAGCGCTTGACATTGGCCTCATCCAGAGCTGCCTCAACTTCATCCAAGATAACAAACGGAATGGTCTTGACGCGGATGATGGAGAAGAGAAGGGCTAAGGCTGACAGGGCTTTTTCTCCACCACTCATAAGATTGAGAGATTGGATTTTCTTGCCCGGAGGCTGAACCGAAATCTCTACCCCAGCTGTCAGCAGGTCGCCTTCTGTCAAGATCAGGTCAGCTGAACCGCCGCCAAACATCTGGCTAAAGGTCAGCTTGAAGCTTTCACGAATGGCTTCAAAGGTTGTTTGGAAACGTTCCTTGACTTCGTCATTCATCTCTTCAATGGTTTCCAAGAGAAGATTTTTGGCTGAGAGGACATCGTCCCGCTGACTTTTGAGGAAATTCAGTCGGTTGCTGACTTCTTCAAATTGTTCTACTGCTTCCAGATTGACCGGTCCCAAAGCACGAATAGCCTTTTCTAAGTCTTTGACTTGGGCTTCTGCAGCTGCAAGATTTTCCAAAGAACGCGCTCTTTGATCAGCCTCTTCAAAGCTGATCTGGTAATTATCCGTCAGATTAGTCAGCAGACGACGCAAGGCATCTGAAAATTTCTCTTTTTCAGCCTCTGCCTTGGCCTGACGGCGAATCAGACTTTCGTTTTGCTGACGGGCTTGATCTAAGTTCCCTAGAATATCCTCAGACTGGCCCTCTAAGTCGTCCAGCTCAAATTTGAGTCGGATGAGGCTCTGATCCAAGTCTGTCTTTTTCTCTTGGGCAGTCTTAAGCTGCTCTTCCAAGACGGAAATATCCACCTTCTGGCTGACCGCTTCTTCCTTTTGCTCTATCAAAAGCTGCAAAGTAACGACTTCCTTGTCCAGAGCAGCCTTCTCCTCTAGCAAACGCGACAAATCATTCTTCTCAAAGCGCTGGCTAGAAGTCAGCTCCGTGCTCTTCAATTTCAGTTCTGACAAGTTAGCCGATAGCTGATCGAAACGATCCTGAACAGCGTTTTTATTCGACTTGACTTGCTCGATTTCAGCAGTAATGGCTACTTTGGAAGCCTCGATAGCCGACAGCCGCTCTTCCATTTTTTTCTTTTCAGCAAGGCCTGCTGCTTCAGTCTGATTAGCCAAATCTTGCTCCTGGAGTTGCTCCAGCTGGCTGAGTTCCGCAACCCGCTCTGCAATCTGTTCGTAGGCCAACTTGACTCTTTGCTCCGTCAAGCGGGCTTGCTCACCCTCAGACTTGATGGCTTCCAAGGCTTGCTTGGCCTCTGATAGCTGAGACTGCAAGCTTTCGACTTGCTGCTCCTGAGCTTTCAGCTTCTGGGACTGCTGCTCCATTTCTCCAAGCAGGCTGTCCAGTTCAGGCTTGATAAAGATTGTGTTATTATTGCGATTGGCTCCTCCGGCGTAAGAACCGCCTGTGCGCAGTTCCGTTCCGTCCAGCGTTACAATTCTGACTTGGTAACGAACCTGACGGGCAGCCGCACGCGCATGCTCAATCGTATCAAAAATAGCGGTTGTTCCCAGCAGATTTTGGAAAATATTCTCCAAATCTGCCTCATAGGTCACAAGCTCCGAAGCCAAACCTAGGAAGCCCGGGCTGGCCTCAATTCGAGATCGATTTTGCTCGGGGAGTTGACGAGCCTTGATGGTCGTCAGAGGTAGGAAGGTAGCCCGACCAGCCCGATTTTTCTTAAGAAAATCGATGGCTCTGGTCGCTGCCCCTTCGTCCTCAACGATGATATGCTGGCTGCTTGCTCCGAGCGCAATTTCTAAAGCGGTCTGGTAATGAGGATCGAAGCTCAATTTCTCGCTGACTGCCCCGACAATACCACCCAGACGATCAGCTTCCTGCAGGACACTTTTTACACCTGCATAGAAATTACTATGATTTTTAAGAATAGCTTCTAAACTGGCTGCACGGGCTTTTTTATTTTTCAAATCATCCAGCAGGGCAAACATGCTGGTTTGCTCATTTTGATAAGCAGTCGCCAACTTCTCGACCTGCCCCTGCTGCTCCTGATACTGACCTAGCAAGGCTCTGAGGGCAGTCTGAGCTTCTTCTAACTCCGCCTGTCGAGCCGCTTCTTCTTGCCTACCAGCCTTTAAATCAGCCTGTAGTTTGCTAAACTCTGCCTGTTTACTGGCAGCTTGGCTTCGCTCATTCTCCAGTCGATTTTCTAGCGAGGTCAAGTCGTTGGACAAGTCCGCTTCTTCTTGCATGAGCTTGACGTAACGATCCCGCAGATTTTCAATCAGCTGGTCTGGGTCATCTGAAAAGTCCGCCAACTCTGCTTCCAACTGGCTCATGGCCTCTTGATTTTCAGTCAACTGGACTGCTAAATCAGCTAGATGAGCTTCCTTGGAGGAAATATCAGCCGTCAACTGCTGGCTTTTTTCTTTCAGTCCAGCCAAGCGTTCTTCATTTTCCAAACGGCTGCTAGCTGCCTGACTCGATTCCAACTTGGCTAGGTCTATCTGGCGCTCCAAATCACTGATTAAACGAGTCAGTTCCAAAAGACTGGCCTGATCGTCAGACAGTTTTTGATTCACTTCCTGACGTTTGACCTTGATTTCTTGGTTTTCACGTTCCAATTCATCCCGTTTCGTATAATAGGCCGCCAGCTCCTGCTTGATCGCTTCCAAATCAGCTTCTGCCGCCGTCAAATCACTTTTATTCGCCTTGATTTGAGCCACCAAGACATCCAGATAAAGCTCCTGACGCTCTTGATCCAGTTCTAAAAAGCGCTTGGCCGTCTCAGCCTGCTTTTCCAGTGGCTTGACTTGACTATCCAGCTCGTAGATAATATCTTCCAAGCGATCCAGATTGTCTTTTGTCTGCGCTAGCTTGCTTTCTGTTTCCTTGCGACGGGTCTTATATTTGAGCACTCCAGCAGCTTCTTCAAAGATAGCCCGACGCTCTTCTGGTTTGCTGTTAAAGATTTCCTCTACCTTCCCTTGGGAAATGATGGAGAAAGAATCCCGTCCTAGCCCTGTGTCCATGAAAAGGTCATGGACATCGCGCAGACGGACCTTTTTGCCGTCAATCTTGTACTCGCTATCACCACTGCGATAGATATGGCGCTCGACACGAATTTCCTTGCCTGCTTGCTTGATAAACTGGTCCTGATTATCCAAAACCACAACGACCGAAGCATAGTTGAGTGGCTTGCGGTTCTCCGTCCCTGCAAAAATGACATCGGGCATCTTACCGCCCCGCAGACTCTTGACGCTCGACTCACCCAGAGCCCAGCGCAGGCTCTCTGTAATGTTGGACTTGCCTGAGCCATTGGGACCAACAACAGCAGTCACCCCTTGGTCAAAAACCACCTTGGTCTTGTCTGCAAATGACTTGAAGCCCTGAATTTCAATTTCCTTTAAAAACATTAGTGACTTTCCTTTTCAAATGCATCCTTGGCAGCTTCCTGCTCAGCCAGTTTCTTAGAACGGCCTTGTCCCTGACCTGCTTTCTGACCATTAATCAATACAGCCACAGCAAAATTCTTAGCATGGGCTGGCCCTGTCTCATCTGTAACCTGATAGACAATCTCCACATCGCCATTAACCTGCAGAAGTTCCTGCAGCTTGGTCTTATAGTCAGTCACCTGCTCAAAGTCTCCTGCTTCCACCTTGGGAATCATGACTTGATAAATAAAGTCCTTAACAGTCTCCACATCCTTATCCAAAAGAAGGGCACCCAAAAAGGCCTCAAATAAGTCACCCAGAATGGTATCGCGATTGCGGCCTCCGGACTTTTCCTCACCGCGACCCAGCTTGATAAACTGATCAAACTGACAGTCCCGTGCAAAGCCAGCTAAACTCTCCTCCCGAACAATCATAGAGCGTAGTTTTGACAAATCTCCTTCTGGTTTTTTGGGGTATTTTTTATATAAATACTCAGAAATAATCAGCTGCAGAACAGCGTCTCCTAAAAATTCCAGGCGTTCATTGTGTGAAATTTTTAAGAGGCGGTGCTCATTGGCATAGCTGGTGTGAGTAAAAGCGGTCTCTAGCAGACTGCTGTCTTCAAACACCAGTCCAAACTGCTCCAGCAGTGCATCTTTTAAATGTTCCATAGTTTCTTTTTCATGCTAGGCCAAGGCAGAGCATGAGTCCAATCCGTCCTTTCTAAAATGATGTTCTTTGTGAACTATCTACCATTATACCAAAAAACAAGTGTCAACGCACTTGTTTACTTGTCTTCTTAGCGTAATTCCCGGTCTATTCCTTATCTGGGATGACCTTGAAAAGGTAATAAGTAATAAAGATTGTCAGGGCGAACAAGAAAATTTTCACCCAAATAATGGGCGCGAAAGTAATAGAAATTCCCATCAAGATATAGATGGACACGATAATCTTTTTCTTGCGCTCTTTGGCAATCGAGCCAGTCTCCCGAAAATCTGCGACATAGATTTGATACATTTTGGTGTGATAAAGCCAATTCTCAATCCGCTTGGAGCTACGCGAAAAGCAAGCAATAGACAAAAGCAAAAATGGGGTCGTAGGAAGAAGGGGCAGAAAAATCCCCAGCACTCCTAAGGCCAAAGATAGACAGGCAATCACAAAATAAATCAAGCGCATTTGGTTTCCTCACGTAGATTTTCATAGTCGTTCTTCATTTCAATTCTTTAGCTTCCTTTCTAGTATAAAAAACAAGCTAAAAAATATAAAACTAGTTTCCCATAAATAATAATTCTTGTCAATCCTAAAAAAGAGGTTGGGACAAAAGTCCTAGCCCCTCAATTGTCTTTGGATTGTCGAGCAAGACGCAGTGGTTGAGTGGGTTCTACTACGCTGATTTCATCAGCTTTTACAGCCCTATTCAACTGTGCGGAGGTGGGACGACGAAATCGAATTCTAACGAATTACCGATTTCCGTCCCACTCTCTTTCTGAGCGACTGATGATTAGATATTTACCAAAGGCGTTGCAGTGTCAGGAGAAGTATCAAAGACTTGGAAATCATGACCCACTGGCAAGTCAGCTTGAGCCAGTTGATTGACCATAGTCATATGAGCCAGCTCCTTGATATTATTTTCCTTGCTCAAATGCCCCAGATAAATGCGCTTGGTGCGATTGCCAAGTGTGCGAATCATGGTCTCTGCACCGTCTTCGTTGGATAAATGCCCCAAGTCAGACAGGATGCGCTGTTTCAGACTCCACGGATAAGCACCGCTCCGGAGAATCTCGATATCATGATTGCTCTCGATCAAATAAGCATCTGCATTCTCAATCACTCCAGCCATGCGGTCGCTAACATAGCCCGTATCCGTCAGCATGACAAAGCTCTTGTCATCCTTCATAAAGCGGTAAAACTGAGGAGCAGCCGCATCATGGCTCACTCCAAAACTTTCGATATCGAGGTCACCGAAGGTCTTCATCTTACCCATTTCAAAGATATGCTTCTGACTGGCATCCAGCTTGCCCAAGTCCTTTTCCATCGCTCGCCAGGTTGCTTCGTTGGCATAAATATCTAGATTGTACTTACGCGCCAAAACTCCTACACCATGTATGTGATCCTTGTGCTCATGGGTGACCAAAATAGCATCTAAATCTTCTGGTTTGCGATCAATTTCACTCAAAAGGCTGGTAATTTTTTTCCCTGATAGACCAGCATCGACAAGTAGGCGTTTTTGGTCTGTTTCCAGATAAAAGCAATTACCACTCGAGCCTGATGCTAGAATACTATATTGAAATCCCTTAGTCATGTTCACTTTCTACATTCTCTTCATTTTCCCAGTCATCTACACGGACAGCATCGTTATCATATGGAAGGACGATAGTAAAGGTAGAGCCCTTTCCGTACTCACTTTTGGCCCAGATAAAGCCATGATGCTGCTTGATAATTTCTTTAGCAATAGCCAGACCCAAGCCCGTTCCTCCCTGGGCTCGACTGCGGGCCTTATCCACCCGATAGAAACGATCAAAAATCTTTGGCAGATCCTGCTTGGGAATGCCCAAACCTTCATCCGAAATTGAAAGAATCAACTGAACATCTGTTGTCCTCACAGAAACCGTAATCGTCCCACCATCAGGTGAATACTTGATGGCATTGTTCATGATATTATCAATAACCTGAGTCATCTTATCCGTATCAATCTCTACCCAAATCGGCGTAATTGAATAATCCCTGATAATCTCATATTTTTTGGTCTCATCCTGATTTTTTATCTTATCAAAACGGTTGAGGATATAGGTGATAAAGGCCGTAAAATTGGTCAGCTCAACGTCCAGATGGCTGGTATTATTATCAATCCGCGATAAGCTAAGCAAGTCCGTCACCATCCGCATCATCCGATTTGTCTCAGTTAGTGAGACTTTGACAAATTCCGGTGCAACAGGCTCTGACAGAGCGCCATCGTCTAAAGCCTCCAGATAGGATTTTACACTGGTTAGAGGCGTCCGCAATTCATGGCTAACATTGGAAACGAAAAGCCGACGCTCCCGTTCTTCCTTGTCTTGCTCCGTTGTATCGTGCAACACTGCTACCAACCCTGATATAAAACCTGACTCCCGTCTGATCAAGGCAAATCGAACCCGCAAGCTTACGTATTCGCCGTTTTCGTCTTGAGAATCAATGGTCAATTCTGGAACATTGGTAATCAATTCGCGTAGATCGTACTCATCGGCAATATCCAGCAAATCTAAAATACTGGTATTAAGCACATCATCACGTTTGACCCCCAATTGCTTGGTTGCCATATCATTGATGGTAATAATCTGCCCTCGACGATTGGTCGCAAGCACACCATCCGTCATATAAGACAAGATGCTGGATAGACGCTTGGTCTCTTGCTCCAAATTTTCATGCGTCAGGCGAATCACTTCAGAAAGATCATTAATGGAATTGGTCATGTCCGTGATTTCAGGACTGCCCTGCATATCTAAAACTTCTGAATAATCTCCTGCAATCAATCCCTTGATCTTTTGATTTAACTGCACCAGCTTTTGAGTATCTCGTCGATTTTCCAGCAGCAAAAGAGCCACAACGATGATAAATCCGACAACAATCAGTGAAAAGACAAAGTCAGGAGAAAGCACAAATTCTTTTAGCGTTTCAATCATTATTTCTTATGTAATAACCGACACCGCGGCGAGTCAAGATGTACTCTGGACGGCTTGGAGTATCTTCGATTTTTTCGCGCAGACGACGAATGGTCACATCGACTGTCCGCACATCTCCAAAGTAATCATAGCCCCAGACGGTTTCCAGCAAGTGCTCACGCGTCATAACCTGACCAACATGAGTAGCCAAATGGTGCAAGAGTTCAAATTCACGATGGGTCAATTCCAATTCTTTCCCATGTTTTTTCACCACAAAAGCATCTGGAAGAATCTGCAAATCCCCAATAAACAATTCCTTTGGACTGCTCTCGTCCACATGACTATCTGGGATTAATTCAGAACGGCGCAACAAGGCCTTGACCCGAGCCAGTAATTCACGATTTGAAAAGGGCTTGGTCACATAGTCATCGGCACCGATTTCCAGACCGATTACCTTATCAAATTCGCTATCTTTGGCCGAAAGTACAATAATCGGCACATTGCTGGTCTTGCGGATGGTCCGAGCAACATCCAGTCCATCCACTTCTGGCAACATCAAATCCAGAATTAAGATATCCGGCTGCTCTGCTTCAAACATTTCTAGAGCTTCTTTACCATCAAAGGCTGTCAGTACTTCATAGCCTTCCTTAGCCATGTTAAACTTTATAATGTCCGAGATTGGCTTCTCGTCATCTACAACTAATATTTTTTTCATTTTTTACCTTCATATCTATACGATTTTTAAGCTTAGACATCTATTGTTTTTGTACTTGTCCTACTGCTCCATAAGCACTATTATATCAAATTTTCCTTAAAAAATACTATTTTCGCACACTATATTCCAACATTCTTGTAAAAATTTTACCCTATCTTTCTTTCTCCCAAAAATCTCAATCAAGGATGAGGAATCCTCACTAAAATCCTTGATTTTTTTCACTTTTTCTGCAAAAATAGAGGCATAGAAAGAAGGTTGAACTATGACAAAAATCAATCAAATCATCACTTATCTTGAAAATGAAAAGCAGGATGTAGCTGTAATCTCCGATCCTGTAACCATTCATTACCTAACAGGCTTTTACAGCGATCCACATGAACGCCAGATGTTCCTATTCGTCTACACTGACCATGAGCCACTTCTTTTCGTACCAGCACTGGAAGTTGAGCGTGCTTCTTCTACCGTAGACTTTCAGGTTGTGGGCTATGTCGATTCTGAAAATCCTTGGGAAAAAATCAAGGCTTCCCTACCATCTCACACCTTCAAACAAGTAGCGGTCGAGTTTGACAATCTGATTTTAACCAAGTACCACGGCCTGCGTACCGTTTTTGATGGGGCTGAATTTGTCAATTTGACTCCTTACATCAACCGCTTGCGCTTGATCAAGTCAGCCGATGAAATCCAGAAAATGCTAGTAGCCGGCAAGTATGCTGACAAGGCTGTCAACATCGGTTTTGACAATATTTCACTAGAAAATACTGAAACAGACATCATCGCTCAAATCGACTTCGCCATCAAGCGAGAAGGCTACGAAATGAGCTTTGAAACTATGGTTCTGACAGGCAATAACGCAGCCAATCCGCACGGCATTCCCGGAGCCAATAAGATCGAAAACAATGCCCTTCTTCTCTTTGACCTTGGCTGCATGGTCAATGGCTATGCCAGCGATATGACACGGACCGTTGCTGTCGGCCAGCCAGATCAGTTCAAAAAAGATATCTACTATCTGACATTGGAAGCCCAGCAAGCAGCGCTTGATTTTATCAAACCAGGCGTCACAGCTCATGAAGTAGACCGCGCCGCCCGTGAAGTCATCGAAAAAGCTGGTTATGGCGAATACTTTAACCACCGCCTTGGACACGGTATCGGTATGGATGTCCACGAATTTCCATCCATCATGGAGGGCAACGACATGGTCATCGAAGAAGGCATGTGCTTCTCTGTTGAGCCTGGCATCTACATCCCTGGCAAGGTCGGTGTCCGTATCGAAGACTGCGGCCATGTCACTAAGAATGGTTTTGAAATCTTCACCGAGACTAGCAAGGACTTGTTGTATTTTGAATAGAATAACAGAAAAGCACCGTTCGGTGCTTTTTTAGCTTATCAATAGTTTTATTTATCCTGTTGTCTTCTCCCCAGCCTCCAACTCCAGTAAGAAGGCTTTTTTATCAAGGCCACCGGCATAACCGGTTAATTTGCCGTCGCTTCCAACAATCCGATGACAGGGAATCAGAAGGGAAATGGGGTTATGACCAATGGCGCCACCAACCGCTCTAGCAGAGCCAATTTTTCCATACTCAGCCTGCAATTCCCGCAAAATATCTGAATAGGTAGCCGTTTGTCCATAGGGAATCTTCTGCAGTACTGTCAGAACCTTGCTTCTGAACTCCGTCACTTGAGGTGCCAATGGAATTTCATCTATTGCGGGATTTTCTCCCTTAAAATAAGCGTCCAACCAAGCAGCAACACGCTGGCTAACTTCTGTCTCCTCCTCCTGCACTTGCTCCAAATCATAGCCTGCCCCAAAATATTTCTGGTCCTCAAGCCAAAGTCCCAGCAAGGCATGTGCGTCTGTCAAGATGAGAATCCGGCCAATCGGTGATGCATAATAAGTCTTGTACATATTTTTTCTTTCTTTTAACTTCTTGATATGCCTTATTATACCACTCTTGTCTTAACTTTTGCCACAATCCCATCTGGGTCTGTAACTTCTAGCTCTTGGGAGCTAATCCATCGGACTGGCGCCTGCAAGTCCAGAGCATTTTCATAAATAGCTACTAGGTCTTCTTTTCCTTCTACTTGCGCCTCAAAATAGGTCAATCCCTGTTGTTGCGGTTGGCGATGATTCAAGCGAGAACCTCCCCATTCATTAACCGCTAAATGATGATGATAGTTTCCGGAGGCCAGCCAGCTAGCAGAAGGTACAGAAAATTTGTCCTCCAAGCCTAGAAGCTTTTGGTAAAAATGACTGGCTGCTCTGCTATTTTTCACAGATAGGTGGACATGGCCCATACGAGTGCCTGCAGCAATACTAAACGGTTGGACTTCCTGACCTAATTCATAGATTTCTTGAGCCGCAAGTGCTTCCGTCACTCCGATAATGCGGCCGTCTTCTCGAATATCCCAATCCTCCTGAGGCTTGTCCCGATAAAGCTCAATGCCATTGCCTTCTGGGTCCTCCAGATAAATGGCTTCACTATAACCGTGGTCCGCCCCTCCAACCATAGGAACTTTATTTTCGGATAAATGCTTCAGGATATCCGCTAAGGCTTGACGGCTTGGAAGCAAGATTGCCAGATGATAAAGACCGTAAGCCGACTTAACGGACTGTCGGTCGCTAGTCTCTAAAAGTCTCACTAACGCTTGTCCATCCCTGCCCAAAGCCACCTGTCCGTCCTGCTCTTCCAAAAGCTCCAGCCCTAAAACACGCTGATAAAAGTCCTTTTGTCTTGCTAAATCGGCAACATAAAGTGCCACCTCTCCTAGATAAATCTTGCTTTGATATTCAAAAGTCATGTACTTTCTCCTCTCTTTAATTTAAAATTTCAGCAGCGCTCCTGCCAAATCTTTTTTCATTTTCCCAGAACAGAAATACGTTTCTTGATGTGGCTGCCCTTTTCAATCTCATCCAGCATAGCCACAGCATAATCTGCATAGCCAATTCGACTTTGACCGGCTTCATTGACAGTAAAGACTTCGCCAGCTAAGATATAATCGCCCGTCTTAGCACCATCTGCATCAAAATCTGCTGCGGGACTGATGTAAGTCCATAGAACATTATCAAACTGACGCAAATGAGCCAGCCCTTCCGCCATAGCTTTAGCCAAAGGCTTGTAATCCGCTGGAAAATCTGGTGTATCTGACAGCTGGATGGTCATTTCTAGATCCATATAGAGGCTGCCTGCGCCACCGACAACCAACAATCGAGTCTTTGTATCTGCCAAAAGCATTGCTAGATGTTCTAAGGAACTTGTATGTTGGGGCAGGTTATCTGGTGCAAAAGCTCCAAAAGCTGATACGACTACATCAAACTCAAGCAAGTCTTTCTTAGTCAAGTCAAACAAATCTTTAATCAATTCATGCTGGGCCTCACTTTTATTAGATGACCGAACGATGGCCGTTACATCATGCCCCCGTTTAACTGCTTCATTCACGATGAGGCTGCCAGCTTTTCCATTTGCTCCAATTACTGCGATTTTCATAGTCTTATCCTCCGATAGTTAATTTTATATTGTAATTGTTTTTATTATATCTATTAGTATAACACGTCTCAATGTAACGTCAATGATTACATCTCAGAAAATTTTAAGTAAAAAAACAATCTGCTCACCAGGAAACAGATTGTTCTTTAATTTCTTTTTCGGTTGCTGCGACGACCTCGTCGAGGCTGGTCTGAGCCAATTCAGCTTCCATGGCTGCCTGAATAGCCGCCAAGCGGTCATCTAAGACATTGTGAATGTTCTTGCCGATAGGACAGTCTGGATTGGGCTTATCATGAAAACTAAAGAGCTGGCCGCTCTTGCCCAGACACTCAACTGCGCTATAGACGTCCAAAAGGCTAATGTCTTTCAAATCTTTGGCAATCTCTGCTCCTCCAGTCCCACGAGCAACGGTAATCATCCCGGCATTCTTGAGCTGGGACAGGGTCTTGCGGATAATAACTGGATTGACTCCGACACTGCCAGCAAGGATATCACTTGTCAGTTTTTGTTTTTTTCCCTCCAAAGCCAGGACAATCAACATATGGGTGGCAATGGTAAAACGGCTAGAAATCTGCATTTTTTCTCCTCCCTCATCATCTTCTCTTACTATTATATATCAAAAATGGTGTAACTTCAAGAGTTACGACCAGACTTTAAGAAAGCTGCAATCTCATCTGCATAGCCTTCCCGCTCACTGATTTCTCGCAGCAGGTCGTGATTGTGGGTATGGTGGATACCATTGACCAAACTTTCTCGATAAATCTCATAGTAAGGCAAGTGGAGCTCCCGAGCCAATCGTAGTTCCTGCTCCACATCGTAGGCCACGCGCCGAAGGTCGACATCAGCCAGACCCGTCGCATCTATCTCTAAAATGGCATACTGGGCTCGCAAGTCCTGACGCAAAGCTGAATCTAGAAAGAACGGCTGACCAATAGAGCCGGGATTGATGATCAACTGTCCCTGAGTCCCGTAACGGAGAAACTGCTGGTGAATATGCCCATAAACAGCGATAGCGCAGTCATTCCCCTCAAAAAGTCGATCGAAATCGCTCTGCTCGCCAATATGAATCAGCTCCCGCCCCCAATTCTTATCTGGCAGATGGTGGCTGACCGCAATCTTCAATCCCTCTACTTCTGTCAAGATCTGCAGAGGAAGTTCCTGCATGCGGTCAATCTCTTCTGGACGGATTTCCTCTAGGACAAAATGACAGAGCCGGGTCAGATAGAGATGGCTAGGACGATCCAAATCCAGTTTTTGATGCAAGGCATGCCAGAGGCTGTCTTCCCAATTTCCTCTGACCTGGAGGCTGATGGACAGCTGCTCCATCCTATCCAAGATATTTCTGCGACCGGTTCCTGGCAGGAGCAAGTCTCCCAAAAACCAATAGTCTGTCACCTGCTGGCTTTCCGCATCCGCCAGTACTGCTTCCAAGGCTGTGCTATTCCCATGCACATCGGATAATAAGGCAATTTTTCGTGTCATCGTATATCTTTCTCTTTCTTTACAAGGAATATTATATCAAAGTTCAAAAAAACTTCCACCCATCAAGTGAGTGAAAGTTTTAAAATGTTTTTTATCAATCAACAGACTTGAGTGCTTCCAGCATATCCACCCTTCTGAGGCGGTAGTTGACAAAGAAGCCAAGCAAGGTCAGAATAAGAGTCACCGCTGTTAGAGGAAACAGATAGACGGAGGGACTTACTTGAGGGTTTAAGCTGATAATACTAGGCGCAACCTTCTCAATCAAAAAACGATGCAGGAAGAAACCGCCTAGAAGCCCAACTGCCATCCCAATCACTGAAAGAATAATGGTCTCTCGATAGATATAGAGGGTCACTTCCTTATTATGGAAGCCCAAAACCTTGATGGTGGACAGCTCGCGAATCCGCTCGGCCACATTGATATTTGTCAGATTATAGAGAATGACGACTGCTAAAAGAATGGAAATCAGTACCAAAACCAGCATCGTATTATTAAGAGAATTAGCTAGGACGTTGAACTGCTTCACCATGCTTGCATTTTGGGAGACACTCTTGACAGACTTGAGGCTCATAAATTCATTGGCCTTGTCCACAATATTCTTACTAGAAGGGTTCTTGAGTCGCACTAGATAAGCGTTTTTCTCGGGCTTTTTGCCGTAAATCTTCTGGTAGTCAGTCGCCTTCATAAAGGCAAAATGGCCAAAATGATTCTCATTGACTGCTGCGAGCTTGACGGACTTGCCACCCAGCTCTATACTACCACCGGGGCTAACTCCAGCTATACGTGCCAATTTATCCGAAACAACTATACCGTCCTTGAGAGTCAGCTTTTGCTGGTTGTCAGGACTTTCCAGCGAAATAAAAGGTTCAAAATTTTCCTTGTCCGTAACCATCAAAGTGACTGACTCTGTTTCTTTTTTCCCTTTGTATTTTTCTGTTAGGGTTTCACTGTGTATTTCCTGATAGGTAGCAATCGAGTCATCTGCCAACATCTTTTTCAGATCATCTTGTTCGGCTTGATTCTCCCCAGGATTGACAGCAACAATCAAGTCGTATCGCAGAATCTCCTCAAACTGACGTTTTGGAATACCACCAATAGAAGATTGGAGTCCTAGACCGGCAAAGAGCAGGGCAACAGAACCCGCCACACCAAAGATGGTCATAAACATCCGCTGCTTATAGCGACAGATATTTCGAGCTGTGACTTTCTGAGTAAAGCTAAGACGTCGCCAGATAAAGGACAGTCTTTCCAAGAAAATCTTGGAGCCCTTGACTGGTGGCTTTGGCAAAAGCAAGTGAGCTGCTTCCTCTATCAGCTCCCTTCTTGCCACCAAATAGGCAGGGAGAACGCTGGAAAGAAGGGAAAGCCCAAGGGCCAGTAAACTATAGGAAACATAAAAATATGCATGAGGGGCAGAAAGTACCATTCCTCTAGTAATAATAGAAGAAATCACCCCCGACAAGAAATAATGTCCCAGCAGAATCCCTATGAAAGTACCTAGACTCCCCGCCACCAAACCGTAAAGAGCAAACTTGAGAATGATATCTCGGCTATGATAGCCTAGAGCCTTGAAGACGCCTGCATTTGTTCGCTCCTCATCGACAAAGCGAGTCATGGTGGTAAAGGTCACTATAGCTGCCACCAAATAGAGCACCACTGGGAAAATATTACCAATCAACGCAATACTATTCATGGAGTTTTTATACATATGATAGCCATTCCCACCTGGCAGAGACTTGCGGTCATAGCTATGATAGGCCGGCTCTTTCAAACGACTCAGGTTTGCCTTAGCATCAGCTAGCTTGTCCTTGCTAGCTGATAAGTCTTTCTCTGCCTTTGCTAGCTCTGTTTTTTTCTGATTGAGCTGGGATTCAGCTTCCTGAATCTGCTGCTGGCTATGGCTGAGCTGTACAGGAGGGAGGATAGAAGCAGCTTGGACTGCTGCTAGCTGACTTTTTTGCTGGTCCAGCCGACTCTGAGCTTGCTCTAACTGTTTTTTCCCTTGGGTCAGCTCATTCTCAGCCTGACCAATCTTATCTTCACCCTCTTGAATCGTGCTTTTAACATCTGCCTCTAATCGCTTAAACCGGGCCACTCCGTTATCTTCCAGGCTCTTATCCAAAGCAGTCTGGTGCTGCTCCAAACGCTCCTGATAGCTTTCAGAGAAGGGAGCCAGCTTTTCTAAATCATGATAGCGCAGGCGGGCAATACTGTAAACATCTGTATCAAAGGCCTTAGGGCTGACTACAGCATAGGCTGATAAAGCCCCGCTACCACTATTCGCATTGCCCAGATTTCTATCAGACCAGAGCTCTGCTGAGTTGACAAATCCCACAATCTTATAGGTCTTGTTTTTCAGAACTGACCGGCTGCCGGCTTTTTCGGTCAGATCAATCTCCTGGCCAATTTTATATTTCTTAGACCAAAAGCTAGCTAGGGCAATTTCTTGCTCTTTCTTAGGAAGACGACCGGAGGTCACTTGAAAGTTTGAAATATCCTTGGTATCTGAGAATACTCGGAGGGCCTCCTCGTCCACGGTGACATCTGTCAGATAGCCAAACTCGACATCAGCTCCCTTGATAGCTTCCAGCTCTTTCTGATCCGCCTTATCCAAACCATAGTCCGCCATAACAGCCAAGTCCATGGTTCGCTGCTCTTTCAAGTAATCTGTTGCTGTTCTGCGCATATTGGGTGGAGCGACCTTGAGCCCCACGAGAGCTAGAGAACCCAGCATCATGAGGATTAAAATAGATAGGAAACGTCCTTTAGAGCTAGTGAAGGAGCGCAGAATATCTTTCCAATAAATCTTTCTCTTCATATCAATACTCCAATGTACTTATATCCTGTGGCTCTTCATTGACTGTAATACTTTTGACTCTCGCGTCGTGCATACGGATGACCCGGTCAGCAATGGGAGCCAAGGCAGCATTGTGGGTCACGATAATCACTGTCGCTCCTTGATTGCGGGACATATCCTGTAAGATTTGCAGCACTTGCTTGCCAGTATTGTAGTCCAAAGCTCCTGTCGGCTCATCGCAGAGCAAAATCTTGGGATTCTTAGCCACAGCCCGAGCGATAGACACCCGCTGCTGCTCCCCTCCTGATAGCTGGGCTGGAAAATTATTGAGGCGATTTTTCATACCAACCGCAGTTAAAACGGCAACAGGATCTTGAGCATCTTTGACGATTTCAGAAGCCAATTCGACATTTTCCTTGGCCGTCAGGTTGGGCACCAAATTGTAAAACTGAAAGACGAAGCCCACATCATTGCGGCGATAGTCCGTCAGCTGGTGGGAATTGTAGTCAGCAATATTCTGACCGTCTATCAGGATATTTCCCTCATCATTGGTATCCATCCCTCCGAGGATATTGAGCACCGTAGACTTACCAGCACCAGAAGCGCCTAGGATAATGACCAGTTCCCCCTTTTCAATCTCAAAAGAAATATCATTGTTAGCGACAATTTCTGTGTCACCTACCTGATAACGTTTAAAGCTATGTTTCATTTCAATATAAGCCATGTCGCTTCTCTCCTTTTCAAATCCCATTCCCTTAAATCGACAAGGTGTTGATTCTAAATCACAGATATTATATAATGAGCTTAGATAAAAAGCAATAATCAAAAATCAACAAAGTGTTGATTTAAGCAAAAAGGAAGAAAAAATGGTCCAGAAACGAAAAACTAGTACCAAGGAAGACATCAAAGAAGCCTTGATTCAGCTACTATCTGAGGAAAGGTTCGATACTATATCCATCAGCAAACTCTGCAAACGGGCAGGGATTAATCGCGGCACCTTCTACCTCCACTACCAAGATAAGTATCAGATGATTGATAGCCTCAAAAGCGACATCATTTCTCAACTTTATAGTTATAGTTTGTTTAAAGAAGAAGGCGAATATTCCAAACGGTTCATGATAGCCAAATTTCATATACTCCGTGCTAATGAACGTCTGATCAATGCCCTGACCAGAAGCCATTATATTGACTTTCGTGGAGCTATTCGTGAATTCATAACCAGTATCATTCTGAGTGATGATCAAAAGGCTGCTACCCAGCGTTTTTTAGAGGAGAACTTTCAGATCCCACAGAAATACGCCTTGGAAATCTTCCTATCCAGTGTTGAGGGAATTGTTTCTCTTTGGATAGCCGGCGGAGCTCAGGAAGAACCCGAAGAAATTACGCAAATGATCCTAGCTACCTACAATTATGATTATTGGAAGTCATAACCAGCACTCCACTTTTATAGATGAAAACTCAAAAAGGCGCAGAGTAATCTGTGCCTTTTCTTAAAACGTTTCTGGTGAGCAAATAGTTTTTTTGGTGATGCCCACTTAGATAAAGGCAACAAAATCCTGTCTATTTCACCATGTCTGGGTCGTAATCATAGAATCCTGTATCAAGGAAACGATTCTTCGGATGCAATTTGTGAAGCAGCTCATCTAGCAAGAAAGCTTGGTCATGGCTAAATTCACCTTTTTCAATCAAATCCCTTGCCTGAACAAAGAGCTTGGCAATCTCAACAAAATTCTGACCAGGAGTATAGAGACCTTCCAATTTCCAATGAGTAAAGCCGTGGTCAACCAATTCTGTCAACTTGGTCATCAAGTCCAAGTCATTATTGGCAAAAATGTGAGTCCCATGCTTGTCCTCAAAGATCGAATAATGGCTCTGAGGATCGCTCGGTTCCGCAAGAAAGAGATCCCTCTCTCTTGATTTCGCATCATCGATGTGTGTAAAGTTATAATAATTTTGCAAAAGTGGACGTTTAGAGTGGTGGATAACGCTCGCACCATAAACTAAGACTTCTGCTGGAATCTCAAGAATTTCTGGCATTTTAAAGAGTTCTGCCGATGGAATTTCTCGTGCCAAAACAGCTTCTGACACCCCAGCATTCTTGCCCCAAAAATTAATCTGACGGCTGCTAGTAACCATGGTTGAAGCATCATAAATCGTTTTTAACTTATAACCATCCCGCTGCAAGACGTAGAATACACCTGCATCCCCAACGGTGATATAGTCCACTTCAATCTCCTGAAGAAAATCCAAATAAGGCTTGATCTGGTCCATCATGTCCTGATGCATCAAAGCATTGACGGCAACAGTCATTTCTTTTCCTGCCTGATGAACCATTTGAGAAATACGATTTAATTCGTCATAAGTGAAGTTATGCGGTAAACGAAGACCGTATTTTTCCTCACCAACATAAATACGATCTACTCCTGCTTCCAATAAGGCTTGAACTTGTTCTATACTTTCAGCTGTTGCTGTAATAATTATCTTTTTCATATCATTATTATACCAAAAAAATAGGATTTATGATTTCTTAATTCGATTTTATTCGTTTTGTAACTATCTTGTAACATATCTAATCATAGAAACATGATAGAATGATAAGGTACTACTAGGAGAGAGACAATGGCTGTAAGAGATTTTAAACAATTTGAATCAGCGCCACTGCATGATTCGACAGAACAAACTAAGGAAATATCCTATCAAGAATACCTGCCCCAAGCAGAATCAGCATCACAATTACGTGAGCTATTTTTCTTTATAAATATCGCTTTATTCTGTATTTTGACAGTCTTTTTTAGCTTTATTTTTTTGTCTGCAAAAATGAGCACCTTTCTATCTTTCTCACTTGCTGTAGTCCTGAGTCTCATGGTTATTCAAGGCTATCGCACTGTTCGGAGAAAGAAACATTGATTATCTACGAATTAAATCAAACGAGATCGAAAGATCTCGTTTTTCTTTTCTTTACCAAGCGTAATTTGGTTCCTGACAAGCACGCATAGCTGCCAATAATTCTTCCGGAGTTACCTTTTTCAGCCCTCCATAGTTTGGATCCTGAACGGTGTAGGACGGATCAATGTAATAAACTGCAAGGACATCACTGCCGTCTGCTGATAATTCATAGCCCGTACCCACAACATTGTGTTCACCCTTATGGCCTGGGTAGATGGAGGCATTATCAATCGTATAATATAGCGGATAGCCATCATCAATATTCTTGCGCAGGCGCCCTTTAAAAAGACGCATATCTTCAGAATTCGGGGCGCTACTAGTCACTGTAGCAAGATGGTAGCCCGCTTGGCCTGCCGGCACTTCCGCATAACCAAATAAATATTGATTTAAAACACGGATTGCATTGACATTATGGGTGCCGAAAGTCTCATCGGTCTCCATCGCTCGTGCCAATTCTTCCTGACTAGCCTGAACGCCCCTGTAAGCTAGAATCATACTGACAGAGGTCGGTGCGCAAGTATTCCAAGCTCGCTGGATCTGCATGGGAACTTCCAGGCGTTTTCTGATTGGAGAAGGCGCTTCTTTGCTAGAAGCCTGCGTCTCCTCCTCTCTGACCTTTTCACTGGTCTGACTAGAGCTTTCTGACTCCGTAGAAGTCGAACTCTGACTAGGGCCAGATTGATTTGCACTAGATTGACTACTGCTAGCTGTTTTCGAGCGGGCTTGACTTGTGCTCGAAGCCTTAGAAGAAGAGTCAGAATTTCTAGACTGAGGAGACTCTGAAGCTTTCTGCCGAGAACAAGCTAGTAAGCAGCAGCCTAAACCAAGCAAGGCAAGTACTTTTAAATTTTTCATAGCAACACCCCCTTTTATTTATATGATAACGCTTTCTTCTTTGAAAATCAAGATAGGCTAGCAAATGCTAGCCTAATTTTTTATTTTTCAAGTTCTTCTGTTTCTAAATCAATGATGATTTCTTCTGAAGGGGCTTTTTCTCCTTCTTCCACCACGATATCAGAAATTTCTTCTTCAAGAATTTCCTCTTCTTTTTCAAACTTTTCTTTGATTTCTTGGAATTTATCCTGCGAATAGTCTACTACTGACTTGGTCGTATCCTTTACAGACTCCAATACTGTTTCAGCAGTAATTTCGCCATTTTCAACCTTTTCCTTGGTTTGGTTGATGGCCTTGACAGCCTGATCTGAAAAGTCCTTTACTGATTGGACAACGGCTTCGTGAGTCTTGTCTGGATCTTCACGATAGTCGACGACAAAGTCTTGAACTTTTTCAGTGATTTCTTTACCTTTTTTGCTGGTTAGAAAGTACGCTGCAGCTGCTCCAGACACAGCACCTAATAAAAGTGATGAAATTTTTCCCATAGTAAACCTACTTTCTTATTTTTTGAATAATTTTGTAAACAAACGAAGGGCAGTCAAGCCTGCTGTTGTTTTGGCTGTCGTGCTTCCTGCTGCGACTGCTTTCTTTCCTAAAACACGCGCCTGATCATTTAAATCAGAGACTGATTCGGATAGGTCTGCCACCGCATTGAAAAGCGGATCAATCGTTGCTACTTTGTGGTTGATATCATCTGTCAACACATTGACTTTGGCAATCAAATCATTGGTTTGATGTAGGGTGACATTGACATCAGAAGTCAACACTTTGATCGTATTTTCTGTCTCATCCAGCATTTTTGCAGCCTTATCACCGAGAGTTTTGACAGTGAGGGTCATGTAGATTAGAAAGACAATCAAAGCGACAGCAACTAAAGTATAAGCAATTTCAAGCATAATATTCTCCTCTCATTCTTGATAATAGGGGGCTTGTTTTTTTCTTTGGTAAATCATAATGCCGATGCCTAGTAAAATAAAGGCTGCAGACAGCCACTGGGATACACGAACACCCAAGAACATGAGACTATCGGTCCGCATACCCTCGATAATCATCCGGCCAAAGCCGTACCAAATCAGGTAAAAGGCTGCCAATTCTCCCTGACGGAAGAATTTAGGGCGGCGTCGTAAAATCAGCAGTAGGGCAAAGCCAAGTAAATTCCAAAGGGATTCGTATAAGAAAGTTGGCTGGCGATAAGCACCATCTATGTACATATTGTTGCGGATGAAGGACGGTAGATAATTAAGATTTTTGACCACCGCTCCATAGGCTTCTTGGTTAAAGAAATTGCCCCAACGGCCGATACTCTGAGCGATCAAGACGCTAGGTGCTGCAATATCCAAGAAATCAACAGGATTGATCAGCCTTCTTTGTGAAAAGAAATAGAGGACAAGGGCACCAGTGATCAAACCGCCGTAAATGGCTAAACCACCATTCCAAATCTGAAAAATCTCAATCAGAGAGTGCTTGCCATAATAAGACCATTCAAAAATTACATAGTAAAGCCGCGCTCCAAGGATGGCCAAGGGAAAGGCAATCAGAATGAAATCAAGAATATCATCTGGAATCATTCTTTTGCGTGGTGCTTCCTTCATGGCTAAATAGACGGCTAAAATCAAGCCGGTGACAATGCAGATCGCATACCAACGAATACTAAAGGGACCGACTGAAAAAGCTACTGGATCAAGCATCTTTCACCTCATTCTGACTAATCAGATTAGTCAGTCGTTCTTCAAAAATCTTGGTGGCATCAAATCCCATTTCCTTAGCCCGATAGTTCATGGCTGCGGCTTCAATCACTACAGAGATATTGCGTCCTGTCTTAACTGGGATGCGAATCCGAGGAATTCTGACACCAGAAACTTCCAGTTCTTCTGCATTATTGCCCAGACGGTCAAAGGTCTTATTGGTATCATAATTTTCCAAATAGACGGCAATCTGTACCTGTGAAGAATCCTTGACCGCACTGGCTCCGTAAAGGCTCATCACATCAATAATGCCGACACCGCGAATTTCTAAGAGATGGCGAAGAATCTCAGCAGGCTCTCCCCAGAGAGTCATTTCATCCTTGGCAAAGATATCGACCCGGTCATCCGCCACTAAACGATGGCCCCGCTTGACTAACTCAAGACCAGTTTCACTTTTACCGATACCACTGTCCCCTTGAATCAGCACGCCCATCCCGTAGATGTCCATCAATACGCCATGGACACTGGTTCTGACCGCCAAACGCGAGTCAAGGAAACTAGAAATTTCCCCTGATAGACGGCTGGTTGATGTGCGACTGGTAAGAATCGCGATTTGCTTTTCTTCGGCTGCTCGCCGCATTTCTTCAGGAATCTCCAAATTGCGCGCCACAATGACAACTGGCGTTTCTGGCTGAAACATTTTCAGAAGGACTTGATGACGGTTGTGGGACGTCATCTTCATCAGATAAGACCACTCCTTCATCCCAATCAGCTGAATCCGTTCTGGTGTGTAGTAGTCAAAATAGCCGGTCATTTCAAGGCCCGGCCGCGAAATATCCGATGTCGAAATCTCCTTTTCTAAGAGGTCATCACTGCCGTAAACGATGCGTAAACGGACTTTTTCAATCAAATCTTTGACCTTTACAGACATTCCCTGCTCCCTTCAAATTTATCTTTCTCTATTATAGCAAATTTTTACCCTAAAAGAGTTTTTAAGATTGGAAATTAAGCAGGATTTTTCCCTATATGCTTGTAAAAACATCTCCCAACCAGCAAAAAGGCCAGTCAAAATAACTAGCCAATCCATTTTTTGAGAATTCTTTTTTGATTTTGAAAACAAGGATGGCTCTCGATAAAGACTGGTATTTTATTTAGAGGTAGCCAGAGATGGGCATCGGTTTCGCCTGCCTGATAGCGAACTTGGCTCTTGTCCCCAGACACCACTGCTTCATAGAAGTCAAAATGGCACTGGTCTTCGACAGAGCACACCTGCTCCAACAGTCTGATACTGTCGGGAACCAGGCCTGTTTCTTCTTCCAATTCCCGCAAGGCGGCTGTCTGACTATCCTCTCCTGCCAATACACTGCCTCCTGCTCCAAACTCGTAGTAGCCAGGATAGAGACTTTTATTTGCTGACCGCCGCATAAAGAGAATATCACCATCCTGATGGCGAACCAAGACATTGACACAGAGATGAAACTGCCCTTCAGGAATTTTTTCTCCTCGAACTAGGAGATGCAGGAGCTGATTTCGATTCGAGTCATAGGCATTCCAAACCTCTGTCATATTTCCTCCTTGGATAAAGTCATTCATCTTTCGGTAGCAGTTTCCAGATTCAGCCAGCTACACTTCCCTAGATTCTCTCTTTTCGTCTCTTCCACATCTAGCAAAAATTCGGGCATACTCCCGAATTTTATATTTGTTACTTTACCAAAACCAACCGTCATTGTCATTGATTGGCTCGGCATCTTTCATTTTACGAGGGCCGGTCCCATACATTTCCGCTTCCACATCTTCCTTGTAAGGCATCACGACAGCCAGCAAAATATAAATCAAAATTCCTAAGCCAAAATTGAAAACTGTAAAGATGATGAATAAAAAGCGTAACAAGCCAAGATCAAAGTTAAATTTATCGGCCAGTCCCGACAAAACCCCAGAAATTACTCGGTTTCTTCTTAATTTATAAAACTTAGTTTTCATGATGATGACCTCAACTCTCATTCTTTATTTCATTTTACCATAGTGGTAGGACAAAAAAATCAGCCCCAAGGCTGATTCTGCAACTATTCGTTTTTAGTTCGCTGAGTCTCTGTTCGTTTTCTCTTGTAGGAAGGATAGTTTTCCTCTACAACGACCGCAACGATATTTTTGAAGATTGACTCTGCGTCTGCGGCGGATAAGTGCTCCGCAGCTCAAGCATTCATAAATGAGAAAGGTTTGCGAGTTTGACAAGGATGGAGCGTAGCGGAGACCGTCAACTTGCTTAAGGAGGTCTTTAAAATCTCTATCTCCATGGCGGTAACCTTTGCCCTGATAATAGAGATGATAGTGGACTAGCTCATGACGGACAATTTTTCGAAAAGTTTTAAGCCCAAAAGTTTCATAGATTTTCGGATTGAAATCCAGATGACCATCTTTTGGAAAGAAGCGTCCTCCAGTCGTGCGGAGACGCTTGTTCCAATAAGCTTGGTGGTGAAATTCCCAGCCAAAATCTTCCAGCGAAACCTGCTTAACATAGTTAGTTAGGTTCATTTGGCGCTATCAGAGAGAGATTGACCTTCTCCCGCTCCACATCTAGCTTATCCACCCAGACAGTAACTAAATCGCCAACAGACAGGACTTGACTTGGATGCTTGATAAAGTTTTTACTGATTTTAGAAATATGGATAAGTCCGTCTTCGTGGATACCGATATCCACAAAGGCTCCGAAATCGACGACATTGCGGACGACACCTTCCAGCTTTTGACCGATGCGTAGGTCCTTGATATCCAAGACATCCTGCCGCAGAACTGGCGCGTCAAAGGAATCACGCAAATCCCGGCCAGGCTTGAGCAAATCCGCAATAATGTCTTTGAGGGTTTCTTCTCCCAAGCCTAGCTCTGCAGCCAAACTAGCAATCTGAACAGCCTTTAACTTGGCTTGGGCTGCTTCATCCAAACTGCTGATTCCCAGACGCTTAAAGAGTTCTTCCACTGCCTTATAGGACTCTGGGTGAACTCCTGTATTGTCTAGCAGGTTATCACTTTCAGGAATACGCAAAAAGCCAGCTGCCTGTTCAAAGGCTTTTGCGCCCAGACGTGGTACTTTCTTGATGGCCTCACGAGACCGAATCAAGCCTTCTGTTTCCCGATACTTGACGATATTTTCTGAGATCGTTTTATTAAGACCAGCTACATGGGCCAGCAGGGCAGGACTGGCAGTGTTGATATTGACTCCGACTTGGTTAACCACGGTATCAACGACAAAGTCAAGACTTTCAGACAGCTTTTTCTGGCTAACATCATGCTGGTACTGGCCAACCCCGATGGACTTAGGATCAATCTTGACCAGCTCAGCCAAAGGATCTTGCAGACGGCGGGCAATGGAAATAGCTGAGCGCTTTTCAACAGTCAAATCTGGAAACTCATGACGAGCCAGTTCACTAGCTGAGTAGACAGACGCCCCGCTCTCATTGACGATAACATAGCTGACATTTGGATGAGATTTCAAAACTTCTGCTACAAAGGCTTCGCTTTCTCGGCTGGCAGTTCCGTTTCCGATGGCAATGATTTCCACGCCAAACTGCTCAATCAGCTCTGACAACTCCTTCTTAGAAGCTTCAATCTGAGCTGGCTTTGCTGGCGCTACTGGATAGATGACATGAGTCGTCAGCATTTTTCCTGTCGCATCAACAACAGCTAGCTTGGCTCCTGTTCGAAAGGCTGGGTCAAAGCCCAGTACTACGCGACCTTTGAGAGGAGCAATCAGAAGGAGATGGCGGAGATTATCTGAGAATAGCTGAATCGCTCCATCCTCAGCAGTCTCAGTCAGCTCGGTCCGAATACGGCGCTCCATGGCTGGAATGATTTTCTTTTTAACTGCTTGCTGAACAGCTTCGATAATATAGGCATTTTTCACCTTGAAACGAACTTCAAAGAAGCGCAGGATTTTCTCAAGATTGTGCTCAAAACCAACCTTGAGAATACCTAGCTTCTCGCCACGGTTAAGAGCCAGGGTCCGGTATCCTTGCATGGTCGCTACTTTTTCGGAAAAATCATAATAAATCTGGAAGACTTGCTTTTCATCCAAATCACCGTCTTTGAGACTGGATACGATAGAAGAATTGGTCTGCATCTCGTGGTAGGTCCAAGCCCGCAGCTTGGTATCTTCGGAAATCGCCTCAGTTAGAATATCCACCGCTCCAGCAAGAGCAGCTTCCGCTGTCGGAAAGGCTTCACTAGTCAGTTTTTCAGCTTCTTCCTGCAAATTAAGCGCATCCTGAAGGATTAAGCGGGCCAAAGGAAAGAGACCTGCTTCACGCGCAATAGTAGCCTTGGTACGGCGCTTCTCCTTGTAGGGCAGATAAAGTTCTTCCACATCAGCCAGCTTTTCAGCAGCCTCAATCTCAGAGCGAAGAGCATCCGTTAGTTTGCCCTGCTCCTCAATCTTAGACAAGACCGTTGCTTTGCGCTCTGCTAAAGCAGTCATACTCTTATCTAAATCAATGATTGCCTTAATCTCGACCTCGTCTAGATTTCCCGTCATTTCCTTACGGTAACGAGCAATAAAAGGAATCGTATTTCCCTCAGCAGTCAGATCTAGGACCTGTGATACTTGGCTTTCTTTAAGGCCCAATTTCTGGGCAATTTTTTGAATATTTATATTTTCCATAACGCTTCTATTATATCATAATATCAAGCTGAAAAATCTATAAAGACTAGTTTAATCCATCTTTTTCTTGCTAGGATGAGTCCGCTCTCTCTGATCCATCATGGCTGAAAATATCATTTTTTTTCGTTTGGTAGTATAATAGAATTATTATTTTAGAAATGAGGTGGCCCTATGGCTGTGAAATTTACCAAAACAGACGATTTAGACAAGATGTTCGAGGAGTTTGCGACCCTGCCAAAGCTTGAAAAAGTAGAATTTCCAGATGACAAAAAGAAAAAAGAAGCGCAAGAAAAGGCTAGAAAAGCATGAGTTTCTTTTCTAACCTTCCTTCCAGCGTCTTACAGGCTGGCGCTATCTTTCTCTCCATCATCATTGAGGCCCTGCCTTTTGTCTTGATTGGGAGTATTATTTCTGGCTTTATCGAGGTGTATGTCACGCCAGACAAGGTTTATCGTTTCCTGCCCAAGAACAAATGGGCTCGGATTTTCTTTGGAAGCTTGATCGGTATAGTCTTTCCTTCCTGCGAGTGCGGAATTGTTCCCATTATAAACCGCTTCTTGGAAAAGAAAGTTCCAAGTTACACAGCTGTGCCTTTTCTGGTGACAGCTCCAGTCATCAACCCCATCGTGCTCTTTGCGACCTACTCAGCCTTTGGTAATTCCTTCCGAATGGCTCTGCTTCGTGCTTTAGGTTCTATGGTCGTAGCTATTCTTTTAGGGATTTTTCTAGGCTTCTTTGCAGACAGTAATATCCAAAAAGAAAATCGCAAGGCTGTTCATGAGCATGACTTTTCACATCTCAGCAAAGGACAAAAGGTTTTTCAGGTCTTTGTGCAGGCCATTGACGAATTTTTCGATACAGGCCGCTATTTGGTCTTTGGCTGTCTCTTTGCCAGCCTGGTACAAGTCTATGTGCCAACCAGAATCCTGACTTCTATCAGCTCGACACCAGCTGTTGCCATTCTCCTGCTCATGCTGCTGTCCTTCCTGCTCTCACTTTGCAGCGAAGCTGATGCTTTCATCGGGAGCTCCTTGATTGCTAGTTTCGGCTTATCGCCAGTCTTAGCTTTCTTGGTCATTGGGCCTATGCTAGATGTCAAGAATCTGCTGATGATGAAAAACTACTTTAAGACACGCTTTATCTGGCAATTTATCAGCCTGGTTACCGTCGTCGTCTTTCTTTACTCTTGGCTTGTGGGGGTAGTGCTATGATTCGATTTCTAATCTTAGTCGGCTACTTTGAGATCACCATGTATCTACAGCTGACGGGCAAGCTAAACCAATATATCAATCTCCACTATTCCTATCTGGCCTACTTGTCTATGATTCTGTCCTTTATCTTGGCAGTCGTGCAGCTTATCATCTGGATGAAGAAGATGGAGGTCCACAGTCATTTAAGTACTCGCTGGGCCAAGTTAGGCAGCATCCTGCTCCTCATCATTCCGCTCTTTGTGGGAATTTTCTTTCCAACCGTAACCTTGGATTCGACAACAGTTTCGGCCAAAGGATTTCATTTCCCGCTGGCTGAGGGAAACTCTGCAGCCGTCCAGCAGGACGAAGGCACAACCAGCCAATACCTGAAGCCAGACACTAGCACCTACTTTACTAAAGGGGCTTATGAAAAAGAAATGCGGGCAGCTGCCAAGAAGTATATCAAGCAAGATACCATTCAGGTCACCACTGAGAACTACATGGAGGTCATGGAGGTCATCTATGACTATCCCGACGAGTTTGTGGGCAAAACGCTGGAGTTCACTGGATTTGTCTACAATGACCCTAGCGACCAGAAGAGCCAATTTCTCTTTCGCTTTGGTATTATCCATTGTATCGCCGACTCAGGTGTCTATGGCCTCTTGACGACTGGAAATACCCAGCGTTTCGAGAATAATACCTGGATTCATGCCAAGGGGAAACTTGCCATGCACTACCATAAAAGTCTGGGGCAAAGCCTACCAACTTTAGAAGTTGAGAGCTTTGATAAGGTGGAAAAACCGGACAATCCTTACGTTTATCGAGTCTTTTAAATCCAAACACCTATGAAAGTCCATTTTCATGGGTGTTTCTTTTATATGCCATTCTCTACCCTTTACTCAGTTGCTCTGACCGACTTTTCTAAATTAGAAGAGACTTGATGAAGCTCGCTCTTTAATTTTCTCTCTCTTATCTTGAAAAATCATGCTACAATAATACTATCTCATTTGAAAAGGAGTTCTTTTTATGAAGCAAGAAAAAGTAAGTAAGCGAGATTTGCTTTCTATTCTAGCTGTAGCCTTAATCACCTTTGCTGGAATTCTTTCAGAGACCAGTATGAATGTGACCTTTCCCCACCTGAGTCAGGTCTTTGGCCTGAGCCTAGGGGTACTACAATGGATTACCACTGGCTATCTACTGGCTGCCGCTATCACCATAACTTTAGGCGCAACTCTGGCCCACAACTGGACGGAGCGTCGTATCCTCTTTACCTCGCTTTCCATCTTTACCCTTGGGAATCTGCTTTCTATGATTGCCCCAGACTTTACTTTCCTTATGCTGGGGCGGATCCTTCAGGGCGGAGCGACTGGGATTGCCATTCCACTTATGTTTAATCTCATCGTGGAGCGGGTCCCTCGGCAGAAAATCGGATTTTATATGGGGCTGAGTGGTCTAGTTATCAGTCTGGCACCAGCCATCGGACCGACCTACGGAGGCTTCATGATTGGCTCCTTCGACTGGCACATGATCTACAGCTTTATCATGCCAGTTCCCATCCTCTCTTTTTTACTGGCTTATGTTAACTTGGAAAATTCGGCAGGAAAAAGCAAGCGGCCCTTTGATGTGCTAGGCTTTCTCTCGCTCGCAACGGCTCTTTCCTTTTCTCTGATGACCATTTCCAGTTTGGAAGGTGGCGATAGTGTCAATTGGCTCTATCTAGCTATTTTTCTCCTTTCCTTTTCCTTTTTTATCTGGCGGAGTCTGACAGTTCAAGATCCGTTTCTGGACATCCGTATCCTGAAAGAACCAACGATTTTCTTTGGAATTCTGCCCTTTTTAATCTTCCAATTCTCCAACCTATCCAGCAACTTTCTCATTCCCAACTTTCTCGTACTGGTCAAGAATGTCTCTACTGCCCAAGCTGGATTTTCCCTGCTTCCCGGAACTATGATCGGGGCTTTCATGTCGCCTTTTCTGGGAAAATTGTACGATAGCAAAGGCCCTAGATTGTCTCTGCTAGGCGGCAATAGCCTAGTCTTTCTGGTCATGATTGTCTTTAGCTTCTTTACAAGCTGGCTCAATCTGCCTTTAATCTTAGGATTTTATATCCTCTTTACTCTGGGACGCAACATGGCCTTCAACAATACTATGGCTTTATCGGCTTCTCAAGTCAGTAAAGATAAAACGGCGGATGTGACTGCCCTCTTTCAACTAGCGCAAACCTTTGCTGGTGCCTTGGGAACGGCAATCGCAGCCGTCCTGCTCAATCAAGCACCCGATACGACAAGCGGTGCCCACAATGTCTTTAGCCTACTTCTCCTTCTCGCAATAGGCAACTTTATTTTCTACTATTTCCTATTTCGAGCAATTCATCAGAAGAAAGAAGCCTAAATTTCTATCCCGACTTCTCCTCGGGATATTTTCTTTGGCCAGATCCAGATTTTTCAAATACAATTTTTCTGAAAATTGTGATAAAATAGAGACAATCACATTTAGATAGGTAATAAGTATCATGTCTTCAAAAGTTATTATTACAATTTTTGGTGCCAGCGGAGACTTGGCTCAAAGAAAGCTTTATCCTTCCCTCTTTCGACTTTATAAATCTGGCAATCTTTCGCAACATTTTGCCGTAATTGGAACTGCCCGCAGACCCTGGAGCAAGGAATATTTCGAGTCAGTCGTTGTCGAATCAATCTCAGACCTAGCCGACAGTGCAGAGCAGGCTCAAGAGTTCGCCAGCCACTTTTATTATCAAAGCCATGACGTGCAAGATACCGAGCATTATATCGAATTGCGCAAGTTGCAAAACAAGCTTAACGAGCAATACCAGGCAGAAAATAATAAACTCTTCTTCCTTTCTATGGCGCCACAATTTTTCGGAACCATTGCTAAGCATCTCAAGTCTGAGCAAATCGTTGATGGAAAGGGATTTGAACGCCTGATTGTCGAAAAACCCTTTGGGATAGATTTGGCAACTGCCAGCAAACTTAACGAAGATCTACTGGCAACCTTTGACGAGGAACAGATTTTCCGTATCGACCACTATCTGGGCAAGGAAATGATTCAAAAGATTTTTGCCATCCGCTTTGCTAATCTGCTGTTTGAAAATATCTGGAACCGCCAATACATTGATAATGTACAGATTACCTTTGCTGAAAAGTTGGGCGTTGAAGAACGCGGTGGCTACTATGATCAATCCGGTGCCCTCCGTGATATGGTGCAAAACCACACCTTGCAGCTCCTCTCCTTATTGGCCATGGATAAGCCAAAAAGCTTTACCAAAGACGATATCCGAGCAGAAAAGGCCAAGGTATTTGAGCGCCTCGTTCAGCCAAGCGAAGAAGATTTGAAACGTTTCTTCATTCGCGGCCAGTACAAGTCTGGCAAAATCAACGGTCGAAAATATATTTCTTACCGTAGCGAACCAAATGTCAATCCTGAGTCTACTACTGAGACCTTTGCCTCTGGTGCTTTCTTCATTGATAGCGACCGCTTCCGTGACGTTCCCTTCTTCTTCCGAACAGGGAAGCGCCTCACCAAAAAAGGAACCCATGCCAATATCGTCTTCAAGCAAATGGACTCCATCTTTGGTGAGCCTCTCAAACCAAATGTCCTAACCATCTATATCCAGCCAACTGAGGGGATTTCACTCAGCCTCAATGGCAAGGAAGTTGGAGAACTCTTTAATCTAGCTCCTATCTCATTGGATTATCGGACAGATGCCACAGCTTCAGGAGCTTCTCCAGACCCTTATGAAAAATTAATTTTTGATGTCCTTAATAACGACTCAACTAATTTCAGTCATTGGGACGAAGTAAAAGCCAGCTGGGAGCTCATCGATCGCATCGAAGAACTCTGGAGCCAAAATCAAGTACCACTCCATGAATATCCTGTCGGATCTATGGGACCAGAAGCCTCCTTCGAGTTACTCGCCCAATTTGGAGCAAACTGGCAATGGCAACCTGATAAAGAATAATGCATGCAAAAAAGATTGGAAAATTTTCCAATCTTTTTTTAACTCTTAAAACTCTGCTAGCCCTTCTATTACAGCCATTCCTTGTAACGCTTGATATAAAGGCCTTTCACAAGGGTTACGCTAACCATATAAAGCACGATAATCAAGAAAAGGCAAAGGAAATAGGTGACATTCAGCGGAGCTGTCTTCAGAACTGACGCAAAGAGGCTATATGGCAAGGAAGTAACAAAGAGCGCAGCCGCCATGGTCGTCACAATGACGGAAAGAGCAGGACGGCTTTGCACAAAAGGCAGCTTAGGCGAGCGTAGCATGTAGATGACCATGGTCTGGGTCCACATAGACTCAATAAACCAGCCTGTTTGGAAAAGAGTGATAAAGGTCACTGCCTGTTCAGTACCAGCTTGATAGCTGCCTCCTGTGATCATAGGCACGATGATAAAGTAAAGCACCAGATAAGTCAAAACATCAAAAACAGATGAGATTGGCCCGATCCAAGCCATAAAACGGGTAATGGAGCTAGCTGACCAAATATGAGGCTTCTTAAGAAATTCACTATCTACATTATCAAAGGGCAGAGCGATACAAGACAAATCATAAACTAGATTGAGGACAATCAGATGAACTGGTGCCATAGGCAGAAATGGCAAAAAGATACTGGCAAAAAGAAGAGAAAAGATATTCCCAAAGTTGGAACTGACCGTCATCTTGATATACTTGGTCATGTTGGCATAGACCTTGCGACCTTCTACCAGCCCTTTCTCCAGAACCATGAGATCCTTGTCCAGCAAAATGACATCTGCTGTTTCCTTAGCTATATCGACTGCCGTATCAACAGAAATACCAACATCTGCTACCTTCATAGAAGGCGCATCATTGATGCCATCACCCATGTAGCCAACCTTGTGGCCATTGGCTTTGAGCTGGAGGATGATCCGAGCTTTTTGGTCAGGTGAGAGCTTGGCAAAGACTGTCGTGTTCTCCACTGCCTGACTCAATTCCTCATTAGATAGAGCATCTACCTCTACACCTAGCAAGATATTGTCTACATCTAAGCCAACTTTTTCACAGACTGCTTGGGTTACCTTATCATTATCACCCGTCAAAATCTTAGTGGCAACACCGTATTCAGCCAAAGTTTCAATAGCTGGAGCTGCGGATGACTTAGGTGGATCTAGAAAGGCCAGATAGCCCGTCAAAATCATATCGGACTCATCCTTTACTTCATACTCATAATCTTCTTCTAGGTCTGACTTGTAGCTAACACCAAGCACGCGCAGCCCCTGCTCATTGAGTTGAGCCACTTCCGCAAGGATTTCCTGACGAATCTCCTCAGTCAGTTCTGTAATGCGATTTTTGTATTCTACATAGCTAGAGATGGCCAGCATTTCCTCCAAGGCCCCCTTGGTTACCATGCTGATGACATCCTCATCATCCTTGACGATGACACTCATGCGGCGGCGTTCAAAGTCAAAGGGCAGCTCATCAATTTTCTTAAAGGTTTGGTCTAAATCACGAACAATCTCATGCTTTTCCGCTTCTTTCTCCGTCCGATTGATAATAGCCCGATCCATGAGATTTTTAAGGCCCGTTTGATAATAGGAATTGAGAAAAGCACGACGGAGCACTGCCAAGTCCAAATCACCATGAATATCCAGCGGGTATTCCAATACAATCTCGTCTTGAGTCAGTGTGCCCGTCTTATCCGTACAAAGGATATCAATAGCTCCTAGGTCCTGAATAGCGTTCAGCTTCTTAATCACGACCTTTTCCTGAGCCATAATAATGGAACCTTTAGCCAAGCTCGCTGTGATAATCATAGGCAGCATTTCTGGGGTCAGGCCGACCCCAACACTGAGGGCAAAGACACCTGCTTCCAGCCAGTCGCCGTCTGTCAGACCGTTGATGAAGAACACGACCGGAACCATGACCAGCATCAGACGAATCAAGAGCCAGGAAATACTATTCATCTCGCGCTCAAAAGAGGTCGGCTCATCATAGGTATTAAGCGTCTGCTCAATGGCTCCCATCATGGTCTCATCGCCAACCACCAGCACCAGAGCTGTAGCTCTTCCGGAAATAACATTGGTTCCCATAAAGGCCAGCGACTCTGTTTCTAAAAGGCTATCGAGATTTTGCCCATCCGCCTTGGTCAAACAGATCTTTTCTACTGCATCACTTTCCCCTGTCAGGCCGGACTGCTGAACAAAGAAATCACGCGAGTCCAGCAGCAGCACATCTGCAGGAATCATGTCTCCAGCACTGAGCTTGATGATATCTCCTACAACAAGCTCATCAATGGGCAGTTCCTGCTCTACTCCTTCTCGAATGACTGTAGCTGTGTTGACAATCAGCCGAGACAGATTGCTAGCAGCGCGGTCGCTCCGCAGTTCCTGAATAAAACGAATGCCACCGGAAATCAGCACCAGAACAACAATGATGATGGAAGTCGTCGGATCTTCCTCACCAGGCTTAGCCAGCCAGACATTAGTAACTAAAGACACGAGGGCAATCACCAATAAGATGACTGTAAAGGGGTTAATGATGGACTCGTAAATTTTCTTGAAAATAGAGTCTTCCTGACCCTTTGTGATGATATTTTCACCATAGAGATCACGATTTTCTTCGACCTGCTCTTCTGTCAGGCCCCGAAAGGAACTCTTGTAAAATGCCAGGGTTTCTTTTATAGGAAACTGCAGAGCAGCAACTAATCTTTCTTTTACTGTTTTCATTGGTTTCTCCTTTATGTATGATTGATAATTTTCATACACAGGGACCAATCACTTTATGAGGACAGAACGACACAAATCAGCGATTGGCTGTGTATGTGCGGTTCCGGATGATCGTCAATTTGCATCGTACTTCTCCTTTCTTAGTTTATAAATGTAGTTAATAATCCCAAGATGCCTGCAAGACATCAAAAGTAGCATTCATCTTCTGGGTCCATTCTTGCAAGTCGGGAAAATTTTCTTTCAAAGAAAATCCAATGACTTCTTCACGTAAATTCCACCAATCTACAAGAGCAACTACTTGGATTGTTGCAATATTCAAAGAAAGTCCTTGCTCAGTAGCAAGTTTCTCTAATAAAGCCAAACTCCGGACATTTCTCTCTTCAATTTGCTGATGTCTGTCTTTCCACCAATGCTCTTTTTCATGGAAAATTTTTTCCGCAACCATCGGCATTGTGTTTTCCAAAATTCCTTCAGCAACGGACAGTATGTTTAAAATGTGCCACTTCTCTATTCCATTAGGAAAAAGCGGAGTTTCCTGACCTAGCTCGTCTAAATATTGGGAAATTAAATCACTACCATACAACCATTCTCCATTGGAAGCTTGAAAAGCAGGAATTCTACCCAAAGGATTATCTTGATTATGCGGTGAATTTTTGTCGAAAGCCACCTGAACTTTCTGAATATCCACTTGCTCCTCTAAATGATGGTGTAAAATTATAGCATAGACTTTACGCGCAAAAGGACTGGTACTAGAATACCATAATTTCATTACTATTCCTCCTTCTTTTTCTTAAGAGGCAGGCAATCAACTATTTCTACTCTTGAAATATTTTCAGCAAAAAAGAAGACCCTGCCAATTCTCGACAGGGTCGTTTGCATGTCAGGTTATTCGCTTCATTGTTTTAAACACAGATAAAACAAGCATTCACCGTTCAAGCTTTAACTCCATAAGGCGATGAAATGAGCTTAGTCTTGACCTTTGCGATCAGGACTGTTGACCAACGAGTAGTGTCTCCACTGCTTTGCGGTAGTCATCCGTATCCTTATGGTAGCCTCACCTACCGATTGACACTATTACTATACTCCTCTTTAGAAAGATTGTCAATAAAGAGAGCTATTTTTATTTTATTTTGGTAAAACTTCCGCAATCCGTCGACAAATCTCTTTGATCATAGTCTTCGGTGCAGCTGTATTGAGACGAGCATGTCCTTTGCCTTCTTGGCCAAAATCACTTCCCCGATTCAGGACAACCTTAGCCTCTTCTCGAAGCAAGTGAAAAAGATGGTCATCTGTCAGCCCATAATCTGAAAAATCCAGCCAAACCAGATAAGTCCCTTGAGGTTTCATGACCCGCAGACGTGGTGCTTCCTTAGCAAAATAATCGACTACAAAATCAATATTTTCCTCTAAGACAACCTTGAGCTCAGTCAACCAAGCTTTGCCATGACGATAGGCAGCTTCCGTCGCTAGAAATCCAAGACCCGAAATTTCATGCTGGTTATTGGCCAGTTGGCGCTTTTGAAACTTTTGTCGCAAGCTAGGATTCTCAATCACTGCATAGGAATTTTTTGTCCCAGCAATATTAAAAGTCTTAGTCGCACTGGCTAGAATCAGGCTAAAGTCCTTAAAGTCAGGTGAAACAGTATTGAAAGACTGGTGTTTATGTCCAAACAGGGTCAAATCTTGGTGAATCTCATCTGAAACCACGAGAACGCCGTACTTTTGGCAGAGACGACCAATCTTGTCTAAAACGTCCTCTTCCCAAACTCGACCGCCAGGATTATGCGGATTGCAAAGCACGTAAATCTTGACTTCATTGTCTACGATGTCCCGCTCCAGCTGTTCAAAGTCAATCTGAAAAAGACCGTCCTGTTCTATCAAGGAATTAGTAATCAGCTGACGATTATTAAGCTTGACACTGCGGGCAAAAGGAGGGTAAACAGGAGTATTGATTAGAACGGCATCACCTTCCTTGGTAAAGGCTTGGATAGCCGTCGAAATAGCAGGAACAACTCCCTCAATAAAGACCAAGGCTTCCTTGTCAAAGGTATAGCCATGCTCATCCCGCTCCCAAGCTAGAACAGCATTGATCAACTCCTCACTAGCATAGGTATAGCCATAGACTAACTGATCCGCATAGTCATGGACGGCTTGCTGGATTTCAGGCAGGACTTCAAAATCCATGTCCGCAATCCAGGCTGGCAGGACTTGACTGTCTTTCTCCGCCTCTTTCCATTTATAAGTATGCTGACTAATCCGATTGGGCGCTGTTTCAAAGTTATAACTTCCCATATTAGTCCTCCAAGGCTGCTCGTAAATCGTCTACCAAATCTCGACTATCTTCTATCCCAATTGACAGGCGCAGCAAATCATCAGTTAAGCCATAGGAATGGCGCACTGCAACAGGAATATCTGCATGAGTCTGGGTCGTTGGATAGGTAATCAAACTCTCTACTCCACCCAAACTTTCTGCAAAGGTAAAGACTTTCAGGCTATTTAAGAGATGAGGAATCTTGCTTTCATCAACAACTTTAAAGGAAATCATGCCTCCCTTACCTGGATAGAGAACTTCTTTTACTGCAGGAGATGACTTCAGAAATGCAACTACTTCTTGCGCATTCTGAGTAGAGCGCTCCATGCGGAGAGCCAAGGTCTTGAGACCACGCAAAAGCAGATAGCTGTCAAATGGAGACAGGACTGCTCCAGTTGTATTGAGATTATAGAACAGCTTGTCATAAATGGCAGTATCATTGGTCATGATAGCTCCAGCCAAGACATCATTGTGCCCGCCCAGATACTTGGTCGCAGAGTGCAGGACAAGGTCAGCTCCATCCTCCAGCGGTCTTTGGTAAATAGGACTGTAAAAGGTATTGTCCACAATGACAGTTACTCCTCGCTCATGAGCCGCTTGGGAAATGCGGGCAATGTCAAACTCTACCATAAGAGGATTGGTCGGTGTCTCGATATAGACAATATCTATATCCTCTGTTAGCTTGTTCAGGAGTTCTTCTTCCGTATTAGCATAGGTAAAGCTAAAGCGTCCTTCCGCTTCGACCTGAGCAAACCAGCGGAAAGAGCCACCATAGAGATCTCGAACAGCCAAAACCTTACTGCCAACTGGAAAGGCGCTAAAGGCTAGCACAATAGCCGACATACCAGAGCTAGTCGCTAGGGCATAATCTGCACTTTCGATAGCAGCTAGAGTCTCTTCCAAGCTAGCCCGTGTAGGGTTCTTGGTTCGAGTATAGTCATATCCTGTGGACTGGCCAAACTCAGGGTGCTGGTAGGTCGTTGAAAAATGCAGGGGTGTTGTTAAGGCACCCGTTGTTGTGTCTGTTTTTACTCCCGCTTGAGCCAACAAGGTATTTAATTTCCGCTCTCTCTCCATTTAACCGTTCCTCTTTTTTAAAAATATTCTACCTTTCTATTGTAACATCTTAAGAAAGTCTTGAGCTTTTTTCTTTTCAAGAGCTAGCTATAGTCTGAAACTATAGAGTAACAATCCATAAAAAAAGAGTCGCTGAACGACTCTTCGTTTCTTATTTCATTCTTAATCGTTGGCGCAAACTATCTGCCTTTTGTCCGATAAAACGGTCTATGAGCCGAACTTTGAGAGACAGTACGATATAGACGAGCATTCCGACTCCTCCAACGGCAGCGACATAGATAAAGCTGTACATCCGATTAGTTGGCTGGAAGATAAAGCTTAGTAGATACTCGACAAGCAGAACCAAGATCACCATGGCAATTGTGAGAATCATACTCAACAGCAAACGCTTCAAGAGGTTCTTAGGATTCAAACCAACAACCTTGCGAATTTCTCTAAACATGAAGAAGATTGGCAGTAAAAGGCCGACGGTCGTTGAAATCAAGGGACCATAAGCATGGAAGAGATTGATCATCGGCACCTGCAGACTGAGCTTGACAAGAACTCCATAAAAGAAGTAGAGAATCGCTTTCTTGTTTTGGAACAGAGCTTGAATCATCGGAGCCAGAACTGTATAGGTGCTGAGAATGATCGTCTGCAACATAGCGCAGATGAAAAGCCCCAGTGCTAGACTATCTGGCTTACCATAGAAAACGGTATAGAGCGGACTAGCCACCAGAACTGCTCCCACTGTTGACGGAAAGATAAAGAAGAGCAACATGCTAAGATTATCTTGCACTAGGCGAGCAGCCGAGCGAAAGTCACCCTTGACATAATTTTCGGTCAAGAGAGGAATCCCGACACCACCGATAGAAGTTGCCACCGCAATTAAAATCATGGTGATTTTATTCGGATTAGCTGAGAAATAGGCGAATTGCACTAGGAGCTCTGATTTCGTATAATCGCTAATCTGGGTCATAATGTTGATAAAGGTCGCCTGGTCAATAATCTGGAAAAGCTGAATAGCAGAGCCTGTAATGATAAAGGGAATGGCTTCTCGTATCGTATCCCAGAGAAGGGAGCGACCGCTAATTCCCGCAGATTTTTTTGGCTTTCTCAGGATAGAGCGTAGCATACCCGTTTTTGCTAGATAGAAAAGTAAGACGAGCATACTTGCCAGCATCCCGACAAAAGCAGCAAAGGTAGACTGGGTCACGGCTTCAACATAGTCACCTGAACCGATTTTCATAATGAAATAAGCTGTCAGTAGCATCCAGATCACCCGAATTACCTGCTCCGAAATCTGGCTGATGGCATATGGTTTCAGATTGTTAAACCCTTGGAAGAAGCCCCGAATGACACTCATAGACGGAAAAATGAGCACAGCCCAAGACAAACTCTGCATGACTGGAATCAAGTCAGCCCCGCCACCAGACATTGAGGCAAAAACCGGTGCCATCAAGTACATGATGACTGCAAAGATCAATCCCAATACCAGCATGAACTTGAGAAACTCTCGAATGAGAGCAAAGCTGTGTTCCTCCTTGTCAATCGTATTGTACTTAGCAACCTGCTTTGCAACAGCCACCGGCACTCCTGCTGTGGAAACCAAAAGGAACCAAGCATAGATATTATAGCCCATGGTAAAAAGACCATTGGCCTCTGCCCCGTGCTGGCCCATCCAGATGTACCAAGGGATGATATAAACAGCCCCAAGAAGGCGGCTGATAAAATTACTAGCAGTCAGCCAGGCAGTCCCTCTTAGCATTTGCTGCTGCTGGCTTGTTGTTTCTTGGCTCATAGAAAACCTCTTCTATTTGTTCTTCTTTTATTATAAACTTTTCCTTGCCTCTTGTAAAACATAGCCTTTCGGTTTACAATAGAGATATGATAAAAATTGAATCAATACTAGATATTTTAAAAAAAGACCAAAATTTTCGTGAAATCATCGCTGATGGAGACTACTACTTCAACTATCAGGACTTGACCTTTGATAAGATTAGCTATGATAGTCGCAAGGCAGATAGTAGAACTCTCTTCTTTGTCAAGGGCGAGCATTTCAAGCGGGAATTTTTAGAGAAAGCTGTAGCAGCTGGACTAGAGTTTTACCTGAGTGAGACTGACCTCGAAGTCGGAATTCCAGTGCTTCTGGTCAATGATATTAAACAAGCCATGAGTCTCATTTCTATGGAATTTTACGGTCACCCAGAGCAAAAACTCAAACTTTTGGCCTTCACTGGTACCAAGGGCAAGACCACATCGGCTTATTTCGCTTATAATATTTTAAAACAAAGCCACAAACCAGCCCTGCTTTCTACTATGAATACCACTCTGGACGGCAAAACTTTCTTTAAATCAACCCTGACCACTCCTGAAAGCTTAGACCTCTTTGAGATGATGGCTCAAGCTGTAGCCAATGGTCGAACCCATCTCATCATGGAAGTCTCCAGCCAAGCCTATCTTAAAAAGAGGGTCTACGGCCTGACCTTTGATGTAGGTGTCTTCCTCAATATCAGCCCTGACCATATCGGCCCGATTGAGCATCCGACTTTTGAAGACTACTTCTACCACAAGCGACTCTTGATGGACAATAGCCGAGCTGTTGTCGTCAATAGTGGCATGGATCATTTTCAAGTTTTAGCTGAGCAAGTGGCCAACTACGACCACGACTTCTATGGAGCAGACTCCGCCAATAGCATCCTGCAATTGCAAGCCTTCTCCTTTGAAGCGCAAGGAAAGTTGGCTGGTTCCTACGATGTCCAGCTGATTGGTCGCTTCAATCAGGAAAATGCCATTGCTGCTGGCCTAGCCTGCCTACGACTTGGAGCTTCATTGGAAGATATTCAAGCTGGTATTGCCCAGACACGAGTGCCAGGACGCATGGAGGTCTTGACCCAGTCAAACGGCGCCAAGGTCTTCGTGGACTACGCCCACAACGGCGACAGTTTGGCTAAGTTGCTGTCTGTCGTTCAAGAACATCAAAAAGGACAGACTATACTTGTACTAGGGGCTACTGGCAATAAGGGAGAAAGTCGACGCAAGGACTTTGGCCTCCTACTCAATCAGCATCCTGAAATCAAAGTCATTTTGACCGCAGATGATCCAAATCGCGAAGATCCAATTGCTATCGCAAAAGAAATTGCTAGCTACATTTCCTTTGAGGTGGATATGATTGCTGACCGCGAAGAAGCTATCAAAAAAGCCCTCAGCCTAACCAATGCTAAAGGCGATGCAGTCATTCTAGCTGGCAAGGGAGCAGATACCTACCAAATCATCAATGACCAAAAGGTTCCTTATCCCGGTGATTATACACTGGCAGAAAAATACATATAAAAAAGGACTTTCGAGTCCTTTTTATTATCCATTCCACATCACTAAGACGTAGAGCAAGCTGCTGCCTACCATATCAGCAAAGGCGTGTGCCAAAAAGAAAGGCAACAAGTTTTTAACCTTGTATTTATAAAAGAAATAATAGAATAGACCGAAGACCACGCCAATCAGAAAAGCAGAGACTAGCCCCTGATAGGTATGGACAGAAAAGCGAACCAGCGTTGAAAAGCCTAAAACCCACCATTTGCTCTCTTCTTTTACTGATGTTAGCAAGCCTAAGAAAAAGAATTCCTCATAAACACCATTGAAGAGGGAATAAAGAATGACGACAGGTCCCAGTGCAGCTAGTTTGCGAAAAACTTCGACAAAGGTCCAGTCGATATGCTGCAAGATTTCTAAGTCAAAATAATTATAGGAACCGACTAAAGCTGCTATCACATCAGAAGTCAGACCGACAACCGCAAAAATCAAGGGCGCCCAAAGAATAGACCAAGACAAGCGTAGTTTCAGCTGTTTGAAATCATAATGACGGATGCCTAGATAGACAAGTGCCAACACCAGCAGGAAAACTTGCAATTTCAAATTGCTCAGCAAGGCAAAATTTTCATCCTCTGGTCTGGGCACGATTGCTTGTCCTACAGAGCTGGACATCGTCAGCCAATTTATTGTTGAGGAGTAAATAAATTGACCAAACATAATAATTGCTAAAATCAACATATCGAACCACCTAAGGTTCTCTAGTGGTTGCTCGGGATAGATTTTTTTCAACATTGTCATTCTAATTCCTTTCCCAAATTCTATATACTACTATAGCACAGAATATGGCAAAATGACAGGTGGGGCTGTCTAATTTTTCCCTCATTCTAAAAACTATCAGTCCAATTGGAAGACTAGGCGCTCTTTATCAAAGCTAGCCTTCAACTCATACTTGCCAGCCTCATTCTGACGAATGTAACCTAGAATCACCAGACTATCGACAAAAATGTCTCGACGCTTCTGCAGGAGCTCATCCTTACGGACATACTTGAGGAGGAATGTCGTCATATACTTGAGGGCATACTCTGGATTCACATCTCCTAAAATAGCATAAAGGGGCTCCTGCTCCTCAGACAGCGGATACTGTCGCTGCATTTTATAAAAAAAATTGGACAAGGTCAGTTTATCTCTCTGAAAATTGGTCTTTTCCAGCAGAATAGCCGCATTAGTCTGATTAGCAAGCTGAGTCTCAAAGCGCAAATTCAGCAATTCCTGATAGATCGGACTATCATCTCGAATAAAGATTTCCTGATCCAAAGATAGATTTTCTAGATTCTCCAAAAGCGGAACCTGCTGATAATAGCGCTTATTCTCCCGCCGAATATAGCCCGCCTTGATACATTCCTCCATGAAGCGATCTAGATTGGGAAAGCCCGCAAATTCACGTTTGATTTCTCTTAAAATCACATCATCCTGCTGATCCAGATAATTGATTAGTTTTTCAAATAAGGGCTGTCGTGTCAGCCGAGTCGGATTGAGAATTTTAATCATGGAGCTCTCCTTTATAGATAAGCTTGGCTGATTGAGCCAACTGACTGGGATTGGTTCCAGGATGTCCTACAGGCACTGCTAAGACCAAGTCCTCATAGTAAACTTGCCAAAAATTAGAAATCAAGTTTTCCTCATCTCCAAACTGCATGGGAATGGTCTCAAAAATTGGCAAAATCTGAGCAATATATTCCGAACAGTAAAATCCCTCGCTCTCAGGATAGAAACTAGCATTATAGGACTTTCCCAGATGGGATTTGGCTTCTTTGAAGGCAGCAGAGGCATCTATCTCTGGATAAGCAAAGACATGATACCTGTCCTCTTCTTCCAAAAACTGGCTCAAGGGCTGATGGGCCACTCCCTTTTCCTGCGTCGCATGGTAAATCTCACCATCAAAAACGATGCCCACATGGCTATAGGCGCCCGTAGCTGTCCGAATCGCTGCTGCCATATCGGATTTCCCAACTGTAAACAATAGATCACCATTTTGTAAATCTTGAATCTTCATTTCTCTCGTCTATCAAAAAAGGAGCCGAAACTCCTTTACATGTGCGGAAAACCAGTGTTTCCTATCTTATAGTTGTCATTTAAGATATTAAGCATTAAAGCTTTCAGTCAACTGAGGCACGACTTGTTTCTTACGTGAAACGGCACCAGCCAAGAAGGCATGGTTATTTTCAAGTTTGAAGTTGAAAGCTGCTTCTACCTTGTCCATGTTTGCGCCAATTGCAAGGATTTCTGAGTTTGAGTTGACGATGTCTGTAATCATCAAAACAAAGTCAGAATAGCCATTTGCTGCAATAGCTGCTTGCATTGCTGCCTCGATTTCTGATTGGCGTTCCAAAACTTCAGCAATATCAACAGTGTTGACTTGCGCTACACGGACATTATTTCCGTTGAGTTCAAAAGTCTTAGCATCAATGTCAATCAATTCTTCTGCAGACTTGCTGGCCAAGTTTGTACCAGCCTTCAGCATAGCGAGACCGTATTCTTCCAAGTTCACACCTGCTAACTCAGCCAACTCAGGAGCAATATCCTTATCACTTGGGTGTGTCGTTGGAGATTTCAAGAGAAGTGTATCTGAAATCAAACCAGATAACATCAAACCAGCAAGCTCTTTAGGAACTGCCACACCGTGTTCTTTAAACATACGATAAACGATAGAAGACGCTGACCCAACAGGTTCCAAACGCATGTAAAGTGGGCTTGCAGTTTCAAAGTTAGCTACACGGTGGTGATCCACAACGCCATAAACTTCCACTTCAGCAATATCTGAAACAGATTGTTGGAATTCATTGTGGTCAGTCAAGATAACTTGCTCTGCACCTTCTGCTTTAGCGGATGTGATCACGCGTGGTGCTTCTACACCAAAATAGTTCAATACAAAGGCTGTTTCTTCATTTGGAGTCCCAAGAGCTACTGCTTCTGTATCCAAACCGTAAGCTGTTTTTGCAAGATAAGCAAAAGCTACAGATGACCCGATGGCATCTGAGTCTGGATTTTGGTGACCAAATACTAGAATCTTAGACATTATAATACCTCTTTGTTTTTAATAATATTTATTCCACTTATTTTACCACAATTATGGGTATTTCACAAAAGGAGAAGGATATTTTCTTGAGAAAATTGTAGCTTTGCAATAGAGGGCTAAGCTGAACCTTCAAAATAATCATCCAACCTTAACCGTCGATACAAGTACCATCTCTTATGAAAGTCCCCCAGAAGAAACGCTTGCTTTATCATTTTTATTTCCTGTGAAAGGAATTTTTTCCTAAAAATAGCCCTATCATAAGATAGGACTGAAAAATTTATCAAGTTATTGATAGAGGCGATCATCACTACTATTTAAGTGACTGTCTCTTCTCCCGTTTAGCCAATAGAGGCAAGATGACGCCTAAACTAATCAAGACAATCGGTGTCAAGATATTTGTCATCAGAGAGAAGCGCCAACCAGCTGGATCAACCGCATAGTCTACTTTGGGAACCATACCTAAAATACAAGCAAAAGCTGTGAAAAGGAAGCACCAAGCTCCGATGATAAAGCCAAATTTTGGATTTTTAGTAAGTTTGTATTCCGCATCCTTGTATTTCTTCCAAGCTTTATTGAGCAACATATAAGCCACGAATACCCAAAGATAACGCATCGGCATAACGATGGAGTTAAGATTAGTCATCCATTTAACCAGACCGTCAATTTCCTTGATTCCAAAGATTGGTAGGACAATCAGGAAACTTACCAAAATCCCTGTCAGGATATAACCGTTAATCAGTACACCTTTTGATGTCCGCTTACGTAGCCAGCTTGGAACAAATTCTTCGTCTGCATTATTGAGCAAGATTTGTAGAGGCGCGTCAATTGAGAAGGCCAAGGCTGCAATCTGTCCGACCATATTAGTCAGGGCATAGATGACTACCAGTACATTACCTACACCCCAGTAGTTACCCAGCATTTGGAAGGCTTGATAAGCACCATTGCGCATCAAATCTTCAGGAATATTGCTACCGTCAAAGAGCATACCCATGGCTAGAGAGCCTAGAATAGCAGATGCCCCAACCATTACAGCCATGATAATCATGCCCTTTGGAAATTCCTTAGCTGGATTGCGAGTTTGGTTAACGTAAGGCGAAATCTTCTCAGCCCCACCGACTGCAAAGACTAAGAGCGAGATAGTCGTAAAATATGAAAAATCAAAATTAGGAATATAAGTACTGAGCTTGTCCATATTAGCCGTTGCGAACTGCATATCCGGCTTGATAAAAGGCGCACCGACCGCTAATAGAACAAAAAGGAAGGACATAATCAGCATCGCACTTCCAGCCAAGCCCCCAATCACTTTAAGTGTGGACAGCCCCTTGGTGGATAAGTAGAGAAAGGCACCGAAAATCAGCAAACTAAGAATAACAATCCAGTGAATATCAAGACTGCTCAAAAAATCGCCATTTCCTTGTATAGCCCATCCTAAAGGAATCAGAACTCCCTGTGGCTTTTGAGCCAAGTAGGGAATATGCACCACCCAGTAAGTCCAAGCCGCAAAATAAGCCCAGCGCTTGGTAGAGGTCTTCTCCACCCAGTCGCTGACACCACCTCCGCTCTCCTTGAAGGTCGAGCCTAGCTGCCCCACGATAAGGGCATAGGGAATAAAGTAAATGGCCAGGATAAGAATCCAAGAAACAACGACTGAAATCCCTTGTTGGGAGTAGTTGTTGACCACATTTCCCAGACCCCAAACCATATTAAAGGCAATCAGGGACACCATCAGCCAAGTCAGCTGGTTCTGATCTTTTTTCATCATTTCATCTCCTTTGAATATAAAATAAATAGCTCCATAAAATTATACCATGTTTTTACATTTTTTGTAACCGTCTTCAGCATATTTTGTCCAAAAAAAAGAGCTACCCGTAGGTAGCTCAAATTCAATTCTTAAAGTGAGTTCACGTCAACCTTGATACCAACACCTTGAGTAGTTGTGATTGTCAAGTTTGTTACGTAAGTTCCTTTAGCTGTAGCTGGTTTTGCTTTTTGAATTGTTTCATTGAAAGCTTTGAAGTTTTCAACCAATTTTTCAGCTTCAAATGATACTTTACCGATGATTGCTTGAACGTTACCTGCACGGTCAGCACGGTAAGTGATCTTACCACCTTTAGACTCTTCAACTGCTTTAGCAACATCCATCGTTACAGTACCAGTTTTAGGGTTTGGCATCAAGTTACGTGGTCCAAGGACACGTCCAAGACGTCCAACAAGAGCCATCATGTCAGGTGTAGCGATAACTACATCAAAGTCCAACCAACCGTCGTTAATTTTCGCAACGAGGTCATCTTCACCAACGAAGTCTGCACCTGCAGCTTTTGCTTCTTCAGCTTTTGCACCACGTGCGAAAACAAGAACGCGTGAAGTTTTACCAGTACCGTTTGGCAATACCATTGCGCCACGGATTTGTTGGTCAGCTTTTTTAACGTCGATGTTCAAGTTGTAAGCAACTTCTACAGTTGCGTCAAATTTTGCAAAGTTAGTTTCTTTTGCAAGTGCTACAGCTTCTTCTACACTGTATGCTTTTGTGCTGTCGATTTTCTCAAGAGCAGCACGAAGTTGTTTGCTTTTTTTAGCCATTTTCTATTCTCCTTGTAAGTGGTTCAATCGATTTTCATCTCCCACGTCACTCCTCGAAATGATGAAGTCTTGCGGGTTATATTGGGGGTGTTATTGATTAGTCAACAACAGTGAATCCCATAGAACGAGCAGTACCTTCGATCATACGCATTGCAGACTCAATGTTTGCTGCGTTCAAATCTGGCATCTTAGTTTCTGCAATTTCTTGTACTTGTGCACGAGTAACTGTAGCAACTTTCGTTTTGTTAGGTGTACCTGATCCTTTTTCAACACCTGCAGCTTTTTTCAAAAGAACAGCAGCTGGTGGTGTCTTTGTAACGAAAGTAAATGATTTATCTTCGTATACTGAGATAACAACTGGAATGATCATACCAGCTTGATCAGCTGTACGAGCGTTGAACTCTTTTGTGAATCCCATGATGTTGATACCAGCTTGACCAAGAGCAGGTCCAACCGGTGGAGCTGGAGTAGCTTTACCAGCAGGGATTTGCAATTTTACAAGTTTTTCGACTTTTTTAGCCATTTTTAAATCCTCCTTTGTGGTTTTGGCGGTAATTAGAGATTTTTACCTCCCACAAGTATGCTTTTTGCATACTTTTCTATTATACACTAATCTTTTCAAAATGCAAGAAAAATTCTTATATTTTCTTATTTTTATGGTAAAATGGTTACATGGTATTATTAAAAATTGCTTCTGTATTATTTATTTTTTTAACACTTATCTTATCGATTATCGCGGTGAAGGTCTTCAAGCTAAGAAAATTTGGCTTGAATTTTGCAGATTTGGCTTTCCCTTTTTTTGCTATAGAGTTGTATATCATTTCAGACAAAGCCTTCTACCATAGTCTTTTACCCCACCTATTATTCGTCTTGTCTGGCCTGTCTATCGCTATCACAGCTTATTTTCTCAGGAAAAAACGGACTTTCTACTATCCCAAGTTCTTTAAATTCTTCTGGCGAGCTGGTTTTATCTTGACTTTCTTTATGTACCTAGCCATGGTCATCGGTCTCTTTTTGTAACAACGTAAGACACGCCCCCATTGGTTATAGCCGATGGGGTTTTCGTATGCGGAACTTACAAGTCATGTTTTTACTGAGAAACAAATATCTTCCGATTCTCTTAGTCTTATTCGTGAATCTCCAGAGGCAGACCATCGGGATCAAAGAAGAAAGCCATCTTACGACCATCAAAGTCGTCATAGCGCAGCTCGGTATGGGGAATCTCCAATCGGTCAAATTCCGCTAGCATTTCTTCAACATTTGTTACTCGGAAAGCCAGATGCCGCAGACCAGTATGCTCTGGAGCAGGCAGGGCTGGCCGCTTAGGAGCCTCTTCCTTGATGAAAATTTCCAGCGTCAGATTTCCTTTGCGGACATTAAAGAGAATGTCCTGTTTGTCTGGCCGGTGGTGCTCATCCAGCTGTTCAAAGCCCAGCTTTTCCACATAAAAATCCCTGGTCTTGGCATAATCATGGCCAATAATCGCAATATGGTGAATGCTATCTAGTTTCATAACTTTTTCCTTACTTTTTCCTTTCATTCTTCAGTAGAGAAAATCTGCCGGCTGACTGCTGGCAGATTTGTATTACAGGACATTATTCTTGTTAACCAACTGCTCGGGAAAATGTTTAACTTGTCTGCAACACTTTTCTCGGCTTCGTTCCTTCGGCTGGTCCGATAACACCTGCTGCTTCCAGCTCTTCCATAAGACGAGTAGCCCGATTAAAGCCGACCGAGAGTCGCCGCTGGATCATCGAAGCGCTGGCTTTCTGAGTCTCGATAACCAAGGCCTTGGCTTCTTCAAAGAGCGGATCACCTTCATCGTCGCCACCGCCAGACTCCATATCACTTTCAGATACTTCACCAGGATCAAAGCTATCGTCATAGTCAGCTTCAGCTTGATTCTTGACAAAGGCTACGATTCGCTCCACATCTTCATCCGAGATAAAGGAGCCCTGCAGACGAACTGGGTGGTTTTCATCAATAGGCTTAAAGAGCATGTCTCCTCGACCCAAGAGCTTTTCTGCTCCATTTTCATCCAGAATGGTCCGACTGTCTGTCCCACTGGATACAGCAAAGGCAATTCGAGAGGGTACATTGGCCTTAATCAGACCTGAGATAACATCTACAGATGGCCGCTGGGTAGCCAGAATCATGTGAATCCCAGCCGCACGCGCTTTTTGTCCCAGACGTATAATAGCGTCTTCCACTTCCTTGCTAGCCACCATCATAAGGTCTGCCAGCTCGTCCACGATGACGACGATTAAAGGCAGGGGCACCTGCTTGTACTCAGATTGAGCATTGTACTCAGCGACCTTAGCATTATAACCAGCAATATTACGAGCACCGACCTTGGAGAAGAGTTCATAGCGGTTTTCCATCTCATCCACGACCTTCTGCAATGCACGACTAGCCTTGCGAGGATTAGTCACGACTGGGATAAGTAAGTGGGGAATGTCATTATAAACAGACAGCTCCACCATCTTAGGATCCACCATCATAAACTTGACTTCATCTGGTCTGGCTTTCATGAGAATGCTGGCGATAATCCCGTTGACGGCCACAGATTTACCAGAGCCAGTAGAGCCCGCCACCAAGAGGTGAGGCATCTTAGCCAAGTCAAAGGAGCGGACAGAGCCGTTGACAGCTTTACCGAGTGGGATTTCTAGGAGCTTGCTAGCATCGGTCTTAGACTGCTCCCAAAGTTCTCGGAAGGTCACGGTCGCAATTTCAGAGTTGGGTACTTCGATCCCAACAAGAGACTTTCCAGGAATCGGCGCTTCAATCCGCACATCCTTAGCAGCTAAGGCTAAAGCCAAGTCATCCGCCAGATTGGAGATCCGATTGACCCGAACGCCGACAGCTGGCTTGACTTCGTACTTGGTGACAGAAGGCCCGATTTCAGCTCGCTCTACAGTAACCTTAATCCCAAAGCTAGCAAAGGTTTCTTCCAAAATTTTGATATTCTCTCGGACAATCCTCTTTTCCTTGGACTGGTTTTTGGGCTTGTCAGGCGCAAAGAGATTGATAGTCGGTAGTTTATAGTCTAGATTTTCTTTAGCTGTAAAATCCACTTCTACATCTGTATCTGCCTCTGCTTCTTCTATTTCCTCTTCGCTGTCAAAGTCCAGGGGCTCATGAGAATCATACTCTCCCTCTTCAGCATAGTCCGCCTCATCAAAGTCCATAGGCGAGTAAGACAAGTCCTCACCATCTAAAATCTCCCCCGTTTCAGGATCCACTTCAGCTTCTGCCTGCTCTACCTCAATGGCTTGCATAGCTGCCTGTGCAGCTTTCTCCTCCTGCTCAAGAAAACGAAGCTGACGTTTTTCTTCCTCTTTTTCCCTCCAGTTTTGGAAAGCCAGGCTAAATTTCTCGGCAAGATCGTAAAGCGACCATGGACTCATGAGCAGAGCACCCAGCAAAATCAGGAGCAGCCCGATAAAATAAGAGCCGATATTTGAAAAAAGAAAAGAAATCGGAGCATAAAGAGCCGCCCCAATCAGCCCCCCGCCAGCAAATGAGGACACTTTAAAGGCCAACAAATCTGTCAGAACTCTTGTAAGCGTTGTAGATAAAACCTGCCCTTTCAAATGCAAAACATGAACAAAATAGGCTTGAAAAATTAAGCTGAGTCCTAAGAAAAAGCTGATGAAGCCTGAAATCTTTCCTTCATATTTATGCAGCCACTTAAAGAAAAAGAGATAAAACAAAGCAGCTAGAATCGCCACATAAGCCAGACTCCCTACTAGAACCCGAATTAAGTTATAAATGGTGACTCCAAAAGCTCCCAGCTTTAAAGCAGCAAACAACAAAGCGATAGCCAAAACAAAGGTGACTATCATTCGTCGAATCGCTTTTTGTCTTTCTAATTCCGCTTTTGTCGGCCGTCTCGTAGTCCGACTGTTTTTTGTATTTTTCTTATTTGCCATAACTTTCATTATACCATATTTTAAGATCTTCTAAAGAGAAAACTAGCTGCCTTTTGCAACTAGTTTCTGCTTTATTCTTCTGGCAAAATCACCCAGAAAATGAGGTAGGGAAGAAGTCCAATCCCATAAGCAAAAAAGGAAACTCCCCAGATAACACGGATAATGACCGGATCTATATTAAAATACCGAGCCAAGCCGGAGCAAACTCCCGCAATGATTTTATCATCAGCACTTCTTGTTAAACGCTTACCATAATCAAACTCCCTTCAGATACATTACAAGTTTTTGTTAGATTAAACGAATGATTCTTATCCTATTCTACCATAATTTTCCCTAAAATAATTTTCGAAATTTCATCATCATCCTCAAAATTTCCGACCCTTTCTTCACTCGAGAAAAGTTTCTGAACATACCCTTAGTATAAAACACGAGAATGAGCCAACCAAGAGAATGTTAAGGGAAACAGACATTAAAAGATTTGTTCCCCAAGCTCCCAAATAACGTTCCATTCACAAGGATGCACCCCAATATTTTGCCAGCACTTATGATGATCTTTCAAAAAACGAAAGAGCAGATCTTTGACCAATGGTCCCACTAAAAGAACATCTATTTGAAAGGCCGCTATAAAACTAGATGAACAACATAGCTTCCTAAAAATTTCTAGACACAAGTGCTCCATTCCTGATGTATCACATTCATTCTAACACATATATTTTTTCTAACAAGCAGAAATTTCAAGAAAGTGTTTCTATATCTCAAATTGGTAATCCTTAGCTATTTTTGCTAGACTATTTAGAAGAAAATATCGGAAAGGAGAATAGTATGCGAGCAGGTGTGATTGTCTACAATCCTTTCTTGGACAAGATTTTGCTGATTCACCGCTGGAAGAATGGGCAAGAGTATTTCGTGATTCCCGGTGGAACTATCGAACTTGGAGAAGGACCTTTAGAAGCCGCCTTACGGGAAATGAAAGAAGAAGTCAATCTTAGCTTTTCTGCTGACCAGCTGCACACAGCTTTTTCCTTTAACAATCAGGGAAAAGAGGAGTATTATTTCTACACCAGTCTAAGTACGGCTGAGACTCCCCTCATGCAAGGCGAAGAGCTCGAGCGCAGTAGTCTCCAAAACATTTACCAGCCCGAATGGATCAGCTTGCAAGAACTTTACAACCACAATCTGCGTCCAAAAAGCCTCAAATCTCTACTCTTGGAATTACTGACGCAGGAAAGTTTGAAAAACTAAAGCACTTATAGTAAAATAGCAATAGTTCATAAACTTATGCATAGAAAGGTTATTTATGAAAAAAATCATTCTTTTTAGTCTTTTATCTGCACTTGCTCTGACGGGCTGCTCCGCTAAAGAAGATTCTACTACCAAGTCCTCCAGCGCTCCTAAGCAGTCTTCTGCTACCGATACCAGCTCTGAGGCAGCTGAAGCTCAAAAACTCCGTGAACAGTATAAGGATGCCATGACCAATGAGAATGCCAACTTCCCACAACTATCTACAGAAGTTGCTGAAGATGAAGCTGAAGTCAAGATTATCACAACACAAGGAGACATTCGCCTCAAGCTGTTTCCTAAATACGCTCCTTTAGCTGTCGAAAATTTTCTGACACATGCTAAGGAAGGCTATTATAACGGTGTGATTTTCCACCGCGTTATCAATGATTTCATGATTCAGACAGGCGATCCTAAAGGAGATGGCACAGGTGGCGAATCCATTTGGAAAGGCAAGAATGAGTCTATTGACTCAGGAAATGGCTTCAAGAATGAATATTCTCCTTACCTCTACAACTTGCGCGGTGCACTAGCCATGGCTAATGCTGGAAAAGACACCAACGGCAGTCAATTTTTCATCAACCAAAGCAAGAAAGACTTATCCAAACAATTACCGACCGACACCTTCCCAGCTAAAATCATTGAAGCTTACAAAAACGGCGGAAATCCAAGCCTTGACGGCGGCTATACCGTCTTTGGTCAAGTTATTGAAGGAATGGACGTAGTAGACAAAATCGCTGCCACAGAAACTGGCGATAAAGATAAACCCAAAACAGATATTAAAATCGAAAAGATTGAAATTATAAAAGAATAGGAAAAAGTCAACTCGAGTTCTCTCATCTTATGAGTTAGGTCTTAGTGTCAACAAAACAAAAAACCAGTCCCCAAAAGAGGACTGGTTTTACTATGTATTTTTCTAATCATACAGCAGCTCAACTCCACTTTTAAAGTGAGATATGTAGCTTCTAACTTTTGAGAATAAGGTAGACGCTGAGTCTGCACTTAGATTTTACTGGACATAATTACCACCTGTAAAATGATAATACTCTTCCAGTGTGAGACCAGATTCGGAAATTTCCTTGGCCTCTTTTCCTACATAGCGTAAATGCCAACTTTCAGGCACATAGCCAGTAGACCCCTCCTTGCCAACAGGATAGCGTACTACAAAACCATATTTATAGGCATTGTCCAAGAGCCACTGACTAGCTCCAGCTTCTTCAACCAGATTGCCGCTACTATCAATCAGATCAAATGCTAAACCAGTTTGGTGCTCGCTGTAGCCTGGTCTTGCCGAATAGCGATCAGCCGCAGCTAGTCCATCTCGATTCACATAACTTTGATAAAGGCCGACCTGAGTTTGATAGCTACGAAAACCGCTATATTGGTTGCTGATAGGATAACCTTTGGACTGCATATCTGCGATTAACTTAAGTAGTTCTGCTTTAGCAGTCGGATCCTCACCTGGATTGTAATCAGCTGATAATGGATAGTGTTTATTGGCGATGACTATTTCGTCATATTTCCCTTGAACGCTATAGTAGCTTCCGTTGTAAGAAACATTTTTATCAACAGTTACGTCCTGCTTTTGCTCCTTCTTAGACTCCGCACTATCCGATTCACTCCTTGTATCTTGGCTAGATGACCGGTCTTTTTCAGCCTCTTTTTTTTCAACAGATACCTTTGAGCTACTTGCCTGCTTGTTTGTACTACTTTCAGTCTTGTCTTTGGCTGCTGAGCAAGCACTTAAAAGCAAGACTGCCATTGCTAGAAAAATAACTTTATTATATTTCATTGTATTCCACTAACTTTCTGAAACTTCAATATTGTAGATTGCAAAGGAATTTCCAGTCGGCTTCAAATAGTAAGTTTTATTTTTTCGATTGACACTATTTGGAGTACTATCAATATAGTGAACTGTATAGTCCTCATAAGTCGTCACAATATAAGAGCCGTTCTCCTCTCTCACTTCACGGATATCCAAAGCTCCTGGATCGTAATAATCAATTTTCGCCTTCTTGACACCACCACCTGTAGTCCACTCAACCATCTCTTTGTATGATGGACTAGAAGTGTCATAATATTGAGCATAATAATTAGAACGATTAGAGACCGATCTGAAAACAGCCGTGCGATATTCGCTAAGGAAATTAGTGATTTTTGCCTTGTTAGCTTCTACCTTTTTAGCTTCTTCGTCCTTTTCTTTGATCTTATCTGTCACTTCTTTAGGTAAAGATAAAGCAACATCAAGCGTGTCTCCCTTGACAACAATACTTTCCTTGTTGGTTACAAAAGTGTTATCAGCAACAACAAACTTAGCATAAACTTCCAGTTCTTGATGTGGTACAACTTGAATATCTGTTTCTAAGCTACTACCAATTTCCTTGCCATTTACAACAATTTTAAGGTCTGTTGCATTTGAAGCTTCTGCTGGCATAGTAACCTTCAATCGTTTCTTTTCAGACTTAAGATCCAATTTAATTTCATTATTCTTAGCAGTTGCTAAATCAAGCTGGATCTTACTCTCAATCTCTCCGACTTCCGTCTTCCCTTTCAGGGTAAATTCCTGCTTGATAAAATGATATTTGCCAATATTCGTCTCAGCATTATTACTCAAAGGAAGGCTTTTCTTATCTCCTGCTTTGATGCTCGCATTGTCTAAGTTCGTGTTAACCTTCACCTCTACTGGATAGGCCACTATTTGATATTCCTGAAAAATCCCAAATTTTTTGCTTTTTTCAGTTACACCTAAAAGTTTATTCTGATTGTCATCAATATAGGCTGATTTTCCCTTTGACTTAGCAATGTTGTCCAGCTCGGTCTCAATATTGATTTCTTGACTCTCTAAGTGCTCGACTAAAGCCCTCGCATCTGCACGTGTCCACTTATCTGAATTCGTAGAGAGAAGGTCTGCGATTCCATCATAATCTTTTTTAGTAACCGCTTTTGCAAAATCATCCGTAACAACTTTAACACCTGTCACTGAGCTCAAATAAAGAAAGGCTGCCAACAAAACAAAAAGTAGAATAAGAGGAAAAGCAATCATCACGGCCTTCTTCTTCGACATTCTTTTTTCTGCTTTTTTTATTGCTTTCTGTGGTAATTCCGAATCCAGTAATTCAGAGCGAATAGGTAGATTAAGAAAACCTTGATTTCGTGCTTCTAAAAATTCCTCTTTAGTCGGCTTTCTACCAATATTCGTCTCGAAAGCTTGTAGCCAATTTTCCCGTTGCTCTTGGTATTGATCCGATTCTGAAATCTCTTGCTTTTCTTCTTTAGGAGAAGCCTCAACAAATTCTTCTTTGAGAAACTCTACAGCTGGCTCCTCTTGCCCCAAATTTTGTTCCTGAGTCACCGAGCTTTGCTTCTCTTCAGCTAGCCTATCGTTACTTTGTCCTGCAGGAGCCGCAATAGAAATAATCTTCTTGGGATCAAAGTCAGAACGTTTTCCTTCTAAAAACTCATCTGCGGTTGGCTTTCTACCAATGACTTGCTCAAAAAGCTCAACCCATTTTTCTTTCGTTGCCATAAATCACCTCCCAGAACTTTACATCATCATAAGACTCATCAGTAATGAGAAAGCGATGAAAGTAAAGATAAATGTAATCACACTATTGACAATAATTGCCAGTAAATATTTATAAAAAGGATCCATTGACGTGCTAGATTTTGAATAAATCAAAGCAAAGGTTGCACCGACCCCAATTAACACTAAGCCAATCCATGCTAGGAAGAGGGATACAGACATAATCCCAAGTAAGCTAAATAAAGCAGAAAGAGCCACAAAAGGTAAGACAATCGCATAGAGTCTGCCATACCAGTCAAATGCCTTATTAAAGCTAAAGCTTCCATCCTTATAGACCATGCGTTTTACAGCAAAGCCTCCTAAAATAATGGAGAAAAGAACGAGGGCTGCCGCTATCAGTGAGACCAAGAAAAGTCTAAAATCAAAAGTCGGACCACTGTAAAAGCCAAAACTCACCGAAGAAATAATATTATAAAAATTATAATTCACCACAATAGCTGCAAAGAAAACAGTCAATCCTAGGGAAAAATAGCCATTTAATTTATTACTTTCAACTTCTGAAGTTGGCGACTTCCAAGCAGAAACAAGCCAAGCCCAGAAACCTTTCATTGTTTTAGAAAATTCACTTGGTTGCGCCGGCTGTTGCTGACTGTAATATGCCTGTGACCCGTGCTGAAAATTCTGCCCATTGAACTGACTTTGCTGATTGTTTTGATAGACTTGCTGGTTAAAGCTTTGCGGACCAGAAGATTGAGGCTGTCCAACAAACTGGTTAGGTTGCCCACCATTTGGCTGTTGATAAGGATGGCTCTGCTGGGCAAATGATTGTATTTGATTAGCAAATTGATTTTGGTTAAGCTGTTGCTGAGGAAGCTCTTGATATTGCTGCCCAGTTGGCTGAGTGGACGATGCCTGCCCATTCTGTTCCTTAAAACTATTTTGCGGCTGAACATAATATTCACCGTTTGAAGCTCCTCCTTGTGCTGGAACAGAGTCTGATATGATTGAGCCAGTTTCACTTCCAACTTGGTTCGTACTTGTCACCTCAGGTTCCACAAATTCACCAGCCAGCAAAGCTTGAGAAATTTCTGTATCCGTTGCTGAACGACCATTCACAGCTTCAAAATATTCGAGCCAATCTTGCTTTAACATATAAAAGTCTCCCATCAATAAATGATTATCCTCATATTAGTATACAAAAAATCAGGTAAAAATTCAATCAAGGCAATAGGCACGCATAAATAGCAAAAAATATGAAGTAAGCCAAATACTTTAATCAAAAAGTAAAAAGACCACATCCTATATGGATACTATCTAATTTACGAAAACTTATAAATTATAGAGACATTATGGAAAAGCAAAAAACCAGAACCCATAAAATAAAAAACAACAGCATATAGCCGTTGTCTTTTATGAATTAGCATATCGGGAAGACAGGATTCGAACCTGCGACACCTTGGTCCCAAACCAAGTACTCTACCAAGCTGAGCTACTTCCCGATCATAAGTCATAAGTAAAACGGAGTCATATGACCTCGTTTCCCTTCATGCACCCTAGAGGAGTCGAACCTCTAACCGCCTGATTCGTAGTCAGGTACTCTATCCAGTTGAGCTAAGGGTGCCCTGTCGCATATCCGCTATGCCGAGGACCGGAATCGAACCGGTACGATCGTTACCAATCGCAGGATTTTAAGTCCTGTGCGTCTGCCAGTTCCGCCACCCCGGCCTCAAAGCGAACGACGGGATTCGAACCCGCGACCCCCACCTTGGCAAGGTGGTGTTCTACCACTGAACTA
>NZ_RJPN01000011.1:0-70663 GCF_003944225.1 Streptococcus cristatus
AGCTGATACAGATGCTGAGTGACTAGCGCTTACTGATGCACTTACGCTTGCACTTGCTGAAGCACTTTGGCTTGCTGTTGCTGAGCTTGATGCTGATTGGCTAGCACTGATGCTTGCTGAGATAGAAGCTGATGCGCTTTGGCTCGCACTAATTGACGCAGAGTGGCTCGCGCTTGCTGAGATAGAAGCTGAGTTCTGGTTGTTAGATGCTGAAGCTGAAGCTGATTGGCTTGCTGATACAGACGCTGAGTGACTTGCACTTACTGATGTTGAAGCACTTTGGCTTGCTGATTCTGATGCGCTTGCTGATTGGCTTGCTGATACAGACGCTGAGTGACTTGCACTTACTGATGTTGAAGCACTTTGGCTTGCGCTTACTGATGCACTTACGCTTGCACTTGCTGAGGCACTTTGACTCGCACTTGCTGAGCTTGATGCTGATTGGCTAGCACTGATGCTTGCTGAAATCGATGCTGAAGCGCTTTGGCTCGCACTAATTGACGCAGAGTGGCTCGCGCTTGCTGAGATAGAAGCTGAGTTCTGGTTGTTAGATGCTGAAGCTGAAGCTGATTGGCTTGCACTTACTGATGTTGAAGCACTTTGACTAGCTGATTCTGATGCGCTTGCTGATTGGCTTGCTGATACAGAGGTTGAGTGACTAGCACTTACTGATGCTGAAGCGCTTTGGCTTGCGCTTACTGATGCACTTACGCTTGCACTTGCTGAAGCACTTTGGCTTGCTGTTGCTGAGCTTGATGCTGATTGGCTAGCACTGATGCTTGCTGAGATAGAAGCTGATGCGCTTTGGCTCGCACTAATTGACGCAGAGTGGCTCGCGCTTGCTGAGATAGAAGCTGAGTTCTGGTTGTTAGATGCTGAAGCTGAAGCTGATTGGCTTGCACTTACTGATGTTGAAGCACTTTGACTAGCTGATTCTGATGCGCTTGCTGATTGGCTTGCTGATACAGATGCTGAGTGACTTGCACTTACTGATGCTGATGCGCTTTGGCTTGCGCTTACTGATGCTGAAGCCGATTGGCTGGCGCTCACTGATGCACTCGCTGACGCACTGGCCGAACGACTTGAGCTTACTGAAGCTGAAGCTGAGCGACTTGCACTAAGTGAGGCACTCGCTGACGCACTGGCCGAACGACTTGAACTTACTGAAGCTGACGCTGAACGACTTGCGCTAAGTGATGCACTCGCTGAGGCACTGGCTGAACGGCTTGAGCTTACACTTGCTGAAGCTGAGCGACTCGCACTTAGCGATGCGCTGGCTGATGCACTGGCTGAACGGCTTGAGCTTACGCTCGCTGAGGCTGAACGACTTGCGCTAAGCGAGGCACTCGCTGAGGCACTTGAACTTTGGCTTCCTGATACAGAAGCGGATACGCTACTGCTCACGCTCGCACTTGCTGAGGCACTTTGGCTAGCATTTGCTGAGATAGATGCTGATTGGCTCGCACTGATACTTGCTGAGTTAGATGCTGAAGCACTTTGACTTGCAGATAAAGAAGCTGAAACTGATTGGCTCAGGGATCCGCTTTCTTTAACATTTACTTGAATGTCCTTAAAGTTAAGCTGTCCCGCTTCGTCAGTAATCTTATATTTAAGTGTTACAGTTCCTGTTTTAGTAGGCGTTCCAGAAATTTGGATAGATGGAATATAACCAGTTTTACCAGCCCCTAATTCATTGGTTGTGGTAGTAACTGTTAATCCAAGTTCTTCTAGTTCTTTCTTACCATGAATCAGTTCAACCGCTTGATCTGCAAGGTAAGAACTTTGCCAAGAGCCAACAGACTTATCTCCTTTGTTATTACCATCATGAACATATAAAGTTTCATTAACTCGTTTACCGACTTCAACTTCAGGAACTAGTGGTTCAGGGGAAGGAATTAGTGAGTCTTTACTCTTATTGATAATTGACTCCTGCGCAGCCTCAGTTACAACTTCTTCTGGACGGCCTAGATAGGTAAAGAATTCAGCATCCTTACCTCCCAATCCATCATTATGTCTGACAAGATAATTAGGATTTTCAGTTTTAACAGTCCCCGTAACAGTGACTTTAGGAACATAGGTAAAATCAGCACGTCTTTCCACTCCTTGAACAAACCTCAAGCCCATCGGTTTGGTCCAACCACCATTACCAGTGTACAAAGTAATAGCATTTCTAGCATCTTGCTCATATCTATACTGTTTATCATTATGGAAATAGTAGGTTTCATTGACTGTGTCTCCTACTTTATATTTTGCAAGAGGAGCCAGTGCTTCTTTTTTCCCTTCGGCATCATACGTTACAGCAGGTCCCTTAAACTGAGTAGTAGTAAGGTTCATGAATATGCTGGTTTGAGGAAAGCTACGTCCATCAAAGGTCACATCCAGATTGATACTACTTCTAAATGCTTTTGGATTATCACTCTTGAAAGTTACATATGGAATATAACGTCCAGGAGCCACTTCCACACGACCTGTTTCCGAGGTAATATTATATTTCTCTTGTGCTTCTTGCCAGTTTCGAGTCTCTAGAGTTTGTCTTGGAGAAAGTCCTGCAAACTCACTATCCTTATATGAACCGTAAGGATATTCGTCCGCATCAAATTGAGACTTATGCATATAATATGTTACCGAGAAAGGAACACCTGCTCGTCCCAGAAAGACCCGTTGTCTATTTAAACGACCCGTTGTTTCTGGAGAGTTGATGCTATATGGATCGGTATTTAGAAAGAAAGGTTCTTTTGATCCAGTATCGATCGGATTTGCTCTAAATCCAGAATACCCTGTCTTTGCTGCAGTCGCTACAGTATTGTCAACCTTTTGGTTTTTCTCAGCTTGCTTAGTTGTATCCTTACCTTGGGCTTGGTTCTTATCTGCTACAACACCAGCTGCGATGTTGTTGCTTGTTGTTGCTGCTTGGCTTGTGCTAAGAGCTGCACTTGCCAAACTTTGGTTAGCACTACCTGATACAAGACTTGCCGCAGGGTTGACCTTAAGGTTGAGCGATGCAGAAGCTGAGGTAGACACAGAAGCCTGAGCTGATGGTTCGCTAACAACTGATGTACTCTCAACTACAGAGGCAGGTGCTTGAGCGCTTGCTGACTCTGATGGTGTAGAGCTTACTGATGCAGATGCTTTTGCACTTGCTGAGACTGATGTAGGAGCTGATGCTGATTGACTTGCTGAGGCAGATTGACTGACTGAAGCTGACTGACTTGCTGAGGCAGATTGACTGACTGAAGCTGACTGACTTGCTGAGGCAGATTGACTGACTGAAACTGACTGACTCGCACTCGCTTGATCCTCAACAGATTGACTGACTGATACAGAAGCTGTTGCAGATGCTTGTTCTGCTTGAGCTTTCTTTACTTCCGCTTGCGCTTGAGCGATGATTGAGTTGGCACTTGTTTCAGTTGTTTCAGCTACTTTCGGTTCAGCTGCGATGACTGTTTTATCCTTTTCTGTATACTCAGATGTTTCATCCGCATAAACAGTTTGCTCTTGAGTCATCACAAATCCTGCAGCCCCCGCGGCCAGGATTCCCCCTATACCCGCTAGCGTGTTAAAACTAAGGTGTGCGTGATCAAGTTCTTCAGTGTCTGACAGGGTACTAGAGACAACTTCGCCCATCCCACCGATACGGAAGAGATCCAATTGAGAGTTCGAGGCTTTTACCCAGTTTTTACCCGACTTGTAAAGCTTATAACGCTTTTTCTCATCTACGATCTCGAAATCTTTGTTAAATTTTTTACTTCGAAACATTCGATTCCTTTCTTTTATCCAATTGCGACCCTTTGTTAATCTCATGACCATTAACAAAGTGTAGATTGCGCTGCCTCCCAAAACCAGAGTTAATAAAAGTTGCAGTCAGTTTCAGTTTTTATCCCTTTGACTCAGAAAAAGCAGATTCCATCTGGGATATACCAGCCGTTTTTATCCAGTATATACCACTCATCATTTTACCAAAACGGATTCCCCTTTTCAAGTAATTATATGTAAAATAACAAATGAAAATAGCTAATTTTTTCAGAAAATCCGCTTTTAAGCTTCAAATTGTTGAAAGCGTTTTATTATCTTTCGAACCCCCTACTCCCCCTTTCACACTAGTTCAATTAGATAGAGGCAAAAAAACCTTGACGATTTGCTCGTCAAGGTTCATCTTTTCCAGAGACCTCCTCCATCCAGAAAAAATCCTAGAAAAAGTGTCCCAACTGCATGATGATTGTGACCAAGAGAGTGATAAGAAAAAGAATGCCACCTAACACTGCAATCATACTAAACTCTTGCTTCTCTCTTTTCAACGGTCTCCTACGATTATCTAGTTGCTCGTTGATATGTTCCTGCAGAATTCCCTTTTTCTTCTCTGGCATGATTGTCCTCCTTTACTAAATCTGCATAAAGGAACTTGCCTTCATCGAAAGCAAGTTCTCATGTATCTGGTTAAAGAATAGTCTTATATTGCTCCAAACTAGCTTGATTAGCAGCCTGTTTCTGTCTAGTAAGTGCTGCTTCCATCTCTGATGAGTGGGCAAGGACACTTTGAGTCTTATCCACCATGCCTGAGACATTTTCTGGCGCATAAATGTGATCATCCGCAATAAATCGACGGCTATGACAAGTATTTGTGAAACTGAGAATCAACATGTTGTTCTCAAAGGCTGTGCGACAAGCATTAAGGATTTCATCGCTGATATTGATATCTAGATACAAGTCACATCTCTCAAAAAGCTCTGCAACCTTTGCCGGACGAATATTTGGATAAAGCGAAACATTCGGATAACGATTGAGCCCCATCAAATGGCCAGACATTTCTGTGATGGCTCCAATATGGAAATGTACATTTGGTAGCTGAGTCAAGAGTTGCTCTATTTGCTCAAGCTGATCACTATTGGTCAAAATCAAGGCTTCTGGATTCATATTATTAAGACGTTGGTAATCATAAATATAACCAATATTGTGGAAATAGACTTTTTCTTCCGGTGTTGCCAAGCTTTGAATTTTCTCATATACCTGTCTGTCCTGAACAGCGATGCGGATATTGCGATGAGGCATTTTCATAGCTACTTTCATATTTCCAGGTAAGGCTTCTCCGATAGGCTCCTGCCAGAAAAGAACATCTTCTGCACGACCATTTTTAGGACGAAGAGCGTAGGCCACCAAGAAGGGGGTTGCTAGAGAATTATAAATAATACGATCTGTATCATATCCACGATATTGCAGATAAAAGACGACAAATTCTTGTTTAGATTTAAAAATATGACGCTTTCCTTCAAGTGTCAAGATGATATCACCAGTCAGATGATTTTCCATAATGACCACGACATTGCTCTGGTCAAAATAACGAGTATGGGTCGGACGTTGTGTCTGGTCGTAGGTTATTTGTGCAAAAAGCCGTCCTTTGCGATTGTAGATATCTGCCGCTCGGACTTGCCCCTCTGTATCCAACCATTCGACAGCCCGCACACGTCTTTCATGTGTCGGTTGGCGATAGAAAATATTCGCACGCTTCTTGCCCATATCCAAGATTTCGCCATTTACATTGCTGGAGCGAATCTCCCATAGATGCGGTTTGGGGACAAGATTAAAATAAATTGGACGGCCCTCTGGTGTGTCCAAATCTCCTGTAAAATAACTGTAAGGAGACTCGACATCTGGTGAAAGATAGCCATCGTCTTGTACAACAACAACAGGACAATCAAGTCCTGTTGCTTTTAATGAACGTAATAAATCAAAACTTGCTTGATCATAGCGGTCAAACAAACAAATCATAGTGGTTATGCCTTTCTTTCTGAATCCTACTTAGTTGGTCTGAGCCGATTGGACAAGATCAGACCAGCGCTGGGCAATATGCTCATCAAGGTAAGGCTCAGCTATCTCGTAGGATACACGGGACAAATCTTCCTGAGAATGTTGAGTTAATAGCTGAACAATCTTTTCCGCATACTCTGTCGTCATGGCATCTAGATCATCTGGACGAGCCTTGGGAATCAGGTAGCCATTTTCTCCATCGCGGATAAAGGTTGGATTTCCATAACGTACATCAAAGCCAATGATGGGCAGGCCAGAACCTACTGCTTCCAACAGAGTCAGACCAAAACCTTCACTTGTCGATGCTGCTAGATAAGCGGAATAATTTTTGTAAATATCCGCCATATGATGATGCCCCATCAGTCGAATATACTCTTCTGCTTGCAGATCCGCAATCAGCTTCCGCAACATAGCTTCCTCACCACCGGTGCCATAGATATCAAAGGTGATTTCCGGTAATTGCTCATGCGCCTTCACTACAGAGTGAATTAGCCAATCGATATGCTTTTCACTGGCCAAACGAGAAGCTGTCATCAAACCAAAAGGTTTCCGCTGACCTTCTGGTCGGCGCAGCTGATCCAAGCTGCCCACAGGAATAGTTAAAATATTCTTCGGCTTGATGTCGGTATACTGAGCAAACTGCTCTTTCAGCAGCTCTGTTTGAGCATCCGTCGAGTTGATGATGTAGTCCACTTCTTCTGCATATTCAAATTGATACTCGTAGTAATTATTCCACAGGATATAATCTTGTTCCGCAGGATTTTCACTGAAGTGGTCCGCATGAACGATGACAGCTAGTTTGGCAGACCCCTTATTTGCGAAGATTGGCTGGCCAATATCCGTCTCCCTGTCTAATATCAGTAAATCCTTGTCTGTCAACTTCAAGCTTCTCATGAAATGAGCAACAAACTCCTGCTTGGAGTAGAAGACCTGATCTGGAAAACGATAAACTTGCGTTTCTGGCTTACCATCCACTTCATCGATAATCTCTTCGTAAGCCACGCTGCCATCTTCATTGAGCCAAGTCCGTTGGTAGAGACGAGCCCGACCATCTACAGGACTATAGTATTCAATAAAGTTTTTGGTATAAGTATAATATTCTTTCTGAATGAGACAGCCACGCGAAACAATCTCTGCCCGCTCAATCAGCTCATTATCCATATCGCAAGCATAGCACGTTACGAAATCATTATCTCCAAACAAGATCCGAAAGGTCTTATTCTCAGGATTACGGACGATTTCTAGAGGTTCTCTATCAAAACTAGCTAAGACTTGTGCTAGAGTGTAGGTCGTTGGAGCAATCTTAACATCTGTAAAATACTGATAGAGCCAAATGACCTCAGAGTCTTCAAAACCGATATTCTTCGTCAAATGTTCAATATTATCAGCTGAAATAAAATCCATAAAGATGAATTTTGCCTCTAAGCCCACACTGCGAAGCAATTTTGCACGATAAATTTGTGCGTACTCGACTCCGCTGCTTGCCCAACCAATTCCTAGGTTGATGTTATAAATTGTCATAAACCATGTTCCTCTTACAAAAGACTATCTTTTTTAATTCTTGAAAGTCGTTTGATGATTTTTCCTTTCTTCTTTTTCCCTTTTTCTTTATCTTCGTCTTTTGATTTTTTGACAGGAGAAGTGAAGTAAGTAACGGGAACAGAGCTATCTGTACCTGTCTTAGCAAATGTTTGCTCAATATTTACAACTTCTTTTTGTGGAGCAGAGATTTCTACTGGGACTTCTTCCTCACCAAAAATATCTGATTCGTTTACTTCTTCTTCGTGCGCTTCAAGAGAAGCTTCATCAAATAAACTTTCAGCTTCAACTTGCTCATTTGAAGCCTCGTCTTCTTCCAAAGGTGTATCAAACAAACGCGTAGCTTCATCTTCCTCTAAAGGAGTATCAAATATGCTTGCAAATTCGTCGTCTTCCGAAGCTTCCTCGATTAGACTTGCGATGTCAATTTGACCCTCTAAAGTTTCTTCGTCTAGAATCTGACCAATTTGACTAAGAAGCTCTTTGATTTTTTCCTTTTGCGCCTTATAGAGTTGTTCCGTTTCAAGACGTTTTTTCGTCAATTCATCGATCTCTTCAAGGATAGACGATCTTACTTGTAAGAAGTCTTTCTGGGCTTTTTCTAGAACCTCTTGAGCCTCTTTTTCTGCCTTTTCATGTGCTTCAATAATCAGCGATTTAGCATAAACAACGGCTTCACCGATTTCTCTTTCTTGGTTCTTTAAAGCATCAATTTTTTTACGTAAAGATTCTATTTTCTCATTCTTTTTACGAATTTCACTATCAAATCCTTCTTCTAACGATTCAATGTATTCTTCAACTTCCTTGGCACGATAGTTACCAAATAGGGTCTTTTTAAGTCTCATTCTGCTCCCTCTATTCTTCATTTATTCTAATTATATACTATCTTATCAATTGTAGCATAAAATGACGCTTATTACCATTGTTTTATAAGTCTCCGAGCAAAAAAATCCGGATACTACAGGAGCAAATAAAATTCTATTTACCCGCTAAATCTATGGTTCTCTTAGTTTTGTAACCTTATTCTTTTATAAGCAAAAACACCTGAATAGATGACATATAATCCATTCAGGTATTTTCATAAAAGGTAACTAGATGTAAACGCATCTAGTTTAGAAATTGAGATCTACCCAGCTGAGAGGTGTATAGCCAAGAAGCTCAACGCCATCATATTCTACTGTTTTAACGATCTCTTGAATATTCGTTTTTAGCTCTTCTATTGAGCGGCTGTCTGACTCATCTAATACTAGATCATCTTCCACAATAAATAGTGGCTTTTGATAGCGGTCATAAAGATTATTCATAGCTAGGCGAAGACCTACAGGATCAATTGGATTCTTATTGGTATTATTATAGCCATATTTATTGATAAAGACTTCTTGAGAATTACTAGATGCATGGTAGCTAAAGCTAACAAAATCAACCTTTCCGACTCGTAGGTCAAAGAAGTCATCATTTTCAATATCTAAAGCAATCTGCTCACGTTCCAAACGACGCAAGAAATGGTTTGGATAAGAACCACGAACTTGTACATCTGTAAAGACATAGTTTTCACGGTTCTTAACTTCTGCTTCCATCGCATCAATCGCACTATCTAAATTCTGACTATAGTTACGACTGACTACCAACATGCCACCAAATTGAAATTCTGGATTGATTGATTTTCCAAGCTTAACAGCACGTGCCGAAGCGACTAATTGATAATGAGCCGCCTGCCAGATTCGTTGGTTTCGATTTTCTCCATCTTCAAAGGACAGACCACCACCAAGATATGGTAAATGGTGTAAAATATTAAATTCATTAAAGGTAATCCAATATCTTACCTTGTCTTTAAAATGTCTGAAAACAGCTTCTGTATAATGCTCATAAAGTTCAATCATCTTGCGGCTCTTCCACGCACCGTATTTTTCATACAGATGAAGAGGAAGATCGAAATGACTTAAAGTTACAATCGGTTCAACATCCTTTTGCAACACTTGATCAATGATAGTCTCATAATATTTCAAACCTTCTTCACTTGGCTGCGCTTCTTCTCCAGTTGGGAAAATTCGCGCCCAAGAGATAGAAATTCTATAAACATTGAAGCCCATCGATTGAATCATATTCAAATCACTAACATAATCCGGTTGACTCGCTAAAGTAAATTGTCCCAGAAGATCATAGGCACCTATTGGTACTTTTTTGTAGTTGATTTCCCCTGTCAGTACTCCTATACGTGGTTCACTAATTGGTAATACATCCGTCGTTCCCAAACCTTTATTGCTGTTGGGCATCGTATTTCTAATCATAATGACTCCTTTTGATTTTGTGAATATATATGGATACTATTGCATCCTCTAGTATCTTTAAAATTATCGCTGGTCTTTCTTATTTTGAGTGATTGAAGCCAATCCAGATAATGTACTAGCGACATTTTTTAAGTCAGGAGAAATTGGCTGTGAACCTGGTCTTACCATCTGATATGCCTCTTGATCTGTTACACTCAAGTTTGGAGTTGTAGATACTTGAACAGACAAGCTTTCTTGAGATAGTGCAACCGCCTCTGAAAGTTCCTGAGATGCAAGGTTCATACTATCAAGCGATTCTTGTTGATAGGCAAGACGCATTGACTCTGTTCGAGACAAGCTAAGTGACAGAGATTCTGAGACTTGTAAACTATGTGATACTGACTTAGACTCTGAAACACTCTGTCTGTAAGAAAGCAACTCTGAGACTGAAATGCTATAAAACTCAGATAAGGAAACTCTCACAATACTTTGACTGATTTGCTCTGATTCACTCAGGGAAATCGACTCACTCAAACTAAAGGAAGTTGAGATGCTGACACTATGACTAAGAGATTCGGAAAGACTGATAGAGGCTGAGGTACTCTGACTAACCGACTCTGAAACTGAAATTAACTTGCTCTCATATGCAGATTGGGCAACAGAAGCACTAACTGAGAGTGACGAACTGAGCCAATTGTACTCTGAAATTGATTGACTCAAACTTAAAGAAGTTGAAAGGCTCGCACTTTCACTTAATGATTCAGAGATACTGAGGCTCTGGCTAAGACTTTCAGACTCACTCAAACTCAAGGAGCTTGAAACACTCAGGCTTTGACTCAAGGATTCTGAAACACTGAGGCTCTGACTAAGGCTCTCAGACTCACTCAAGGAAACTGATTCACTTAAACTAAAGGCAGTTGAAAGGCTTGCACTCTGACTGAGAGATTCTGAAACACTCAGAGAGAGTGAAGCACTCTGACTAATAGAGTCGGAAAGCGATGTTAACTTGCTTTCCAATTCAGATTGGGCAACAGAAGCACTAACTGAGAGTGACGAACTGAGCCAAGTATATTCGGAAAGTGATTCACTCAAACTAAAGGAAGTCGAAATGCTTGCGCTCTGACTCAAGGATTCTGACACACTAAGGCTCTGGCTCTCTTGTTCAGATTGACTGACTGAAATTGACTCACTGAGACTCAAAGAATGTGAAGCGCTGACACTTTGGCTCAAGGATTCTGAAAGGCTGAGACTCTGACTAAGACTTTCAGATTCACTCAAAGAAGCGGACTCACTCAAACTTAAGGAGCTTGACGCACTGAGACTTTCGGATTCACTCAAGGAAATTGACTCACTCAAGCTGAAAGAAGTGAAGACGCTCACACTCTGACTGAGAGATTCTGAGACACTAATAGACTCGGAAATTGATGTCAATTGGCTTTCCAATTCGGATTGAGCAACAGAGGCACTAACCGACAATGAAGAACTTAACCAAGTATACTCGGCAATGGACTCACTCAGGGAGATTGAATCGCTCAAAGAGACTGACTCACTGAGACTGAGGGAGGCTACTGTCCACTCACTCAAAGATTCTGAAAGAGAAAGAGACTGGCTATGGCTAAGTGATTCTGATAGCTGCTGACTCTCCTTGGCTGATTCAGATTCGAAAAGAAGTTGAGAAAATGCTTCACTCAAGGATAGAGACTGACTGATGCTCAAAGATTCAGATGCCGAAAGGCTAAGTGAAGTAAACTCAGACTGAGCCAACCATTCAGAAGTAGAGAGGCTCAGGCTAGTGCTAAGAGAAATCAAGAAAGTATCTGGCTTATGTTCGTTTACTGAAAGTGAATACGCTTCCTCCTCATAAACTGAATCTGAAAGACTCATAGAAGTCTCTTCTAAGGCACTGAGAGACTCAGATTCTGAAAGGCTCAGACTGGCACTAATGGATTCTGACAGAGAAACTGACTGACTATCCGCTACCGAAGTTGAAACGAATTCGCTAAGAAGGATAGAAGCTGACTCGGAAAGACTCTCGCTTGCACTGATAGAAGCGGATAACCATTCACTCTCATAGAGTGAATCTGATTCTGATATGCTGAGAGATTCAGATTCAAAGATACTCCAGTATTCAGACTCAGAAAGACTCTCACTGGCGCTGATAGAAGCGGATAGCCACTCACTCTGATAGAGTGAATCTGATTCTGATATGCTGAGAGATTCAGATTCAAAGATACTCCAGTATTCAGACTCAGAAAGACTCTCACTGGCGCTGATAGAAGCGGATAGCCACTCACTCTCATAGAGTGAATCTGACTCTGAGATACTGAGGGACTCAGATTCGAAAATACTCCAGTATTCAGACTCAGAAAGACTCTCACTTGCACTGATAGAAGCGGATAGCCATTCACTCTCATAAAGCGAATCTGACTCTGAGATACTGAGGGATTCAGATTCGAAAATACTCCAGTATTCAGACTCGGAAAGACTCTCGCTGGCGCTGATAGAAGCGGATAGAGATTCATCCTCAAGAACCAGCTCAGATTCTGAATCTGACTCTGAGATACTGTGAGAAGAGTCTAAAGAATAAGTCTCTAATGAATCATTTTCCCACAGCGAATCTTGAAGAGGACTCTCGCTTATTGAAACAGAGGCACTATCGAAATGTTCAGCAGACAAACTCATTGAGGTCGAAACGCTCATTGATAAACTTTGGCTGACATTTTTTATCAGATCATCTACTACCAAGCTATTGTTGGCTTGGAAATCCTCAAAGTCTTCCATAATAGAAATTGGCTCTGTCTGTGGTTTTAATTCTTCATTAATACCTAACACAACCTGATTCTGCTCTTGGGGTTTTCGGCTAATCGGTTTTAAGATGGCTGCATCCGGATCATAATAATTATCATCCTCCGTCACCAATCGTTTAAACTTCGATATAACGCGCTTAAACCCCTTTGCTTTTGCTTTATTATTCTTACCCATAAATATACATTTTCTCCCGAATGCAGTTATATCCTTATTATAAAGTCTATAGCACAATCTGTCAAAACTTTAGCCAAAGAAAACCTCTAATTTCCCTGTAGGCTGAACATTGACATAACTAAGCGCCATATTTTTTATAATTTTAAGATTCATGTCTGCATTCATTCTCTTATATGACTCAAAAGCCTCTTTATGAAACTCATATACAGGATTCTTTTGTGCATAACCTTGACTAACCACTAAAGTTTGAAATTGTTGGAGATAGTCAACTTGCTCCACCCAGCAATCATCCACTGCTCTTAACACTGCGATGCGTTGAAGCTGCCCAAATAGTTCTAAATCCTCAATTCTATCGCGTTTTCGCTGATATTCTTCAATGAAAAGCTTAGATAGGAACTTCTTAACTTGACGAATATTTGTCACATCTAAATCTCTCGGAATGCCTTGACAATAGTAGCTAATGTTATCCAAAACAAATCGATACAAATCAGCCTGTTCTTTAAATGGATGCTTCTTCATATAGGCGTCCATAGCATCTGATAAAACAGATAAAAAATATTCTAGTTTAAAGTCAGAATGAGCAATAATGTCATTGCGCTTATTATAAATGATTTGCCGTTGAATTCGGATACTTTCGTCATACTGCTCCGTTGATCGTCTTGAAGCAGCTGCCGCATTATCGCTGTTTCTCTGAGCTTCTGTCACCTCATATTTAATACGAACCGATTTTAGATGAACCTTCTGTTTTTCCTCTGGCTTGGCGACTTCTTTCTGATAAAAATCATTGATCCATTTACTGCCAGTCTTTGTAATAATATCATCTTCGAGTGAAACAAAGAATTTACTTAGTCCAGGTGCGCCTTGACGGCCTGCACGACCACGAAGCTGCAAGTCCACTCGTTCGCTGGACATTCTCTCTGTTCCAATAATCGCCAGTCCGCCTAATTTAGCAACGCCTTCTTCTAAGATAATATCCGTTCCCCGACCAGCCATAGAGGTTGCGACAGTTACCGCAGAACGCCGGCCAGCCTGTGCAATCATCTCTGCTTCTTTTGCTGCATTGTAGGCATTTAGCACGTTATGAGCAATTCCTTCCTGCAGCAGGAGCATGGAGTAAATTTCTGACATTCTTACCGATCCTGTCGCAATCAGAACTGGCTGCCCCTTTTTGTGTAATTTTTTAATATAATCCAAAGAAGCATAAAGTTTTTGAGGGATAGTTAGATAGATCTCATCTGGATAATCAATCCGTTGATTGGGCTTTCTAGTAGGTACAACGACCACTCCCAAGTCATACACTTCACGAAATTCATCTTCACAGACCTTCCCTGTACCCGTCATCCCCGCCAATTTAGGAAACATCTTGAACAAATTTTGATAGGTAATAGAGGCCATGGAGCGTGTTTCTAAGGAAATCTTTACGCGTTCTCTCGCTTCCAAGGCTTGGTGCAAACCAGATTGGAGTTTATTCCCTTCTAAAACTCGCCCGGTTGCCTCATCCATCAACTTAACTTCACCATTTTCTACAGTATACTGACGATCTTTTTCAAATAAATGATTGGCCCTTAAGGCCAAATTGATTTGACGGATCAGTTGGTAGTTATTTGGATCGTAAGCATTTTGTACACGGAAGTATACTTCTGCTTCCTTGACACCTTTTCTCGTCAACCAGACTGAAGTCCGAGTCGAATCTAGCTTAAAATCTTCCCCTTCCTTCAAGGTCTTAACAAACTCATCACAGGTAACAAATAGATTGGACTGAACCCGCGGAGAGCCTGATATAATCAGAGGCATCTGTGCACTATCCAAGAGAGCTGCATCAACCTCATCCACTAAACAGAAATAGAACCTAGGCAAGAATTTCTTTGCTTGAGAGGTTGCTAAATTTTCTTCAAGGTAATCAAATCCCAGCGCACTATGTGTTGTGTACACGATATCACTTTGATAAATCCGCTGCTTTTGCGCAACCTTCAATTTTTTAGCTGGATTTTCTGAAACACCAATCCCAACTGTCATTCCTAAGTAATGAAAAACAGGAGCCATTTGTTTAGCGTCACGTATCGCCAAATACTCATTGGCCGTAACTAAGATGGCGCTGTTTCCAGTTAAAGCATTTAAGTACAAGGGCAGAATTGCTGTTAGTGTTTTGCCCTCTCCCGTCCTCATCTCGGCAATCTGATTGTCTTGCATGACTAAGGCACCTAAGATTTGCACATCGTAAGGATAGAGCCCCAAGACACGCTTAGCCGCTTCACGAATGGTGGCATAGGCTTCTGGTAAAATTTCCTGTAGCCTTTCTCCCTTAGAAAGACGGCCTTTAAACCATTGAGTTTTAGACTGCAATTCTTTATCTGACATGGCTTCATAATTGTCAGAAAGCTGATTAATCTTTTCTAAGATTTTTTTATACCGCCTTAGTTTAAAGGAATTAGCTAAATGTAATTTTTTAGGCTTCATTCTTTCTCATCCACTCTTCCGTTTTCTCCAAGTCTATTTTTTGAAGCAAAAAGGACTGATCCAACAAATAATCAATTTTGGTTAGTACCCGCGGCCTATTTTTCAGATGGGCATACTCTTTTACTCTAGCTGAATTGAAGCGTTCCAGTAGCAAATCTCTAAATAAAGGATAATTTACCCTATTTTGATAGCGAACAAGAACATGCTGATAATCCAATTCTGGCATGAAATCATCAGTCACTAAAGCATAGGCATTTTCAAATTGCTGTGAGTAAAGCAAGGCTGCGATATTTGAAATCGGCCCATAGCCAGCAAAAGCGACCTTTTCAAAAGAATATTCTCGAGACAGCTTTTCAATTGTTCCAAGTAAGATTTCGAAGAACTCTTTTTCCATATACAAAAGAGCGTCTTTATAGGAAGAATTGACTACCAACAAATTTGGAAAATGTTCCCGAACAATTTCTGAAATGTAACCCGTCCGATTAAAATCAGGCTCCGTAAAGCAAACGTAAATCGTCTCTTGATTGACGTCCTTATGCAACAATTTCGAAATCCAATAGCGATCGACAGTATAATCTGCCACACCTTCTTCAGCAATATAGATGCTTTCAAACAAGAAACGATGGCAACCTGAACTCACTAATTGAATTTTATAATGATGGGTATTATTAGGAACACGAACGCTCATGGTCTCACCCTGCTTAATGATTTGATTAAAAATCTCCTCATCACGCGCATTCATAAATTCAATCTTCAAGTAGGTCGAATTTTCAGGAAGAGTCTCCAGATGGCTGCCAAAGATATATTTTTCTCCTCGCTTCAATTCAGGAAGCTGACTCGTATTTCGTAAAGCCTGATAGTTTGCTTGCGAATGCCATTCATGAATGACTGTACCAGACGGCATGAACTGATTCTCATATAAGACATGCCCATCTGCTAGCAGCTTCACAGACGATCCATATAGATACTGTGATACACTTTGCATATCCCAATAAGCAAAATAGATTTCTTCCTTGTATCTCACGAATCAAACTTCCTTTCAAAACTATTCACTAATAAAGTTTTATATTGATTAAAGAACCATTCGACAATTCCTTGCGTATCATCATTGTGTCGTCCAGTCAATCCTTTACTAATGACATTAACGCGGTAAGCTCGCTTCCCTAGCTCTTCTAGCATATCAGGGTAGGCCGTACCATCGTAGTCATCATGATACATATAAGACACAATAAATTTTGTCCTTGAAAAATCAGCCTCTTTGAATGCTGTCCAGAAGTGCTCATTAAGTTGAGCTGTTCCTTCCTCTGATAATTCTCCTGTTGTACGAAGCACCAAATCTAAAGAAGTAGGAAAACCTCCGGGACGAATCGTGGATTCATTCTCTGCAATATCGCCTAAATTTACTAAAGGCTTACCAACAATCACTGCATGAGGCTCTAACTTGGAAGCATAATACAGGGCTCCAAAGGTCCCCATTGATAGTCCGGATAAGGTCAACTGATCCCTTGTAAAGCCTAATTCATCTAAGCAGTGATGAATGACCTGAACAAGCTTTTGCTCTAGCTCTTCTGAGCCGAGATAGAAAGCACCACCCTCAGAACGCGGATCTCCAATCAGCAAGAATGGGGCTCCCAAATTGTTCATCATCCAGTATCCCTCAAACCCTTCAGCTGGACGATAACCAGAAAAATAAATATTGAGAGGTGGCTTCAAATCACCAGGATGGAAGTAGTAAATCAATTCCTCCCGATTTTTATCCACAACACGATTTCCACCAATCAACAAGTCCCCATAACCCAAATGAGACTGGCGATGGTGGAATGGTCCAATTTTCACAATTCCTTGCCCCTTTACTTGAACACTGACGCTTAGGTAATAAGAATCGCTGGTATCCAAAACGAGAGGCTTATCAAAAGATTCTTCATCATAAATCCACTCTTGCATGGGAGAATTGCCAACTGGATAACCCTTGATGACATAACGAATTGCGCAATCTTCAGAATTTCTGAACTCTGGCCATAAATCCAAAGGGGCGTCTGCGCTCAGAAAGATATTGTACTGATAGGTTGCTACAGTTTGGTAATCCTCACCATATTGGCCACACAGACGGAGATAGTTAGTTCCTTCATAGTTAATCTGACCTGAGAAGGAGGGATTGACAGCTAGATGATTAACACTGAGCTTGGTACCACTTTGCTTGGAAGAAAAGCCCCGTGAAAAAAGATACAGCATCTGAGCTGGATCTTCAAAAGTAGACTGAACGGCCCTTTTGCGTAAAAGGAATCTTTCCAAAGTTTTTGTAGTGATTTGACAGCGCTCATGATAAAACAAGCGATAAACCTGAATTAAGCTGTCCAATACTGTAATGTACTCAAAATGCTCAACAGTATCGACCAATACAACATCATAGGGCTTAACAGCCTTCGGTTTCTTCCCATCCTTTTTTAAAATACCGATATCTTCTGGCAAGAGAGACATGATATCTTCTGGTTTAACAAATGTCCATGCGATATTACTAGGAATCTCATATTGGTGCTGCCAATTCTCATTGGCAATCTGTAGGACACTAATTCTGTTCATTTAGCTTTAATTCCTTTATCGTATTTTTCCACATTTCGACAATTTCTCCCCTTGTATACAGCTCAATCCTCTTAACCGAATGCACCAAAGACTGATTCCAGTGTTCCAAATCTGTGAGGTAATACAAGAGTGCCTCTATCAGGTTAGAAATATCATCCATGATCCAACCATTTTCGCCATGCTTCACATAGGAAGAATTATACAAATTCACTTGAGGAATTCCTCCACTGATACCCGCAATTTGAGTTCGTATATCTGCCGGGCTTCCCAAATCCAAGATGACGCGAACATACTTCAGAGCCTTCGCCAAATCGGTATCACTATGAATCACCACAGTATCAATTCGCTCTCTGGGGCTATCATCATCTTCTAAGCGTGGATCACCACTCTTAGTAGCCTTATCCTTGTCAACAAGGAGCAATTTTTCTGCATACTTTGTTGATGATAAAGATTCCTCAAGAAACTGTCGAATAGAAGCTTCTCGACCAAAATCCTGACTCTGCGTCCCAACCAATAAGTCAATCCACTCATGTTGTAACATCATATCAAACAAGGAAGTAAAGACATATTGAAGATGATGTTCTGGTAAAGTATCGAAATTGACATAGATGATCAACTCTTTTTTCCGCTGACTATGCCCAAGATTCAACTGTGTATCATAAGGTGGAATTTCATAATAAGCAGGAAGTTGCTCTTCTTCTACTTCCCCCACTTGTTCTGCAATCTTCACAATTTTATCCAAGCTATCTACCACAAAAAATGGGGTATCTTTTAAATCAGAGAATAATTGTTCTATATTCGTAATCGGATAGCGATTGCCAAAGAAAGACAGAACAACAAGATGATCCTTCTTAATCTTTTGGAAAAAATGATTATGCTGCACATCTGCTGAAACAATAATCGAATCATCCTTGGTTAAAACAGAAGCCAAATGCTGCTCTAGCTTTTCTTTAACAAGCTCCTCAATATTCTGATAGACATCCTTGGCAAATGTGCCTTGTGCTTCAGGATTGATAATGACCTGCTGGTTATCAGCTGTCAAAAATTCTCTGAATTGCCATATTCCTTGTGCATTCAGATAGTCCTGATAATAAGGCTGATTATGCTCAAAATAGATAATACTGGAGACAAAGCCACGGTCATCAAAAACAAGCTGATAATCTATCTGATTATTTTCAAAATAGGTAATATCAAAAATATTACCTATTTGTGAAAAATTAATCTGAGCATGAGGTAGGTGATCGACGTAAACATCTACAATAAAAGGAGTATAAAAGATTTCTGCTCCCTGAGGCCATTTCAAATCATCCAAACGAATTTTTCGTGCAGGCACGTCTGTCAGACCTTGTATGCTATCAAATAGATTCCACATTTCATCTGATGAAAGTCTTTGTTGATAAAAGAAAGTCCGGATATGAGGTGAATAATTCAAAATCAGGACAGAGTTGGCTTCTCCTGATTGTTGAAACATCCGCAATAAATTTACGGCATCGTCAAACATCATATTTTTCGGCTGCAGATAGAAAGGTAGGGCAGTAGAATACCATTTCCGATCTTGTTTATACCAAGAAGGTACAAAGTAAAACATATCCCTCTATTCTCCTTTTACTTCTAGTTCTTTATGATAATAAGTCCCGATTCTTAAGATTCGTATTTCTTCACGCAAGGGCAAGAGCATGCTGATCAAAATGACTAGTGTGCTTGGCAAGGTCAAAAAGAAACTTGGTAAAGGCAAGAAGAAATTAATAAAATAGGGCAGGCCGACATACAAGATGAGATAGATAGCTCCTATATTTGATTGCAAAGAAATATAGTGTTTTAACACTTTTAAGGTTTCTTTCCCCGGCTGAATATAGTCAAAATACTCACCCTGACGCTGCAAGCGTTTTGCTGTCTCTTCCGGTTCCAAATTGATATAGGCAAACAAAATACCCAACAAGTAAATCGCAACTAGATAAACAAAGAGACCCAAGGGCTTTGTAAAGTCAAACAAATTCCCAAATTTTACTGAAAATCCTTTCCCCGTCCAGTCTAGTAATAATTGGAACAACATCAAGACACTTGTTGCATACATAATGGGCATTCCACCAGAAGGAATGAACTTAATTGGCAAATAAGATTTATCATAGTAGCGACTGCTCAACATGATCCGATTAAGAGGCAGACGTATCTCCGCTTTCTCACATACAACAGCAACAAAAGTCAAAAGAAGATAAGCTATAGCCGCAGCAACTAACATCATGCCACCTCGGAGAGAAGACAGAGATTGACCAATCAAGATTATTAATTGATTGGCAAACTGAAGCAAAATCCCTGAGATAATGATGATGGTTGACCCTCCCACTCCTTTACGAGTATTAAGACTTGATAACCAGATAATGATAAAACTACCCGTCACAACCGTGGTTAAAACTGCTGCATTATAGAGCCAATCATCCACGAGAAGTAGAAAGCGACCATTTCCTCTATAAGCGGTGTACATAATGGCTAGTCCCTGCACAATAGCAAAGAACAAGGTTAAGATCTTTTGAAAGAAATCCGTTTTTTTAAGAGACCAAGATTGTATATTCCAGCTTTTCTTCAGGTTCATGACTTGCCATACAATCATCGTCGTAATCCAAGGTCCTAAGCCCAAAGAAAATACTGAAATCTGAGAAACATCAATTCCTGCCAGCAAATACAAAGCGGCCAAGGGATTGTCTTCCTTTACCCGAAAAGCTTCCATACTGCCATTGTAGCCTGGAAGCAAGATATGCCTCCCTAATATATAAATAGCAATAATGAACAGTGTAAAGAAGATTCTCTTTCTAAAAATATTCTGACGCTTCTTTTTCTTAAGACCAAAGTGCTCCATTTATTATCCTTTATTTGTATTTTGGACTTGCCCAGAGCCCTCTTTTCATACATAAACTTGTCTTTTAAGTCAAAGACTTAAGAAAGCAAGCCCATTCCATAGAATTATAGATAAGGAATCAACTTGCTTTCTCTATTTTGATTACAAAATGTGGGCAATTCGTCATTTAATTAAAATCTGATCGAATTTTTTCCACCATTTCCTGATAATTCTCATGTGAGAATACTTGCTCTGAAACCCCTTCTGTTTGAACATTATCAAAGGCATAAACAGGCTTACCAGACTCTTGAAACTCTCTAATTACAGTATCGAATTTCTGATCGTGATTAATATCAAGATAAATGTCGCTGCTCGCAAGTAAATCTCTCAAAGGATATGGCAAAATTGCAGGGTGCAAGCGAACATTTTCATAAGCCATCAGTTTGAGTAACTTATCAGACATCTGTGTGTAGGCAGCAATATGAAATAGACAGTTTGGTAATGCATTCACCAAATCTTCAATTCCCTCTAACCTATCTGAGTTTGTCAAGGTTACACAGTGGAGAGCAAAGCCTTCATTCCTCTGTTTAATAGCTTTCTCGACATCAAATTCATCTGTCTCAATAATTGTAGACCAATCAAGAGAATTGTAAAACCACCATACTTCACGCAGACGCATGTTGGAAACAGTGTTCCATGGTTTTTGACCAGAAATATAATGCAAAACAGCAGGTAGTGGAGAGAGTGGGATTTCGAAAATCCAGTCATGCTTATCTAGCGCAGCTCCCATGTCAAAACCGATTTGAAAATTGTAAGTATCTTCCAAATCAAGTTTTTTGCCCTCAAACATCAAATTCAAGATAGACTGATCACCTTCAGTAAAATTGGCTAATTCTCTATCTGTCAACTCGACCAATTGCTGAGCCATGTTTTCTTCACGCCAACGCTTATTATTGATGAGCATCATTCCAGAATTAAAGCCAAAGCCTACTCCATATGTCGCGCGAGTCGTTGCTACATAATAATCCTCCAGATCTATCTCAAAAAGATGGTCCAGATTTCGTGTCACAACAATATCACAATCTAAATATAAGACTTTATCTGCTGCAACGTAATTCGGTATAAAATAGCGCCCATAGGCCATGTAGTTGATATGAGCGTAAGTCCCAGCTTCCCATTTCGATTTCACCTGATCGTCAATCTGGTCATTAAACAATTTCACATCGTTCAACTGACTGCCAGATGCTTCTACCTTCCGACGCGTATAGTAGAACCATTCTTGAGGAATATCCTGATTGAAAACATAAATATCTAGATTTTTATGATGACAGCAAAGAGATTTTATTGTTGTTTCAATCTGTCTAATATACCCGTAATCTCCCGAAACCACAATGGCTTTTTTCTTTTCCAAAACACTACTCCCACTACGCTTATTCAATTCTCTAAAAAAATCGCTATTAGGGTTTATTATACCATAAATTCCGCCTTTATTCAAACACCTTCTTGGAAGCTGGACCTAACTTTTCTAGCCTTACACATAGAGGTGAAAGCTAAGCAGGCAAAAAGAAGAAAGCTTGCTATAAGCGCCTCTAATATCTATATCCTTTTAAAATCAGACAGCCACTAGCTGCAATGTACTTAAATGTGTGCTCTCATGCTATCAAATCTTATAAAATTAGGGCATCCCAAAGAATTAGCAGGTATTTTATTGAGAAAAATGAGAGTGGGACAGAAATCGGTAATTCGTTAGAATTCGATTTCGTCGTTCCACCTCCGCACAGTTGAGTAGGGCTGTAAAAGCTGATGAAATCAGCGTAATAGAGCCCACTCAACCACTGCGTCTTGCTCGACAATCCAAAGACAATTGAGAGGCTAGGACTTTTGTCCCAGCCTCATCTTACCCTACTTACATCACTTAGTTATTATGCACTCGATTCATGTATTCGGTGTAGGATTCTGTTTGCATCAGTTCCTTAGCATTTTTAACCCGCTCGGCAGTCGGTGGCTTCACACCTTCCAGTGAATAAGGAATACCCAGCTCCCGCCACTTGAATTCTCCCATAGTATGGTAAGGAAGAATTTCAAACTTATCAACGTTCTTGAGTGTTTTGACAAACTTACCTAGCTCAATCAAGTCCTCATCACGGTCGGTTAAGCCTGGCACTAGAACGTGACGAATCCACACTGGCTTCCCGATATCTGAGAGATATTTTGCACAGGCCAGAATGTTTTTATTGGTCTGGGTAGTCACGATCCTATGCTGCGCTTCATTAATTTCCTTGATATCCAGCAAGACCAAATCCGTCACCGCCATCAGTTTATTAAACTTTTCTAGATAACGAGGCGTATTTCTAAAAGGCAGAGCACAAGTATCCAGCGTACAATGAATCCCCAGCTCTTTGGCCTTGGTAAAGAAGGCAATCAAAAAGTCGATTTGCAGAAGTGCTTCTCCCCCGCTGACGGTAATACCACCTTTATTACCCCAGAAACCTTTGTAACGAAGAGCTTCTTGTAGGATATCGTCCACAGTCCGTAGTTGAGACTTGTTAGTCTCCATCTCCCAAGTATCTGGATTGTGGCAATATTGACAACGCATATGACAGCCCTGCAGAAAGACGATGAAGCGGATACCTGGTCCATCCACTGCCCCAAAACTCTCCGTAGAGTGCACCATTCCTGTTACTTTCCCATAATCAATCGCTTCTTCAACCATAATAATCCTCTTGTACCTGAAAACGTTTTACTATAACTACATTATACCACGATTCTAGTGAAAATAGATAGATTCTGCCTATTTTTTAGAAAATAAACTGTTTTTCAATTTCATTTTCATTGTGTTACAACAGATAAAGTCTTCCATTTCTCTTAAAATTGCCTCTCTCCGTTTCCAGCTTTCTCCATAAAAAAAGCCGCCCTAGAGGGCGACCTTTTCGGAGATTGTTATGAAAAAAAGGTGCGGAACTATAGCTGTAACAGCTGCTCATCTGTTAAACTAAAGGACTCCTTCTATCAAATAAAGTTAAGAGGTCTTTATTTGATGCTTCTAGTATACTGCACCATACTTAAAAGAAGCTTAAGCTGGTTTTAATCATTATTTTACTAGAATAGCTAACGTTTCATAGGGTTTCAGGGTCATGGTCGCGGCTACTGCTGTCTCCTCGTAATTCGAAATCAGCACCTGCCTAATTTGATAATATCTAAAAATGCTCTATCTTCTATCTCTCCGACGGCCGCCAGTTTCAATACACGGAGAGTCGGCACAAACTAGATAAATTTCGCTTCGTGGATTTTGCTACTCGGTAGAGAGAATGAAGTCTTGATTCAGCGAGCATAAAAAATCTCCTCTGTCAGCTAAAATCTAGCGAGCAGAGGAGTTTTCCTGTTCTTTGGTTTGTTGTTTAGTTTTATATGTTTTTTATATTTAGGAGATGATATGAAAAATTTATGAAATGTTGATACGAGAATCTATTTCTTGCTTCTATTGCTAGTACTGGTTAAGCTGCTTTGTTTAACTTGGAGCGAATGAATGATTTCTGATAGGTTACTTTTACTTTATATGTCATTGGACTGTCCTCACTTCTTATTTGTTGAGACTAGTATAGGACTTTCAGCTTAAGCATTCCTTATAAAAATCTTGCGGAAAACTTAAAACAAAAGAAGCTGAATTATTTTTCAGCTTCTTCATCTTCTTCAATCATTTCAGATATTTCCACTTTCACCTTAGTGACACGGCCATTTTTAACCTTGTCATTGGTCAAAATCAGTTTTTTATTCTGGCTTTCCACTTCATAGCTGAGCCGCTCTGTTGGATTTGGAATGGTTCCAACACCAGTCAGATAATAACCAGCAATAGTATCCACATCATCACTATCGATTTCAACTTCAAAATATTCATTAAAGTCATTGAGGGTCATCGTTCCTAAAACAATGTAGGTATTCTCACCAATTTCATGAACTTCGATGGCAACCTTGTCTGTTTCGTCTTCGATTTCACCGACGATTTCTTCCAACAAGTCTTCAAGCGTCACAAGACCCGCCATACCACCATACTCATCCAGCAGAATCGCCATTTGATTTTGAGTATTCCGGAGAGATTTGAGCAAATCATCCACAAAAATCGTTTCAGGCACAAAAAGTGGCTCTTGCAGAATCTTGCGGAGATTGAGATTGTCGAATCCATTAGCGAAGGCTTCATTTAACAAGCGCTTGGTATGAATCAAACCGATCACATTATCCTTATCGCCATCATAGACAGGAATTCGTGAGAAATTTTGCTTGAGGATACTTTCGATGATTTCCTTGGTATCATCCTGAATATCAACCATAAAGGCATCTGTCCGCGGCACCATGAGTTCACGCGCCACCATTTCATCCAGCGAGAAAATCCCCTGCAGCATTTCGATTTCATCTGCATCCAGCGTCTCCTCACTATTGGTCAGCATGTACTCAATCTCATCTCGGGTCATTTTTTCATCCACATCATCAAACTTCATCGGCGTCATCTGACTGAGAAGATTGGTAGAGGCTGAAAGCAACCAGACAAACGGACTGACAATTTTCCCGAGGAAGATAATCACTGGTGCAGTCCGAATAGCCAAACTATCCTTAAGATTCATAGCGATTCTCTTCGGATAAAGCTCCCCTAAAACAATAGAAATATAGGTAAGGAGGGCAAGAGCCAAGAAACTAGCAACTGCATGCGCCGTCTTGGAATCACCCATCCAAGAAGCAAAGATTTTCCCTAAATTATCCGCAAAGCTTGCCCCCGACAGGATATTAATGACGGTAATACCGACCTGAATCGTTGACAGAAAGTTATTAGGGCTTTCAAGAACTTTTAATAAACGAACGTATTTGGCATCGCCTTCTTCGGCTTTCTGCTCAACGCGAGCTCGATTGAGCGACACCATCGCCATCTCAGAAGCTGAGAAAAAGGCATTTAGTAAGGTTAAAACAAATAGCAGTATTGCTTGCAATAAAATACTCTGACTGCCAGGGTCTTCCATGGATTCTTCTCCTAAAAATTATAATCAGGTTTGATTATAACATATTTTTGGGATTCGTGCACAAGGATTTATTAGAAAGCGTTTTGCAGATTAATCCTCTAAGTCCTGCAAGACTTTTTCTAGCCGAGAAATAGCTCCAACAGGCAGGGCTGTCTTGGGATATTTCTGATTAAAGGCCAATAGGAAGTTTAAACGAACCTGCATTCTTTCACGAATGAGCTGTCTGTACTTGTCGTCAAAGTTTGGAACAGCATAGCCTTTATAATCCAAGTATTCAAAACCCTCCAAAGGACCAAGAGGCTTAAATTTAGCCCTGCCGTCTACAATCTGCTCGATAATATCTAAAGATACTTCCTTTGGGATACCTTTGCCCATATAAAAACCAGTATTGATAATGTAGCAAGCAACTCCTGACTCAAATAAACGACGGAATTTCCGATAATCTTCCACCAATGGATAGACTCGGAAAGGATTGGCATAAGGCTCAATAACCAAGTCTTCATGCAAGCCAGTGACATTCTCGGCGTTGGAGCGCTTGGTCATCAGGGTGCAGCCCATTGTGGAAGCCATCAGCGGATCATTGATCTTAACCAGAGGCGGCAGAGAGTCATCCTTCATAATCCAGAAAATAGCGTTGATGGGCTCATCAATTCTGTCTACTCGATTTGGAGTCGCAAAGCGCGATTTAACAGTCCGTCCATTCCCATTGCGAATGTCCTCTGTTACTAGCTCTTTCCGCCCATTTTCATCTAGTGTTACTCCACAATTCTGCACGGTGACAAAGAAATCCTGCTCACTATGGCCTGTAGGATAGTCATTGGTCTTGTCAAAATAAGACGGTTCGAGGGCAATAGAGGAGCCATCCTTGACCGAGATAATAAAAGCATCATCATGGAGAACCTTGATATCATATTTATGGTCATGTTTGGCATGCGTCAATGTGGATTTTCCTGAACCGGATAGACCAAAGAAAGATGCAACATAGTCTTCTTTTTCCGTCTTCTGCTTGAAGATTTTTAGACCTCCGTGGCAGGCAACATAGCCATTTCTAGCAGCTGTTCCCCAAGCCAAAGTTAAGGTCGCTTTTTTCAGTTCTCCGAAATAATTTAAACCCAGAATAACGGCGCAATTATGATTGGTATCAAAGTAAACCAAACCTTCTGGATAGTCTGGATGCGTCCACTTGGGATCAAAAAAGACAAAGATATCATTTTCCTCGTACTTTTTAGAAGCTCGTAGGCGGTTCTTAAATTCCTCATCCAAAATCTGGAAATTCAAGAGCCAAGAATAGAGATTGTTGATTTCTTCCTGAGGAACCATCAGATGGGCGCAAACCATGAAGTCCTCATCCAGCCCCACGACTGCATCTGCCTTATAAAAGGTCCTCTGATGTGCCTGATAAACAGCACTACGAACCAGAAACAGCAAGTGCTCATCTTCCTGACGATCTCTGCCATAAATTCGTCTAGCCTTGGCAGTTCGGCCGACAACAGCCCCCGAGTTAGTTAATAAAACGCGGGCATAAGTAAGAAGAATCTTTTCTTATTTCTTGCGGAGAAAATTTACGACGTGTTACCATAACGATACCTCCTTTATGCTATTACTATTATTTTAGCATAAATATCCAATGATGAACCATAAAAAATGCAGTAAAAAAGAGAAAGACGAGCTTTCTCCTATTTTTTTATAATACCAAATTCTTCATTCTTCTTTTGCTGCTGAGCTTCTTTGTGGTTATCATAAAGATTGGCGAGGAATTTCACGATTTCCTTGAGGATGGAGTAGGTCGGAATCGCTACAATCATGCCCATAATACCATAGATATTACTTGAAAGAAGCAAGAGAACCATAATCGTAATGGGATGCACTTTCATAACACTCCCAACAATACGAGGATAGAGGATATTCCCATCAATTTGCTGGATAATCAACATATAGATCAAGGCTGCCAGCATTTTATTAGGGTCAGTAAAAAAGTAGGTAATCAGCATGGGAATCAAGCCGATACTAGGGCCCACATAAGGGATCAAGTTAGCCAAAGCTGAGAAAATAGCAAAGACTAAGGCATACTTGAGTCCAATGACACTGTAACCAATATAAGCTAAGGTCCCAATCAGCAAGGCATCAATTGAAATACCGCTGATATAACGGGCAACGGTCGCATTGAGATTGGTCAAGAGACTAGATATATTGAGTTTATCGCGCTTAAGAACTGTCCGCTCCAGCATAGGCAAAAGTTTGTGTCCATCCATCAGGAAGTAGACCAAAAAAATCGGCGTCATGATAAGAATCATGAGGGTATTGATGACAGCAGATACTACACTACCCAGACTATTGGTAACACTATTTAAAATATTTTGCAGAATATCTACATAGGACAGGTTAAGCTGCTGGATAGTAGACTGAATATTTAAACTCTTAAATAAAGGATTTTTGGACAATTGATTAACAAAACTCTGAATTTCCCAATAGAGATTTTGTGTCGAGTTGATCAAGCTGGACAGCTGGTTAATCAAAATTGGCAAGAGGTAGATTACTCCGACTGTCACTAGGCCAAAGAGTAGGAAAAGAGTGATTAAAATCCCGAAAATTCGATTAATCCTCAACTTTTTTTCGAGCAGTGTCACCAGAGGATTTGTAATATAGTAGAGAAATCCTCCCATAACAAAAGGAATTAAAATCGTATTGATAACGCTCACCACTGGCGTAATCATATCTCCCATCTGGCGCCAGATGAAAAAGATAATCGTCAGCAGCAAGACTTCACTGGTCCAAAACATTAACTTACTTTTATGAAACATCTTTACTCTCCTCCAAGTTATTTTACCATAATTTATCATAAAATAAAGGTGATTTCATAAAAGAAAGAATAAAAATGGAAACATTATTACGTTCGAAGAATTTGGCTAGTCAGAAAAGATCACGCAATTCAAAATCTAAATCAGACAAATAAAAAATCACCTGAAAGCAAGAGCTGAAAAGCGGAATTTTTCAAGTGATTTTTGCTATTACCTCCATCAGGAAGCAAATGGTGCAATGATAATATTACAAAAGTTTAAAATCTTAAGCAGATGATTAGCCCTTAATCGGGATTGAAATCTCAATCAAACTATTGGCATAGATCGTCCGAATGGCAGAGGCGTCAATATTCTTTTGGTCAATTTTTCGTTTCAAAAAGAATTCTCTAATTTTTTCAATTTCTTGCTCTCTGATTGCGCGATGCTTATTTGAAATGAGAATTTCGTAATGGCTAGGGGCCTCTGTGAAAATAACATCACTATTGCCCGCAGAATAAACCTCTACAAGCGTTGCGTCTGTACTTTCCAACTGATTTTTTACTAATTCTGCGTGGGTATTCGTCGTATTTATAAGCTTCATTCATTTGCCTCCTACCTTAAATCGTCGCTATTATTATAACACGTTTTTCCGGAATTGTGAATGATTGCCTGTAATTTATATCATTTTAAATATCGCAGGCTAGTTATTCTGATATTTACGCTTCCACTGCTCAATTCCCCATTTATGACTGCCACGTTTCAATTTTTCAATTGCAAGATCGACAGGAAACCATGCTAGGTTATTGAAGTCTTCCAGCGGCTTTTCTACTTCCTGATAAGAAAGGGCTTCGTAAATATAGGCAGGATTATAGAAATGCGTGTCCCGATGGCGAGAATAAAAATACTCGTCCGCCTGGCCAAAGTAATCTCCTACTTGGATACTAAAGCCAAGCTCTTCCAGCAATTCCCGCTCGAGAGTAGCCAGCTGGTCCTCTCCTTCTTCCATTTGTCCTCCAGGAAGAAACCACGCACCATTAGGTGCCTGTACCAAAATGATATTTTCTTTCTTTTCATCCGGAATCACTGCGTAAACTCCATAGCGTGTCACATACTCGACATTTTCCTCACGAACTCCAAAAACTGGATGGGTCATTATCTTTCCTCATTCCTTCTAATCTTTACTACTATCATAAAAAACTTATACTAGCCTGTCAAGAGTTTGAACTTATTTTTTCAGCTTCCACAAAGAAGTCTAATCCCTTAGTTTTTAAGCGAAAAAGTCCGCCTCAAGTGAGACGGACCTTCTTTTATTAGTTATCAGTCAAAGCTAACAAGATTCGGCTGGCTTATTTTTCTTCAAATCCTTCTGCAACTGCATCCGCAAAGTTTTCTTCTACAATGCTTGCACAGTGGTCACAAATAACTGCATGATAGCTACGGTCTGCAGTAGTTGGATCGATACGACGGCAACGGTCACAAACTTCACCTGCAGCGCGTTCAACTGTAAAGGCTACATCTTCAAAGCTAACTGCGCCTTCTGGAGCTGATCCTTCTGCAATGGTCAATTCTGACACGATCAAAAGTTGAGCTACATTGCTATCCACTGCTCCAAGAAGAGTTTTCACCACTTCATTTGGATAAACTGTCAAGTGTGCTTCAAGTGATTTACCGATAACTTTGGCATTACGCGCTTCTTCCAAGGCTTTTTGAGCTTGTCCACGGAAGTCCATGAAGGCTGCCCATGTATCCAAGATTTCTTCTTGGTTGGCAAAGATTTCCGCTTCTGGCAATTCTGACAACTGAACAAAGTCTTCTGCTTCATGCTCTAGGTAAGACCAGATTTCTTCTGCTGTGTGTGGCAGGATTGGTGTTAAGAGTTTCGTGATTTTGACAAGAATGTCATAGAAGACAGTCTGCATTTGACGGCGCTCAAGTGATTTGGCACCTTCGATGTAGACAACGTCTTTAGCGAAGTCAAGATAGAAGGCTGACAAGTCAACGTTGATAAAGTTCACCAAGGCCTTGTAGATTGTCAAAAATTCAAAATCAGCATAAGCATCACGAATCGTCTTGACAAGCTGGTTAAAGCGAATAGTCATGTACTTGTCAACGGAACGAAGCTCATCGTAAGCGACTGCGTCCTGATCTGGGTTAAAGTCAGAGGTATTGGCAATCAAGAAACGAAGGGTGTTACGGATCTTACGGTAAGTCTCAGAGACTTGGCTCAAGATATCCATAGAGATACGCACGTCGTTACTTGAGTCAACACTTGTTACCCAGAGACGCAAGATTTCAGCACCAAATTGTTTTTCAACATCGCTTGGAGCAATGGTATTTCCAAGGGATTTAGACATCTTCTCACCCTTACCATCAAGGGCAAAACCTTGTGACAAGATTTGTTTGTATGGCGCTACACCATGGTTGGCAACTGATGTGATGAGTGAAGAGTTGAACCAACCACGGTATTGGTCAGAACCTTCTAGATAGAGATCAGCTGGGTATTTAAGCTCTGGACGGTTAACCACCACTCCATTCCATGATGAACCTGAGTCGAACCAAACATCCATGATATCCGTTTCTTTCTTGAACTCGCCATTTGGTGAACCTGGATGCTTAAATCCTTCTGGCAAGAGGTCTTTAGCATCACGTTCCCACCAGACAATAGAGCCGTGCTCTTCAAAGAGTTGAGCCACATGTTCGATGGTCTCAGCAGTCATGATTGGTGTTCCGTCTTCTGCGTAGAAGATAGGAAGGGGAACTCCCCAGGCACGTTGACGAGAGATAACCCAGTCGCCACGGTCACGAATCATGTTGTAAAGACGTACTTTACCCCATTCTGAGTGGAACTTCACTTTTTCAATTTCGTCCAAGATTTCTTGGCGGAATTTAGATACAGAGGCAAACCACTGTGGCACTGCACGCCAGATGATTGGTTTTTTCGTACGCCAGTCAAATGGGTAAGAGTGAGAGATTTCTTCTTGCGCGAGGAGTAGATTACCAAGTTTTTCGACAACAGTTGGAACTACCTTGTCATAGAATTGACCCGCAAAATCAGGACCAGCATTTTCCATCATGATCCCGCGTTCGTTTACAGTTACAGCAACTTCTAGTCCATTAGCAACACCGACATTGTAGTCATCCTCACCAAAACCAGGAGCTGTATGGACGATACCTGTACCAGAGTCAGTCGTAACGTGGTCACCAAGGATCACCAGCTCATCTACAGCCGTATCCCATGGGTGGGCTGTTACGATATGGTTCAATTCTTGTCCACGGTAAGTTGCTAAGACTTGTACATCAGCCCAACCAAATTTCTCAGACAAACTGTTCAACAATTCTGCAGCAACCACAAACTTACGAGTTTCACCAGCTGGTTGTACGACTACGTAGTCAATATCTGCTCCAACCGTCAATCCACGAGAGGCTGTAATGGTAAATGGCGTGGTTGTCCATACGACGATGTAAGTGTCCGTATCTAGCACACCTTTCCCATCTTTAACTGGATTGGCATAATAAAGGGAAGTTGAAAGCAAGTCATGGTATTCAATTTCCGCTTCAGCCAGGGCTGACTCAGATGACCATGACCAGTAAACTGGCTTGGCACCACGGTAGATATAGCCTTTTTTAGCCATTTCACCAAAGACACGGATTTGAGCCGCTTCATAGTCTGAAGTCAAGGTCACATAAGGATTTTCCCAGTCACCAGAAACGCCCAAACGTTTAAAGTCTTCGCGTTGTTTATCAACTTGAGAGAGAGCATACTCACGGCAAAGTTTCAAGTACTCAACCAAGTCCATTTCTTTGCGTTTAACACCCTGTTTTGCCAAAACTTGCTCGATTGGGAGACCATGAGTATCCCAACCTGGGATGTAAGGCGCATAAAATCCTGACATGGATTTTGAACGAACAATAATATCCTTAGAAATCTTGTTCATCGCGTGTCCAACGTGGATATTTCCGTTTGCATATGGAGGTCCATCATGCAAGGTGAAATGCGGTTTTCCTTGATTCAATTCTTGACGACGTTGGTAAAGTTTTGCTTCTTCCCATTCTTTTTGCCAGATTGGTTCTTTATTTGGCAAGCCAGCACGCATTGGAAATGCAGTTTTCCCAAGATTCAGGGTTTCTTTGAGTTTCATTTAGTCTCCTTATTCCATCATAATTTTCAAAATAAAAAACCACAAACTTCTCCGAAAGGACGAAAATTCGTGGTACCACCTTTGTTTAGACAGGAAAAAGCCTGTCCCTCTTAGCCCGTAACGTAGGCGGACGTCGTTTCTTACTCGATTCAGAAACGATGAAGCAGAATGATAAGTCAAACAAAAGGGATTACAGGTCTTTCACCACCACCTGCTCGCTGAAAATATTTTATTTGCCTTGTGTTTCTGCACTTATAAAAGATCCACTTGAACTTTAGAATCTTCATCCAAATCTGAAAGTTCTCCAGATTCTAAAATTTCTTTCTGTTGTGCTTGGATCAGCTCTTCATCTATAGTCTGAAGAGTCTGTGTTTCTGCCAAATCTCGATTTGCTTGCTCAATTCGTTCTTGCAATTCAGCTAATTCTTCAGGTGAGAATTGGCGCGTAACATCTACTTCTTCCTCTAGCTCGACTTTTTCTCCAATCGCTTCTTCAACCACTTCTTTAAAGGCTTCATCACTGGTTTGGAGATAGGCAGCAGTTGGGCGAAGGATATCTTCCCAATCTGGAGAGTCAACAATACTTAGTTGACTTTCAATTGTCGATTTGAGACGCTGATGGAAGACACGCGTTTTATTTTTCAATTCTTCTGTCTCAACAGCTACTCTTTTGGCGTTATCTGTAGCCTGACGAAGGATATCATTTGCCTTATACTTGGCTCTATCTAATAAACGTTGCGCATCTTGCTCTGCTTGCTGCACAATATTTCCTGAACGTTCTTGTGCTGCCTGTTTGACCCGCTCTGCTGTATCTTGTGCAATCAAAACAGATTGGCTGAGCGAGTCTTTCATTTCATCAAAATAAATTAGACGTTCTTCAAGATTACGGATTTTTGCTTCTTTCTCACGATTCTCACGAATTAATTCCTCATAATCATTGACAATGATATCAAGAAATTCTTCAACTTCATCAATATCGTACCCTCTAAATCTGGTTGAAAAACCTTTATCTCTAATATCTAATGATGTTAGTGCCATGTTCCCTCCTTATTTACTAGGTAATAATTCAACTGTTAGTTTATGCTTCCCGTTTTTGGAAAAACCATTTTCTGTTAAAATCTTAAATCTTCCATATTTCCTAACGCTAATCAAATCGCCCAAAGAGAGCTGTTGACTAGGATTATCAATGGTTCTGTAGTTCTGCTTTACCTGCTTCCCCATGATTAGTTCCACAGCTTGACTACGTGATAACTTAAACACTGTCGCTACCAGCTTATCCAATCTGAGACTAGAGACCAAAACATCTGTTGTTTTAGTCGCCGGTGACTCTTGTAGCTGCTCTCTGAAATCAACTCTTCTTAGCCGAACTGGAACTTTAGCTATTTTAGAAACATTCGTAATGAAATATTCTTCTAATCTTCTATCCACAAATACTTGTGCACGGTCATCCACAACGATAATATCGCCAAATGTCCGCCTCTCAATCCCTAGCTGATGCAAAAGAGTTCCCATAATTTGTGAATGAGTCACCTTATAGAACTTACTTGCATAGGTAATCTCTAGCAAGACCACATCGAAATCTTCGAGTTCTAATTGATAATAGCTAGGTGCAATCAACACTTTAGCAAACTCACTTGGAAAATAATCTGAACTAGCAAATACTTGCACATCATATTGCTTACTCAAATTTTTGAGAATATTGACCTGATGAGGATTCAAAAAAGCAGTCGTCTCATAGCTATATTGATTTTCTACTCTTTGAAGCAATTCCATGCTTTTATCCAGAAAATCTTGATCATCCTGAGAAAAATGCTGATAGATCTTGTTTACCATAGCAATAACAAGGAAGCGAGGAAGTGTAGAAATAAAGTATCAAGCACTCTCAAGGCAAAAAGTGCTGCCAGAACAGTAAAGTCTAATCTACCAAACTGCAAAGGCAACCTGCGGAACAAACGCAAAAATGGTTCAACCAGAGAACCGACAAGCCTTCCTAGGGCTGTTTGGTAAGCTCCAGGGAACCAAGACAAGAGTGCATAGACGAAGACGAGAAGGGAGTAAAGATCAATTAGATTAGAAACTAATTTTAAAATAAAGTAAATCATTAATTATCTGCTGCGTTTCATATCAAAATCGTATTCACTCAGATCCACATCGTTTGGAAGGCGAATATCTTCTACATTGACGACAACATTGATTGGAGTGAGCAAGTACATGGTACTAGCAACTTTTCTCAAGTTCCCAGCCAAAACATAGCGTGCCCCATCAAGATAATCCAAGCAACGTCTTGCTTGTACCTCTGTCATATATTGAAAATCAATTAAGATACTCTCATTCGCCACAAGTAAATCAACAACCTCTGTTGCTTCCTCATATTTTTTAGGATAGCGAACATCAATCGTAACCTTTTCACTAGATTTCACTCGATGCTGAGCCAGTTCTTGTTGGCGAGCATGCAATCTAGTAATATTTTCTGTTGTAGGCTTTTGTTGGACTTGTGAAGAAGCTGAACGAGTACGTGCGTTTTCCTTTGCTGATGCAGCCGGAACTGGCTCGATCTCTGCAGGCTTCAAAACAGAATCAGATTCATCTGAAGGCTGTACTGGTAAGTCAGACTTCTCTCCATCTTCTGTAAAGTATTCTATAAATTTATCAAATTTATCTTTAAATGACATAGTTCTTTCCTATTTAAAAAATGCTGTTCCGATTCTGACATAGGTTGAGCCGTTGGCAATCGCTTCTGGATAATCACGGCTCATTCCCATACTCAAATCAGAAAAGGGCATGTTTTTTAACTGTTTGCTTTGTAAGTTTAATTGAAGCTGATGTGCCTCTGAAAAAATCTGATTCAGCTCTTGATGATCAGCTTCGAGTGGAGCCATGGTCATCAGGCCAACAATGCAAATATTTTCTAAGACTGCAAGCTCTGGTAAAACACTATCTAGTTCTTCAACTAAAAAACCGTGCTTGCTTTCTTCTTTTGAAATATTGACTTGCAAGAAACAATTAATCACATGATCTGCTCGCTTATTGATTTCTTGAGCCAATTTGACAGAGTCTAAAGCATGGAAATAATCAACATAGTTGATCACATCTTTCACTTTTCTTCTCTGCAAACTACCAATTAAATGCCAGGTAAGGTTTTCTTCCTTTAAAGCATGATATTTTTCAAGAAACTTATCTACTCGATTTTCTCCAATATGTTTGATTCCTGTATCCACGAGTTTTTTCGCTGTTTCACAGTCAACATATTTGGTAACCGCAATAATGTTTACGGAGTCCTTCAATCGATTTTCTTTTTCAACTATTTGAGCAACATTTTGAAAAATTAAATCTTTATTTGCTTGAAAATCCATTTAATTAGCGATTTCTAAAGAATGGCGGTGTTTCAAGTTCGTCATCTTCTTCCTTAATATCTGTAAAGCGCTCTACACGGCTAGAAGGCACAGGTTCTGCTTGACGAACGATTGATTCACGACGTAAATCCCAATCTCCAAAGGCTGAAGCTCTAGAAGTTTCTACAGTTGAGCGATGAGAAGAAGCTGGCATTTCTCTTGTTTCTGCCATATCGAAGTTTCGATCATAATGAGCAGATGATTGTGCTGAGCGTACTTGCTCAGCTCGACTCGCAGGTTTAACGCCTTGCAATCCACTTACCTTATCAACCTTATCCTCTTTAACACCTGTTGCAACAACAGTCACACGGATTTCATCCTTCATAGATTCATCAATAGAAGTACCGAGCCAGATGTTGACACCATGACCAGCTGCTTGATTAACGATTTCAGAAGCTTCTTCTGCTTCAATCAAGGTCATATCTAGGCCACCAGTAACGTTGACGATCACGTCTTCTGCACCATCAATAGTTGTCTCAAGAAGTGGAGAGTAGATAGCTTTGCGAGCTGCTTCAATAACACGTTCTTCACCGCTTCCGATACCGATACCCATCAAAGCATTACCTTTGTTTTCCATAACAGTCTTCACGTCTGCAAAGTCAAGGTTGATCAAGCCAGGACTAGTAATCAAGTCAGTAATACCCTGAACCCCTTGGCGCAATACGTTATCAGCTTCACTCAAGGCTTCCAGAAGCGGAGTTTTCTTGTCAACAATTTCCAAAAGGTTGTTGTTTGAAATGATCAAAAGAGTATCTACATGTTCACGCAGCTCATTGATTCCTTCAACGGCAAAATTACCACGCTTGCTTCCTTCAAAGCCAAATGGACGTGTCACAACTGCTACAGTTAGGGCGCCTACTGATTTAGCAATGCGAGCAATAACTGGTGCTGCTCCTGTACCAGAGCCACCACCCATACCTGCAGTGATAAAGACCATGTCTGCTCCTTGAAGGGCTTCTGTCAAGACTTCTTCGCTTTCTTCAGCTGCTTTACGACCAACCTCAGGTTGACCTCCAGCACCCAGACCACGAGTCAACTTAGGACCAAGCTGGATAACTGTTTCTGCTTTTGCACTGCTAAGTGCTTGCACATCTGTATTTGCTGCGATAAATTCTACGCCAGCAAGACCTTCATCGATCATTCGGTTAATAGCGTTTCCGCCGCCGCCGCCAACACCAATTACTTTAATGACTGCGCCTTGTGCAGCAGCCGCATCAAATGAAAATGTCATAATCTATTTATTCTCCTTACTCAAACATATTCCCAATTAAATTGCGCATCTTATCTGTAAGACTAGCCTTTGGTTCCTCTTGTGGTTCTTCATTTCTAAGCGGTGCAATTTCTGGTTCCACCTCTTGAACTGGTTCAACCGGCTGATGATCAAAGCGAGGTACTCTATGACTTGGACGTTCAAAGCTAGTTGCTTGATGACGCAACTGCTCGTCTCCACGAACAGCAGCTTGTGCAATTCGATCCACTTCGGTCAGATTGCCAGCATACTCTGAAAGACTAATCACGTGGGCAAAAGCTGGATTACGGATACCGATTTGATTTGGTACATATAATTTAGCGTGAACGCCAAATACTTCCTGAGCTAATTCTACAACGCCAGGCAAGATCGCTCCACCACCAACGATGACGATACCACCAGGAAGATCTAACACGTGTCTTCTATCTAAATCTTGCTTGATTTGTTCAAAAACATGTTTGATACGAGCAGAGATGATTTCAGCTAGATAGGCTTCTGTTATTTCAACTGGATTAACTTCCCCGATGACTTCAACTGGGAAAGATTCTGTGCCTGCAAATGGTACATAAGCTACACCATAGTTAAATTTCAAGCTTTCTGCCAATTTCTGAGAAGTTTTCAAGACTTTTGAAATGTCTTTTGTGACATAGTCGCCGCCTTCTTGATAGATATTGGTAAATTGTAATTCTTGATTTTTTACAGAAGCAACTGTAGTTTGTCCGCCACCCATATCAATGACTGTCGCGCCAAACTCCCGTTCTCCTTCGTTCAAGATGGATTTTGTCATCGCTAAAGGAGAAATGATAATATTCTCCAATTTCACTCCTGCACGCTCTACTGTTTTACGAAGATTATGCAGGATTGTACGAGGACCAGTGTAGAGTAGGCCGCGCATTTCTAGGCGAATCCCCATCATACCACGAGGATCACGGATCCCTTGGAAGCCATCAACAACAAACTCTTCTGGAATGAAGGTAATTACTTCACGGTCAGGAGTCATGCTCTTGGTCAAGGCAGATCTTACCACGCTCTCGACATCTTCATCGGTAATTTCTTTGGAGTCACTAGTCACAGGAATCATTCCTTGAGTTGGCTCAATTTGCAGTAAATTTGCAGGCAAGCCAACATTCACTAGTCCAATTGAAATCCCCGCTTTTTCTTCTGCTTGAGAAATTGCTGACTTAATAGCCGCTGCTGCTGCTTCAATATCGACAATAATCCCATCTTTAACGCCAGCACTCTTTGCATTGCTGACTCCAATAACATTCATTTCACCGTTGATGTGCTCTGCCACCAACACTTTAATTGTGCTACTTCCTATATCTAATCCAGTAAAAAAGCCATCTCTAGCCATTACATCAGTCCTCTCTGTCTTCCACGTTTCCATTCTAATACAAATAACTCTAGAAAATAGGGTTATCCAAACTTTATTATATCATAAAAATACGAAATTGGCGCAGTTTTTTATCTATAATAATTAGTTATTTTCAGAAATCTCTGGCTTTTCTGCCTGAGATTGAGCAGAATGCTCGGTAGATTGCTCTGCATGTTGAGTTGAAGATTCTGTATCTTGCGCATCGTTGCTAGCTTCATGGATAGCTTCATTTTCTGTGCCTTGCGCGTAGCTAAAAATACCAGCCTCCATATCAACCACACTTGGCACTTCCAACTGAGGATGAATTCCTTCATAGTAAGGAAGTTTCTTAGCAATATGAGAAATAGGAACTAAAATTTGGTGTTCATCAGACATGGTAATAGTCACTAAATCCTCTGTCACCTTGCTAGGAGTTAAATCAACCCTTCTCATACTTTTTTTGATCGAATCAGGAACATTCTTCAGTTGTTGAACGAATTCCTTGATCAAGCCTGCATCCGAGAAGGTCACATCCATCCGCTCTTCCGGCAAGGCATCAGCCGCAACCCCATTTTTTACGTATTCTCCACTGGTTAAAATAGGATAATACTTAGAATCTTTCTGCAAATAACCTAAAATGCCATATTCCTGAACATCGATTTTGAAAGTCAGCGGAAATTGATAGGTCATCTCTACATTTTCAATCCATGGGCTAGAAGCTTTCAGATTTTGCTCGTAATGATGGCGATTTTTGTAAACAGTAACAGTGTAATCGCGCTGATCAATTTTGCTACTGCTTCTTAGCTCCTCCTGACTCACTACCTTGTTTCCTGTAAATTCAATGGTCTTCATAGTTGCAAGCGGTGTGAGGAAATAAAGGGAAACTAAGAAGATTAGAGAACTTGTCACTAAAACTGGCAAAGCTCGATACCAGTGGATTTTCTCAATTGGAACTTTTGGAAGCTCAACCCGCTCTACTTCTTCCTCCTCTTGCTCTTCTTGTTCTTGAACTTCCTCTTGCTCCTCACCTTCAGATTCAGAATCTTGCAATTCAGTTTCTTCTTCACTTGTAGGAGAGTCTGTGTCAATTTCTTCGGAGATAGTATCTTCTTCGTTAGAAGGCTCCTGATTTTCCAGTTCCGCCTTCATTTCTTCTTTTTTCTGCTCTAGTTCAGCTCTTTTTTTCTCTAACTCAGCTTGCTTTTTTGCCTTTTCTTGAGCTTTTTTCTCAAGATACTCTTTGTTTCTGACTTGCCATTCAGAAAGAGAAAGTTGAGCCGTTTCTTGCTTGTCTTCCTTGCTTTTTTTCATTTTTTCCCTTTGTTAATATCTTGCTTCAAAATTTCATAAAAATCATCTACAGATTTTAATTCCGGCGCTTTTTCCATTCGTTGATAATAAGCATCCTTTTCTCTTAGTAAATCATCCACTGATACTTGGAGATTGATCCGATTCAAGTTTTCTTCATTGATTTTAAGCGCATACCCTTTTTCCAAGAAGTAGTTGGCATTTTCAATCTGATCTCCTCGACTTGCCCCAAGCCCCAAAGGTACAATCACTTGCAACTTCTTCATCGCCAGTAATTCAAAGATAGTATTGGAACCACCTCGTGTCACGACGACATCTGCCATAGCCATTAGTGGCTGATATAGATCTGTCACATAGGACACTCGGTAAATGCGATGGGAAAGCTCATCCAAGCTAGCATCGCCCGTCAGATTGATAATATTATATTTTTCAATCAAGCGATCCTTGTTTTTGGTAATAAAATCATTGAAGACTTTCGCTCCTCCTGAGCCACCAACAAAGAGCAAGATAGGTTTTCCTTCTGTGAAATGAGCCTTGATTTTCTCAATCTCAGCTGGTTCCGTTTGAGGGAGGGCCGCAATCTTGGTCACCGCTCCAACATGTTCAGCCTTGCTCAGTCCTTCAGCTTGCTCAAAAGTCGTGAACATCTTTGTCGCGCATTTATAACCGATTTTATTGGCCAAACCAAGCGACAAGTCAGACTCATGGATAAAGACTGGAACGCCCGTCACCTTCGCAGCAATCACTGGCGGAACAGACACAAAGCCTCCTTTTGAAAATAGGGCTTTTGGACGTACTCTCAACATGATGCCCAGCGACTGGAGAATCCCACCTGCCACTTTGAAAACATCCCAGAGATTCTGCCAAGAAAAATAGCGACGGAGCTTGCCAGTTGCAATCGAATGGAAAACAACAGGTAGACCTGATTTCTGAATTTCCTTGTACTCAATCCCATGGCGGTCACCGATATAATGGACTTCCCAGCCCTCCTCAATAAATTTAGGCATCAGCAAAAGATTGAGGGTCACATGACCAACTGTCCCTCCGCCTGTAAATACTATTTTTTTCATTTTATTCCTTTAATTCTTTAAACACGGCAAGGAATTCATCGCCCCGCACTTCAAAATTCTTATACATATCCCAGCTGGCATTGGCTGGACTGAGAAGGACAACATCCCCAGGCTCCGCCACAGAAAAGGCTTTACGAGTAGCATCTCTGATATCTGAAGCGTCCAGATAACTTACCTCTGCCTGATCCGCAGCCCGCTTAACACGCGCAGCTGATTCTCCTAAAATCACCATCTTTTTCAGACCCTTGATATCTGGCACCAATTCATCAAATTCATTGCCACGATCCAAACCACCAGCAATCAGAATGACCTTGCTATTGTCAAAGCCTGATAAAGCTTTTTGTGTCGCTAAAATATTAGTTGATTTACTGTCATTGTAAAATTTGACTTGATTGATTTCGCCCACATACTGGAGACGATGCTTGACACCTCCAAAATGAGCCAGAGTTTCTCTAATAACTTGATTGTCAATCCCACGAAGTTTGGCTACTGCAATGGTTGCTAGAGCATTTTCTACATTATGGCTACCAGGCACGCCTAGTTCAGAAGCTTTCATAATGGCTTCCCCACGGAAAGTCAGCACATCGCCGTCCAAGTAAGCTCCATCGACCTTTTCTTTAGTCGAAAAAGGAAGCACTTTGGCAGCCGTCTTCTTAGCCAATTCTTTCGCCAAGTCTTGATTGAAATTCAACACGACATAGTCAGAAGCTGTCATATTTTTTTGGATATTCCACTTGGCCGCCACATATTCCTCAAAAGAGCCGTGATAGTCCAGATGCGTCGGCATCAGATTTGTAATGACCGCTATTTCTGGATGGAAGGCTTCGATTCCCATTAGTTGGAAAGAAGAAAGTTCCATGACCAATGTGTCTGTTTCACCCGCATCTTGGGCAACTTGACTAGCTGGAAATCCGATATTTCCTGACAAGAGGCCATTTTGTCCGCCTGCTGTTAGCACTTCCGCAATCATGGTTGTCGTAGTCGTTTTTCCATTGGAGCCAGTAATCCCGATAATCGGTGCATCCGAAATCAGATAGGCTAGCTCCACTTCGGTAATAACGGGAATCTGCTTTTCCAAAGCCCTCATGACCATAGGATTGTTGTAAGGAATGCCTGGATTTTTCACCATCCATTCAAAATCTTCATCCAACAGTTCCAGAGGATGACCACCAGTTATGACCTTAATTCCTTCTTCCAGCAAAGATTGGGCAGCCGGATTTTCCTCGAAAGGCTTGCCGTCATTGACCGTCACAATCGCTCCCAGTTTATCCAAAAGGCGGGCAGCTGACTCCCCTGATTTAGCTAAACCCAACACCAAAACTTTCTTATTGGCAAATTTTGAAATAGTCTTCATCATGTACCTCTTCATTCATACTACCTTCTATTTTACCTTTTTTTGCGAAAATAAAAAAGTCATATCAGCCTTTTATTTTAACTGTTATCAGCTTTCAATAAATAAGAAGAAATATTATTCTATTTGAAACCTTTGAAAAACCTATTTATACAAGCAATAACTATCCAAAACATTTAATTGCCAGTGCCTTATCAAACCTGACCTACTCACTGATGGTCAACAACATTCAAAAGAATCGGGCCTTCTTTAAATGAAAAACATCGGTAACTGTATTATATTTCTACTCAGCCAAAGCCACCATCGAAGGATCTCGCTTTAGATAAACAAAAGGAATTAGGCTACCGAAAGTCTACACGAACTTTGGAATCCTAATTCCTTCCTTATAGTTTATGAGTTTAAAGTTCTTTTGATTTCTGAGATGGTACTAGACGCTCGATGTCCATCAAGGCCCACACTGTTATAATAATCAAAAAGATACTCACAAATAATTCTCCAGGCAATTTAAAAATTTGAAAAATTGCCAAAGCAAGCAAAATAATCAAGGCAACCAGCAAAAGTACAAATGTCAAGACATTCAGCGTTCCCTTAATACTAGTTGGAATGGCAAATACATAGAAAAGCAGGATTAATATTCCAATAATCAGGTAAATCATGCCGCTCCTTTCTACCACCAGTCAACTCAATGATTTATTCTGCTGCTTGTTTTTTCTTGTTTTTATTAGCTTTTTCGCGTTCTTGCTTGTTCAAGATTTGTTTACGCAAACGGATAGACTCAGGTGTTACTTCCATGTATTCATCATCGTTCAAGAACTCGAGTGATTCTTCCAAGGTCAAGATACGAGGTGTCTTGATAACTGCTGTTTGGTCCTTGGTAGCTGAACGGACGTTGGTCATTTGCTTAGCCTTAGTAATATTCACTGTCAAGTCGTTTTCACGAGAGTTTTCACCGATGATCATTCCTTCGTAAACCTCAGTACCTGGGTTGACAAAGATAGTTCCGCGCTCTTCGATAGACATGATCGAGTAGGTCGTTGCCTTACCAGCATCAATGGAAACGAGGGCACCACGGTGACGTCCACCAATTTCCCCTGGAATCAATGGCAAGTATTGGTCAAAGGTATGGTTCATGATACCGTAACCACGAGTCATTGACAAGAACTCAGTTGAGTATCCGATCAAACCACGCGCTGGAACGAGGAAGACCAAACGAGTTTGACCATTACCAGTTGAAATCATATCCAACATTTCACCCTTACGTTCAGAAAGGCTTTGGATAACAGATCCTTGGTATTCTTCTGGAGTATCGATTTGAACACGCTCAAATGGCTCACATTTGACACCGTCGATTTCTTTTACGATAACCTCTGGACGAGATACTTGAAGCTCATAGCCTTCACGACGCATGGTTTCGATCAGGATTGACAAGTGCAATTCTCCACGACCTGAAACGGTCCACTTATCTGGTGAATCAGTTGGATCAACACGAAGGGATACGTCTGTCTGCAATTCTGCTTGCAAGCGTTCTTCCACCTTACGAGACGTTACCCATTTTCCTTCACGACCAGCAAATGGTGAGTTATTAACCAAGAAGGTCATCTGCAGAGTAGGCTCATCGATATGCAGGATTGGAAGTGGTTCAATGGCATCTGTTGGAGTGATTGTTTCACCAACGAAGATATCTTCCATACCGGAAACGGCAATCAAATCACCCGCTTTAGCTTCTTGGATCTCACGACGTTCCAAACCAAAGAAACCAAAGAGTTTTGTAACACGGAAGTTCTTCGTTGTGCCGTCTAGTTTAGAAAGAGTAACTTGGTCCCCAACTTTCACACTACCACGGAAGACACGTCCGATACCGATACGACCTACGAAGTCATTGTAGTCCAAGAGTGAGACTTGGAACTGCAAAGGTTCATCAGAGTTGTCCACTGGAGCTGGGATATGGTCGATGATTGTATCAAAGATTGGTGCCATTGTTTTTTCTTGATCAGCAGGATCGTCAGAAAGTGAAGAAGTTCCGTTGATAGCTGAAGCATAAACAACTGGGAAATCAAGCTGGTCATCGTCTGCACCAAGCTCGATGAAGAGTTCTAAGACTTCGTCTACTACTTCTGCTGGACGAGCTGATGGTTTGTCGATTTTGTTGACAACAACGATTGGGACAAGATCTTGTTCCAAGGCTTTTTTCAATACGAAACGAGTTTGTGGCATGGTTCCTTCGTAGGCATCTACAACCAAAACAACACCGTCAACCATTTTCATGATACGCTCAACTTCTCCACCGAAGTCCGCGTGTCCTGGTGTGTCCATGATGTTGATCCGAGTTCCGTTGTAAGCAACAGCTGTATTTTTAGCCAGGATGGTAATTCCACGCTCTTTTTCGATATCGTTTGAGTCCATAGCACGTTCTGCCAACTCTGTACGTGCATCAAGAGTTTCAGATTGTTTCAATAATTCGTCAACGAGGGTTGTTTTCCCGTGGTCAACGTGGGCGATAATCGCAATGTTACGGATATCTTCTCTTAATTTTGTCATGATTTCCTCTAAATCTTATTATTTATTTCCAACTAAAAATTATAACACAGTTTTTTCCAAAAAACACGGGCTAACCAAGTGTAAATGTTTTCATAGGTAAATCGTAAACTCTATCCATTTTTGCAATTTTACTTCCGAAAGAGTATGATAAAAGGAGAAAAAGAATCGATTCCAACCTTTGAAAGGAAAACTCATGCGCCTTGATAAATTCTTAGCCCTAGCTAAGATTAGCCGGAAAGAGATGAAACAAAAACTGCGACTAAGACAGATTTTAATTGACGGCCAAGCAGCTCGCTCCCTCAGCCAAAATGTCGATAGTGGCCTCCAGTCCATTAGCCTGGCTGGTAAAGCTTTAAACCACCTAGCCCACCATTATTTTCTGATGAACAAGCCCGCTGGTGCTGTCACTGCCAGTTCTGACGCAGACAAGATGACTGTCCTAGATCTAATTGCCCCAGAAGATTTTAACGACCAGCTTTACGCCATCGGCCGTTTGGATCGTGATACACGGGGTCTACTTCTGATTACAGATAATGGACCGCTGGGATTTCAGCTCCTCCATCCACAATACCATATCGCAAAGACCTACTATGTCGAAGTCAACGGCCCTCTTGACCAAGAAGCCATAGTTGCTTTTCAGCAAGGAATTGTTTTTCTGGATGGCACTCGTTGCAAGCCCGCTCAACTTCAGATTCACACGACTAGCCCCGAGCACTCCACCGCCTCAGTTACCATTTCTGAAGGGAAATTTCATCAGGTCAAGAAAATGTTTCTAGCAGTTGGTGTCAAGGTCACCTATCTCAAACGCACTCATTTCGGTGATTTCCAGCTAGATCCCAATATAACAGAAGGCAGTTATCGACCGCTGAATCCTTCCGAACTCGAGATTATCAAAGGCTATTTGGAACAAACTTGGTAAAACAAAAAGGCTTATTCAAGCCTTTTTATTATTTACTACATAAATCCATTCATAGTCAGAAGAATTCCTGCAATCCAGTTGATGACAGAAATGACAATACCGACGATATTAAGAATTCCTTCTATTTATTGAGTTTCTTTTTGATGAGAATTGCCCAAAATCAGACCGATAATATCTAAAACAAGGCCAATTAAATTATAAAAAGAATCAACTTGTCTTAACCTTGCCACTCCAAGAATCAAGACCGTAAGACAGGATATAAATATCATTAAAACCTTGCTTCTTCAAGTAGATTGCTGCATTGGTCACACGTTGCCCACGGCTATTTTCATAAAGAAGAACTGGTTTGTCTTTGCGAAGTGCATTGATACTAGACTTGAGCTGTTGAGACGGAATATTGCGCGCCCCCAAGATATGCTTGCGATGGAAATCCGATGGATCACGCAGGTCAATCAATTGTCCTTGACGAATCAAAGCTTCAAACTCACTATTATCTACCACCTTAGCTGCACGACGAATACGGAAATAATTGAAGCCCATCCAAGCTAACATTCCCAGCAAAATTGCCCATAAAGTCCAAATTCCCATTCTAGTTTCTCCCTTTATCTTCTAAATACTTCAACTCTACTTGATGTTCTCTGCGCAGGACAGCCTCAGCCTCTAGATAATCAAGCTTATCCATCAGGCCAGCATCGTAAATCCGCTCCAGCTCAATTTTCATCATCTCAATATCATAAAGACGCTTGCCCATATAGATAATGATCCCGAAATTTTTAAGAAATTGCTGCACATCATAGAGTGTTTTCATGAGCTATATTTTATCAGATTTTAGCAAAGTTTTCAAGATGACAAAACAGAAAAGACAGCCACAGAGGCTGCCTTTTCAGGAGATTATTATGAAAAAGAAAAGTTTAGGAGTTCTATCAAACAAAGTTAGGAGGTCTTCATTTGATAATCTTAGTATAAGGGAAGAAGCTTAAACAATCCTTAAGAAAAAACAGAGAGTGGGACAGAAATCGGTAATTCGTTAGAATTCGATTTCGTCGTCCCATCTCCGCACAGTTGAGTAGGGCTGTAAAAGCTGATGAAATCAGCGTAGTAGAGCCCACTCAACCACTGCGTCTTGCTCGACAATCCAAAGACAATTGAGAGGCTAGGACTTTTGTCCCAGCCTCTTTAAACATCATTTTACAAACCTGGTGCTTGGCCAAGCTCAGCTGTCAACATCCAGATCGTCTTTTCAAGGTCTGCCTTAGCTCCAACGAAGATATCATTGGTTACATCGTCGCCTTCTTCATCCGTCACATCCAGTGCTTCTTGGTAAAGATCTGTCAGATAACGGAAAATTTCAATCACGCGCTCCAAGCTTTCTTCAACATTCTTGCTGAATTCGCCAGCCTTTTCTTCAATTTTGCTGTGTTGAATAAACTCTGTCAGAGTTGAATAAGGCTTGCCACCTAGAGTAATCAAGCGTTCGCTGACTTCATCCAAGGTTTCATCAATTGTATCCATGTATTCATCCATTTTTGGATGCCATACCATGAAGCCTGCACCACGCATATACCAGTGAACTTGGTGAAGAGCGATACGAGCTGTATAAAGATCTGAAACCACTTGGTTAAGAACTGCTTTTGTTTTTGGTAAAGAATTTTGGTTAGTGAAAGTTGCTACATCTGCTGCAGCGCCATGTTTTACTTGAGTCATAATGATACCTCTCTTTTTATTTGTAATCATTCTAATCTTTATTGATTACGTTTTAATTATAATGTTTCTAATTAAGAAAGTCAAGTATTAAAACCCAAAATTTCACTTTATTAGAAAAGTTGTAAAATTTCAGATTTTTCTACTCAAAATCACGAATAAACAAGTATGATTCATCTATACTTTTTTCTAGTCGGAACGGTTCTGGCCTCATTTCTAGGCTTAGTTATTGACCGCTTCCCAGAACAATCCATCATCTCACCAAGCAGCCACTGTGACAACTGCAAGCAGATACTCAAAGCAAGGGATTTGATCCCCATCCTTTCTCAACTTCTTAGTAGCTTCCGCTGCCGTTTCTGCAAGATCCAGCTTCCTGTCTGGTATGCTGCTTTTGAGTTAGTGCTGGGCTTGATTTTTCTAAGCTGGAGTTTAGGTTATCTTTCGCTAGCCCAGCTCTTACTGCTAACGATGGGCTTGACCCTAGCCATCTACGATCAGCGTGAGCAAGAATACCCTCTTCTAATCTGGCTAATTTTTCAGTTCTTGCTGATGGCTACAGCAGGTATCAATCCGCTCATGCTCTTCTTTTTAGCCCTAGGACTCCTAGCCTTCTTTTTTAATCTTCGCATTGGAGCTGGGGATTTTCTCTTTCTTGCTTCCTGCTCAGCCATTTTCAGCCTGACAGAAATTCTCATTCTTATCCAAATCGCTAGCTTCTCCGGTCTCGCCTGTTTCTGCTTTAAAAAGAAAAAAGACAGGCTAGCATTTGTACCCTGTCTCTTGTTTGGTGTGGTGGTTCTTATTTCTTATAAATTCCTACTCTTTTACTGAACTGGAACCCAAAGCTCAACTTCTGCATCCATAGGATTCCCGTTTAAAAGTATTTCTAAGATAATTCCATCTTGGTAAAGGGAACTGCTTTCTTCCTCAAAAAAGTTATCCTCCAATTGGTCAAACAGGAGTCTTGATTTATCACCACTGGCTGAACTTACTAAATAATCTTTCTCTGGGACAAGAATGCTTTCGTAGCCTGCCACAGCATTCTTTGCCGCAACTCCTGCGTAGTATTGAATACCATCTTTATGAGGAACAATCAAAGCATAGCCTTTTTTGTCTAGAGAATGGGGCATCAATTTCCCCAGCATTCCTTCTTTAAATAACTGAGCATAGAACGCTGTCTTCTCTTTAGAATAGTGCTGTTCATGAACCGTAGTTCCTTCTATCAAAATACTCCTGCCAATCAGGGTAAACGATGGTTTGGTTTGATGTTTCATCATATGAACTCCTTTCTTTATGGTATAATCATAACAAAGATAATATGACACCTATCTGTCATATTTAAGGAGAAAATCATGAAAATTGACCGTCAGATGGGAATAATTTCTCATTTAGTAAATCAACGAAAAACAACAGCTAAAGAACTATCAAAACTTTTTAAAGTCAGCACCCGAACTATTATGAGAGATATTGATGATTTATCTCTTGCAGGCATTCCTCTCTATGTAACGAAAGGAAAAAACGGAGGAATTTTTCTTATGGAAGACTTTCAAACTGATAAACCTCCCCTGACTCAATCCGAACGACTTTCAATCGAATCCGGTTTGAAAAGTCGCTATCAAGTATTGGAAGATGCCTCTACTTTCAATGCTATATTGAAATTAAATGCTATTAATGCATACTCTGATTTCGAAATTGATTTGTCTCTATCTCAAGGGAACTTGGAAATACGAACTTTGATTTTTAAATTATTGGAAGCTATCAGAGGTAGAGTAAAAATAAAATTTTCCTATATTAATGCACAAGGACTGGTGAGTCAAAAAAATTGTGAGCCTTACCGTATTGTCTATAAGGACCGGAGCTGGTATATGGATGCCTACGATACTGATAAAGCGCGTTTTTCTGTTTTTAAAGTTGCTAGAATTAGTGAACTTACTCTCTCCGATACTTTTTCAAAAAGACATTTTACACCACTTCCCTATGATGGTGGTACATGGATGAATGAAAACAAAGTACCTGTCATCCTGCATGTCCAGAAAATTGTCCTTGATCGATTTGTGGAACTCTTAGGCTATAATGCCATAAAACCTATTAATAGCGATATTTACGAGATTACTTATCCGTTAAACGACAATGATTGGGGATACAATACCTTGCTTGCTTTTGGAAAATACATCACTGTTATATCTCCTAAGCATTTCTTGAAACATTTCACCAGCTATATAGATACCATTCATAAGCAATACCCAAACTAATATTCAATCAACATCAAAAATCAAACATTTTTTAAAAATGAATTATACCAAAGTTACTTTTTTATGGTGCTAAAATTCAAGAACATGGGTCAGGCTCTAGTTCTTATCCAAATCGCTAGTTTCTCTAGCCTCGCCTATTTCTGCTTTAAAAAGAAAAAAGACAGGCTGGCATTTGCACCCTGTCTTTTGTTTGGTGTGGTGGTTCTTATTTCTTATAAGCTGCTGCTTCTTGGATAAAGGATTCTATGCTGGCGTCCTTTTCATGAAGAGCTTTGACAATCTTAGATCCGACAATGACGCCATCTGAGACCTGATTGAAGCGCTCAACATCTTCTAAAGTCGAAACACCAAAGCCCGTCAGTACTGGAATCTCTGCAATATCATGGAGTTTGCTCAAATGCTGGTCCAAATCATTGCGATAACTGCCGCTCTTACCCGTCACACCGTTGATGGCTACAGCGTAAATAAAACCTTCTGCATCCTTAATCAACTCCTGCTGACGTTCTAGTCCAGTAGTCAGGCTCACTAAAGGAATTAGAGCAATATCCGAATCTTCCAGCAGAGGCAAGATAAAGTCTCTATGCTCGTAGGGCAGATCCGGAATAATCAATCCTTTAACCGGCGTCGTAGCCAAGTCCTTGACGAAATCTTTGAGGCCATATTGAAAAATTGGATTGAAGTAGGTCATGATAATGAGAGGCAGCTGAGTGTCCAATTGCTGCAAGCTTGCCACTAAAGACTTGGCGGAAGTATGGTGACCCAGACTTCTCAGACCGGCTTCTTCAATAACTGGCCCGTCTGCAACAGGGTCTGAAAACGGCAGACCGATTTCAATGGCTGACACGCCCAAGTTTTCCAAAAATGAGATGGTTTCTGGTAAGCCTGCCAAACCTTTCTCATGATCACCAGCCATAATATATGGAAGGAAAATTCCCTTACCTGCTTTTTTAATGGCTTCTAAATGCTGAGTGAGTGTTTTAGTCATGGGCACCTCCTTTTTGAGCCGCTTCTCTTTCCAAGCGTTCCTTTACCTGAACGACATCCTTGTCACCACGGCCGGATAGGCAGACAATCATTGATTTATCTGGTCCCAACTCCTTAGCCAGCTTAACTGCGTAAGCAATAGCATGGCTAGACTCTAGAGCAGGAATAATCCCTTCGATACGAGACAGGAGCTGAAAGGCTTCCAAGGCTTCTTCATCCGTGACTGGCACATAAGTGGCGCGCTGGATAGCATTAAAATGAGAATGTTCAGGACCGATGCCCGGATAGTCCAGCCCGGCAGAGATAGAGAAAGCTTCCAGAATCTGTCCTTGCTCATCCTGCAAGACATCCATCAAGGCACCGTGCAAAACACCCGGCCGGCCCTTGGTTAAGGTCGCAGCGTGTTCATCTGTATCCACGCCCCGCCCAGCTGCTTCTGTTCCATACATAGCCACTGTACTATCATCTACAAAGGGATAAAAGAGCCCAATAGCATTGGAACCACCGCCAACACAGGCCACTAAAGCATCTGGTAAGGCACCTGCATTTTGCTCAGCAAACTGGCGCTTGGCCTCACGCCCAATCACGCTCTGATAGTCGCGAACAATCTCTGGGAAAGGATGGGGTCCCAAGGCTGAGCCCATAATATAGTGAGTATCATCCACCTGAGCCACCCAAGCTCGCAAGGCAGCATTGACTGCATCCTTGAGGACTCGAGAGCCATCGGTCACAGACTCCACCTTGGCTCCAAGAAGTTCCATCCGAAAGACATTAAGGGCTTGGCGCTTGACATCCTCTTCGCCCATATAGATAGTACAGTCCATATTGAAAAGAGCTGCAGCTGTGGCAGTGGCTACTCCATGCTGACCCGCACCAGTCTCGGCAATGATTTTCTTCTTGCCCATTCGCTTGGCTAATAAAACCTGGCCTAGGGCATTATTGATTTTATGGGCCCCGGTATGGTTGAGGTCTTCCCGCTTTAGATAAATCTTAGCACCGCCAGCATAAGCTGTTAGATTTTTAGCAAAATAGAGAGGATTCTCCCGCCCTACATACTTCTTCAGCAACTCATCCAGCTCAGCCTGAAAGGCTGGGTCTTTTTTACTCTCACGGTAGGCTTTGCCCAGTTCCAAAACTGCTGTCATCAGCGTTTCGGGAACAAAGCGTCCACCAAACTCACCGTAAAATCCTTCTTGATTGGGTTGATTATATGCCATCTTTCACTCTTTCTATAAATTCTTTTATCTTCTCTAAGTCCTTCTGGCCGTCAGTCTCGACCCCGCTGGAGACATCAACTGCGTAAGGAGCAAAGTGCTGAATCGCTTCTCGGACATTTCCTGCATTCAAACCACCGGCGATAAAGAAGGGCTGGTGGATTTGATTCTTGTCAAAAGCTTGCCAGTCAAAGGTCTGACCACTACCGGCAAGAGGGGCATCAAAGAGCAGGTAGTCCGCTTGTTGGCTGACTCCTTTTAACACTCCCTTGACCTGATAAGCTCGAATAACCGGCCGGCCAATCTGAGTCAGAAGCTCTTCATCAAAATCGCCATGAATCTGTACCAAATCCAGATTTGCCACTGAAATAGCTTCCTGCAGCTCTGCCAAGCTTGGAGAAACAAAAACTCCTACCTTTCGAACAGTAGCTGGCACCAAGGCAGCTAGCTTCTGAGCTTGCTCCAAACTGACCCTTCGACGGCTTTCAGCAAAGACAAAGCCAATGTAATCTGCACCAGCCTGGCATGCCGTTTCCACAGCGCTGGCCGTTGATAAGCCGCAAATCTTAACCTTTGTCAATTTTCAGCTCCTTAATCTTTTCTGCCACATCCTCAGCCTGCATCAAAGCAGTTCCGACTAAAACCGCATGGAAATAAGGAGCTACTAGCTCAGCATCTTCCTTGCTGAAAATAGCGGACTCAGATACGTAAACCCTGTCATCTTTGAAATGGGCAGATAGCTGAAGACTTGTATTGATATCTGTCTCAAAAGTAACTAGATTGCGATTATTAACACCGATAATCCGAGCTCCTATTCTATGAGCAATTTCCAGCTCCGCCAGATTATGGGTTTCAACCAAAACTTCCAAGCCTAAACCTGTCGCAAAATCATAGAGTTCTTGCAGCCGCTTTTCAGGCAAGGCAGCTACAATCAGAAGAATGACTGTCGCTCCTGCATTGCGGGCGCGAACAATCTGTTTTTCATCAATGATAAAGTCCTTATTGAGGGTCGGAATGGTCACTTGACTGGAAATCTCTCTCAGGTAATCCAGATGTCCTTTGAAGAAAATCTCATCTGTCAGGACCGAAATCATGGCTGCACCGCATCGTTCATAGGTGCGAGCCTGCTCCACAATATCCACAGCAAGATTTATATCTCCCAGACTGGGGCTGGCTTTTTTAACCTCAGCAATCAGCTGCAGCTCTTTTGACTGGCTTTTGAGATACTCATAGAGGGAATAGGTCGAGCGCAGGGGTTGCAGCTCTTCATAGGACATAGCTGCGACTTCCTGCTCTTTTTGCTTTAGAATGGTCGGGAGAAATTCTTTACTCATTTCTGATACTCCTGTAGTTGCTTGAGTTTTTCATAGGCTGCTCCACTGGTAATCACTTGGCGAGCCAAAGCTATTCCTTCTTCTATGCTGTCTGATTTCCCATTAGCATAGAAGCCTAGACCTGCGTTCAGAACTGTCATTTCCAGATAAGGGCTGGCTTGATTTTGCAGGACAGATACCAGAATATCTGCATTTTCTTTGGCATTACCTCCACGAATCACTTCAAGAGGAATTTCTTCCATGCCAATATCTGACGGTAGAAAGCTATGCAGGCTGATCTCCCCATCTGCTAGCAAAGCGTACTGGGTACGACCATGAAGACCGGCCTCGTCCAGACCATCTGGACCCGACACGACCACTGCACGCTTGCGGCCCATATTTTTCAAAACTTCTGCCGTGCTCTCCAGCATATCTGGCCGACTGGTGCCCAAAAGCTGGGTTTCTAAAACCATAGGATGGATGAGCGGCCCTGTCAAGTTCATGATAGTGGGAACACCTAGACTGAGACGAGCTGGCATGATATATTTCATAGCTGGATGAAGGTTCTTAGCAAAAAGAAAGACTATACCCGTCTGATCAAAGACCTTACCCAAGCTGGCTGTATCCATGTTTAGGTTAATCCCTAAAGCTTCTAAAACATCAGCCGATCCTGATTTAGAGGTAATGGAGCGATTGCCGTGCTTAGCCATCTTGATCCCACCACCTGCTAATACGAAGGCCGCTGTGGTCGAAACATTGAAACTAAATGATCTGTCACCACCAGTTCCACAATTGTCCATGGCTGTGCGGATTGTAGTAGGAATCTGCGGAGTATGACCTCGCATGGCTTGGGCCAAAGCTGTCCGTTCCTCTACCGTTTCCCCTTTCATCTTGAGAGCCAGCAAAAAGGCTGCAATTTGTGTTTCTGTTACTCTTCTAGTAACGATGCGCTCTAGCACATCTGACACTTCGGAGCTGCTTAAATCCTTAAAATCTGCTAGTTTTGCAATAATTTCTTTCATAATTCTTCCCCTATTTGACTAAGTCGATGAAATTTTTGATGGACGACAAGCCATCCGGCGTCCCAATACTTTCTGGATGATACTGAAAACCATAAATGGGCAGGTGCTTATGCTGGATAGCCATGATAGAGTTGTCATCAATTGCCCGAGCTGTCACTTCAAAGTCCTCTGGCATCTCCTCAATCAAAATCGAATGATAACGCATAACTGGCTGCTCATCCTCTATCCCTTGATAAATAGGAGATTTTCTTTCAAAACGCAGAATACTCTGCTTGCCGTGCATGACTTTGGGAGCCAAGCCTAGCTTTCCGCCAAATATTTCTGCAATGGCTTGGTGCCCCAAGCAAATCCCCAAAATCGGCTTTTTACCAGCAAAATCGCGGATAAGTTCTTCCATCCGCCCTGCATCTGCTGGCCAGCCTGGACCTGGAGACAGCACCAAGGCATCCGCTTCTTCTGCCGCTTGATAAAGGCCTGCATCATCATTACGCAAGACCTTAACTTCTGCGAAATTGCCGATATATTGGGCTAGATTGTAAGTAAAAGAATCATAATTATCAATCAATAAAATCATTGCATCTCTCCTATCTTGGTCATTGATTTGGCCTTGTTGATGGTTTCTTGGTATTCATTAGCAGGGATCGAGTCATAAACAATACCAGCTCCAGCTTGAACGTAAGCTCTGCCATTTTTCAAAATCATGGTCCGGATAGCAATGGCAAAATCCATATCCCCTGTCACAGACAGATAGCCGATAGCCCCCGCATAAACGCCACGTTTTTCCTGCTCCAGCTCATAAATGCGTTTCATAGCTCGAATCTTAGGCGCGCCCGAGACGGTACCAGCCGGCAAGGTTGACTTGAGCGCATCCATAGCTGTCAGTTGGGGCAGAAGCTGACCACGAACTACACTGGTCAGGTGCATGACATAGCGGAAATACTCCACTTCCATGTACTTAGTGACTTCCACGCTGTTATTTTGAGCAATTTTACCGATATCATTACGCCCCAAATCAACTAACATGCGGTGTTCCGCCACTTCCTTCTCGTCAGCCAGTAACTCCTCTGCCAAGGCTTTATCTTCTCTTTCATCCTTCCCGCGCGGTCTGGTCCCAGCAATAGGATTGGTCGTAACCTGCCCCTGCTTGACAGACACCAGACTTTCCGGGCTGGCTCCGATAATCTGATAATCTCCGAAATCATAAAAGTAGAGATAGTTGGAAGGGTTAGTCACACGCAGATTGCGATAGTAATCCAGCGGCCTACCAGAATACTCCGCTGAAAAGCGTTGACTGAGCACACATTGGAACATATCGCCCTGCCGAATCAAGTTACGCGCTTCTTCCACCATTTTTTCAAAAGCGGTCTGCTCGATGTGGTTCTGGAAATTCAAACTGGACAGTTCCAGCGGTGAAAATTCATCTGCCGCTGGCTGCGCCAGCTCAGTCATGATATGCTCCAGACTAGCACCCAATTCTGCTTCGCTTCGGTCGCTGTAGAGTGCATCTTCGACGATATAGACCTTGTCTTTTTTATGGTCAAAAACCATGTAACTCTCATAGACAAAAAAGTGCATGTCTGGCGTTCCAATCACATCAGCTGGAATCTGGCCAATCTCTTCATAGAGGGAAATCATATCGTAACCGACAAAGCCAATGGCTCCACCGCCAAAAGGCAGGTCTGAATGATGGACTTTTTTTACGGCCAACTCATGCAGATAGTCCAAGGGATCTGCCTCGATTACTTGCCCATTCTTTGTTAACTGGCCATTTTCATAGCGGACTTCAAAAACTGGATTATAAGCTAGGATAGAAAAGCGAGCTGTCTCGCTATCTCTCGGAATACTTTCCAAAATCACCTTGTGGTCGCCCTGAATCCGCATATAAGCTAGGATCGGAGATAAAATATCAGCTGGTAAAATCTTTTGCATAATCTTTCTTTCTATTCAATCAGAAGCGTTTAGGTAGGAGCAATTCGCTAGCCATGACTGCTTTTCACAAGAACAGGTAGCACCTGTCCACTGTCATAACTTGCTCTAAAACTACAGAAAAACGCCCGCACAGTTCATCCTGTGAGGGCGTTTCATCGCGGTGCCACCTCAGTTATGGAGTTTTCAGGCTCCACATCTCATTTACCTATTTGCAGTCATTTAGATCCCTTTTAGAACAAGGCAGCACACCGAGTCATAGCAAAGTAGGCTAACAAAGTAATAAAAGTTCAACTAAAGGACTAAATGTTGACTCCAACAGCCCATTTCATAACTTCTCCTGCCTGTTTACAGCACCACAGACTCTCTGAAAGGAGGAATGTTACTACTCTTCTGCTGGGTATTTTATTTTCGTTTTTCTAGATAGTCGGCAATGGCTGCCACATCCTTATCTCCACGACCAGATACATTGATAATGATGATTTGGTCGGATGACAATTGCGGAGCTCGCTTAATCGCTTCAGCAATAGCGTGAGAGCTTTCAATCGCTGGCAAAATCCCTTCCTTTTGTGTCAAGAGAAGCAAGGCATCCACAGCTTCATCATCTGTCGCTGCTACGTACTCTACTCGACCAGAATCTTTAAAGAAAGCATGTTCGGGACCAACTCCCGGATAGTCCAAGCCTGCTGAAATGGAGTAAACCGGCGCCACCTGACCATCTTCAGCAAAGACAGCGTAAGTCTTCATACCATCCACTACTCCGACACTTCCCTTGGTCATAGTCGCCGCATGCTGGTCTGTATCAAGACCCCGTCCAGCCGCTTCAACACCAACCAGCTTGACTTCTTCATCCGCCACATACTGAGAGAAAGCGCCGATAGCATTGGAGCCACCGCCTACGCAGGCAATAACATAGTCTGGCAAGCGGCCTTCCTTGTCCAAAATCTGACGTCGAGATTCTTCGCTAATCACCTTTTGGAACTCATGGACAATGGTCGGATAAGGGTGAGGACCGACAGCAGAACCCAAAACATAGAAGGCTTCCAAATCACTCATCCAAGCTCCAAAGGCTGCATCAACGGCATCCTTGAGGGTTTTGGTGCCTGTTTCTACCGCGTGAACAGTCGCTCCCATCATTTCCATGCGGAAGACATTAAGGCGCTGGCGCTCTACATCCTCTGCACCCATGTAAACATCGCACTTCATACCAAACTTAGCTGCGGCTGCCGCAGTTGCCACACCATGCTGGCCAGCTCCAGTTTCAGCAATGACTCGGGTCTTGCCCATGCGCTTAGCTAGAATAATCTGTCCTAAAACATTATTAAGCTTATGGGAGCCCAGATGATTGAGATCTTCCCGCTTCAGATAAATCTTAGCTCCACCCAGATGCTGGGTCAGACTTTCTGCAAAGTATAGCGGGGTTTCCCGACCTGAATAGTCCGCCAAATAATGTCGGTATTCATTTAAAAATTCAGGGTCATCCTTGTACTTCTCAAAAGTCGCTTCCAATTCATCCAGCAAGGCCTGGATAGGCTCTGGTACAAAGGAGCCGCCGAATTGTCCAAAATATCCTTTAGTTTCTGTCATCTTGATTTCCTCTTTTCTTTATTTTCAAGCAAAACAAAAACCCACACACAGAAAAACTCTGTGTGAGGGCGTAAAATCGCGGTGCCACCTCAATTATGGGGAAAAGTATAGACTACCTCCATATCTCTGTCTTGTCTAACAACAAGCTGCACTGTAAGGTGTGCTCACCGAATTTTTATTGTTTCAAATTCATTTTTTCCATCAGCCCACTTCATAACCTTCCACTGCCTGTTTCCACCAACCACAGACTCCCTGAAAGTAGAAAAAATTATTACTTTTCTGATGATTTATTTTATTATAGGCCTTTCCCTTTTTCTTGTCAAGAAAAAATTTAATTTTTTATCCTAAATCCGAACCTTTATCTTGCTAGTCTCTTTTGAAAGCGTCGCCTTGGCGATTTTTCCAGATTTTCTGACCAAGCTGAAATGCCCGCCAAGCCAGATAACCGCCCAAAGTATTGGTCCAGAGATCATCAATCTCAAAAACTCGATTAGCATTGATAAGAAGATCCAGCAGAACCTGAGTCACTTCGATAGACAGACTCATCCCAAAGCTCAGCCAGACAACTTTCTTGGTACTCCGCAGCTTTGGAAAGAGCCAAAGCAATTGAAAAACCAATGGCGACAGCAAAAAGATATTAGCCAAATTTTGGACAAAAACCTTGACCAGTTGGATCCAAGACGTAATTTCGCCAATATTAACAAAGGAATTAAAAGGAACCAAGAGAACCACTACTCGACCAAAATACTGGATTCCTGGCGTTTCCATTCCCGGCTCTGGAACCTGAGGAATAAAGCACAGAATGCAAAGCATAAAGAAATAGAGCCAACTTCCTCCTATCAGCAATCTCCGTCCCTTAGCAGTCAGCTCACCATCTGAAGTCAAATAATTCTTAAGGCTGAACATTTTCTACCAATGCTTTCTCACGATCTCGCTTCATAGTATTGGAACGCAACTGGCCGCAGGCTGCATCAATATCTGTACCATGTTCCTGACGAACCACACAGTTAACTCCGTTTTTCTTGAGGGTGTCATAGAAGGCCATCACACGCTCTTTGGGACTGCGGCTGTATTGGTCGTGCTCGCTAACTGGGTTGTAAGGAATAAGATTGACATAGGACAGTTTCTTGATATTTTTCAGCAATTCTGCCAGTTCCTTGGCCTGCTCTACGCCATCATTGACTTCATTGAGCATGATGTACTCAAAAGTTACCCGACGGTTAGTGGTCTCGATATAATATTCAATGGCTGCAAAGAGCTTCTCAATCGGAAAGGCTCGGTTGATTTTCATGATACTAGAACGCAGTTCATTGTTGGGTGCGTGCAGTGAAACAGCCAGATTGACCTGCACGCCTTCATTGGCAAAGTCACGGATCTTATGAGCCAGCCCTGAAGTCGAAACCGTGATATGGCGGGCACCGATGGCCAGACCCTTATCATCATTGACCGTCCGGACAAACTTCAGGACATTCTTATAGTTATCGAAAGGCTCGCCAATCCCCATAACGACGATGTGGCTGACCCGCTCGTCCTGACCACGCTCGTCAAAATACTTTTGCACCAGCATAATCTGCGCAACAATCTCACCATTATTAAGGTCGCGTTGCTTTTTAATCAAGCCAGAGGCACAGAAGGTACAGCCGATATTACAGCCAACTTGGGTGGTCACACAGACAGAAAGTCCATAATGCTGGCGCATAAGTACCGTCTCAATCAGCATACCATCCGGCAGCTCAAAGAGATACTTGACCGTACCGTCAGCCGACTCCTGAACAATACGTTGTTTAAGCGGATTGACAACAAACTGATCATTGAGCTTGGCAATCAAATCCTTGGATAGATTGGTCATTTCCTCAAACGACTGGACACGCTTGCGATAGAGCCACTCCCAAATCTGGGCAGCACGGAATTTCTTTTCTCCCTGAGCTTCCGCCCATTCAATCATTTCTTCTCGCGTTAAGCTATAAATCGATGGTTTCATGTTTCTCCTTTATTTCTGGCGAATGACAAAATGGCGCTGCGATTGACTAGATGCTGCTTGCTTTGCCTGTTTGCCTTGTTTCTGTTGTTTGTTCTTGTTTACCTTTGAACGATGTTTTTGCTGATCATCCTTCATTCTTTTAGAGCCACGTTCCCTAGAAATTTCTGGATGTTTTTTGCTGTCCGATTTTCTCTTATGATGGGATTTTTTGTCAAAGGCAGCCCGTCTTGGCTGAGCATTTTCTAAAACAAAATAGGCACAGCCGTAATTACAATACTCTAGCAGATAGTCTTGTAAACGGCTGATTTTCTCTGCATTTTCCTTGGCTTTCTCATCCCGATAAAAACCGCGCAACCGCAACTGTTCATTGCCCCAGTCGCCAACAATATAGTCAAACTTATTCAGAATTTCTGAAAAGCGTTGGTGAAAGGCCGTCAAGTCAAAGGCCTCTTTATAATTCTCCACCAATTCAAACTCAAATTTTTCTGCAATTATCTTGCTGCCCATTTGCTTAAATTCTGGGCCAGGGAATTTATTGTAATTATACAACTCAGGTGAAATCTCTTTACGCATACCTATCCTTTGTCATTCATCTATCTTACTTCATATTATTTTATCACAAAACAAGGGGAATTTATATTTTTTCAGAAGAAAAAGATCTTTCTGTAAAAAGTCAGACGATTTAATAAAAAACATTCTTCGGTCGTCTCTAAAAGACAAAAATCTTAGCCGAAACTAAGATTTTTTGGTTTTTTCTAAATAATCAATCGCATCCTGAAGGGTTTTGACCGGCACGATTTTCATATCCGTTTTGATTTCCTTGGCTGCTTCAAGCGCCGTTTCATAGTTAGTCTTGGCTTTAGGATTAGCCTTTTTTTCTTCCTCGCTGACAGGATTATCCGGAGCAAAGAAGATTGTCGCTCCAATCTTGGCAGCAGAGACAACTTTTTTGTCAATCCCACCAATATCTCCAACCTTGCCTTCTCTGTCAATGCTGCCCGTTCCCGCAATCACGCGGCCATCTCGCAGGTCTGGATTAGCCAGCTGAGTGTAAATGGCTAGGCTAAACATGAGGCCAGCACTGGGACCACCGATACCTTCAGTCGAAAATTCAATCGGAACACTACTGTTGACCTCCGTACGGTCAATCAAACTAATACCAATTCCATTTTTGCCATTTTCCAGCTTGATGATTTTCCCCGTCGCTGTCTTAGTTTCTCCATCTTCCTCATAGGTCACCTTGACACTATCGCCCAAGGCCTGAGAATTCACATATTTGACCAAGTCTTCCGAGCTTTCAAAGGTCTTGTCATTGACTCCCGTCACCGTATCCGCAATATTCAAAATCCCTTTAAAGGTCGAATTCGGAGCTACTTTTAGAACATACACACCCAGATAGTTCATCTTGATGTCTTTTCCCGCAGCCTTGAGACCTTGGTATTTGGCCATATTCTGCGACGTTTCCATATAAAATTGGTTAATGCGCATATACTCAGCATCACTCGAGCCACCCGTCATATCCTGAGCCGAATAAATATCGGTGAAAGGCGTCAACCAAGCGTAGACCAGATGAGCAAAGGTCGCATGCTGGATCCCAACAGTCACAAAATTGTAGGAACCCGGTGCTTGATCCTCTTTTCCGTCCACAGTCAGAACCTTCCGAATGTCTTCTGCTCCCCCAGGCACCTCAATGTAGTAAGGCAGGGGAACAATGAAAGAGAAAAGGAAGAGCACGACCACAATAATAGAGGCCACTCCAGCACAACCAACTACTGTTAAACCACGTTTATTTTCCTTCGTCATCGTTTTCGGATTTGTCATGTCATTATTCATCTTTTTTCTCTAACTCCTCAATCACACTCACTGGTACATAGGCAGAAAGTTCCTGCTGAAAAGCAATCAATTCCCGCATCGCTGAAGAACTGATGTATCGATAGGCCGGCTGACTCAGCAAAAAAACGGTCTCCAAGTCAGGTGCTAAGTCCTTATTGAAAAAATGCAGGCTAGCTTCATAGTCCAAGTCCTGACCGTTGCGTAAGCCGCGGACAAGGGCAGTCACACCCAGTCTTTTTGCCACATCGACCGCCAATTCATCATGGGAAGTGATGACTTCTACATTTTCCAAATGCGCCAAAGCCGCTAGAACCATTCTTTTTTTCGCATGGATGTTAAAAAATCCTTCTTTGTGAGGATTGTATAAGATGCCCACATACAGGCGATCAAACATCCGACTGGCACGCTCAATCAAATCCACATGTCCGTTGGTAATGGGATCAAATGACCCTGTAAAGAGTCCGATTTTATCTGACATAGACCGTCACCTTTGAAATTCCATATATTTTTTGCTTCCAGATACCCAAGTCTGCGATTTCTTCTGGCAAATCAACCGACTTGTCTGTCTCACAAACAATCGTAATATCCTCACTCAAGAGCTTGCGTTCCGCCATTTTCTCAATATCCGCAATAATCTGCTCCTTGGCATAGGGCGGATCCAGCAGAACCAGATCAAACTGACCAGTCAACTGCTCTAGCGCCCGACTCGACTCCATCTTGAGCAGCTCAAAGCGCGCTGCTTCCTTAGTCATAGCAATATTTTCTGCCACGATAGCTTGTGCCCGCCGATCTTTTTCAACCAAAACAGCCGACTCCATGCCGCGAGACACCGCCTCAATCCCCAGACTACCACTGCCTGCATACAAATCCAGCACCCGACCGCCATCAAAATAAGGACCAATCATGTTAAAAATCGCGCCCTTGACCTTATCTGTCGTAGGTCGCGTTGTCTTGCCATCTAATGTCTTGAGGGGTCTGCCCCCATACTTTCCCGAAACAACTCTCATAAAAAATATTATAACAAAAATATTGAAAAGCTGATAGTAATTGCTAAGGCTGGACTTTATTCTCTAGCAAAAAAAAACGGAAACAAGGCTATTTCCGTTCAACGTCTGTTTTAGAGTCATTTAGCCGAAGACTAAAATGATCCGGTACTGGATCGTCCCCTTCCTTAGACCAAGGATGGCAGCGACCAATTCTTGCCAGACCCATCAACACCCCCTTGGCTCCGTGTTTTTCGATGGCTTCAATCATGTAATTGGAACAAGTCGGCCGAAAGCGGCAGGAAGGCGGAAAGGCAGGGGAAATAAAGCGCTGGTAAAATCGAACCGGCGCTATCAATATTTTCTTAATCATTTTTTCTTAGTTTTGGTCACAGCCAAATTATGCAACTGGCTGACTTCCTTTTTACTCAATCGACGTGCTTCACCTGGCTTGAGGCCAGTTAAATCCAAATGTCCAAACTGAGTCCGTGAAAGTTTGTCCACTGGCAACCCCACTGCTTCAAACATCTTCTTAACCTGATGATTACGTCCTTCGTGGATGGTCAACTGAACCACTGAGCGATTCTTCACTGGATCGACCTTGAGAATCTCATAGACTGCTGGCTTGGTTTTCTTGCCCTCAATGACCAGACCGCGAGTCAGCGGACGCAGAACTTCCTTATTGGCTACACCCTTGACACGCGCCACATAGACCTTATCAATTTCATTTCGCGGGTGAATCATTTCATCCGTGAAATCACCATCATTGGTCAAAATCAAGGCACCAGAAGTGTCCCAGTCCAGTCGGCCAACAGGATAAATCCGCTCCTTGACCTGCGGCAGCAAATCAACGACTGTCTTACGCCCCTTGTCGTCTGTCACACTGGAAATCACACCACGCGGTTTATTGAGCAAGTAGTAGACCTTTTCTTCATTGTAGATAGGCTGGCCTTCCACTTCCACTCGGTCACCAGACTTAATGGTGGTCGCTAGCTCACGCACCACCTGACCATTTACGGTCACCAGCCCCTGCTTGATCAACTCCTCAGCCTTTCTCCGGCTGGCAATTCCCGCATGGGCAATGTATTTATTGATTCTCATCGATATTGTCCTTTCACAAGATACAGAGACCATTTTCACAACTTTAACAGCTGGAAAAATGGCAAATAGGGAAAGCAGGGTCTCCCTCAAAACTTGGAAGCGTTCAGAAAACGTCCCTTATAGAATGAACTTGTCACTCTCCGAAAAGCTGACTTTCCTCAGCAATGAGCTCCGCTTCGTCCACAATCGGCAATTCGTCCAAATGGTTGATGCCCATGTAGTCCAAGAAATAATCCGTCGTCACATAGAGATTGGGACGGCCAATGACTTCCTTCTTACCATCTTCCCGAATCAGCTCAAAGGCTAGTAACTTCGAAATCGCCCCGCTGGAATTGACCCCACGAATATCATCAATCTCCACCCTTGTTATGGGTTGCTTGTAAGCAATGATCGACAAGGTTTCCAGTGCAGCTCGGGATAAGCTCTGATTGATTGGCGCTCGCGAATACTCCCGTAAAATCTCAGCAAATTCAGGCTTGGTGACCAACTTATAGGTCTTTGAAGTTTCCAGCAAGGTCAAGCTGGAGTCAGGATTCGCCTGATAGTTCTCCGCCAATTTTTCCAAACTCTGGATGACGCCGGTTGGTGGCAAGGAGAGGATTTCTGATAGCTGATGAACTTTCAGACCGTCTTCCCCCGCCACAAAAAGCAGGGCTTCAATCTCTGCTAATTTACTCATTCTTTCTTCCTACTAAATAAATATTTCCAAAGTTTTCCTCCTGAATGACCTGCACCTCCTGCACCTTTACTAACTCCAAGGTTGCTAAAAAGAGCGTAATCACTTCATTCATATCTTTGGTTTCTGCAAAAATATCCTGCAGGGCCAGACGTTTATGAGCCCGACAGCGCTGGCGCACTACTTCCATCATGTCCTCGATCTTGTACTCATCTCGCACAATGGTCGTATGACTCTTGGAAAACTCCTCCTGCTTCTTGGTCATCACCTTGGAAAAAGCCAAAAAGAGATCAACAGCTGTCTTGTCATGCAGGAGCTCAGCGTCTTCATAGACCAATTCCAGCTTGGGCTTGGAGTAGTAAAGAGCACGGTCCTCATGCTGGAGGGACATTTTCTGGCCTAGCAGCTTGAACTTCCGATATTCCTCAATCTGACTCAGCAAATCCTGCTCCAGATCATCTTCCAGATCCACCTGATCTACCACCTTGGGCAAGAGCTTGCGGCTCTTGATTAGCATGAGCTGACTGGCCATGACCATGTATTCACCAGTCACTTCCAGCTTCATGGCCTGCAGAGTGGACACATAAGCCAGATATTGCTCGATGACCTCGGTAATGGGCACATCGTAAATATCCACCTGATACTTGGATACGAGGTGAAGCAACAGATCCAGCGGCCCCTCAAAATCTTTTAACTTGATATCCATTCTTATCTGTATTTTTCTAATGTAATCACTGTCTTCAAGCCCAAATCACGAGCAATGTCGTAGATACCGACACCTTTTTCCCGCTGGCGCAGGATAAATTGTTCCCGCAGGCTTTGGGCTGACAAGCTAGCCTGCCCTTGCTCAATCAAGAAAGCTTCTAGCTGGCGAAAGCCCCATTGGCGTGAATAGGACTTGCCATTCTTTTCAAATAAATAAGTCCCTGTTAAATAATCGCCCAATTCGCTCGTCAGACTTTCAGGAATTTTAATAATCCGCTTCTGCCCAGCCTTCTCAATCCGTAAAACCTGAAAATCAAGATTGACATCTTCAACCTTGACCTGCAGGATTTCACTTGGCAAGAGACCCATTTCCAAAATCAAGAGCGCTATCAGCCGGCCTTGTGGTACCGTAGAAGCTTCCCAAAAGGCTGACAAGTCCATCAGCTCGCTTCCCAGTTCCTTGGAAATAGCAACTTTTGGCAAGGTCAAGCGGTGAAATTCCCCAATCATCTTGTTCTCGTAAAGATAGTAGAGAAATTGATTGACCGCAGAGAGCTTCCGCTTCTGGACAGCTGCCTTAAAATCCTTGATAGAGGCTTGATAAATCCGCAAATTGGTTTCCGTCACCTTGCTATGGATTTCATTGACAAATTGCTCCAGGTCGTAAGAATAGGCTAATTTTGAATTTTCTGAGATATTTTTTTGTTCTAAAAAAGGAGTGATATGTTCTTTCATTTTTTGGAAATCTCATACTGACTCGTGAAGGTATGCATCAACGAGTTAACAGCTTTTAAAATCGACTTTCTAGTAATGATACCATAAAAATGTTGTTCTTTATCCACAACAGGCAGGAAAGACTCATCCACCAGCTTGTGCAAAACGTCCGCAATCTTGTAATCTGGCTCGACCGTCAGACCATCCTTTCGTGTCATGTGGACAATGTCCATAGACATAAACTCTTCTTCTGCCAGCTCATGCTGCATCCGATAGGCCATGATGTCCGTCAGAGAAATGGTGCCAACGAACTTTTTCTCCGCAGTCACCACTGGAATGCGTGAATAGGTCATCTGGCTAAGCAAGAGAATAGCATGATCCACATTGTGCGTGTCAATCATGACTGCCAAATTCTCCCCCGGTGTCAAAAAAGTGTCTTCATGCTGCAGCAGATAATCTTCAAATTCCTTAGCAATCATCGGGCAAACTCCTTGGACAAGCTTGGATAGAGCTCATGATTTCGCGTATAAAAATCAATTCTAAAGCGGTCTTCATCAATCTCTACCTTCGCGTAGAGACGTTCGTTGATTGAGCCACGAGGTTGGCTAATGGATCCCGGATTGAGGAAAAGAGTCTTGCCTTGCATCCAAGCATCTGGAACATGCAAATGGCCATAGAGACAAATATCTGCCCCTACTTCCTGAGCCCAGAGATCCAGCTTTTGGAAGCTAAAGTTGATATTGAAAAGGTGCCCATGGGTCTGGGCAATAATAGTCCCATCCAAATCTGTCACCAGCCGCTCTGGATAGCCAGGATAAAAGTCCATATTGCCCGCCACGACATGAATCCCTTCCCAGACTTCATCCTCAAAAGGTAACTCTGAGTCTCCATCATGGAAAATAGCATCGACTTTTCCTAGATACTGTTCTTTCATTTCTTCGACAATGGCACGGTCCCCATGGGAATCGCTCATTACGATGATTGTTTGCTTTGCCATGCTGGAAATACCTCCATTAATTTTTGCACTGCTTGTGCACGATGGGACTGGGCATTTTTCTCTTCGATTGTCAGCTCAGCTGATGTTTTTCCTGTCTCTCCGACCAAGAACAAGGGATCATAGCCAAAGCCATTTTCACCTTTTGGCTCATGGGCAATGTAGCCCGGCCAATCCGCTTCGACCACCAAGGATTCCTTATCTGGGCTTGCGACCACCAGAGTCGTGTGGAAATGAGCAGAGCGGTCTTTAATATCAAAAACCATGGCCAGCTCATGCAAGAGCTTGATATTGTTTTCGTCATCTGTCGCACCAACGCCAGCAAAACGAGCCGACCAGACACCTGGCAAGCCGCCCAAGACATCCACTTGCAATCCTGAATCATCTGCCAAAACCATTTTGCCAGTCAACTGACTGATCGTTTCAGCCTTGAGGCGGGCATTTTCTTCAAAGGTCATGCCCGTTTCAGCCACTTCTGGCAAATCAGGATAGTCATTCAGATTTTCCACCTCGTAGCCCAACTTCCCAAAAAGCTTGCGAAACTCTGCTGTCTTGCCTTCATTTCGAGTCGCAATCAAGAGGGTATCCTTGACATCTTTTGCTCCCAGAAAGGCTTGTAAATCCACACCAGTTTGCGGCAGATGGACATAGAGGAGTTTTCCTCCTTCAACCAAGAGAAGGGCTCCCTGTCGCTGTAACAATTCCAAGCTTCGACCCGTTTCCTGATTTAAAATATCCAGCAAGAAGGTCAAAAAGCGAAAGGCTGAGCCATAGCGAATGACCGTGATATTCAAGGGCAGGCCTAGCTCTTCTTCCGAAAAGACACTCTCTAAGCGGTCTAAAATATCAGAAGCTTCAGCTGGCACTCGCTCAAATTCACTATAAGAGGCACTCTGTCCCCATTCAGCTACATACCAGTCAGAGGCATCTTTGTATTCATAAATGTTTTTTGTCATAAGGTCACATGCTCCACATTGACTTTCAGATTCAGCCAGTTTTCTGCGATTTCCGCAAATCTCTTAGCATTGGCTGTAGTATAAAAACGATGATTCAGTTCGTGCTTGTCGCGGCTACGATTGATTTCAAAATAATTGAGCAGGACAGAAATATCCCGTACACATTCAGCTCCGCTATCAATCAGCTTGACGCTCGGCCCCATCATATTTTGAATAATCGGCCGCAACAAAGGATAATGAGTACAGCCCAAGACAAGGGTATCCACCTTGCCCGCCAGAGGATGAAGTGTCTCATAGACCACCTTTTTAGTCAAGCTAGATTGGAGCTCATTTGATTCCACCAGCGGGACAAACTTAGGACAAGCCAAGCTTTGCACCTCCATCTCAGGGGATAATGCCTCAATCTTTTTTCGGTAGATGTCGGACTGAACCGTCATAGGAGTCCCGATAACCCCTATCTTGCCACCAGTCGTAGACTTGATAGCAGCGCTGGCTCCAGGCAAAATCACACCGAGGACAGGAATGTCCAACTTAGCCTTGACTTCCTCCCAGACAACAGCTGTGGCAGTATTGCAGGCAATGACAATCATCTTAACATCCTTGGTCAAGAGAAAATTGACCAACTGCCAAGTATAGTCCCGAATCTGCTCCGCCGGCCTAGGACCATATGGAGCCCGAGCCGAATCACCTATATAAACCACTTCCTCGTGGGGGAGTTGCCGCATCAATTCACGGACAACAGTCAGACCACCCACCCCTGAGTCTAAAAATCCAATCGGTCGGTTATCCATACAGTCTTCTTTCTAAAACAAGGGATTGGAAGCCTAGCCCAAATCCCCATTTTTTATATAGAAATCTCCGTCTGCCACCAAAGGGCGTCTGAGAGAAGCTTATTTTTTGTTTTTATTTTTAGCAACTGCTGCTTTTTGTTGGTTGATGATTTGACGGTAAACTTGTTGAACGCGTGCTTCACTTGGTTTTTGACCATTGGCACTGAGCAACATCCGCACCGCTTCTACATTGAGACGTGGATTTTCCGCAAATTCCTTTTCGACCTGACGGCGAAGCAAGTACATACCCAGCAAAATCCCACCAAAGAAAGCCAGCATAATCAATAAAATTGCTAACAATGTATTCATAATAATCCGAACTCCTGTTTCATTTTTTACATTACTCTTTATTATACCAAATTATCTCTATTTTTCAAAATCAAAGCCATAGAGAGTCGCGAAATAATCTTCTGGCCTTTCTGCCCGACGAATCATACGAGCCTGCCCAGTTTCCTCTAGGAGAATCTCGCTAGAGCGTAATTTGGCATTGTATTGGTAGCCCATAGAGAAGCCGTGGGCACCAGTATCGTGGATGACCAACGTATCGCCAATCTGACTGACAGGCAGCTCCCGCTGGATGGCAAATTTATCGTTGTTTTCACAGAGGCTGCCGACCACATCGACAATCTCCGTCGGTCCTTCTGGACGATCCATATTGGTAATATGGTGATAAGCTCCGTACATAGCGGGACGCAGGAGATTAACCGCAGAAGCATCCACTCCCAGATAGGTCCGATAGGTCTGCTTCTTATGAGTTACTTTAGTAACCAAGAGACCGAAAGGCGCCAGCATAAAACGGCCCAGTTCGGTAAAAATCTTGACCTGCCCCAGACCAGCTGGTGTCAGGATGTCCTCATAGGCCTGACGAACTCCCTGACCGATAACCGCAATATCATTTTCCTCGCCATCAGGCTGATAGTTAACCCCGACACCGCCAGACAGATTGATAAAGTCTAGCTCGACTCCTGTCTCAGCCACGACTTCTACAGCCAACTCAAACAGCTGTCGAGCCAGTGCTGGATAGTAGTCATTGCTGACAGTATTGGAGGCCAAGAGGGCATGGATGCCAAATTTCTCAGCTCCCAGCTCCTTGAGGTCTTTGAAGGCCTGAATCAGCTGCGCCTTGGTCATACCAAACTTGGCTTCCTCTGGATGATCCATGATACTGGTGCCCAGCTCAAAGACACCACCGGGATTATAGCGGCAAGAGATCACCTTGGGAATCCCAGCCACTTCCTTCAAGAAAGCCACATCCTCATAGGCATCTAGATTAATGGTCGCGCCCAGCTCCCGCGCAAGGCGAAATTCCTCAGCTGGCGTATTATTGGACGAAAACATGATCTCATCCCCAGCAAAGCCCAGCTTTTGGCTCATGAGCAGCTCCACATAGCTAGCACAGTCCACCCCGCAGCCTTCCTCCTTGAGGATTTTTAAAATAGCAGGATTTGGTGTCGCCTTGACGGCAAAATATTCCTTAAAACCAGCATTCCAAGCAAAAGCCTCATGCAAAGCCCGCGCTCTCGCTCGAATCCCCTTCTCATCATACAAATGAAAAGGCGTTGGAAACTGAGCGGTCAGCTCCGCCAAACGCTCACGACTGATAAATGGAGTTTTCATACACGCTCCTACTTTCTCTTTTACTGACAATATTATAACACAAGTGTGGAGTTGGGAGGAGAAAAAATAGGCTCTAGAATTTCTATAATGGTTTTATCCATCACAGAAACCCTAGAGCCTTTAAGCCATAAAGTTGCAAAAGATTTATATGGGACAAGTTAGATACTAGAACATCAGATTCATTTATGTACGCACTCTGAACTCGTTGGTCTGTTCAAATCCCAACTCAATTCCCACAACATGTATGAAGAAAGCTATTATGTTGTAGTTATCAGGTCGGTTCGAACTGACAGAATTTATTATGTAGTAAGATGCTTTCTAAAGATTCAATTTCTCTCTCAAATCTCTTAAATATCATTCCTCAGCAAACTAAACTGTACCCCAAAAATTAGATTGTTTCTGTCTAACTTTTGAGGGACAGTTCAAATGAGAGGGGATTTTCATTTAAGATAAGTGTTAAAGCCCATGTATATTCTTTAACATCCATGATGAAATAGAAAAACAGATAAAGAGTATAAATATAAAGTAAAGCGCATGTATACTTATCAAGAGAAAGAGTAGAAAAAGAGCAACTAAAGATAAAACAACTAATAGAAGAACAAAAAGAAATAAGCATGCATATTTACAAAATTTATTCCGTATTTTATTTATTCTATTTACAAGAGAATTAATAGATTTCAAAATACGTCCATCATTTGAATAATTTAAAAT
>NZ_RJPN01000012.1:0-29947 GCF_003944225.1 Streptococcus cristatus
GATCAAGTACGTATACGAAAATGGCAAGGAAGCAGCACCAAGCTTCACAGACAGCGCGAAATTCACGCGTATTCTGAAGATCAACGTCGTAACGAAAGCGATCGTAGAAAAAGGCCCATGGACATCACAAGATGACGTGATCAAGGGACAAACTTCACCAGACATCAAGGGTTACGTAGCGGATAAAGCAAGCGTAGCAGATGTGAAGGTTACAGCAGATTCAGCTAAACCAGCCGATGAAGTCGTAACTTACAAGAAGGCAGAAGTTCCACCTACACCGACACCTGTTCCACCAACTCCAGCTCCGGTACCAAATAAACAAGTACCGAACAAGCCAGTGGAACCGAAAGTTCCTGGAACTACTGCTCTGCCAAATACAGGTGAGAAATCATCTTCAGCAGCAGTGCTTGGTTTAGGAATTGTTGCAACACTCGCAGGTGTCAGCTTGATTAAACCAAGATTGAAAGAAGAAGATTAATTCTTTCTAGCTTGGATAGTAATCACTGAAGAGTTGTGGACGGTTAGTTAACAGCTCGCAAAAATCGATAACTTCTTTACGAAGTTATCGATTTTTTATTTATTTGATTAGCGAACTTTGGTAGTAAGAAATGTGAGAATATTCTAGTAAAATAGGAGATTTACTGGAGAATGATAGGGATATTACCTCAAATTTATTAGTATCATTCGTTTTGCTATCGAGAAAATGTAATGACTGATCTCGGTATTCTAAAATGTATAAGGAACTAGTGCCCTAATTTTTTCTATCTTTAGTTTGTACTTCAGCAGATAATTTTAGGTAATTGGGGACTTTCCTGTTTTTGTTGGATGATTTTTCTCCTTTCCTGTGTTATAATAAGGAAGATTAAAATTGTAGAATAGTTAAAGGAGAAATTCCAATGGGACGTAAGTGGGCCAATATTGTAGCTAAGAAAACAGCTAAAGACGGCGCAAACTCAAAAGTTTATGCTAAATTCGGTGTAGAGATCTATGTAGCAGCGAAAAAAGGTGAACCAGATCCTGAGTTGAACACAGCCCTTAAGTTCGTTATTGATCGCGCTAAGCAAGCGCAAGTGCCAAAGCATGTTATTGACAAGGCGATTGACAAGGCTAAGGGAAATACAGATGAGACCTTTACAGAAGGTCGTTATGAAGGCTTTGGGTCAAATGGCTCTATGTTAATCGTTGATACATTGACTTCTAATGTTAACCGAACTGCGGCCAATGTCCGTGCAGCCTTTGGGAAAAATGGCGGCAACATGGGTGCTAGTGGCTCTGTATCTTATCTTTTTGACAATAAAGGTGTTATCGTTTTTGCTGGTGATGATGCAGACAGCATCTTTGAATTGCTTTTAGAAGCAGATGTAGATGTGGACGATGTAGAGGCTGAAGAAGGAAGTATCACTGTTTATACAGCGCCAACTGATCTACATAAAGCAATTGTAGCCTTGCGTGAATCTGGTATCCAAGAATTCCAAGTGACAGAGCTGGAAATGATTCCTCAGTCTGAAGTGGAATTAACAGGAGAAGATTTAGAAACCTTCGAAAAATTGTATAGCGTCCTTGAAGACGATGAAGATGTCCAAAAAATCTACACCAACGTAGATGGCTTCTAATTGAATAACATAAAAATACAGTCTGATTAGTATAAGCTGCGTTCTAAGGCAGTTTATAAATTAGACTGTATTTATTTTTAGTTAGTTAAGTGAAATTTTTTTAGGAATTGTTCCTGTTCCTCTTTGATAGCTTCTGTAGGATTTTTCACGGCGAGAATCATCTCAATCATTTCAGGATTGGCTTCGCGCACCAGCTGACTGAGAGCCCAGATAGCCGTAGCGATATGGATGGGGTTTTGCCCCTTATCGATAATTTCCAGTAGTTTGGGAATAGCAGAGCGATCATTGGCATTGGCTAGAGCAATGATGGCATTGCGTTGCAGGATGTTTTTGCCCCGCCAACTACCTGCTATATGGCCAAATTTCTCCTTAAACTGACCGTTGGAAAGCTCCAAGAAAGGCAGGAGCTCGGGATGAGCTAGTTCAGGGTCAATCTCTGTTGCGAGTGGATTGTCTAAACCTTTATTATAGGGGCAGCAAATTTGGCAGATGTCGCAACCATAGATGACTGTCTTGATTTTTTTGCGAAATTCTAGATCCATGATGCCCTTATCTTGGGTTTGAAAAGATAGGCAGCGCTTGGCGTTCATAGTCCCATCACCAATGAGGCAGGAGGTAGGACAGGCCGTCACGCAGCGATTGCAGTCTCCGCAGTCATAGTCGACAGGCTGGTCAGGTTCAATGTCCAGATTGGTAATGAGCTCACCAAGAAACATATAAGAACCAAATTCCTTGGAGATGACCAAGCCGTTTTTGCCGATAAAGCCTATTCCTGCTCGCCGGGCTACAGCGGTGTCGACCAAGGCTCCTGTATCCACCATGCCTTTATATTCAAAGTCGGCAGTCAACTCCTCAATTCCCTTTGCAAGCCGATCTAGCTTGTCCTGTAGGACATAGTGGTAATCCAGTCCCCAGCTATTGGGAGTGAATTTCCCCCGTTTGTAAGCAGTTTTTTGTGGCTGTTGCTTGAGCTTGTGGGGGTAGGCGACTGCGATAGAGATGATGGTCTTGGCTGAGGCCAAACTCAGCTTAGGCTTAATTCGCTCCTCAATATTCTTATGTTCAAATCCTGAATTTCGGCCTTCTTCTACGGCCAAGCGCAGCGACTTTTCCAGATAGTCAAAGTCATCCGCTGTTGTAAAGCCAATTTTAGAAATGCCAATGTCTTTTGATAATTTGATAATTTCTTTTTTGATATTCATTGCTATTATTATATCGAAATTATGAGAATTATGCGAGAAACTACTTCGTGAAAACCATGATTATTTAGCAAATCTGAGTGCAAGAAGAGTTAGGTGGATAAGCGTGTAAATTGAGAAATACCAGCCTTTCAAGCCAATTGCCAAATGGATTATTTCTTGAAAGATATGGGGAAACATGCTATAATGAGAGGAAACATTTATAAACAGAACATAGCGAGTAAGGAATAAAATGGCTAATATTTTAAAAAAAATCATCGAAAATGATAAAGGTGAAATAAGAAAATTAGAAAAGATGGCGGACAAGGTCATGTCCTATGAGGACGAAATGGCAGCCTTGACCGATGAAGAATTGCAAGCAAAAACGGTTGAATTTAAGGAACGTTATGCTAATGGTGAAACTTTAGATCAACTTTTGTTTGAAGCATTTGCAGTTGTCCGTGAAGGAGCTAAGCGTGTCTTAGGTCTTTTCCCATATAAGGTTCAGATTATGGGGGGGATTGTCCTTCACCATGGTGATGTGCCAGAAATGCGTACGGGGGAAGGAAAAACCCTGACAGCGACTATGCCTGTTTACCTGAATGCCTTATCTGGCCAAGGAGTTCACGTTGTTACAGTCAATGAATACTTGTCAGAGCGTGATGCGACTGAGATGGGTGAACTTTATTCTTGGTTGGGACTGTCTGTTGGTATCAACCTAGCATCTAAGTCACCAATGGAAAAAAGAGAAGCTTATGCTTGTGATATCACCTACTCAACCAACTCTGAAATTGGTTTTGACTACTTGCGTGATAATATGGTGGTTCGGGCTGAAAATATGGTGCAGCGTCCGCTTAACTACGCCTTGGTTGACGAGGTGGATTCTATCTTGATTGACGAAGCGCGTACGCCATTGATCGTGTCAGGACCGACAGCTTCTGATACGAATCAGCTTTATTACAGAGCGGATAGCTTTGTGAAAACACTTCAAAAAGATGACTATATCATTGATATCCCATCTAAGACGATTGGTTTGTCAGATTCTGGTATTGACAAGGCTGAAAGTTACTTTAACTTAGAAAATCTATACGACCTTGAGAATGTTGCTTTGACTCACTTTATCGACAATGCCTTGCGTGCTAACTATATTATGACCTTAGATGTGGATTATGTCGTGAGCGAAAAGCAGGAAATCCTCATCGTTGACCAATTTACTGGACGTACAATGGAAGGTCGTCGTTTCTCTGATGGACTCCACCAAGCGATTGAAGCAAAAGAAGCTGTGCCTATCCAAGAAGAATCAAAGACATCTGCTTCGATTACTTACCAGAACCTTTTCCGTATGTATAAAAAACTATCAGGGATGACAGGGACTGGTAAAACAGAAGAAGAAGAATTCCGTGAAATTTATAATATTCGCGTAATTCCAATTCCAACTAACCGTCCGGTCCAACGTATTGACCATCCAGATTTGCTGTATCCTAGCTTGGAAGCGAAGTTTAAAGCAGTCGTGGAAGACGTCAAGGAACGCTACAAAACAGGTCAGCCTGTCTTGGTCGGTACAGTATCGGTTGACACGAGTGACTATCTTTCTCAAAAATTAGTGGCTGCGGGAATTCCTCATGAAGTTCTGAACGCTAAAAACCACTATAAAGAAGCACAGATTATCATGAATGCTGGTCAGCGTGGAGCTATTACTATTGCGACCAACATGGCTGGACGTGGTACAGATATCAAGCTAGGTGAAGGTGTGCGTGAATTGGGTGGACTTTGTGTCATTGGTACAGAGCGCCATGAAAGCCGCCGGATTGATAACCAGCTTCGTGGACGTTCAGGTCGTCAAGGGGATCCAGGTGAATCACAATTCTACCTATCTCTAGAAGACGATTTGATGAAACGCTTCGGTTCAGAGCGTATTAAGGCCTTGCTAGACCGGATGAATCTGAGCGAAGAAGAGTCTGTCATCAAGTCTCGGATGCTAACGCGTCAGGTGGAAGCAGCCCAAAAACGGGTTGAAGGAAATAACTACGATACTCGGAAGCAAGTCCTCCAATATGACGATGTCATGCGCGAACAACGTGAAATCATCTATTCTCAACGCTATGATGTCATCACAGCAGATCGTGATTTGGCTCCAGAAATCCATGCTATGATCCGTCGGACGATTAATCGGATTGTGGATGGAAGCAGTCATTCAGATCATGATGAAAAGATAGAAGCGATTCTGAATTTTGCTAAATATAACCTTGTAGCAGAGGATTCTATCTCAGCTGACGATTTAGAAGGTAAATCGAATCAAGAGATCAAAGATTACTTGATGGAACGAGCTTCTGAAGTTTATGCCAATCAGGTTTCTAAACTTCGTGATGAGGAAGCAGTTCAAGAGTTCCAAAAAGTGCTGATCCTACGCGTTGTAGATAACAAATGGACAGATCATATCGACGCCTTGGATCAATTGCGTCAGGCTGTGGGGCTTCGCGGCTATGCTCAGAACAACCCAGTTGTTGAGTATCAGGCAGAAGGTTTCCGGATGTTTAATGATATGATCGGCTCTATCGAGTTTGATGTGACTCGTCTTATGATGAAAGCACAGATCCATGAGCAAGAACGTCCACGTACAGAGCACAGTATCAGCACGACGGCTACTCGAAACATTGCTGCCCAAAACCCAAATCTTCCAAAAAATGTTGATTTATCCTCTGTAAAAAGAAATGATTTATGCCCATGTGGTTCAGGTAAGAAATTTAAAAATTGTCATGGCCGCAAGAAGTAGTTTATAAGGAGAGAAGATGACCTTTAAAGCAACTAGTCAACCAATCAATGTAGCAGAAGTGCGTCAGCTTGCTAAGCTAGAAGGTTCTATTCTAGCTCATAAGCAAGAGCGAGATCGCCAACTAGAAGCCATTATCCGCGGTGAGGATGATCGCATCCTTTTGGTTATCGGTCCTTGCTCCTCAGACAATGAAGAAGCTGTCTTGGAATACGCTAAGCGTTTGGCAGCTCTTCAGGAAGAAGTCAAAGATCGGATCTTTATGGTGATGCGGGTTTATACAGCTAAGCCACGGACCAACGGTGATGGCTACAAGGGCTTGATTCACCAGCCTAATGCGACAGCGGCACCTAGCCTAATCAACGGTATTAAGGCGGTTCGCAATCTGCATTATCGCGTGATTTCAGAAACTGGAATGACGACGGCTGACGAGATGCTTTATCCAGAAAATCTTCCCCTAGTAGATGATTTGATTTCCTATATGGCGATCGGTGCTCGTTCTGTTGAAGATCAGCAGCACCGCTTTGTAGCCAGTGGGGCGGATTTCCCTACTGGTTTGAAAAATCCAACATCTGGAAATCTAAATGTTATGTTTAATGGCATTTATGCGGCTCAGAACAAACAGAGCTTCCTCTTTGCCAATCGGGAAGTAGAGACGAGTGGAAATCCTTTGGCTCATGCGATTCTGCGTGGTGCCATCAATGAATATGGGAAGAACATTCCGAACTACTATTATGATAATCTGCTGGACACAATCGCCCAGTATGAAGCAATGGGATTAGAAAATCCATTTATTATCATTGATACCAACCATGACAACTCTGGCAAGCAGTATTTGGAGCAAGTCCGTATTGTACGTCAGACTTTGATCAACCGCGACTGGAATGATAAAATCAAGAAGGTGGTTCGTGGCTTTATGATTGAATCTTACTTGGAAGATGGTCGACAAAATGAACCAGAAGTCTTTGGCAAGTCTATCACAGATCCATGTCTAGGCTGGGACAAGACGGTCGAACTCGTCCATGAGATATACGATACACTAGGTAAATAATATGGCATTTATAGAAAAAGGTCAGGAAATTGACATTGAGCAGATCAAGTCTGCAACGATTTTGTCAGACCAAGCTCTACAAAAGAAAAATCAGCGCGACCAGGAATTGGCTGCTATCATCAAGGGAGAAGATCAACGCTTGCTCTTGGTTATCGGTCCCTGCTCATCTGACAATGAAGAGGCGGTGCTGGAGTATGCTCGTCGGTTGGCTGACCTGCAGCAGAAGGTGGCGGATAAGATCTTTATCGTCATGCGGGTCTATACTGCTAAGCCTCGGACTAATGGTGACGGCTATAAAGGGCTCGTTCACCAGCCAGATACTTCAAAAAGTCCAAGTTTGATTAATGGGCTAAAGGCAGTGCGCCAGCTTCATTATCGAGTTATTACTGAGACGGGCTTGACCACTGCTGATGAAATGCTCTATCCTTCTAATCTAGTGCTGGTAGATGATTTGGTTAGTTACCATGCCGTAGGTGCTCGTTCGGTCGAAGACCAAGAACATCGTTTTGTAGCTTCTGGTATTGATGCGCCAGTCGGTATGAAAAATCCAACATCTGGCAATCTTGGGGTCATGTTTAATGCCGTCTATGCTGCTCAAAATAAGCAAATCTTCCTTTATCATGGCCAAGAAGTGGAAACTCTAGGCAATCCCCTGGCGCATGTGATTTTGCGTGGTGCTTTAGATGAGTACGGTAAAAACAAGCCTAACTTCTATTACGAAAATCTTCTGGATGTGATCAAACACTATGAAGAAATGAAACTATCCAATCCTTTCATCCTGATTGATACCAATCATGATAATTCTGGCAAGCAGTATTTGGAGCAGATCCGTATTATCCGTCAGACTCTGATCAACTGTGCTTGGAATGAGCAAATCAAGAAGGCTGTGCGTGGATTCATGATTGAGTCCTATTTGGAGGATGGCCGCCAGAATGAGCCAGAAGTCTTTGGTAAGTCCATTACCGATCCTTGCTTGGGCTGGGATAAGACAGAAGAACTCGTTCAGGAAATCTATGAGACCTTAGAAAAAGAAGCTTAAATAGAAAGGATTAGGAGGCTTTGGTAGAAGTCTACTAATGAATATAGGCAAGTTCATACTCTACGAAAATCTAATTTTGATGATGTTAAACCTATTTGATGCATTTCAGTGTCATTCTCATCGGTTTGCCTTGTCGAAATTAGATTTTCTTTCAATCTCCTTGGGAGAAGGGGCTTGCTTTGTATTCCTGATAGAAGTATGATAAGAGGACACGGAATAGATATAGAAGAGATTTCCAGCATTGGTCGGGCCTACGAGAAGAATGAGCGCTTTGCTGAGAAAATCTTGACAGCTCAGGAGTTGGCTCGGTTTAGCTCCTTAAAGGGCAAGCGAAAGCTGGAATATTTGGCAGGTCGCTGGTCAGCTAAAGAAGCCTTTGCCAAGGCTTGGGGGACCGGTATTGGCCCTGTGACTTTTCAAGATTTGGAAATTTTAAATGATGATAAGGGGGCACCTTATTTTAGTAAGTCCCCCTTTGCTGGTTCGGTATGGCTATCAATCAGTCATGCTGGAAATCTGGTGACCGCCAGTGTGATTTTGGAGGAAGACAATGAAAGCTAGTCTACATAGACCCACTAAAGCAGTCATAGACCTGTCTGCTATTGCATTTAATATTGAGCAAATTGCGGCTCATATTCCCCAGTCAGTCCAGAAGTGGGCAGTAGTCAAGGCCAATGCTTATGGACATGGCGCAGTTCCTGTCTCTCAGCATATCCAGCCACTGGTAGACGGTTTTTGTGTGTCCAATATTGACGAAGCCCTCGAACTACGAGAAGCTGGCATTGATAAATCCATTCTTATTTTGGGTGTTTCTTCATTGGAGGCTGTGCCTTTAGCGATCCAGCAGCAGATTACCTTGACGGTAGCCAGTCTAGCTTGGCTGGAGGAGCTCTTGAGCCAGCAAGCTAATCTGACAGGCTTGACCGTTCATATCAAGATTGATTCAGGCATGGGACGCATTGGCTTCCGTGATAGTCAAGAGGCTCAGCAAGCAATTAGCCGCCTGCAAGCAGCAGGAGCTGTGGTAGAAGGAATTTTCACTCATTTTGCAACAGCTGACGAATCAGATACAAGTCATTTTGTAGCTCAATTAAGTCGCTTCAAAGAGGTCTTGAGTGAGTTAGCTTTCTTGCCGCCGATTGTGCATGCTAGCAACTCTGCCACAACTCTTTGGCACAGTGAAACGATTATGAATGCTGTTCGGCTGGGCGATATTATCTATGGGTTGAATCCTAGCGGACGAGTGCTGGACTTGCCATATGAGGTCAAACCAGCTCTGAGCTTAAAATCTGCTCTGGTTCACGTCAAAGAAATTCAAGCTGGCGCCCATGTCGGTTATGGGGCGACCTATACCAGTGATAGCCAGCAAATCATTGGAACCATTCCTTTGGGTTATGCTGATGGCTGGACCCGGGATATGCAGGGCTTTGATGTCTTGATCGATGGTCAGCGCTGTCCAATTGTCGGTCGGGTTTCCATGGATCAGATCACAGTGCGTCTACCTCGAGTCTATCCTTTGGGAACGAAGGTGGTCTTGATTGGCCAGAGCGGCGCCGAGCTTATCACAGCAACGGATGTGGCAGAAAAGCGTGGTACAATTAACTATGAAGTGGTCTGCTTAATCAGCGACAGGGTACCGAGAGAGTATAAAAAGTAAAAGATAATCAAGAAGAAGGAAAGAAGATAGGATGAATCTGCATCAGGCTTTGACGGCCCTGCCAGGAGTGGGACCAAAATCGGCTGAAAAATTTAAAAAACTAGGTCTTGAGAGCCTGCAGGATCTCCTGCTCTATTTTCCTTTTCGCTATGAAGATTTTAAGAGTAAGAATGTCCTTGATTTAGAAGATGGAGAAAAGGCGGTCATTTCTGGGATTGTCGCGACTCCAGCTAATGTTCAGTATTATGGCTACAAGCGCAATCGTCTGCGTTTCACAATCAAGCAGGGAGAAGTAGCGATTGCAGTCAATTTTTTTAATCAGCCTTATCTGGCAGATAAGATCGAACTGGGAGCGACGGTGGCTATTTTTGGTAAATGGGATAAAGCCAAGGCTAGTCTGACGGGGATGAAGGTGTTAGCTCAGGTTGAAGACGACTTGCAGCCTGTTTACCGAGTTGCTCAAGGGATTAGTCAGGCCAGCCTAGTCAAGCTGATTAAGGTGGCCTTTGACCAAGGTTTGGATCAGTTATTGGAGGAAAATCTTCCTCCTGTCCTTCTGGAGCGCTACCAGCTTTTGGGGCGCATTCAAGCTGTGCGTGCTATGCACTTTCCTAGGGACTTAGCGGAATACAAGCAGGCCCTGCGTCGGGTCAAGTTTGAAGAACTTTTTTACTTTCAGATGCAGCTGCAGGTTCTGAAGCATGAGACCAAGGATGTCAGCCAGGGACTGGCTATCCCTTGGCAGGAAAAAATGCTGGCTCAAAAAAAGGCTGCATTGCCATTTTCTCTGACGGAAGCTCAGGAGCGGAGTCTGGAAGAGATTCTCAGCGATTTGCAATCGCCTGCCCACATGAACCGCCTCCTGCAGGGAGATGTTGGTAGTGGTAAGACCGTGGTGGCTGGTTTGTCCATGTATGCCGCCTATACGGCAGGCTATCAGTCAGCTTTGATGGTTCCGACAGAAATTTTGGCTGAGCAGCATTTGGATAGTCTGACTCAGCTCTTTCCTGAACTGAATTTAGCCCTCCTAACTGGTGGTATGAAAGCTGCTGAACGCAGAGAGACTTTAGCTGCTATAGAGTCGGGGCAAGTAGATATGGTGGTCGGCACCCATGCCTTGATTCAGGAAGGGGTCGTCTATCATCGACTGGGCCTGGTCATTATTGACGAGCAGCATCGTTTTGGGGTGGACCAGCGTCGGATTTTGCGGGAAAAAGGGAATAATCCAGACGTTCTCATGATGACAGCGACACCGATTCCTCGGACTTTGGCCATTACCGCTTTTGGTGATATGGATGTCTCCATCATCGACCAGATGCCAGCTGGCCGCAAGCCTATTATCACTCGTTGGGTCAAGCATGAGCAGTTGGAAGTGGTCTTGGACTGGATGAAAAAAGAGCTGGCCAAGGGCGCCCAAGTCTACTTTATTTCTCCCTTGATTGAGGAATCAGAGGCCTTGGACTTGAAAAACGCGATTGCTTTAGAGGAAGAACTCAAGGCCTACTTTGCCAATCAGGCTCAAGTGGCTCTCCTTCACGGTCGTATGAAAAATGACGAAAAAGAAGCCATTATGCAGGATTTCAAGGATGGGAAAACAGATATTCTAGTGTCAACTACAGTCATTGAAGTCGGTGTCAATGTTCCGAATGCGACCATCATGGTTATCATGGATGCTGACCGCTTCGGACTCAGCCAGCTTCATCAGCTGCGGGGACGAGTGGGTCGGGGAAGTAAGCAGTCTTATGCCGTTCTAGTTGCCAATCCCAAGACAGAGTCTGGGAAGAAACGCATGAAAATCATGACTGAGACGACAGATGGCTTTGTTCTGGCTGAGGAAGACCTCAAGATGCGTGGTTCTGGTGAAATTTTTGGGACCCGTCAGTCTGGTATTCCAGAGTTTCAGGTGGCGGACATCGTGGAGGACTATCCCATTTTGGAAGAAGCGCGCAAGGTGGCTAGTCAAATCGTTGCCAATCCTAGCTGGCGGCAGGATGCCAATTGGCACCTGGTATCCTTACATCTCGAAAAACGCGATTTTCTGGATTAGCGAGATAGAGTTTGGATTTATTAGTTTAAGCTTTCTGCAAGAAAATTCTAAGCCTTCCTTAAGCTTTGAGGCCTATAATAAAAGCATCAAAAGAAACGAGGTGGCAAAAATGAAAGTAGCAGTTAAAGTAACCTATAAAAAAGAATTTAAACAGATGCGCCGCGTGAACAAGACTTATGGAATCTAATATTCCAAGTGAAAGATAAAAGAAGATACCTCTGGAAGAAATTCTGGAGGTATTTTGCTATTGGATCAAGGCTTTCTTGCAATTTATGTTATAATATATAATAACTATGATAAAAGGAGCTCAATTATGTTTCCAGATGACAGTTTGACTTTACATACAGACTTATATCAAATCAATATGATGCAGGTTTATTTCAACGAAGGTATCCATAATAAGCGTGCTGTTTTTGAAGTCTATTTCCGCAAGAATCCTTTCAATAATGGCTATGCCATTTTTGCGGGTTTAGAGAGGATTGTGGCTTACCTGAATGATTTGACATTCAGTCAGACGGATTTGAACTATTTAGCATCTTTGGGCTATAATGGAGCTTTCTTAGAGTACTTACGTGATTTCAAGATGCAGCTGACCGTGCGTTCTGCTAAAGAGGGAGATTTAGTTTTTGCCAATGAGCCGATTGTTCAGGTTGAAGGGCCGCTGGCTCAATGTCAGTTGGTGGAAACAGCGATTTTAAATATCGTGAATTTCCAAACCTTGATTGCGACCAAGGCAGCTCGCATCCGCTCTGTGATCGAAGATGAGCCGTTGATGGAGTTTGGTACCCGTCGTGCTCAGGAAATGGATGCAGCAATTTGGGGAACGCGGGCAGCCGTTATCGGCGGAGCCAATGGGACCAGCAATGTTCGGGCAGGCAAGCTCTTTGATATTCCTGTTCTGGGGACGCATGCTCATGCACTTGTACAGGTTTATGGCAATGATTACGAGGCTTTCAAGGCTTATGCGAGCACTCATCGGGACTGTGTGTTCTTGGTAGACACCTACGATACCCTTCGGATCGGGGTTCCTACGGCCATCCGTGTAGCGCGTGAATTTGGGGATAAAATCAATTTCTTAGGTGTGCGGATCGATTCTGGAGACTTGGCCTATATTTCTAAAAAAGTTCGCCAGCAATTAGATGAAGCGGGCTTCCCAAATGCTAAAATCTACGCTTCCAATGATTTGGATGAGAATACTATTCTCAACTTGAAAATGCAAAAGGCTAAAATTGATGTCTGGGGCGTGGGAACTAAGCTCATTACTGCCTACGATCAGCCAGCTCTGGGTGCTGTTTACAAAATTGTCGCGATTGAAGATGAGAATGGGCACTTGCGCAACACCATCAAGCTCTCCAATAATGCTGAAAAGGTTTCGACTCCGGGCAAGAAGCAGGTTTGGCGCATTACTAGCCGTGAAAAAGGCAAGTCTGAGGGCGACTACATCACTTATGATGGTGTGGATGTCAATCATCAGGAAGAGCTCGAAATGTTCCATCCGACTTATACTTATATCAATAAAACAGTCAAGAATTTTGATGCAGTGCCGCTCTTAGTAGATATTTATAAAGAAGGTCAGCTCGTTTACGAGTTGCCGAGTCTGTCTGAAATTCAGGACTATGCCCGCCAAGAATTTGACAAACTCTGGGACGAATACAAGCGGGTCCTCAATCCACAAGATTATCCGGTCGATTTGGCGCGTGATATTTGGCAGGACAAGATGGACTTGATTGACCAGATGCGCAAGAAAGCCTACCAGACAGGAGCAGAAAAATGAGTCTACAAGAAGAAATCATCCGCCAATTAGGTTTCAAGCCCGTCATTGACCCAGAGGAAGAAATCCGCAAGTCGGTAGACTTTCTCAAGGCCTATCTGAGAAAACATCCTTTTTTAAAAAGCTATGTTCTGGGAATTTCTGGTGGTCAGGACTCAACCTTGGCTGGTCGCTTGGCTCAGCTGGCTGTAGAAGAAATGCGGGCAGAGACTGGAGATGATAGCTATCGCTTTATCGCTGTCCGCCTGCCTTACGGCGTTCAGGCGGATGAAGACGATGCCCAAAAGGCTCTGGCTTTCATCCAGCCTGATGTCAGCCTGACAGTCAATATCAAGGGATCCGCTGATGCCATGACAAAGGCTGTAGAGGCGACAGGTACCAAAGTCTCTGACTTTAACAAGGGCAATATCAAGGCCCGCAGCCGAATGATTGCCCAGTATGCTTTGGCTGGTTCATACAGTGGTGCTGTCATTGGGACCGACCATGCAGCAGAAAATGTTACGGCCTTTTTCACCAAGTTTGGGGATGGCGGAGCAGATATCTTACCACTTTACCGTCTCAACAAGCGTCAAGGCAAGCAGCTTTTGGCTGCCTTAGGAGCGGATCCGGCTCTCTATGAAAAGGTGCCGACGGCTGATTTGGAAGAAGAAAAACCGGGGATTGCGGATGAAGTCGCTCTGGGCGTGACCTATAGTGAAATTGACGACTATCTCGAAGGCAAGTCTGTTTCAGCCCAAGCCCAAGAAACGATCGAGTCTTGGTGGCACAAAGGCCAGCACAAACGGCATTTGCCGATTACAGTTTTTGATGAATTTTGGAAGTGAGAAATTCCAGTAAATATTCTCAGTTCTAGCTAGGACGTGAGATAATCCTGAAAAAGTTAGGCTTGCCTAACTTTTTTACTTGCGCTCTTTTTTTAAAGTTCTATAATAGATGTATAATGACAAGGAGGATTCTATGAATTCATTAAAACAAGATTTTACAGATAAGTTGTACGCTGCTTATGAGGCTAACCCCAAGTATGCGGCAATGGAAAATGCTATTAGCCACAATGGTCTTTTGACTTCTTTAGAAAAACGGACTGCTGCTGTAGAAAATGCACCTGTTTTCTCACTGGATCTCACCAAAGATAAGGTCAGTGATCAAAAAGCATCTGGCCGTTGCTGGATGTTTGCAGCTCTTAATACCTTCCGCCACAAGATGATTGCAGGTTTCCAATTGGAGGATTTTGAGCTGTCTCAGGCTCATACCTTCTTTTGGGATAAGTATGAAAAGTCCAACTGGTTCTTGGAGCAGGTTTTGGCAACGGCTGACCAAGAATTAACTAGTCGCAAGGTCAAGTTTCTCCTAGATACGCCTCAGCAGGATGGCGGTCAGTGGGATATGGTCGTGGCACTTTTTGAGAAATACGGCGTCGTGCCTAAGTCAGTCTATCCGGAGTCAATTTCTTCCAGCAATAGCCGTGAGCTCAATCAGTTGCTCAATAAACTCTTGCGTCAGGATGCGCAAATCTTGCGTGAGCTGGCCCTGAATGGTACAGATGAGGCTACGCTACAAGCTAAGAAAGAAGCTTTGTTACAGGAAATTTTCAACTTCTTAGCGATGTCGTTGGGCTTACCTCCTCGGAAATTTGACTTTGCATATAGAGATAAGGATGGTAATTACCATAGGGAAGCTGATTTGACTCCGCAGTCCTTTTATCAAAAATATGTAGACCTCAAGCTGGATGACTATGTGTCAATTATCAATGCGCCAACAGCGGATAAACCTTATGGCAAGTCTTACACAGTCGAGATGTTGGGCAATGTAGTCGGCGGTAAACCTGTTCGCTATTTGAATGTAGAAATGAAACGTCTCAAGGAATTAGCTATCGCTCAGATGCAGGCTGGTGAGACTGTTTGGTTTGGCTCTGATGTGGGTCAGTCCAGCAATCGCAAGGCTGGTATCATGGAAGCAGGTATGCATGATTTAACCTCTAGTATGGATATCCAGTTGACCCAAGATAAGGCAGGTCGTCTCGATTATAGCGAAAGCCTCATGACTCATGCCATGGTACTGGCTGGAGTAGACTTGGATGAAAAGGGTCAAGCTAAAAAATGGAAGGTAGAAAATTCTTGGGGTGAAAAGGTTGGAGATAAGGGATACTTTGTCGCTAGCGACGCTTGGATGGATGAGTATACTTACCAAATTGTAGTCAGAAAAGAATTCTTGACTCCAGAAGAGTTGGCAGCCTACAATGCAGAGCCAATTGTCCTAGCACCGTGGGATCCAATGGGAGCTCTTGCTGATGGCGAAATGATTTGATAGGATGAGCAATTGCAGAAAGTTATTGATTTATTTAAACTAAAAAAGATTGGATTTTAGAAATCCAATCTTTTTTAGTTTAACGATGTTCAGCTCCTTGGTTAGAACTAGTTGAGCTGCTGGTTGTTCCAGAACTTATTGAACTTGTTTGGGAACTAGAGTTGGTACTACTATGTTCTTCGCTAGATTCACTCGTACTTTGACTTGAAGATTCTGAGCTTGACTCAGAAGTAGAGCTTGAAGATGATTGGGTATAAGCGCGGCTGTAAGTAGAAGTACCATTGAGATAGAGATAGGATCCGCTACGGAAAAGTCCGCTTGGTGGTGTCCAGTCTTCATTGCTATTGCCTGTCAGATAGAGCATCATAGAGCGGTAAACATCGGTTGCCACCTTAACTCCATCATCTAAAACAGGAGTGAGGCGATTTGAGTAACCAGTCCAAACAGCCATAGAGTACTGTGGAGTGTAGCCAACAAATAGCTCGTCTGGTGTGACAATGCTAGAACTGTAGTAAGGTTTTGTCAACTTCTCTAGCTCATCATCTGCATAGTTGGAAGTACCAGTTTTACCTGCTTGATAGACTCCTGGAATTGCAGCATTAGTACCAGTTCCAGACTGAAGAACGGTCTTCATCATGTCGGTCATCATGTAGGCTGTCGTCTCTTTCATAGCTTTTGAACCGCCATTTGAAAAGACTTTTTCTGTACCGTCGCTAAAGACAACTCGGTTTACATATTGTGGTTTGTAATATGTACCGCCATTAGCAAAGGCAGCGTAGGCAGCAGCCATTTTTTCACTGCTTGCTCCGTATTGGTTACCAGATTCGCTTGTATTACTTGAAATCGCATTAGAATAATGCATTTCAGGATAATTAATACCAAGGCCATTGAGGAACTTCAATGAATTATCTAATCCGACTGCTTCCAGCGATTTGACGGCTGGTACGTTACGGGATTCTTGGATAGCGTATTGGATAGTAATCCAGCCATAATAGCGTTTATCCCAGTTATAGACAGGAGTAGATGTTCCAGGGAAATAGTAAGGAGCATCTTGGATTGAGGCAGCAGTGGAAGTGAAAACATTGTATTCCAAGGCTGGGGCATAATCAGTGATTGGTTTCATGGTAGAACCCCAGTCGCGATTTGTTTCGACTGCTTGGTTGGTACCAAAAGAAACGTTGGAAGACTGATGGCGAGCACCTAGTTGGGCAATGACTTTCCCGTTGGTAACATCCATAACGGTTGATGCCACTTGCAGTTCATCATCTGGATAAGCAACATATTCTTCCGTGTTGTAAATATCCCACAATTTTTTCTGTGCTTCGGTATTAACGTTGGTATAAACTTCCATACCAGTCGTAAGGACATTGTAGCCAGTTTCTTCTTCGACTTGCTCAATAACTTCTTTCAAGTAGTTATCCATATAGGCAGGATAGCTAGCTGAATTTTTCAAGCTCTGTAAGCCGTCGGTCACTGGTGTATTGATAGCTTGTTCGTATTGTTCTGGTGAGATGTACTTGAGTTCATACATTTCAGATAATACGAGATTCCGACGCTGAGTGGCAGCTTCTGGATTTGTGTAAGGGTCATATTGGTTAGGAGCCTGAGGCATTCCTGCAAGCAGGGCAATCTGAGGAAGGGTCAAATCTTTCAAATCTTTGCCATAGTAACTTTGGGAAGCTGTTTGCATCCCGTAATTTCCATTGGACATATAGACTTTATTGACATAGTAGGTCAGGATTTCTTGCTTGGTAGCCTTTCGCTCAAGTTGAGTTGCCAGCCATGCTTCTTGGATTTTCCGAGAAAGGGTAGCATCCGCTGAGGAAGTGGAGAAATAAGTCAACTTGATCAACTGCTGGGTTAAGGTAGATCCCCCTTGACGTCCGCCTCCTTTCAGGTTGCTTAGGAAGGCTCCTCCTATCCGAATGAAATCAACCCCACGGTGATTAAAGAAGCGGTGGTCCTCAATCGCAACGATAGCATCTACTAGCTGTGTAGGGATCTGGTCTGTTGACGCATTGACCCGCTTTTCAGAACCGAGGTCCGCAATCAGATTGTTATCGCTATCGTAAATCTTACTTGAAGTTGTTGCGACAAGGTCCTTCTCAGAGAGGGTAGGAGACTTGGCGACATAGTATGTGAAGACAAGAACGCCAGTCACAACTCCAATGATAAAGAGAGATAAGAGGACACTTGCAAGATATTTTAAGGCCTGCAAAAGGGTTTGTTTATTCATTTGTGATACCACCTAGTAGTTTTTGTTCGATAATTTCAAGGTAAGGGATGCTTGGAAATTGCTTTGTTTCGATTAAAAATCCATGTTCTTGAATGTAAGATAAAGGGAGGGATTTTCCGCCTTTATCCATCTTATAAAATGTAATCAAATAAGATGCCGGAAGTAGATAAGTCTCCCGCAAGCTAGAGAAGTGCAGTAAGACAAAGCAAATTCCATTTTGCTGAAGGACTGCCTCCATATGTTCAATCTGGTGTAGATGGAAATTCTTTAGAGGCATGGCTGTTTTTTGCCGTGTTTCCTTGGCCTCAAAGTCAATATAATGTCCCTTAAAGACACCAGAATAATCAGTCGTGGATGCCTGTCGGAAGTAGGCCTCGACAATCTTTGCACGACTGCGTTGGGGATAGTCCACTTTGACAATCTGAATGGGTGTCGGTTTCTTATGAATGACAGCGAGCCCCCTACTCAAATAGTAGCTGTTGGATTCGTTGATCATCTTTTCAAAAGACATCCCGCGATTGGCAAAGTTAACAGCCGTCTTTGAACCTGGATGGGCTAGTTTACTTTTTATCTTTAGCTTGTGAGGGTAGTTGACCATAAAACTCCTTATTGGTACAATAACATCACTCTATTATATCATAAAAATATTTTTTGAGGGAGAATAAATGACAAGTCTATTAATTGTAGGGTATAAGGCTTTTGAACTTGGCATTATGAATGAGAAAGACCTGCGCATCAAGATCATCAAAGAAGCAGTCAGACGGGATTTACAGCGCCTGCTGGATGAAGGATTGGAGTGGCTTATCTTCACGGGAAATTTAGGTTTTGAAACTTGGGTTTTGGAAGTTGCTCAGGAATTAAGAGAAGATTATAATTTCAAGATTGCTACGATTTTTCTTTTTGAGGATCAGGGAAAAAATTGGAACGAAGGAAATCAGGCTAAACTAGCGGATTTTAAACAAGTAGATTTTGTCAAATATGCTTATCCTAGCTATCAAAATCCGAGTCAATTTCGCGAGTACAACCAATTTCTGCTTCAAAATACGGACGGGGCTTACCTGTTTTACGATGAAGAAAATGAGACCAATCTTAAGTATCTTTACAGGGAGATGAAGAATCAAGAACAGTATTTTATCAAAAAATTAACATTTGATGATCTGAATGAGGTTGCAGAAATTTTTTCGGAAAAGTAGGGTATAAATCTTGCTTTTTATAGGTGATTTCGTATATAATTGGATATGATAAACTAGATTGGAGTGAGAGCATGGCGAGTATTATTTATACAGCAAAAGATATTTTTGATCAAGACTTTAAGCGTGAAGTGCGAGGATATAGCAAGGCTGAAGTGGATGAATTTTTAGATGGTGTGATTAAGGATTATGAAACTTATGCAGCCTTGGTAAAGGAGTTGCGTGAGGAGATTACTATTCTCAAAGAACAAGTATCGAATCAAGCGACTGTTACTCCTTCGGTGCCTAGTCAGCCAGCTCAACCAACGATTGAGATGCCACAGATGGGAACAGCGACTAACTTCGATATTTTGAAGCGCTTAAGCCGTTTGGAAAAGGAAGTTTTTGGCAAGCAAATTCTGGACAACGAAGAGCAATAATTTTGCAGAGTGCAATTTTTGGATAATCGCGTGAAGATTTGATATTTTCATGAGGAAAGTCCATGCTAGCACCGGCTGTGATGCTGGTAGTGTTTGTGCTAGGCGAAACAATAAGCCTAGGGACGGAGCAATCCGTTACGGCGACTGAAAAGGCTAAGTCTTTAGATAGGTCTGAATAGGTCTGAAAGTGCCACAGTGACGTAGTTCTTCTGGAAACAGAAGAAGTGGAACGCGGTAAACCCCTCAAGCTAGCAACCCAAACTTTGGTCGGGGCACGGAATGCGTGGAAACGAACATAGCATTCTGACTGGAAACAGTAGACAGATGATTATCGAAGGAGATGGTACCTAGTCATTTCTGGAACAAAACATGGCTTATAGAAAATTGCACATAGGTTAGCTAGCGTATGCTAGCTTTTTGATTAAGATATAGAGCCCCTTAGACAGAAGATTGCTGTAAGGGACAAAATAGGAAAGCAAGTTTTTTCTCAAAAAGAGGAGCCAAGCAAGAACATTCTGATTTCTAGCTGAGGCCAGTTTTTAACGGTGTGGCTCAGCGGATAGTGATAGAGTAAGAAAGAATGAAAGAAAAATTTAATTTAATTGCTACTGCAGCAGCAGGTCTGGAAGCCGTTGTCGGCCGTGAAATCCGAGATTTGGGTCTAGATTGTCAGGTTGAAAATGGCCGTGTTCGCTTTAGTGGCGACATCGCTACCATCATTCAAACCAATCTCTGGCTGCGCTCAGCGGATCGGATTAAGATTGTTGTGGGAACATTTCCAGCCAAAACGTTTGAAGAGCTTTTTCAAGGCGTCTTTGCTTTGGACTGGGAAAATTATTTGCCCTTAGGTGCCAAATTTCCCATTTCTAAAGCCAAATGCGTCAAGTCAAAACTGCATAATGAGCCCAGTGTTCAAGCCATTTCAAAAAAAGCAGTTGTGAAAAAACTGCAAAAGCATTATGCTCGTCCAGAAGGTGTCCCCTTGCAGGAAAATGGAGCAGAGTTTAAGATTGAAGTTTCCATTTTAAAAGACCTTGTGACGGTCATGATTGATACCAGCGGTTCTAGCTTGTTCAAACGTGGCTATCGGACAGAAAAAGGCGGAGCGCCAATCAAGGAAAATATGGCAGCAGCGATTTTGCTTTTGTCGAACTGGTATCCGGACAAACCCTTGATTGACCCGACTTGCGGATCAGGAACCTTCTGTATCGAAGCGGCTATGATTGGGATGAAGATGGCGCCAGGTTTACATCGTTCCTTTGCTTTTGAAGACTGGAATTGGGTTGACAAGGACTTGGTACGTCGGCTTCGGGCAGAGGCCCTAGCTCAGATTGACCAAGACATCCAGCTGGATATTTCAGGTTCCGATTTGGATGCTCGTCTGGTAGAGATTGCCAAGAAAAATGCGGAAGAAGCGGGTGTTGCTGACCAGATTCAATTTAAGCAAATGCGTCTGCAAGACCTTCATACGGACAAAATCAATGGGGTTATTATCTCCAATCCGCCTTATGGTGAGCGTTTGTTGGACGATGATGCGGTGACCAAGCTCTATCAAGAAATGGGAGAGACCTTTGCTCCGTTGAAGACCTGGAGTAAATTTATCTTGACCAGTGATGAGGCCTTTGAAGCCAAATATGGCAGTCAGGCGGATAAAAAGCGAAAACTTTACAATGGTACTTTAAAAGTTGATTTATATCAATACTTTGGCCAGAGGGTCAAAAGACAACTAGATTAGAAAGGAAATGCTGTGAGCAAAGAAGAAAAGATGCCAACAGAGCAAGAAGCAAAAGAAACCGTTCTTGACTTAGAAGATGCGAAAGAGATGACGGTCGGTCAGGCTGCTCGGAAAAACGAGGAAGTCGAGGCTGGTGTGACTGAAGGAGACAATATCCTAGATAAGTACATCAAGCAACACCGAGATGAAATCGAGGCTGGAAAATTTGAAACCCAAAAGCTGAGAATCATGGAAGAGCTGGCACAACAAAAAGAAGCTTTGATACAAGAGACCATCAAACAGCTTAAGAGTCAGTCTCAGGCGAAGGAAAATACTGCCAATACGGCATCACCTTCGGCGCAGCCAGTGAAAGCAGAAACTGCAAATTCAGCAAACATAGAGACTACAAAGGCTGCACAACCAGCGCTAACAGTTGCAGCTGAAGCACCAGTCATCCCGGCAACAAAGCCGGTATCAAAGCCAGTTCCGACAGTATTTGAAGATGAGGACGAGCCTGAGACAAAGCCTTTCTACAAGAAGAAAGCCTTCCTATACTCAGCCTTAGGTCTTGTAGCGCTTGCCGCTGGAACGACTTGGTATTTTCATCAAGGCTGGGGGAGTCACAAGTCGACAACTGGTTCCAGTTCGACAGTTTCTTCTAGCAAAAAGAAATCTGTAAGTTCCAGTGAAGCTAAGAAAGAGGCTGCTAAAGAATTTGAAGACCTTTATGCTAGCTTCTTTACGGATAGTAGTCAGACAGCTATCAAAAATGATAAATTTGGTGATTTGGACAAGTTGAAGGCTAAGTTAGATGTCTTAACTGGCAGCTCAGAATACACAGCTGCTAAGAAAAAGTATGATGACCTTGTTAAGCAAATTTCTGCTATCCAAAGTGTGAATTCGCAATTCAATACGGGTGCTATCGTTGATGGTCTCTTGAAGACAGACGCCCAAGTGAAAGAAAATGCTAATCTTCCAGATGTATCGACAGGTAATAACAAGTTGGATGAGGTCTTGAAGGCGGCTATTGCTCAAGGACGCAGTCAGCAGCTACCAGCACCGGCGCCTAGTCCAACAGTGGAACCGTCAGCGCCATCAACAACACCAACAGTGCCAGCTGCACCATCAACGCCGCCAGCTGTTAATCCAGCGCCTAGTGATCCTAGTGGCATTAGAAATGCAGAAACTGGTATCGGACTGCCAAGTGCAGGAGTTAACCTCCAGCGCCACCTTAGCCGTGTGCCTTACAATCAAGCAGCTATCGATGATGTGAACAATCCTGCTTGGACATTCAATCCAGGTGTTTTAGAAACGATCCTCAAGGTGTCTCGCGAGCGTGGCTATATCACAGGAGATCAGTTTATCCTTGAAAAAGTTAACATTGTCAAGGGGAATGGCTACTACAATCTCTATAAACCAGATGGTACTTATCTATTTAGTATGAACTGTAAGACAGGCTACTTTGTAGGGAATGGAGCTGGGTATGCAGAAGATTTGGATTATTAATCACCTTTCTCGCTAACTCATTCAAAATATGATAAAGAAAAAGTTAGACGGTTCTGAGTCAAGTATCTTGGGTCAGCCGTCTAGCTTTTTTGTATAAATAGTTACTTATTGTTAATTACTATATTAACCTGTAGTTTAAATCTCTAGGTTAATATGGATAGTTTAAAATAGCTTGATTTATCAAGCTTATTGTCAATAAATAAAGATTTCAATAGATTGAATTCTTGTCTTATTTTTGTTAAAATACTATCTGGAGCATTAGGGCACCTAGAATAAAAATGTAAAAAAGTGTGTATTTTTGCTTATAAACTATAGCATGCAATAAGCCAGCTTCTTTGCTAATGGTCATGAGATTAACAAAAACTGGCATGTTGGAAAAGGAAAGGAAAAGGAAAGGAAAAGGATGTTTCGAAGTAAGAAATATAACAAAGATTTCGAGATTATTGACGAAAAGAAGCGGTATAAGCTCTATAAGTCTGGGAAAAATTGGGTAAAAGCTTCAAATTCTCAACTCGACCTCTTTCGTATCGGTGGAATGGGAGAAGTTGTCTCAAGCAGCTTGTCAGATACTGAAGAGCTTGATCACGACCATCTGAGCCTCAATACTCTTGCAGGTCTGGGAGGGATATTAGCCGCTGGGGCAGCGGGGCTAATGGTGACTCAGGAGCAGTCTGTCTATGCAGATGAAATATCTGAATCTACTGATAAAGCAGTTATTTCAGCTGAAGTCAAGGACAATGAAGAAGCAACAGAAGCAAGTACAAATTCGATCATTGCTCAAGCGCAAGCAGAAATGCGAAAAGCAAAAGCAGAACAGGCTTCTGAGTTGGCCTCTGTTTCAGTTAGTCAGTCAGTCAGCGCTTCAGTCTCTACAAGTGAGTCAGTCTCTCTTAGTATCTCGACTAGCCAGTCTGTTAGTCAATCGCTCAGCCAATCAGTTTCCGCTAGTAACTTAACTTCTATCAGCCGGTCTGTATCTGCTAGCAATTCAGTCTTGACTAGCAAATCAGTGAGTACTGCGCCTGCTGCAAAAGTATCAGAGAGCAAAGCGCCCGCTAAGCTAGAAAGTGCTAACAATACAACTTCTCTAGAGCAGGATAAAGTGCTAACTAGCGCGTCAGTAGCTGATGCTTCCGTCTCAGCTTCTAATTCTGTCTCACTGGATATCAGAGTCAATGTTGCTGATAGCTTTGTTTCATCTGGTGCAGGACAAAGTGTAGCTAGTGCTAGTTTGAGCAATAGCCAAGCCCTCGCGACCAGCAACAACTTAGCAGCTGGTGTGGTAGCTGATAAGAACCAAGCCCAAGGCAAGGACGAGCTTAAGCAAGCTGAGAAGAGTCAAACGGTAGATAAGACCGTGACCACTTCACCAAAAGAGTCTGTCACTGCTAAACAACAAGAAGAAAACCGTAGGAAGTTGACCAATCTTTCAGCTGAAATAGGTGACTATCTAGCAAAAGCAGTTGGTTTGCCAAATACGGATTCAGCTCTTGTTAAGGCCAATGCAGCGCTAACAGAAATTGAAAAGGCCCTAGCTGATCCGACTAGTGATTTAACAACAGTAGTGCAAAAAGCTACTTTAGCACGTAATTCGATTATTAATGCTGTTTTTGCGGCTAATTCTGGTGTACGCGATGTACGAAATGGGACAGTGATTACTAGAGGGGCACACCTACGTGCGGCTTCTAATCCACCTACAATCTCTATGCCATCTACTATCACAATTTATAATGATGAAGCAATCAATAATTTTCAGATAAGACTGAATGATGATAAAGGGATGGCTAAAATCACGGCCTCCCCATCCAATGCTATTATTACAGGTTTAAAAGCACCGAACTATCCAACTAACAAGAAAGGGGAATTTGGAGATCTATATATCTATGATCAAAGGGGGAATAAAACAGGTGGTCAAAGAACATACACTATTAACATAATAGGGACGGTGGGTCGTGAAAACGGAACTTGGAAACCCTATAAGCCTGGTACCTATGTTCTGGAGTACACAGTAACAGATATTCATGGCTTGACTGCTACAGCACGTACGAATTTCCATATCAAAGGCTTCAACGAACGCCACAACCCAGTTAGTGGGGATACCGTTATTGTTAAGAATCCCTCTTCTTTGACTGTAAGTGAACGCAATCAAGTACTTGAAAAATTTAAAGAAAAAAACCAGTCGCTTTTATCTGGTAGTGATTTTACGAAAGATGGCGTAACCGGAACGATTGCGGTAGCTGAAAATGGGAATATTACCATTACCTACCGTGATAATACTACAACTGTTATCCCAGCTAATGTGGATGCTGTTCCAGTTCCAAGTGCGACGGTGACTCGTAACGGTCAAACTCTAACACCTGTAAACGGCAACTATATTGTGTACGCAGGAGATGATATTCAAATTAATTTCACTGCTACAGATAATAGCGGGCAATTATCAGAATTTAAGATTGTTTCAAATGAAGATGCAAATGGTTCAGCCCTTAAAAATAATTTCTTTGAAGATAATAAATATGGGACGGGAACAGTAGATCATTTAACGGGGAATATCACAGCAACTACTGCTAGTCCAGCTCGCATTACAGTAAGAGCTCATTTGAATGATAATCTAGAGTACGATAAAAATGGTAGAAATAGTTGGCAACGTAATGCAGTAGCAACGGATAAGGCTGGGAATAAAAATAGTGCAGGAAATGCTTCGCCAGGTAATGTCCGTATTGTGCAAGGTAGACTGACAGATATTATGGAAGGGGTAGCACCGACCGAAACCTTCCAAGTAGAGAATGTTTCTGAATTAAAACCTCAAGAAAAAACTCGTATATTGGCGGCTGTTGAGAAACTAAACAATAAGCAGGAAAAACGTATTGATTCCTTTACTATTAGTAACAATGGAACAGTTACCATTATCTATAAAGATAAGACTACGGATACGTTCACTGTAAAACTTTCTGATAGTGAGTATAAGAGTAGCAGTACTTCAACTAGTCTAAGTCAAAGACAGTCAACCAGTGCCTCAGTAAGTGCTAGTACATCAGCGAGTGCGTCGGCTTCAACGAGCGCCAGCCGTTCAGTTTCTGCTAGCCAGAGCTTGTCTACTTCCTTGCGCAATAGCCAATCGGCATCGATGAGCGCCAGCCGCTCGGTTTCAGCGAGAAATAGTGTTTCGGCCTCAGTGAGCGGTAGTTAGTCTGTCTCAGTGAGTCAGAGCGCTGCTTCATTGAGCTTGAGCCAATCCATCTCACTAAGTAAGAGTGCATCAACTTCATTGAGTGGTAGCCAATCCGTCTCATTAAGTAAGAGTGCTTCAGCGTCACTGAGCGGTAGCCAATCCATCTCACTAAGTAAGAGTGCTTCAGCGTCCTTGAGCTTGAGCCGCTCAACTTCATTAAGCAAGAGTGCTTCAGCTTCATTGAGCTTGAGTCAATCTGTCTCACTAAGTAAGAGTGCTTCGGCTTCACTGAGTGGTAGCCAATCCGTCTCACTAAGTAAGAGTGCCTCAGCGTCACTGAGCTTGAGCCAATCAGTTTCACTAAGTAAGAGTGCCTCGGCCTCATTGAGCTTAAGCCAGTCAGTTTCACTAAGTAAGAGTGCTTCGGCTTCACTGAGTGGTAGCCAATCCGTCTCACTAAGTAAGAGTGCCTCAGCGTCACTGAGTGGTAGTCAATCTGTCTCATTAAGTAAGAGTGCTTCAGCGTCATTGAGTTTAAACCAATCAGTTTCATTAAGTAAGAGCGCTTCAGCGTCATTGAGTGGTAGCCAGTCAGTTTCAGCAAGTGCCAGTGCTTCAGCGTCATTAAGCCTGAGCCAGTCAGTTTCAACAAGTACGAGCGCTTCAGCATCATTGAGCTTGAGTCAATCTGTCTCATTAAGCACAAGCGCCTCAGCATCATTGAACTTGAGCCAGTCAATCTCAGCAAGTGCAAGTGCTTCAGCATCAGTAAGCCTGAGCCAGTCAGTTTCAACAAGCGCAAGTGCCTCAGCGTCACTGAGCTTGAGCCAGTCTGTCTCAGCAAGTGCAAGTGCCTCAGCTTCGTTGAGTGGTAGTCAATCTGCCTCATTGAGCAATAGTGCTTCAGCATCGTTGAGCTTAAGTCAATCCGTTTCATTAAGTAAGAGCGCCTCCGCTTCATTGAGTGGTAGCCAATCCGTCTCATTAAGTAATAGTGCTTCAGCGTCACTGAGCTTGAGCCAGTCAGTNTCATTGAGCAAGAGCACTTCAGCATCGTTGAGCTTGAGCCAGTCTGTATCAGCAAGCACAAGCACTTCAGCATCGTTGAGCTTGAGCCAATCCGTTTCAACAAGTGCAAGTGCCTCAGCATCATTGAGCCTGAGCCAATCCGTTTCAGCAAGCGAATCAGCTTCAGCGTCATTGAGCTTGAGCCAGTCCGTTTCAACAAGCGAGTCTGCTTCAACCTCAATGAGCGCCAGCCAGTCTGTCTCAGCAAGTAGCCAATCAGTCTCAACAAGTGCCAGTGCTTCAGCATCACTGAGCTTGAGCCAGTCTGTCTCAGTAAGTGCAAGTGCTTCAGCATCTGCTTCAGCGTCATTGAGTTTGAGTCAATCTGTCTCAGCAAGTGCAAGTGCCTCAGCTTCATTGAGCGCCAGCCAGTCTGTCTCAACAAGCGAGTCAGCCTCAGCTTCGTTGAGTGGCAGTCAATCTGTCTCAACAAGCGCAAGTGCTTCAGCATCAGTAAGTCTGAGCCAGTCTGTATCAGCAAGCACAAGCACTTCAGCATCAGTAAGCTTGAGTCAGTCCGTTTCAACAAGCACAAGTACTTCAGCTTCGTTGAGCTTGAGCCAGTCAGTCTCAGTAAGTGCCAGTGCNTCAGCATCAGTNAGCCTGAGCCAGTCAGTTTCAACAAGCGAGTCAGCTTCAGCGTCATTGAGTTTGAGTCAATCTGTCTCAGCAAGTGCCAGTGCCTCAGCTTCATTGAGCACCAGCCAGTCAGTCTCAGCAAGTGCCAGTGCTTCAACCTCATTGAGCGCCAGCCAGTCAGTTTCAGTAAGCACAAGCGCTTCAGCATCGTTGAGCTTGAGTCAATCCGTTTCAGCAAGTGCCAGTGCTTCAGCATCGTTGAGCTTGAGTCAATCCGTCTCAACAAGCACGAGCGCTTCAGCGTCATTGAGCTTGAGCCAGTCAGTCTCAACAGGTGCCAGTGCTTCAGCGTCAGTAAGCCTGAGTCAATCAGTTTCAGCAAGTGAATCAGCTTCAACCTCATTGAGCACCAGTCAGTCTGTCTCAGTAAGCACAAGTGCCTCAGCTTCATTGAGCTTGAGTCAGTCTGTTTCAGCAAGCGTAAGTGCCTCAGCGTCAATGAGCGCAAGCCAGTCCGTTTCAACAAGTACGAGTGCTTCAGCATCGTTGAGCCTGAGCCAATCCGTTTCAGAAAGCACAAGTGCCTCAGCGTCAATGAGCCTGAGCCAGTCTGCCTCAGTAAGTGCCAGTGCTTCAGCATCACTAAGCTTGAGCCAGTCAGTTTCAGCAAGCGAGTCTGCTTCAACCTCATTGAGCACAAGTCAGTCCGTTTCAGTAAGTGCCAGTGCTTCAGCGTCAGTAAGCCTGAGTCAATCAGTCTCAACAAGCGCAAGTGCTTCAGCGTCCTTGAGCTTGAGTCAATCAGTTTCAGCAAGTGCCAGTGCTTCAGCATCAGTAAGCCTGAGCCAGTCAGTCTCAGCAAGCGAGTCTGCTTCAGCGTCAGTAAGCTTGAGTCAATCCGTTTCAACAAGTGCAAGTGCCTCAGCATCAGTAAGCTTGAGCCAGTCAGTTTCAACAAGCGAGTCTGCTTCAGCGTCATTGAGCGCAAGTCAGTCCGTTTCAACAAGTGAATCAGCTTCAAGCTCATTGAGCACCAGCCAGTCTGTCTCAACCAGCGCAAGTGCTTCAGCGTCATTGAGCTTGAGCCAGTCAGTTTCAACAAGTGAATCAGCTTCAACTTCATTGAGCACCAGTCAGTCTGTCTCAGTAAGCACAAGTGCCTCAGCTTCGTTGAGCTTGAGTCAGTCAGTTTCAACAAGCGAGTCTGCTTCAGCGTCATTGAGCACCAGTCAGTCTGTCTCAGTAAGCACAAGTGCCTCAGCTGCGTTGAGCTTGAGTCAATCAGTTTCAGCAAGTGAATCAGCTTCAACCTCATTGAGCACCAGTCAGTCTATCTCAGTAAGCACAAGTGCCTCAGCTTCGTTGAGCTTGAGTCAGTCTGTTTCAGCAAGCGTAAGTGCCTCAGCGTCAATGAGCGCAAGCCAGTCAGTTTCAACAAGTGTAAGTACTTCAGCATCAGTAAGCCTGAGTCAGTCAGTCTCATTGAGTAATAGTGCCTCAGCATCGTTGAGTGGTAGTCAATCTGTTTCAGAAAGTGAGTCTGCTTCAGCGTCATTGAGCGCAAGCCAGTCAGTTTCAACAAGTGAATCAGCTTCAAGCTCATTGAGCATCAGCCAGTCTGTCTCAGCAAGCACAAGCACTTCAGCTTCGTTGAGCACCAGCCAGTCTGTCTCAGCAAGTGCAAGTGCCTCAGCATCGTTGAGCTTGAGCCAATCCGTTTCAACAAGTGCAAGTGCTTCAGTGTCAATGAGCTTGAGCCAATCCGTTTCAACAAGTGCAAGTGCTTCAGTGTCAATGAGCTTGAGCCAATCCGTTTCAACAAGTGAATCAGCTTCAGCCTCAATGAGCTTGAGTCAGTCAGTCTCAACAAGCGAGTCTGCTTCAGCATCATTGAGCTTGAGTCAGTCTGTCTCAGTAAGTGCAAGTGCTTCAGCATCAGTAAGCCTGAGCCAGTCAGTTTCAACAAGTGAATCAGCTTCAACGTCATTGAGTACCAGCCAGTCTGTCTCAGCAAGCACAAGCACTTCAGCATCAGTAAGCTTGAGCCAGTCAGTTTCAACTTCATTGAGCGCCAGCCAGTCTGTATCAGCAAGCACAAGCACTTCAGCATCAGTAAGTCTGAGCCAGTCTGTATCAGCAAGTGAGTCTGCTTCAGCCTCATTGAGCTTGAGTCAGTCTGTCTCAGTAAGTGCAAGTGCTTCAGCATCAGTAAGCCTGAGCCAGTCAGTCTCAGCAAGCACAAGCACTTCAGCATCAGTAAGCTTGAGCCAATCCGTTTCAACAAGTGCAAGTGCTTCAGTGTCAATGAGCTTGAGCCAATCCGTTTCAACAAGTGAATCAGCTTCAGCCTCAATGAGCTTGAGTCAGTCAGTCTCAACAAGCGAGTTTGCTTCAGCATCATTGAGCTTGAGTCAGTCTGTCTCAGTAAGTGCAAGTGCTTCAGCATCAGTAAGCCTGAGCCAGTCAGTTTCAACAAGTGAATCAGCTTCAACGTCATTGAGTACCAGCCAGTCTGTCTCAGCAAGCACAAGCACTTCAGCATCAGTAAGCTTGAGCCAGTCAGTTTCAACAAGCGAGTCAGCCTCAACTTCATTGAGCGCCAGCCAGTCTGTCTCAGCAAGTACAAGCGCTTCAGC
>NZ_RJPN01000013.1:0-17916 GCF_003944225.1 Streptococcus cristatus
TACTGGAAGATCTGTTCCCGGCTTAGTTGGGTTATTTGGATCGTTTGGATATGGAAGGTTTGGTACTTTTGGAAGTCCGTCTGGTACATTTGGTACGTATGAACCGAGCTTCTTGTATTGTACAACTTCTTCACTGTTAGCGTCGCCAGCTTTCACTGTCTTCGCTGCTACATTGGCCTTATCTGCCACGAATCCAGTTACGACTGGTGTGCCTTCTTGTGCCAATTCTTTTGTAGCTGGTGTCCATGCAGTGAAGGTCTTTTCACCAGTTACAGCATTTATTTTACCAGTACGTGTGAAGGCTGCCTCTTGAGTCACTGGAGCTTTCAGAGCTGGACGACCCGCTGTTTGACCATCTGCGTATTGATACTTGATGGTACGTGTAACCTTACTGTTCAAATCAGCTGGATTAGTATTGTCATCCAAGCGTGGTGTCACAACAACTGTCCAAGTTTGGTCTTTTGTCTTATCGTTATCAAACTTCTGACCATTTGGTTGAGTGAAGCCATCACTTACAAGAGTGTAACCAGCTTGTTTCAATTGTTCGATACGAGATGCTGTTGAGTAAGCTACTGGCTCACCTGACTTACCAGCCACAGAATCTGTGTAAAGAGTCTTAGCTTCAACACCATTCTTACCATCTGTTACGTACTTGATGGAACCACGTTGCTCATCCAAGTTATACTTGACAACTTCTACTGGATTTTCAGAAGTAGGGTCAACAGTCACACCTGGAACTTTTGGTTTGTCCGGACTGTAGCCTGTGATCGCTGGAGATGTCACTTCTGGAAGATTAGCATTTGGTTTATCCCAAGCACCAGGAGTTTTCTCACCTGTCACCTTGTTAACAGAAACTGGACGAGTAAACGTTACTGGTTGAGTAACTGTTGGAGGAAGCGCTGGGCGACCTTCTGTTACACCATCACCATATTGGTATTGAATAGTCCGAGTAACATTTTTCGTTTCTTGTGTTGTTTCAACAACTGGAGTAACGACAACTTTCCAAACTTGGTCTTTTGTCTTATCGTTATCAAACTTCTGACCACTTGGTTGAGTGAAGCCATCACTTACAAGTTTGTAACCTGCTTGTTGAAGTTGAGCAATACGGCTAGCAGTTGAATAAACAACATCTTCACCTGATTTACCTGTAACACCGTCTGTATAAAGAGTCTTAGCTGGAACACCGTTTTGTCCATCTGTTACATACTCAATGATACCGCGTTGATCATCTTGGCTGTAGCTTACTACTTCATTTTCGTTAGGAGATGTAGGAGTAACAGTTGCAGCTGGAACGCTTGGTTTGTCTGGAGTGAAACCAGTAACTGCTGGAGAATCAACTTTTGGAAGTTCTTCACTTGGCTTGTTCCATTGACCAGGAGTTTCAACACCTGTCACCTTGTTCACAGAAACTGGGCGAGTAAATGTTGTTGTTTGAGTAACTGGGCGAGGAAGTGCTGGACGACCTGTGGTTACTCCATCCTTGTATTGGTAACGAACGTTACGAGTAACATCTTTCGTTTCTTGTTTTGTCTCAATACGTGGAGTAAGAACAACTTCCCATGTTTGATCTACATTGTTATTACTGTCAAATCTTTGACCGCCGGCTTTAGTAAAGCCGTCGCTAACAAGATCATAACCCAACTGTTTAAATTCGTTAATTTTAGCAGTTGTTGTATAGTTTACAGGTGTATCTGACTTACCAGTTACGTTGTCTGTGTGAAGGGTCTTAGCTGGAACACCATTTTTACCATCTGTACGGTAAACGATGCTTCCCTTTTGATCTGCAGCTGAATAGCTTACAATTTCACGCCAACTTGGATCTGTTGGAGCAACAGAGGCTGAATTTACACGTGGTTTGTTTGGTGTAAAGCCTGCTACTTCTGGGCTATCAACCGCAGCAACATTTTGACGGCTAGGTGTCCAGTTGCCGTATGTCTTCTTACCAGTTACTGGATCTTCTGATACTTGACGAGTAAATTGAACTGTTTGTTCAACTGGTTGTGGAAGAGCTGGACGATTTCTAGTCACACCATCTTCATATTCGTAAGCGATTGTACGAGTAACGTCTTTTGTTTCAGTTGTTACTTTTGGATTATTCTTACGGTATGAAACAATTTCACGCCAGCTTGGATCTGTTGGTGAAACAGTAGCTGAATTTACACGAGTTTTATTTGGTGTAAAGCCTTGAATTGCTGGTGTATCAACCGCATCTACAGTTCGAGTGCTTGGAGTCCAGTTGCCGTATGTCTTCTTACCAGTTCCTGCATCTTCTGATACCTGACGCGTGAATCGTACATTTTGTTGTACTTCACGTGGAAGGGCTGGACGACCTGAAGTCACACCATCTTCATATTCGTAAACAATTGTACGAGTAACATCTTTTGTTTCTGTTGTTACTTTTGGAGCATTCTTGTCGTAGTAAACCGTTACATCACTTGGAGTAGAATTCGGATTTACTGTAACTCCGGGAACAGTTGCTGTATCTGGAGTATATCCTGGGACATCTAGAGAATCTACAGGTGCAAAATTCTTAGATGCAGGACTCCATGGACCTGGTCTACCACCTGTCACAGTCCGAGTGAACTCAGCTGTTTGAGTGTAAGCTGGCGGAAGTGTCGGTCCTGTCACACCTGGTTTATATTTATAATAAATAGTACGAGAGACTGTCTTCTTTTCTGTCTTCGTATCAGTTGCACCTCTACGGTAAACGTAGGTTACTGTACCGTTGGTACCCCAGTCAGCCAGAGTTCCTGAAGGTGGCAAGCTACCTCTCTTCATTCCAATGAAACCATAGCCAGAAATTTTCTTCTGTTCAGTAGTATAAGCCTTACCTTTAAAGGCACCTTGTGGATAAGTTACTGAGCCTTCAGCGATTTCTCGACCTTGCTCATCTTCATAACGTACATCGACAGAGGCACTTTGATAGAAGTCAAAACGTTTAATCTTAAACTGTTGCAAGTTCTTGTAGTTACCAGTCGTCGCTGTAACCACCATAGACATCAGTTCTTCTGGAGTAGAAACCTTTTTCTTCCATTGTTTGACACCGAGATTACTTCTATAAGCAACCGTCAATTCCTTGGTTACACCATCATACTGGATGGCAAAGTCATGGAAACGACCATCCAAGTCACTTGAGTCTAGACGTTGAGCACTACCAGCATCTGTCTCAGCCCACCAGCGGTCATACTCACCACCAGTGAAGATACCCCCACCACGAACTTTTTTATGAGTAGTATTTACCCAGGCACCGAATTGTCCCAAACGAGGATCTTCTGCCCAACCATATTGGAATGAGTCCGTATTGCTAGTATCAAAACGGTTCCCTTTTGGCGGTGTGTGGACATTCCAGAAAGTATCCAGCTTGAAACCATTCGCGTTACGCAAACCACCAATACCAAGGTTACCACCATCGGCACCTAGGTCTGTTGTATTCCCTGTGTGGAAGGCAAAACCAATACCATCGGCACCATAGCGTTCTTGCGTCTTATCACCAAGGTTCACCCAACCAGTCAGCTTAAAGCTTTGGTTCATATTGATCTTACTCTTCAGACTGAAGTTACCTGTCTTAGAGGTTTCATCTGGAGTAAGGGTTACGATACCATCGTATTGATTATAGCTGGCTGAACCATTCAATCTGAAGTAGTCAAGGAAGTTTTCTTTTGTTACAGTTGTCTTCCCTGTTTGTGGGTCAAATGAACGGAAACCACTTTCTCCTGATTTGCGGAAATCAGCGTAACCTTTATTTACTTCGCTTTGAGCAGCTGCTAATGTTGAATTAGCTTCACTTTTGGCTACTGCATTTGCTGCTTGGCTAGCTGTTGCCAAACTAGCTGCTTGGCTAGCTGCCTTTTCAACTGATACCTTAGCAGGTTCTACAGCAGCAGTTGATTCTGTAGCTGCTTCAGATGAAACTGCAGTTGACTCTGCAGTAGCTGAAGTAGCTGGGCTAACTCGAGCCTCAGACTGAGTTGCAGCAGTTGATTGGCTAGTCGCTACTGAAGCTTTAGATACTTGTGAAGTAGCCTCTTTTAAAGCTGCTTCACTTTTTGAAGCAACTTCTGATTTAACAGTTTTTTCTTCCACTTTGCTTGATAGGTCTTCAGCAGAGGTAGAAGATGCTGTAGATGCTGCACTTGAAACTGCGTTGCTTTCAGCGACAGTTGCTACGGTAGAATTCTTTTCTATGGCCGACTCGGAGTCAGAATCATTCGCTCCCGAATCTTCTCCTGAATCTGGCACAGAGGTCGTTTTCTCCGTAGAGGTGCTTGAAGAATCCGTCTTAGCTAACGTATCGGCTGAAACGACATTCCCCCCAAAGAACATGAAAGCTGCGACTGCTACAGAAGCTACGCCCACATTAAACTTACGGACTGAGTATCGAAGTCGTTTCTCAGCACTCGCACGGTTTAATCTGCGTCTCGCATTTTTATCCATGAACATCTCTCCTTTTTAAAATATAGTTCAACCACCTATTACTCAACACCTTAACGCCTGAGCAGCAAAGTATTTTATAACATATGATTGGTGGTTTTAATGTCAAAGTTTAGACATTAAACCATACCAATAATTATACCGTTTTTTTCCTATTATATCAAGGATTTCGCTGTCTAATTTTTTTCTGTAACAAAAGTGTAATATCATATTATAGGGATAGCCAAAAGCTTTAGCGACGCCGTTTCAAGAGAATGAAAATAACAAAAAATGATCTTGATAATTTGATGATCAAAACAAAATAAAAGAGCCCCTGCAGGGCTCTATCCAACAAAAGTCAGTCATAAAATCCGACACTTGAGATAGAAAACCTGTTTAGGGCTCTCTTTATTTTTATTGAAATTCTGCTTCGACTCGGTAAATAACCTGACCCTTGCTAGAGAATTTTTGTTCATATTCAGTTAGGACATTGCCTTCAAAGTCACTGGCATGAAGATCCAGCCAAACACCTTTGAGAACCATGCCATACTGCGAAAAGCTGACCAGGCTGTACTCAAACAAGCCTCGGTTGTCCGTCTTGAAGTGGATTTCACCTTTTTCTGGCAAAATTTGCTTGAAGGTATCCAAAAAAGACTTATAGGTCAACCGGCGTTTTTCATGCCGTTTCTTAGGCCATGGATCAGAGAAATTTAGATAAAGTCGGTCAATTTCTCCGTCTGCAAAATAGTTGGTCAATTCCGAACCATCCACCCAAAGTAGCTTGATATTGGGTACCCCAACTTCCAAAACCTTATCCAAGGCGTAACTGAGGACAGACTTCTGAATGTCAATCCCGATGTAATTGATGTCTGGATTAGCCTTAGCCATCCCTGTAATGAAAGCCCCTTTACCGCTTCCAACTTCAACATGGATCGGATGGTCGTTTCCAAAAATTTCTTGCCACTTTCCCTTGGCATCAACTGGATTTAGAACCACATAGTGGGGATTGGCCTCTAATAACTCTGTTGCTCCCTTACGATTTCTTACTCTCATCTTATCTTTCCATACTTAGAACGGAAGTTGCGTAGAGCGTAAATCTCCCGGTTCACATTTTCTAAATCATTATTTTCGTAATATTTAGCAATCTGCATCAGATAAGAGTATTGACCAAACCAATACAGTTTTTTGATAACCTTGTCATTGTACTTATAACCGTAGTAGGTCAACCACTCCTGCCAACTGGTATCTGGGATATAATGACTCAATATATGAGCAACATCCAACATTCTGTCCGTCAAGCGAACCGAATCCCAATCCACCAAATAAATCAAGCCACTGTCCGTCTGAAACCAGTTGCTATGGCGCACATCACCGTGGACAATCGTTGCATAGTCTTCACGAAAAGCAGGTACCGTTTGCCGCAAATCCCGAATAATAGATTGCAGGTACTGATTGTTCCTCAAAACGACCGGCGCTTGATTAAGCCAGCTATTGATTAGATCGATTGGCGTTTCTAAAATATAACCCAATTTGGCCAACTGAGTCATCAGAGGCTTCGACCGGTGCAAACGCGTTAAAATATTGATCACTTGCTTTTTAGACATATCATTAGGCGTTAAAATGGCACCTGAAAGCCATTCTTGGCCACTCATGACATTGCCATCTGGCAAGCGTCGACTCCACAGAAGTTGCGGAGCAATTTGTTCTCTGGCTAAGCCTGCCAGAATCGGGGTCGTATTCATCTTGACGAAAACTCGCCCCCCGTCTGGATAAGTTCCCATATAGGCCTTTCCGCTCTTACCAGCTATTGGTGTCAGGGCTAGCTCGTTATCAACCAAGACCATGATTCCCCTCCTTAAAAAGTTTCCTCACTATTTTACTAATTTTCATTCTTTTAGTCAACCAATCTTTTTAGTTTATATGGCAAATAGACTAGATACAAAAAGATTGTCACTCCAAGCATTGCTAACACTGCCATCTTATCTTGGAAAAAGAGCACTGCCACTAGCGTTTCAAAAAGCAAAACACTATGTCCAATCCCTATAATAACCTGTCTTGCACCCTTGATTTTAGACTTACTATCCACCGGGAAAAGCTGGGTTAGATACTGATAATCAAAGGCTTCATACAAGGCCAACAACTGAAAGAGCAAAAGATAGTTGAAAAGAAAGACAAAACCTGCAACAATCCAAGACTGGCTGACGAAGACAATCGTCAAGAGGGCTAAAAATAGGAGACGCAAGGTCAGAGGGAATAAATCGCCATTGCGAAGATAGGAGCGTAAAAACATATTTTGCCAAGTCTTAGCATGGGTCTTAGGCAAAAACCTTGTCAACCCGTCCAAGTAAGCCCTTCTTTTGACACTATTAGAAATGCCTTTCACATTTGTAAAGAGGGCAAAGAAACGAAGAACTTTCTGCTTACGACCTTCCTCAGCTGCAATTGCATATTGCCAATTGAGACGGTCAGACAAGAAAAAGCGACGCCCCTTGAATTGAAAGACCAGCCATTTTAGCAATAACATAAGGAGGCAGTACAGCCCAAAGCCCCAGATTGGCAAACCTAGAGCCAAAAACAGGGGCGCTAGCAAGATCAGCAACAAGGTTTGCAGCAGACCAAAGAGGATATAAGAACGCTGGATTTGTCCGTTGACAAACTCAATGACCGCCTGCTCCTGCACTAGCAAGAAAAGCATATCTGGCTTCTCAAGATAGGTTGCAATACTGCCAAAAGGAAGAATGAGCACAGAGAATAAGACTAATCCGGCTACGATCGGCCAAGACTGACTAGGAAAATTCCGCAGCAATTGATTGTACTGAACCGCCAAAAATCCGAGAAAAATCAATAAAAACAAGACAAAGTGATCATTGAGAACATAGCGCAGATACTTCAGACAGCGCTGACGGAAATCTTGCTTGCGTTTAGCAAATACTTCTTTCATAGCGCAGCCTCTTCCGTCAAGGCCAGATAGATGTCATTGAGACTAGCGTCCGGCATCTGAAATTGCCCTCGCAACTCAGCTAAATTGCCCTTAGCGCGCACCTGCCCTTTATGTAAAATCACAAAGCTATCACACATCTTCTCAGCCGAATCCAGAACGTGGGTACTCATGAGGATGGACTTACCTTTTTTCTTTTCCTCATCCAAGAGCTGGATAAGGTCTGCAATAGCTACAGGATCCAGCCCCAAAAAAGGCTCATCCACGATAAAAAGACTAGGATCCACCACGAAAGCACAGATAATCATGACTTTCTGCTTCATCCCCTTAGAGAAATGCACTGGAAACCAGTCCAACTTATCCTTGAGTCGGAAGATAGTTAAGAGGCGCTCCACGCGCTCAAAAGCGACTTTCTGCTCAATATCATAGGCCATCGCTACCGTTTCAATATGCTCACGCAGGGTTAACTCCTCATAAAGGCTCGGTGTCTCTGGGATAAAGGCAATCTTCTTACGGTAGGCACTAGAGTTTTCTCCCAGCTGCAAACCATCAATCCGAATTTCTCCCTTGTAAGGTGTCAATAAACCGATAATTTCATTGATGGTAGTGGACTTGCCCGCACCATTGAGGCCAATCAAACCAACCAACTGGCCATTGCCCACTTCAAAGCTGACATCCTTTAAAACCGGGATATTTACATAGCCGCCCGTAAGCTCTTTGATTTCTAACATATTTTCTCCAAATCTGGTATAATAGTTCTTATATTATAACAAAATCTAGCGAATAGAGGTATCATTTATGGCTGATTGTATTTTTTGTAAGATTATCGCAGGGGAAATCCCGTCTTCTAAAGTTTATGAAGATGACCAGGTAGTTGCCTTTCTAGACATTTCTCAGGTCACTCCAGGTCATACTTTGGTCGTTCCCAAGCAGCATTTCAGAAATCTTTTGGAAATGGATGCAGACAGTTCTAGTCAGCTCTTCGCTCGTGTCCCAGACATCGCCCGCAAGGTCATGAAAGCAACAGGCGCCAAGGGCATGAACATCCTTAACAACAACGAAGAAATTGCTGGACAGACCGTCTTTCATACCCATGTCCACCTAGCTCCTCGCTATGAAGAGACAGACGGTCTACAAATCAGCTTTGAAGCCCACGAACCAGATTTTCCAGCCTTAGCTCAATTGGCTGAAAAGATTGCTCAAGCCTAGGGAGGAACTATGAAATTTTCAAATCTTATGCTTTTCACAGGCGCAGCCTGGGTCAGCTACCATTTGGTCAAAAGTCGGAAGACAATCAGCCAAGAAGTCGTCGAAACATCCGATATCTTGGATAAAATTCAAGATAATTTAGCTAACATCCAGCACAATCTCGCCATTATACAAGAACAGCGAGACAATATCAAGGAAATGGCTCAGGACTTGACTTACAAATACAAGATTTTTGAGAAACAAGCCCAAGCTCAAATCACGCAAATACAGGATATATGGCAATAGAAAACTTTCTCATAACAACAAAATTGTACCAATCTCAAAAGGTTAGACAATAATTTAAGTAAAGGACTTAGTTCTGCATTGCATGGAGCCGAGTCCTTTCAATTTGACTTCAACTCGTTTGTTGTTGTGGTAATCAATGTAGTTCACAATAGCTTGTTCCAATTGATTAAGTGACTGAAACGTCTTCTCATAACCATAAAACATCTCAGATTTAAGAATTCCAAATAAGTACTCCTTCATACCGTTGTCAGGGCTCTTCCCCTTGCATAACATGGATGGCTGAATCCCCTTACTCTCTAAAAATTGATGATAAGAAACATGTTGATATTATCAAACTTGGTCTCTGTAAAGAATGGTACTTCCCTAGTATTTCTCTGTAAATGCTTCCTCCAACATAGTTTTTACTTGTTCCAAGTTCGGTGAGCGAGCAATTTAGACAATCTTTAGAAGAATATCAAAAGAAAACTCAATTAGCAATTCTTGGATAATTTCCGTTTTTCTTCTCTCTTTTCCTCCTTCAATTGAAATTTTATAAACATTTTTAGAACAGCATCCTCCGTTCTTAGGCATTCATTTTCTGCTTTAATACCTTTTGGTTATGCCTCACCTCTTCTCAGGTTTTCTTTGGTTTACGCCCCATTATAACTGGGCCACAGGTATCTTCAACCAAGTCATATATATAGCCAAATCAATCCTTGATTCTACCTGTCAAAGGAAGTAATCTTTTGGGGCAATTCGTCTATCGTATAGAAACTATATTAGAGACGATTATAATCTTATTTTTCTTTGTGAAACATGGAAAACACCTCGCAACTCTTCTTATATTTTTTATGTAACTTTACACAAAGAAAAGCTCTTAGAAACTGGTGTTCTAAGAACTTTGTCTTCAATCTAAATCGAAGCCTAAGGCTTCTTTCTTAACTTAATTCTGCTAAAATCGCCTTCAGTTGCTCCTTCGTATGAACACCAGCTACTTGCTTAACGACTTGACCGTCTTTCTTGAACAGAAGGGTAGGAATGGACATAATGCCGAATTCACGGGCAGTATTAGGATTTTCATCCACATCCATTTTAAGGATTTTCAATTCATCTTCATGAACTTCCCCTGCCAACTGCTCCAAGATAGGCGCCTGCATACGACATGGACCGCACCAAGTTGCCCAAAAATCAATCAGAACCAGTCCGTCTTTTGTCTCTTCAGCAAATGTTGCATCTGTAACTGCTGCTACCATAAATCTTCTCCTTTGAATAGCTTACTTTTGATAATATTGTACACCAAACCCAGAGGAAAAGAAAATATTTGCTACGGAGTACCCGATGCTTCCCTACTTAAAGATCACAATCGTCGCGCCACTGCCACCAGCATTTTGCGGAGCATAGCCGAAAGACTTGACGTGCTTGTTGCGGCGGAGGTATTTTGTCACCCCTTCACGGATGACGCCCGTTCCGATACCGTGGATAATATCCACCTGGGCCATATTATTGAGAAGGGCCTGATCGATAAAGGCATCGAGCTCCTCCATGGCCTCTTCATAGCGTTTGCCACGCAGATCCAATCTGGCTCTTGGACCATTGGTATTGGTCCGCTTGACCACATTGACCTGCTTGCGCTTAGGCTGAGCCTCCTTTTCAGCTTTGAGTAAGTTGAATTCCTGCTCTTCTAGTGTCATCTTGATAAGACCTACCTGAGCTTCCCAGCGGCCGTCCTTGAGCTGCTTGACCAAGGTTCCCCGCTGACCATAGCTGGTGACTAGGATATCATCTCCCACCTTGGGCGCCCGATTTTTCTTGGCTTGCTTGAGCACTTTATTCTTTGATAAATCAACCGTTTCTGGTGCTAACTTTTTAAGCTGAGCCTTGGCTTCGATAATCTCATGCGGTTTGAGACTGGACTTAGCATGGAGATTTTTGAGAATGCTCTCACTCTCTGACAAAGCCAAATCAACGATTTCCTGAGCTTCCAAGCGTGCCTTATTGAGCTCGGTTTCCTTTTCTCGGTTAAACTCATTGTAAAGTTTTTTGAGGGCTCGGTTAAATTTGAGATTTTCCTTCTCTACTTCGCGGATATTATCCAAGCGCTTGCGGCTTTCCAGCGTCTGCTCCTCTAGGCGCTCAATGATCCGATTGACATCACTGTCTGTGTTGGTCTGCTCTTGGGCATGGCCAACGATAACTTCCGACAAGCCCAGACGCCGAGCAATTTCAAAGGCATTGGAGCGACCAGGCACTCCCTGCATAAAGCGATAGGTCGGCCTTAAACTATCTGTATCAAATTCCATGCTAGCATTTTCCACCCAGTCCGTCTCAATCCCATAGGCTTTGAGCTCAGGATAGTGGGTCGTCGCCATGGTTTTAATCTGCCTTAGCCGCAAATCTTCCAAGATGGCAATAGCCAGAGCTGCGCCCTCCTGAGGGTCAGTCCCAGCTCCCAGCTCATCCAGCAGAACCAGACTCTCGCTATCAACCTGCTCTAAAATAGAGACGATATTAGTCATGTGACTAGAGAAAGTCGACAGACTCTGTTCAATCGATTGCTCATCTCCAATGTCTGCAAATATCTGACTGAAAATCCCGACGCGACTGCCCTTGTCCGCCAGAATCGGCAGACCTGACTGAGCCATAATCTGAGCCAAGCCCAAGGTCTTCAGCATGATGGTCTTACCACCCGTGTTAGGCCCAGTAATGACAATCGCTGTCAAATCAGGCCCAAAATGCAGGTCATTAGCCACTGCATTTTCAATCAGTGGATGGCGGACACTGAGCAGTTGGATGTCCTGCTCTTCCGACAGGTCTGGCACCACCGCTCCCGTCTCCTGCATGAAGCGGACCTTGGCACGCACCAGATCTAGATGGCCGATAATCCAAGCATTGTTGGCAATTTCAGCCGCATGAGGCCGTATCATATCCGACATAGCTTGCAAAATCCTCTGAATTTCATAGCGCTCGTCCGCCCGACTACTAGCAATCTCTTCATTGAGATTGACCACCGCCCGCGGCTCAATGTAAACCGTACTTCCGCTGGCCGAAATATCGTGAACGACACCCGCAATACGGTTACGGTAGGTATTTTTCACAGGTAGTACATTACGGCCATTCCGACTGGCCACCACTTGGTCTGCCAGCATATCACCTTTGGTTTTGAGAATTTCTTGCAGAATATCCCGAACCTGGACTTCATTTTCTTGAATTTTTCGGCGAATACGACTTAACTCTTCACTAGCAAAACTTTCAAGAAAGCCCCCATCATTGATAGCTTGCAGGCTTCCCTGAATACTAGGAAACTCTACTAGATTGTTAAAAAGGCGATCCAAACGCTCCAATTGGACATTTTCCAGATCCTCGTAGAAAGATACCAGCTCATGCGTCACAGCTAAGACCCGCTTGAGGGCTAAAAACTCCTCAATATTCAGGTCACTATCCAGCTCTAGGCGCTTGGTCAAGCCCCTAATATCCTGAATGGCTCCCAAACTAAAGTGCGGATGCTGCACAAAAATCTGCCGCATATCGGACATTTCCAAAAAAGCAGCAGCAATTGATTCTTTTTTGCTGTTTGGCTGGAGCTGCTTCAACTCCAACTCTCCCAGCTCAGTCAGTAGATAGGGAGAAAAAAGCTCCTTAATTTTCTCAAATTCCAAAGTTTCTAAAATTTTATGATTCATCATGTTCATTCTATTTCTATATGATTTAAACTGAAAAAGAAACTCAGCTACAGAGCAACTGAGTCTTAATTATCCGATAATTTTTGTGACCCAAAGGTCATGTAAAATGGATGAAGTTACAGGCGTATGATTGATAATAAATCGAATCAGCAAACTCGAATTTAAGCGTTCTTGGATAAAGGACATGGGTACAGTAGCTAAAATAGTCAGTCCCATCTCGATAACAAAGAGTGAGATGAAGACTGCAATAGCCCCACTAACCATATTGAAAGCTTTCGTATCCCACTTATTCGGATAGGGAATTAAATTTATAAAAATCCCCAAAAAGCGGCCTACTATATAAACAAGGCTGAAAACAAGAAGGTAGGCCAACCCTGCATAAAAAACCTTATCCAAATGGAAAAGTTGAGAACTTGCAAAGAAATAAGTCGAGCTGCCTTTAACAGCGCTAGCATAGGGCACCCACAAGCTGATAGACTTAGCCAAGTCCTGATATAGAGCTCCAGCCACCAGCATGGATACAATCGTCATAGCAGCATAATAACCCTGCAGAACAATCCCACGCGAGTAGCCAATATAAAAGCTCCAAGCTAATATTAGTAAAATAATAATTGCAAACACTATCTTTCCCCTGTATTAGCTGACTTTTCTCTTAATTCGCTAAGCATTTTGTGACGAAGGCTTTCCAATTCTTTTTCCTTATCATCAAACTCAATCTCGCGGCTGAGCTGGGTAGATAAACTATTAATCGCCAGCAAAATGGCCAAGACTTCATCATCTGCCGCAGGCATCTGCTCTTTAATAGCCTTATATTTTTCCTTGGCAACCCGCTCCACTTCTTCCATAAAAAGATTATCGTGTTCTGTTGTTAAAGTTAAGGTCTTGTTTCCAAATGTAAACTTATATCTATTCAAATTTGCCATAAAATCACCTCATGATATTATACCAAAAATCGCTACATTTGTCAGGTAGAAATCTGCTATCTATCCTTTGATAAATTATAACTCTTTCGTATAATAATATCGCTCACCTGTATAGGGATATTCTTTTAATCTAAACACTTCCTCATAGCCATGCTTCTTATAAAAATCGGGAGCTTGGAAATGAAAGGTATCCACAAATGAATACTTACACTTCCTGTCACGAGCTTCCTCTTCCGCCCTTTGCAAAATATCCGATCCGAGCCCTTGCCCTCGTAAATCCTCATGCACATATAAATATTCAATTTCCAGCCAATAGCCAAACGTTTCGGCTACCAGACCTCCCATTAAATTTCCGTCCTCATCTTCGACAAAGATATTGAGAGGCTCACTTGTTGAAGCTTCCCGTTTAGAGCGATTATAAGCTCGGATTAAATTTCCAAGTTCTTGGACACGTTCAGATTCTTTATTTTCCAATCTCAATTTCATTAGGCTCTCCTTCTTACTTATCAGACAAATCTTAAACCTATTCTACCATTTTAGCAGGATAAGTAGAATTTATTCATTCCAAAAGTAAAAATTTGAAAGATAGATACCTTAAAATGTATTAGAAAAGACAAGGCAGCAAACCCTGTCTTTATACTGTATCTAATTGATCCCTTATTCATAGACTTTCTGAATGAATATCGCCCTTTATTTATACTCACTCTTAGGAACCAGCACTTTCGTAGGCATCCAAGCCCCTGTCCCACAGTTTCAAGGAAATGAAAAAGAAGACAAGGGAAATCAGAATCAAACCACCGATATTAAAGAGCCCATCCTTGTCCTGCAAGAAATAGCTAGCTGGATAGTAGGCCGTAAAGGCGAAAGGCACGATAAAGCTAATCAACCAACGAAGAAGCGAGTTATAAATAGAAATCGGGTACTTAGCAAAATCATTGAACATATAGAAAATGTAAATCATGGCGCCTGACTGCTTAGTCCAAAAAGCGATACTAGCTGTCGCGATTTTCAAGGAAGTATAAATCAAGGTCGCAAAAGGAATACAAACTAGGAAAAGCAGGAATTTGGGAAGAGTCCAAGCAATACTAGTCACCGTTGTCGCTAGCAAAATTCCGCCGACCAATAGCTCACCCAAGGCATCAATCTGAAAGGTCTCAACGAGGATATGGAAGAGAGGATTGATAGGCCGAGTCAGATACTTGTCAAACTCTCCCTTTCTCACCAATCGTTGCCCCAGTGCCCAGAGATTGTCAAAAAAGAGATGGTCCAGTCCCTTGGGAATCAAGGAAAATCCATAGATAAAAGCAATCTCTTGAAAGGTCCAGCCTTCTAGCGAGGGAATGTGTTGAAAGAGTACATTGAGAAACAAGAGGTTCAAGCCTTGGGTCAGAAAGACACCTAAAACACCAACCACAAAATCAACCTTGTATTCCATGATTTGCTTGATGTATTGTCTGATAAAAATCAGGTGCATGCGTTGATATTTTTTCATACTAACCTCCTTGAATGGTGATAAATGACTGGACTCGTTTCCAAATCAACTGAGACAAGCTCACCATCACTATGAGCCAGAAAAACTGTAGCAAAAGCGCTTGAAGAATCTGACTGGCATCGTATTTCCCAACAATGATCATAACTGGAGTATAAATCAAGGATGAAAAAGGCAAGAAGGACAGAATATCTGAAACAATCTTAGGGAAGAAAGCCAAGGGAATCAAACTCCCCGACATAAAGTCAATCAGAGAATTCTTGAGCAGATTAGAGCCCCATAGATTTTTAAAAACAAAGGCTGAAAACCCAAAGCAGATATTAAAGAAAAAATTGATCAGGTAGGCTAGCGTTAAGCTAAAAAGATAAATGACAGTTAATCCCAGCACTTCTAAAATGCCTTGTCCTGAAAGGATCTTCATCAAAATAATCACACTTAAAAATGGAAGCCCGACACTGATAAAAATCAACCACTTGGAACCAAGCTCGGTGAAGAGATATGAGGCCGCAAAATGCACTGGTCGCAGCAAGCGCATGATAATGGAGCCATCCTTGACCTCCTCCCCAATCATAAAAGAAGAATCCGACCTAGTCAAAAGATTGCTCACAAAACTCATGATGATGTAGAGGGTGATATCCGCCATACTGAAACCCTGAATCAAAGACTCTTGCGAGGAATCAAAGACAGCCTTCCAGAGATAAAATTCCACAAAAGCACCCATGACATCGCCAATCCGATAAAGAAGAAAGTTGACTCGATAGGTAATCAACTCCTGAATCCCTGCATTGATAAAGGGTTTATAACGTCTCCACAATTTGACCATCTTAGAGCTCCTTTCGGTAGAAGCGACGGATAATATCCTCAATATCCGTATCCAACATCTTCAAATCGCGAATCTCAAAATCAGACAGGGTTTGCTTGATAATATCAGCTGACTGGTAGCAGGAACTATCAAATTCAATATTGAGGCTATTTCCTTGTCTATCAATGGTCATGTCAGGCAAGCCTTCATAGTGAGAGACCAGATGGCTTTGACCTGGTAGCAGTTCAAAGGAAAGAGTCTTCATCTTTCCAAAGGTATCCTTGAGCTGACTAACCGTTCCATCAAAAATCTCCTGCCCCTTGTCAATCATAAAAATCCGATCACAAAGTTGCTCAATATCACTCAAGTCATGAGTGGTCAAGAGAATGGTTGTTTTTTCCTCCTGATTGATCTGGATAATGGCCCGACGAATGTTATCCTTTACCGAAACATCCAAACCAATGGTCGGCTCATCTAAAAAGAGAACTTTAGGATTGTGGAGCAAGGAAGCCGCAATGTCCGCACGCATCCGTTGCCCAAGTGAAAGAGTTCGCACGGGGTCCTTGATAAATTCCTTCAAATCCAAGACTTCATTCAAAAAGTCCATGCGTTTATGAAAGAGCGAGTCTGGCACATCGTAAATCTCTTTCAAGACCGTGTAGGTCTCTTGCAGTGCCAAATCCCACCACAGCTGGGTGCGTTGACCAAAGACAACCCCAATATCCTTGACATAATCCTGGCGATTATCCTGCGGAATCTTGCCGTTAATCCGACAAAAACCAGATGTCGGTTTCAAAATTCCTGTCAGCATTTTAATGGTTGTCGACTTCCCAGCACCATTTGCCCCGATAAAGCCTAAAATCTGCCCCTTGGGAACCTCAAAAGTCAAATCCTTGACCGCTTCAAAGGTCTGCTTTTCAGGATGAATAAAGGAGCGCAAAGCCCCCTTCAATCCTGGTTCCTTCACTGTCTTCACAAAATTTTTCTGAAGATGTTCCACCTCTATCATTGCCATACGTTTCTCCCTTTAGAAAGACTTCGGTAAGTCATTTCTCAATACAAATAAGCAGTCTAATTTAGCGCTTAACCAAGAAAAAAGCAGATAAATCAGACAATCTAGTATAACATAAGAAATTATAAAAAACCAAAGATAAAAATTAGTAAAAAAAGACAAGATCCGAAAACCTTGTCTTAATTACTATACCGGCGGCCGGGGTCGAACCGGCACGTCCTTGCGGACACTGGATTTTGAGTCCAGCGCGTCTGCCAATTCCGCCACGCCGGCAAAGTAACTGGGGTAGCTGGATTCGAACCAACGAATGAGGGAGTCAAAGTCCCTTGCCTTACCGCTTGGCGATACCCCAATAATCAAAAGAAATAGGCGAGTGATGGGGATCGAACCCACGCATGCCAGAGCCACAATCTGGTGTGTTAACCACTTCACCACACCCGCCATATTCCAAAACACGGGCAGTAGGAATTGAACCCACACTGAAGGTTTTGGAGACCTTAGTTCTACCTTTAAACTATGCCCGTTAAGCATGGAAGGGGAGGGATTCGAACCCCCGAACCCGAAGGAGCGGATTTACAGTCCGCCGCGTTTAGCCTCTTCGCTACCCTTCCGAAATTCTAAAGATATATGGCGCGAGACGGAATCGAACCGCCGACACATGGAGCTTCAATCCATTGCTCTACCAACTGAGCTACCGAGCCAAATTGCGGGAGCAGGATTTGAACCTACGACCTTCGGGTTATGAGCCCGACGAGCTACCTAGCTGCTCCATCCCGCGATATTCTAATCTAAGGAGGATGTGGGATTCGAACCCACGCACGCTTTTACACGCCTGACGGTTTTCAAGACCGTTCCCTTCAGCCGGACTTGGGTAAGAGAATCGAACTCGCGACAACAGCTTGGAAGGCTGTAGTTTTACCACTAAACTACACCCGCTTGAATATGGGAGTTAACGGGATCGAACCGCTGACCCTCTGCTTGTAAGGCAGATGCTCTCCCAGCTGAGCTAAACTCCCAAAAAGGAAGTACTCCGACTTCCTATCCTGCTAAGCGACTACCATATCTCACAGGGGGCAACCCCCAACTACTTCCGGCGTTCTAGGGCTTAACTTCTGTGTTCGGCATGGGTACAGGTGTATCTCCTAGGCTATCGTCACTTAACTTACTGAATTAACTTACAATATCTTAT
>NZ_RJPN01000014.1:0-13071 GCF_003944225.1 Streptococcus cristatus
TCCTTCCAGCAAAAAGGTCATTATATCGAGTACATGACAGATCAGCTAGGTGTTTATGCGGTTGTTTACAAGTCAACTGCAACCCCGCAGATGCAGGAGCAAGTGCAAGGAGCTAAAGCAGATGATTCTACTAAAGGTTCAGCCACTAAGTCAGCAACCTTACCAAGTACAGGCACAGCAACAGATTCAGCCTTCCTTCTCGGCCTTCTGTTAGCATTGACAGGATTATTCCTGATGAAGAAGAAGGAAGAATAAAAGGGCTCTTTGTCAACTATGGTGGTTTGATGATAAGTCGATTTATGGAGAGGATCTTTTGGTCTTCTCCTTTTTGATGTTCGGAATCTAAAATGCAGAGTCTGAAGTCTCTGAAATTGTGAAAAAGAAATCTTTACTCTTCTTGATCTTGTTACTTATTTATTGTCGTTCAAAAGCTATTTTTTCTACATGAAAGAATATTCATAATCTCTAATTTAAGTGTAGTAATCAGCGATTTACAAAAAATACTGTGCAAACCTTTTCACCGTTAAAAAAATCTGCTATAATAAGAGGGAGAACGAATACAGAGGAGAATATCATGTCAAAAAAAATTATTGGGATTGACCTTGGTGGTACATCTATCAAATTTGCAATTTTAACTCAAGAGGGTGAAATCCAAGAAAAATGGTCTATTAAAACTAATATTTTGGATGAAGGAAGCCATATTGTAGACGATATGATTGAGTCTATTCAGCATCGTTTGGAGCTCCTAAATCTATCAGCTGAGGACTTTGTCGGAATTGGCATGGGATCACCGGGTGTGGTTGATCGTGAGAAAGGGACTGTTATCGGTGCCTATAACCTAAACTGGAAAACCCTCCAGCCGGTAAAAGAGAAAATCGAAAAAGCGACAGGCATTCCATTCTTCATTGATAATGATGCTAATGTAGCTGCGCTTGGTGAGCGTTGGATGGGTGCTGGTGAAAACCAGCCAGACGTTGTCTTTATGACACTTGGTACAGGTGTTGGTGGCGGTATTGTTGCAGAAGGAAAACTGCTCCACGGTGTGGCAGGTGCGGCAGGCGAGCTAGGCCACATTACTGTTGATTTCGATCAACCAATCGCATGTACTTGTGGTAAAAAAGGCTGTCTTGAGACAGTTGCCTCAGCAACAGGGATTGTCAACTTGACTCGTCGTTACGCTGATGAATATGAAGGTGACGCAACTTTGAAACGCTTGATTGATAACGGAGAAGAAGTAACCGCTAAAACTGTATTTGATTTGGCAAAAGAAGGCGACGATCTTGCCTTGATCGTTTATCGTAACTTCTCACGTTACTTGGGGATTGCTTGTGCCAATATCGGTTCAACCCTTAATCCATCAACGATCGTTATTGGTGGTGGAGTGTCAGCAGCAGGAGAGTTCCTACTTGAAGGTGTTCGTAAAGTTTATGAAGAAAATACTTTCCCACAAGTACGCACCTCAACTAAATTGGCGCTGGCTACACTTGGAAATGATGCTGGCGTAATTGGAGCAGCTTCGCTGGTACTTCAATAGTTCTAATTACTTCCTCTCTTAGCATAGCTATAAGGAGGGCTAAAAATGAAGAGAAAAGTTGCATATTTTCTAATATTATTTCCCATTTTTCTTTTGATCCTATCCGCTTGCAAATCAAAGACAGAGGTTTTTCTGACCATATTGGATAGTCAGAATCAGCAAGTTTATCAGACGAATAATACCAAAACTTTGGATGAATTTGCAGACATTCTGGATAAGGTCGAATCTGAGGAAGATAATGAAGATGCCTGGGTTGATTTACCTGATGATGCAGAGGTTAATTATATCTATGATATTAGTGGCAGAAAGGGAGGAAGTGGTGTCAAATTCACGACCTACAAAAACTACCCCTATGTTACCATCTCAAATATTCCTGCTGTGTCAGATATTACCTTGAGATTGTCAGAAAAAGATGTGAATAAGCTCAATCATCCAGATGAATGGGTCAAATAAACTTTTCTCCTGCTAAACTTGGCAGGAGAATTTTTTTGAAAAATCTGCTATACTAAAGAAAGTTTAAGGATTCGGGAGACATCATGACTAAAGCAGATACGATTTTTAAAGAGAATATCAAAAAAATTATGGAGGAAGGCGTTTTCTCTGAAAATGCTCGTCCACGCTACAAGGATGGAAATGTAGCTAACTCCAAATATATCACTGGTTCTTTTGCGGAATACGATTTGAGCAAGGGAGAATTCCCAATCACGACTCTGCGTCCTATTGCCATTAAGTCTGCCATCAAGGAAGTTCTTTGGATCTATCAAGACCAGTCTAATAGTCTGGAACTGCTCAATGACAAGTATAATGTTCACTACTGGAATGACTGGGAAGTTGGCGATACGGGTACTATTGGCCAGCGCTACGGAGCTGTTGTCAAGAAGCATGATATTATCCATAAAATTCTCCAACAGCTGGAAGCCAATCCTTGGAACCGTCGCAATATCATCTCTCTCTGGGATTATGAAGCTTTTGAAGAAACAGATGGCTTGCTTCCATGTGCTTTTCAAACCATGTTTGACGTTCGGCGTGTAGATGGAGATATTTATCTGGATGCGACTCTGACCCAGCGCTCAAATGATATGCTGGTGGCTCATCACATCAACGCTATGCAATATGTGGCGCTGCAGATGATGATTGCCAAGCATTTTGGCTGGAAGGTCGGCAAGTTCTTTTACTTCATCAATAACTTGCACATCTATGACAACCAGTTTGAGCAGGCGGAAGAACTATTGCGTCGGGAACCTAGCGACTGTCACCCTAGGCTCGTGTTAAATGTGCCGGATGGGACCAATTTCTTTGATATCAAAGCAGAAGATTTTGAGTTGCTAGACTATGATCCGGTCAAACCTCAGCTCAAGTTTGATTTGGCTATTTGATTGTATTTTTCCTACTGAATGACAGTCAGTAGGTTTTTTAATTTTCAAGAGCAAATGATTGAAATATATTTTGTAAGTGCTATAATGACAGTAGATATATGTGTTTCGCTAGTGCCTATCTCGGAGGTATTGATATGGAAGCAAATTTTTTAACACATAGAAGCAGGAGAAAACTCTTTAGTCTGGGCATTTGCTTATTTTTGCTTGGCTTATCGATTTCTGTGACACCGATGGCTGTTGTGGGTGCGGATGAAGTCCAGCAGGCAGAGTCCCAACTTGAGCAAATAGCAGATTCTTCAGTGGAAGAAGATGACTTTCTGCAGCTTGTAGACCAAGGTTCGGATGGGGCAAATCAGGGAAAGAAATCCTATACGATTGATTTGCTTTGTCATGGAAAAGGCCCTAAAAACAAAGGGACCGAGCAAAGCAATGCTGATGCTTCAACTGAAGGTAAGTCAGTCAAAAGAGAGGGATGCGATATTGATCCCTTAGCGGATAAAAAAGAGGCTGCTACTGCTGAGCCTAAGAAGTCAGACTCAACGCTCTTGAACGTTTCCTTGTTTGGCCTTGTGGCTGCTGTTGTAGGATTTGTCTTTGTCAAAAAGATTAAGAAATAGTAATTTTCCTAGCAAACAAATAGTCGATAATCTTTTTGGTTATCGATTTTTTATCTGGATTAGCTGACAAAAATAAATAGATAGAAGTGATAGTCCAAACAAGTCTTTTTTAATAAATTTTGATAGAATAGAAATATCAATGTGAAGGATAGAGAAATGACGAAAAAGATTGCGGCGATTTGGGCACAAGATCAAAATGGTTTGATTGGCAAAGACCAAAGCTTGCCATGGCATTTACCAGCAGAGTTGAAGCATTTCAAAGAAATCACGACTGGACATGTGATTTTAATGGGTCGGGTGACTTTTGATGGCATGCATCGGCGCGTGCTGCCAAATAGAAAAACTCTGATTCTGACACGCGATAGGAATTATCAGATTGAAGATGAGCGTGTTTTGGTATTCCATGATCTCCCAGCGGTGTTGAAATGGTACCAAGAGCAAGAGAAGAATCTCTATATTATCGGTGGCGGCCAAATCTTTTCTTTATTTGAGCATGAATTAGATGAGGTGATTAAGACTGAAATCCATGCTAGCTTGGAAGGTGATACTTATTTCCCAACAGACTTTGATTTGACACAGTTCGAGGAAGTGAGTAGTCGCTTTCGACCCAAAGATGAAAAAAATGAGTATGATTTCACCGTAAAAATCCTCAAAAGAAAGGGTTCATAGGAATGGAAAGAAGTGTTTTTGGTTTTTTTACGGCCTTTTTATGTGCAATTTGTCTGATCTGTTCGCTTCAGACTTTTCGTAAAAAACGTTATGGATTGGCTATTTTATTTTTGTTAAATGCTTTTACAAATCTTGTTAATTCCATCCATGCTTTTTATATGACCCTCTTTTAAAATGTAAATAAAAAATTGAATTAGAAATTTAGAATGGGAGTAAAAAATGCCTACAAATCGTAATAATGAGATGATGGTATATTGTTCTTTCTGTGGAAAGAATCAGGACGAAGTCCAAAAAATTATTGCGGGCAACAATGCCTTTATCTGTAATGAATGTGTCGAGTTGGCGCAGGAAATTATCCGAGAAGAATTAGCTGAGGAAGTTTTAGCTGATCTTTCTGAAGTACCAAAACCGCAAGAACTGCTCAATATTTTGAACCACTATGTGATTGGTCAAGATCGAGCTAAGCGGGCTTTGGCTGTTGCTGTTTACAATCACTATAAGCGAATTAATTTTCATGACAGCCGCGAAGAGGATGATGTGGAGCTACAAAAATCAAACATCCTCATGATTGGTCCAACTGGATCTGGGAAAACCTTCCTGGCTCAGACCTTGGCGCGCAGTCTCAATGTTCCCTTTGCTATCGCGGATGCTACAGCTTTGACTGAAGCTGGCTATGTTGGTGAAGATGTAGAGAATATCCTGCTCAAGCTTTTACAGGCAGCTGATTTCAATATTGAACGGGCAGAACGCGGCATCATTTATGTGGATGAAATCGACAAGATTGCTAAGAAGAGCGAAAATGTTTCTATCACTCGTGATGTCTCAGGTGAAGGTGTTCAGCAAGCCTTGCTGAAGATTATCGAAGGAACGGTTGCCAGCGTCCCTCCTCAGGGTGGTCGGAAGCATCCACAGCAAGAAATGATTCAGGTTGATACCAAGAACATTCTCTTTATCGTTGGTGGTGCTTTTGACGGTATTGAAGAGATTGTCAAGCAACGTCTTGGTGAGAAGATTATCGGTTTCGGTCAAAATAATAAGGCAATTGACGAGGGTGCGTCATATATGCAGGCCATTGTCGCTGACGATATTCAAAAATTTGGGATTATTCCTGAGTTGATTGGTCGTTTGCCAGTTTTTGCAGCTCTAGAGCAGCTGACTGTTGATGACTTAGTTCGCATTTTAAGTGAACCGAGAAATGCACTAGTGAAGCAATACCAAACCTTGCTTTCTTATGATGATGTTGAGCTTGAATTTGACGAGGAAGCCCTGCAAGCCATTGCGAGAAAAGCCATCGAACGTAAGACAGGTGCGCGTGGACTTCGTTCAATTATTGAAGAAACCATGATGGATGTCATGTTTGAAGTGCCAAGTCAGGAAAATGTTAAGCTGGTTCGTATCACGAAGGAAGCAGTGGATGGCACAGACAAGCCAATCTTAGAAACTGCCTAGGGGAAGCTTATGGAAATCAATACACATAATGCTGAGATTTTACTGAGCGCAGCCAATAAATCGCATTACCCGCAGGATGATATCCCAGAAATCGCCTTGGCGGGTCGCTCCAATGTTGGTAAATCTAGTTTTATCAATACTCTGCTCAATCGTAAAAATCTAGCACGAACTTCAGGCAAGCCTGGTAAAACGCAACTGTTGAATTTTTTCAATATCGATGACAAGCTCCGTTTTGTGGACGTTCCTGGCTATGGTTATGCCAAGGTTTCGAAAACAGAGCGAGCTAAATGGGGCAAAATGATTGAGGAATACTTGACCAGTCGGGACAATCTGCGAGCGGTCGTGAGTCTAGTAGACTTACGCCATGATCCTAGTGCGGATGATGTGCAGATGTATGAATTCCTCAAATACTATGAAATTCCAGTTATTGTTGTGGCTACCAAGGCTGATAAAATTCCACGCGGTAAGTGGAATAAGCATGAAAGTGCCATTAAGAAAAAGCTGGACTTTGATAAAACTGATGATTTTATTATCTTTTCTTCAGTTGATAAAACTGGTCTTGATCAAGCCTGGGATGCGATTTTAGGCAAGATCTAGATGTTAGATTTTATCGGAATGATAGTTGAACTTTCAGAGTTTAAGATCATAGCCTGATTCCGTATGGGTTGGAGTCAGGTTATTTTTATCTTCAGTTTAGTCTGTATATCTTAGTGATAAGGCTCATTATGCAAGCCAAACGAGGAAGTTTTGCATGGAACAATCGTGGCTTGTAAAACTTATATTCGTAGAAGATCTAAAAAATGTCATATACTTGTAATTTATTGCTAATGTTATTTTGTTTTTAGTATGTTACAATAGTAGAATAAATATTGTATTTAGGAGAAAGACTGTGAAGAAGAGAATTTCAAAAGAAAGAAAAAGACTTTTGACAGGTTTGGCAGTGATGGCCTCAACCGTTGTCTTTGGTCTTGCTTTATCAAAGCAAATCAAGCCAGCAAGTGCAAATGATGCTGTTCAGCAACCATTGAACCAAACAGAATATTTCATTTCACAAATTAGTGAGCCAGCTCGCCAGTTGGCCCAGGATAATGATCTGTATGCTTCTGTGATGATTGCACAAGCTATTTTAGAGAGTGGTTCTGGCCAGTCTGGTCTGTCAGGATACCCTCACTATAATCTGTTCGGGATTAAAGGAGCTTATGCTGGTCAGTCAGCGACGATGGAGACCTTGGAAGAAGACGGTCAGGGCAATACCTACGCAATCAACGATCAATTCCGCTCTTACTCAAGCTACGCCGAATCCCTTCAGGATTATGTCTATGTATTAAGACAAAGTCACTTTGCGGGGGCTTGGAAGAGTAATGCCCCGACTTATCAAGACGCGACAGCGGCCTTGACTGGTGTGTATGCGACGGATAGTAACTACTATGCGAAATTGAACTATCTGATTGAAGCTTATAATCTGACTCAGTTTGATTCACCTAGCTATCAGACAGGAGCGTCTAATATGGTTTACAATCCTTACCGTGGACAATACACAACTCAAGATGTTCTGGAAACAGACCAAGCATGGGCATCACATAACTAGATAAGAAAAAAGAGATTGTAATAATCTCTTTTTTGCGTTTTACTAATGAAGTAGATGATCATTTCAAATAAGCAGATTTATTTATCTTTAGCAAAACTGACTAAGTTGCTATTTTAGAAAAGGCTTAAGGAGCAGGAATGGGAGCGTTTAAAGATTTACTTGAAAAGCAAGACATAATAATTCTAGATGGTGCTTTAGGAACAGAGCTGGAGAGGCGGGGTTATGATGTTTCTGGTCGGCTTTGGTCAGCCAAGTACTTGCTTGAGAGTCCTCAGATTATCCAAGACCTGCATGAGGATTATGTTCGGGCGGGCAGTGACATTATCACCACTTCCAGTTACCAGGCTAGCATTCCAGCTTTTGTCGAAGAAGGATTGAGTTTAGATAAGGCTCATGAACTCTTCAAAGAGACAGTCTTTTTGGCACAGGCAGCTGTTAAAAATGTCTGGCAGGGATTATCGCTAGATGAGCAGAAGCAGCGCTCTTATCCTTTGATAGCTGGATCGGTGGGACCTTATGCTGCTTACTTAGCTGATGGATCGGAGTACACAGGAGCCTATCACTTGAGCGAGGAGGAATTTAAAGACTTTCATCGTCCGCGCATTCAAGCCTTGCTGGACGCGGGTTGTGATTTATTGGCACTTGAAACGATTCCTAACGAAGCAGAAACCAAGGCGCTTGTTCATTTACTATCAGAAGAATTTTCGCAGGTGGAAGCCTATTTATCTTTTACTGCTCAAACGGCATCAGCGATTTCAGATGGAACACTAATAGAAGAAGCTGGGCGCTTGGCTCAGTCGAGTCCACAAGTATTGGCTGTCGGTTTTAACTGCACAGCTCCGCATTTGATTGCTCCTTTATTAGAAAAGTTAAAACAGGTGTGCGATAAGCCCTTGCTGTCCTATCCAAATTCTGGAGAAATCTATAATGGTGTGACCAATACTTGGCAGGACAATCCTGAGCAGCAGCTCTGTTTAACTGATTACAGTCAGCTTTGGAAGAAGCAGGGCGTTCTGCTTTTTGGCGGTTGCTGTCGAACTCGGCCAGAAGATATTGAGCAGTTAGCAAGTGGACTAAGAACTTGAAATGTAGTTTTCCAAATTCAATTTCAAATTTAGCAAAAAACTTACAGAAAACGCTTTCTAAAAATAGAAGTTTGTGATATACTGTACATAGTTTAACTTAGAGGAGAATTATTATGGTCGAATCGACATTTATTCCAAAAATAGAAGCAGCTTGTCGTAAGAAAGAAGGCTTGTTCGACACAAGTAAAGGGAAGTATGCTGTTCGCTCTATCTTTGCGGGGGCTTTTCTGACTTTCAGTACAGGAGCAGGAGCTATTGCGGCAGACCTGACAAATAAGATTGTCCCAGGAACAGGTCGCTTTCTATTTCCTTTTATCTTTGCTTGGGGATTGGCCTATATCGTCTTTCTGAATGCTGAGCTGGTGACTTCTAACATGATGTTTTTGACAGCGGGTACTTTCCTGAAGAAGATTGACTGGAAAAAAGCACTGATTATTTTGTTCTATTGTACTTTCTTTAACTTGATTGGGGCTTTGATTGCTGGTTGGCTTTTTGCTAATTCGGCGGCTTATGCGGGACTTAGCAAGGAAAGTTTCATTGCTGGTGTTGTGCAGATGAAGCTTGCTCGCTCCAATGAACTTATTTTACTTGAGGGAATACTCGCCAATGTCTTCGTTAATATTGCGATTCTTTCCTTCGTCTTGGTGAAAGATAGTACAGCTAAGCTTTTCTTGGTTATTTCAGCCATTTATATGTTTGTATTCTTAACCAACGAACACTTGGCAGCTAACTTTGCTTCTTTTGCTATCGTCAAATTTAGCTCGGCTGCATCACAGGTGGCAAATTTTGGTATTGGAAATATCCTGCGTCACTGGGCTGTGACCTTCGTAGGAAACCTGATTGGTGGTGGTCTCCTAATCGGTCTGCCATATGCTTGGTTCAATAAAAAAGAAGAGCATTATGTAGATTAAAATGTAGCCCTAGGGCTACATTTTTTTGAAGAAGTGACGCTCTGATTTCCGTCTAGATCTGCCTAAATTGACAAACATATAAAATTTTGTTAAACTTTATTAATATTTTTATATTTAAGGAGATCTTGATGAATAAACTTACTATTCAAGCACCAGATGGCAGCAATGTTAAGACTTTGTCACCTATGTGCTCTATTACAACCTTGCTATTTAACTTTTTCGTTCCTCTCTTTCGTAAAGACTGGAAATACTTTGGGATTATGATTGGCTCGCTGCTTGTATATGCTGTGATTGTAACGCTTCTTATCCCAGATGATTTCGTAAGACCTGCAGGATATGTCTACAACTTGTTTTGGGCCTTTTTCTATAATCGTCTTTGGATAAAAGACCGAGTTTTCACAGATGGCTGGGTGCCTGCTGACGATGCTAGTAAAGCCTTGCTTGACAAGACTTTTCCTAAAAATGCATAAAAAATTAAAAAGATTGCACAAAAAGCTTGCAATCTTTTTTTTCTTTTGCTATAATTATCCATGGTTTGAAAAAACTGCCTAAGACAGTAGGGGAGCTCGACTCATAAAAATCCTACCGAGGACAAAACGTATCATGTAAAAGAAGCGTATTGTACTTTCGTGTCTAGGTTTGGGCGCGTTTTTCTTTTAGAAAATTCCCCAAGCAAAATAATTACGGAGGTGAAACACTAAATGAGTGAAGCAATTATTGCTAAAAAAGCAGAATTAGTTGACGTGGTAGCTGAAAAAATGAAAGCCGCTGCATCAATCGTTGTTGTGGACGCTCGTGGTTTGACAGTTGAGCAAGATACTGTTCTTCGTCGTGAGCTTCGTGGAAGCGAAGTTGAGTACAAAGTAATTAAAAACTCAATCTTACGTCGTGCAGCTGAAAAAGCTGGTCTTGAAGATCTTGCATCAGTATTTGTTGGACCATCTGCAGTAGCATTTTCTAACGAAGATGTTATCGCACCAGCGAAAATCTTGAACGATTTTGCTAAGAATGCAGAAGCACTTGAAATCAAAGGTGGTGCTATTGAAGGCGCTGTCGCATCAAAAGAAGAGATTCTTGCACTTGCAACTCTTCCAAACCGCGAAGGACTTCTTTCTATGCTCCTTTCTGTACTTCAAGCGCCAGTTCGCAACGTTGCACTTGCTGTCAAAGCAGTTGCAGACAACAAAGAAGACGCAGCTTAATCTTAAGCTACGTAGCGTAGCCTAGCTACAAAAAATATTATAAAAATAAAAACTTATTTGGAGGAAATAACAATGGCATTGAACATTGAAAACATTATTGCTGAAATTAAAGAAGCTTCAATCCTTGAATTGAACGACCTTGTAAAAGCTATCGAAGAAGAATTTGGTGTAACTGCAGCTGCTCCTGTAGCTGTTGCTGCAGCTGGTGCTGCTGACGCTGGTGCTGCTAAAGATTCATTTGACGTTGAATTGACAGCTGCTGGTGACAAAAAAGTTGGCGTTATCAAAGTTGTACGTGAAATCACTGGTCTTGGCCTTAAAGAAGCTAAAGAACTTGTTGATGGTGCACCAGGTGTCATCAAAGAAGGCGTTCCAACTGCAGAAGCTGAAGAAATCAAAGCTAAATTGGAAGAAGCTGGAGCTTCAGTTACTCTTAAATAATCGTTTATCGATTGCTTAGGACTGAAAGCCTAGTATTAAAGCCTTTTCGTTGAGTTAAGGCGATTAAAAAATAGGAAGTTTGTTTGAAACAGTCCCGAAAACACCCCCACAAATTATTGTGGGGGTGTTTTGTATTTTTAGGAATAAAGTTTTTACATCAAGATTGAAGAGACTTCATTGAATTAGGGGACTTGGAAGGAATGTTCTAGTTTACTAAAGCTAATAAACTTTTATGTTATGATTTGACAGCGTTTACAATTTGATGTAATATCAATACTATAGGATAAACATATATTAATTTAAGGAGGAAACTAGAATGCAATTATTGATTGAACTGCAAAAAATTGATCAGTTTATCTTGCCGGTGAACTATAATTACCTCCTTCAATCGATGATTTATAATTTATTGAAAAATAAGGAAGACTTATCTGTACAACTTCATGAGAGGGGCTATCAGTTAGAGGATAAACATTTTAAGTTGTTTACGTTTTCATTGTTGCAAGGTCGATATAAAATGCAAGGAAAACGAATAGAGTTTCTTGATAAGGTGCGGTTCGAAATTAGAACGATTGATCAATCCATTTTATTCACTATTGCAGAGGCCTTGTCAAATCTAGATGAATTGCGAATTGGTCGAAATCTTGTAAAAATTTTAAATGTAAAAATTGGAGAGAAGAAATTGACGGGGACTTCTTATAAGATTCGGATGATTTCTCCCTTGGTGGTTCGTTCTACAAATGCTGACACCAAAAAAACATTGTATTACAATCCGTTTGATACGGAGTTTCATAGCAGAATCATGGAGAATTTTGAGAGGAAATATCAAGCTTTTTATCATAAAGTACCGACAGGTAGATTTGATATAGAGCCGATAAATTTTTCTTTAAAAAATAAATTTGTTACCAAATACAAAGACTTTCTCATAACAGGTTGGAGAGGAGAATTTGAGATAAGAGGAGATGCGGAGATGTTGGATTTCCTCTATCAAGTCGGGATTGGTGAGAAGAATTCGATGGGATTCGGAATGTTTGTGATTGAAGAATAGGAGGATAGAGTGGATATGGAATTTAGGAATAGTAAGTTAGAACTTGACTTAAAATGTCATGCGCCGATCATTCATTTCCAACCGGAAGAAGAAGGAGCTACTTTGCGTGCTAGTGAAGTCAAGCCAAAATTTGATCGGTACTTGATGAAGAAAGTTCCAAGTCTGAAAAAACGTTTCAAAAATCAGTCTTTAGCCTATAAAATGAAGTTTATTGACGATAGTCCTAGTATTGTTTATAAGAGTAAAAAAAATGAAGATAAATTTGATAATAAGACAAATAAAAAAGAAGGCAACTTCGAATTATACTTTGCTAGAGATGGAAAACGCAGAGTAGAAACAAATCCTACAATGATTATTACTTGTTTTGATATAGAACTTCAGAATTTGATTATAGATCATATTAAAAATTTTTTTATAGTGACAAATTTTGAAGCTGCGCAAGGAAAAGGATATGGTAGTTTTACTGTAAATGATAAGGAACAAGATAAACAGGATTATCAGAGTAATATTGAAGCAGTTCTAAAGGAGGAGTTTGGATTAAAGACTATTTATAAAATGGATTTTAGGCAACAATGTAGTAAGTTGGGGTTCTCAAAGAGGATAAAAGTGATTTTTGAGAATATTGAGAAGTTCTATAAAATAATTAAGAGTGGCTATAATTACAAAGGAAAATATGCAAGAAGTGCTTTGTTTTATTATATGCATGATAAAAATATTGGGAATGAAAAAGCTGCCTTAAAGGATAAAATAATAGAAAAACCTTTTGGAACTAGCCCCTACCACCTTAATCAACAGACACATAGCGAAAAATATGTTCGAGCATTGCTGGGGCTATCTTCTTTCTTATCATTTACAGATATTAGAAAAAACACTAAAAAAGAAGAGAAAGATATTTCTGTGAATATTGATATTATGCATGAATCGAATAAGAATGAAGAAAATATTGAACGATTTCCTTCACCAGTAACTTTTAAAGTAATAAACGATATTGTTTATATTATTCCTAAACAGGGATGGTATAAATATATTTTAAACAAGAAATTTAAATTTAAATATAAGGTATCGAAAAAAATCCCGAGAAGCTGGACGAGTGACATAGAATATGAAAAAATTTTAATAAGTAAGCCTAAAACAACGGAAATAGAGTTTATAAG
>NZ_RJPN01000015.1:0-12112 GCF_003944225.1 Streptococcus cristatus
ACTCGCTAAACAATCTTTTTGTGCGGTCAAGAAAACCTCTCCAATGCTTGAAGAGGTTCGCTACTATGCTCAAGAATTGCTTCGTCTTTCTGAACGCAGACAAGTTGTCTTAAACGACATGGTAGCTCTAGCTCAGCCTTTACCAGAGTATAACATCTTACGGTCAATTTCTGGCATCGCAGAAACCACAGCGACATCTATCATTGGCGAATTGGGAGATATTCGTCGATTTCACTCTGCCAATCAAATCAATGCTTTTATCGGCATTGACCTCAGACACTATGAATCTGGGAACTTTCTCGCTAAGGAACACATCACTAAACGAGGTAATCCCTATGCCAGAAAAATCTTGTTCAAGTGCATTCACAACATCGCTTCAGCTAGTCATACCAATCCCTGCCATATCGCTGACTTTTATGAGAAACGAAAAAGACAATCGACAATAGCTTCAACTAAGTCACATACGATTGCCTCTATACATCGTCTTATTCGAACAATGTATTACCTCATCACGCATAACAAACTTTACGATTATTCTTTGACCCAAAATCGATAAGGCTGTCTATGCCGTATTATGGTAACACCTTGTTTCAAAAAATACCAGATGAGGTGTTTTTTAGCATGCCCTTTTATGGATCAAAAAGTGTTAAAAATAAGACAGTAACCTCAGAATAGCTACTGTCTTATCTCTTTTTTTACTTAAAGCCTTGATAGACTTGACAGATGGTAGAAAAGAGCCACTTGGGCGAGTAAATAAGATTGATCCATTAGGAATAACAAGTCTTCGTATTCGTGGTATGTGGCTACTTGATAATCCTTTTACTGTTTTTAAATATATTTATACCCCAGTAGAAGAGGCTGATTTCAACTTATTTGCATTAGTATCATCACAGCATTTTGATAACTTTAACAATAAAGATGAGCTACTATCTTTAGCTAATAATACATGCAATCTATCAATTCTTGATGTAAAAGTTAAAAATCCAAATAATCCTGCACAACTTATTGATTGTAAGAAAATTAATTTTCACTTTTAACTCTATTGAGGTAAATAATGAGTTTTACGAAAAAGCAAGTATCAAATTTTCTAAATGATAAAATTCTCTTTAGATTCACTATTTCTAGCGATTTTATAATTGATTTTCACGAATACGAAGAGTTTTTTACATTTGATGAGCTTGAAAAAATTATAAAAAGTAACCTTACTTATTGGAGTTCAATTTATGACATAGCTCCCAATAATTTTATGTCAAATTGGAAAAATTTGAGCGATAAGTTTAATTTAATAAGAAAATATATCTTCGAGCTTGAAGAATTGAATATCGAGAAAATAAATGAACAACTTTACTATAATTTATCAAGTAGTCGTGAATCAATAGAACAAGATAAGATGGTATACATATTGTCAATAAGTTCCCCTATTGACAAAGATTCAGAAATTCGTAAACTAAAAAGTTTCGTTTCTTTCTATACTCAACAATCTCAAGATAATCTTAATGAAGCTATCAGAAATTTTATTTATCTCTCTAAGTATAATAATGCTATAGGTAGTTATTTATCAAATACCTCTCAATATGTATTTTATCCAGCACTATATTTACTTAGAAAAAACTTTTCAAACATTAAAGAGAATATATCTGATTTTGAAACAAATATAGTAGCTCCTCTAGCTAGCAAGTTGAAAGATATCTCAGACGACTCCGATGAACAGTATAGAGAAATTACGTCATTCACAGAAGATAAACATAATAAAATTCAGGAACAATTCGATGAAAAAGTTTCTGAGTTTGCTGAATTTCAAAAATCTCTCAACGACTGGCAAAAAGAAAAGCAAAATAAGCTTAAAGATTTAGAAGAAACATATAAAAACAAGCTTTCTCTAGAGGCTCCAGAGCAACTTTGGAATGAGCGTGCTATAGAACATCAAAAGCGAGCTACCAAATGGACATGTTTCCTTATTGGTGCAGTCTTAGCTTTAATATCTGCTTCAGTAATATTAGTCCTCGTGATACACGATTATTCTTTAAATGTTATCAAAAAAGAGATTCCATTCATATCTGAGTCATTTATACTTATTTCGGTCATTTCATTTTTTATCTACATTGTTAGAGTGTTGATAAAGATTGTGATGTCAAATCATCATTTGGCTACTGAATACCGACAAAAAGCAGCTTTGACGAGATTTTATCAATCTCTAACTTATGCTGGAACTGACATCGATAAAGACGAGCGACTAATAATTATTAACTCATTATTTAGTAGAGTTGAAACAGGACTAGTAAAAACAGATACCTCAAATGATAGCGATACAATTTTAGCTATTTTATCAAAGAATATAAAATAAAAACGGCAATTTGCCGTTTTATGCTTTTATAAGGTGTCTGAACTCAGATTTTTTTAGACTGCTGGATGTCATACTTCCTTAGGCAGAGCTTTTTCACCAATTATTTTCCAAGGTAGTATTCAGCAACTACGTTCAATTTTTCGTCGAATTCGAATACCAATGGTGGGAAGTTAGGGATTTCCACGTCCATGATTTCGTCATCTGACAATTGTTTGATGTGTTTTACAAGGGCACGGATTGAGTTACCATGAGCTCCTACGAATACGTTTTTACCATCTTTAAGTGCTGGAGCGATTTTATCTTCCCAGAATGGAAGGGCACGTTCCAAAGTCACTTTCAAGTTTTCAGCATCTGGGATAACTGAATCGTCAAGTGAAGCGTAACGACGGTCAGTGTGAGCTGAGTGCTCATCATCACGGTCCATTGCCGGAGGCAATACATCGTATGAACGACGCCAGATGTGAACTTGCTCATCACCAAATTGCTCAGCTGCTTCAGCCTTGTTTTTACCAGTCAAACCACCGTAGTGACGTTCGTTCAAGCGCCATGATTTTTCAACTGGAACCCAGAGTTGATCAGCTGCTTCAAGCGCCAAGTTTGTTGTTTTAATCGCACGTTTCAAAACTGAAGTATAAGCTTGGTCAAATTCGATACCTGCTTCTTTGATCAATTTACCAGCGTCGATTGCTTGTTGTGTCCCTTTTTCAGAAAGATCTACATCAGCCCAACCAGTGAAAAGGTTAGCTTTGTTCCATTCAGACTCACCATGGCGAGCAAAAACCAATTTTACCATTAGATGGATTCTCCTTTTATTTTCCGGGGTTTGCCCCGTTTATCTATTCTATTTTACAAAATTTTCTCTCAAAAATCTAGTCTCAGTGAGATATTTGTGAAATTTTCCACTTGCTCAGACTTTTAAAAAAATTAATTCTCACTCAAGACTTCTAGCTAGCTGCTTGTTTTTGCTGGGCGCACTCTGGACAAATGCCATAAACGACCATCTGACTCTTGGTGATTTGATAACCGGTCTGCTCTGCTGCTTCCTGCTGAACGTCTGGCAAATCCAAGTCCATATCTGCAATTCGACCACATTTTTCACAAATGACATTGAGGTGTTGATGCCCCATAAAATCATAATAGGTCGTCGTGTCATTTCGGACTTTGAGCTCAGATACAAATCCTTCATCAATCAACACTTTTAGGTTGTTATAAACAGTCGCCAAGCTCATATTGGAAAATTCAGGCAAGAGGGCTTGGTAAATCATCTCTGCACTAGGATGATCATGACTGCTGATGATAAAAGCAATCACGGCCTTTCTCGTCTCTGTGATTCGAACACCTTTCAGCCTCAGATGTTCGATTACTTCCTGATAATTCTTTTCATACTCTTCATGCATCTTCTCTATACTCCATCCACATTCATTTCTAGCTTATTTCCATTATATCATGACAAACATAGATTTTCTATTAAGAATGATTGTAAATAAGGAAAAATATTAATCTGCCTAATAGACCTATTCATTTTAATTAAGTAGATTTTTGCCTCAAAGCACGATATGATAGAGATGTTAACAAATATGTAAGCGCTTAATTTTGATATATCGGTTTTATCGTAAGAAATTCTGTAACCAAACTTCTGCTATTCTATCTGCTGTGCAGAAAAGATGCCGAAGAACATTTGGATACGGCTGGTTTTCTATCACTTTTTAGAAAAAATATATAAATGAGGATATCATTATGAAAAAAACACCAAATCGCTGGTTCATTTTAGCAGCAGCTATCTTAACCAACCTTTCTTTAGGTGCTGGATACGCCTGGTCTGTTTTTCAAAAAGCGCTGCTGGAAGCCAATGCTAGCCAAGGATGGGTGCAAGCTCAAACCTCTCTAGCCTTCAGTATCTCTTTTGCAATGGTGCCAATCGGCATGATTCTTTTCGGACCTAAAGTCGATTCATTAGGCCCTAAGAAATTTGTCTTTCTAGGAGGCATTCTCTTTGGTGCGGGTATGTTTGCTACAGGATTTGCAACTTCTCTTCCTGTACTCTACTTGACCTACGGGGTTGTCCTTGGTCTCGGTATCGGTTCAGCCTATGGCGCTTCAACTTCTGTCGCTACCAAATGGTTCCCTGATAAAAAAGGGCTCGCGGGTGGTTTAACCGCTGCTGGCTTTGGACTTGGACCACTAATCATCGGACCACTTGCCAAAACTCTCATCGCTTCAATGGGCGTTTATTCTACATTTAAAGTTCTGGGAATTGCCCTACTTGTCGTTATCTGCTGCTCTTCTCTTGTCATGGAAAAAGCTCCAGCAGCTGCTCCAGTAGCAGGAAGTTCTGCACCGGCAGGCAAAACTCACAAAGAAATGCTGCGCGAAGGCAACTTCTGGTTGCTGTGGCTCATCTACATTTTAGGTGCTACTGGTGGTATGATGATTATCGGCTCAGCAGCGTCTATCTCTGACCAATATAAACTAGTTGGAGAAGCAACTCTATTCGTTATGCTGGTTTCTATTGCCAATACTTTTGGACGAATCTTCTGGGGAGCTGTATCGGACAAAATCGGTCGCTACCCTACTGTAATCGCCATGTTTGGCGCTGTTGCTGGTGGCTTGGCGCTGACCGCTCTCTTTAAAGGGGAGGGAAGCATCCTTGCAATCTTAGGCGTCATGCTTGTCGCCCTGTCCTTCGGTGGCTTCCTTGGATCTTTCCCAGGTATTACAGCCGAAAATTGGGGCGTGGCCAATGTCGGTACAAACTACGGCTGGATGTTCACGGCCTATGGTGTTGCAGCTATTGCCGGACCACAGTTGGGTGCTCGACTTGCTCAAGCAAACAAGGGAGACTATTCAATGGCCTTCTACATCGTTATTGGTATGGCACTCCTTGGTATCGTTCTACAATTATTCTATATTTCTAAATCAAAGAAAGCTTAAAACTATTACTAACTCTGGGGTAACCCAGAGTTTTTCTTTGACAAAGAAACTGTTAGCCAGCAAAAATTGACAAGAGCTCCCCTGACTAGCATAAAAGCCGAGACAAACTCGGCTTTTCTTTTTAACGGAACGATTCTAGATCAACGGTCAGCACTTGGCCGTCTCGGACAACCTGCTGCCCAGCAATGTAGACATCCTGAACGTCGCTACCCTTGACTGCGTATACTAGGTGCGACAGCATATTTTCCAAAGGATAGAGGTGAAGTCGTCCCTTAGGCTGAATGGCAATGAAATCGGCTTGCTTACCCGCTTCCAGACTGCCAATTTTGTTATCCAATCCCAGCGCATTTGCTCCTTCAATGGTCAAAGTTTTCAAGGCCTGCTCGATCGTAAACTGGGTTGCATCACCTGCTCGCATCTTCTGAAGGAGAGCTGCTGTCCGACCCTCTTCAAACATGTCCAGACTATTATTGGAAGCAACAGAGTCCGTCGCTAAGCCAACGGTCACCCCAGCAGCTAGAAAGTCTGTTATCGGAGCTACACCAGAAGCCAGCTTGAGGTTGCTGATAGGATTGTGGGCGATGCTGACTGGAGATGCCGCTAAATCTGCAATCTCTGACGGATTCAGCTCAACCCCGTGAGCAAAAATAGCTGGTTGCTCCAAGTACCCCAGGCCTTTTAAGAAAGCCAAAGGCCGTTTACCATAGCGCTCCAGGATGATTTTATTTTCTTCCTGAGTCTCTGCCACGTGGATATGAAGCTTCAAGTCCAGCTCACGCGCTAGCTCAAGACTGCCCTTAAGTAGCTCTTCGTCACAGGCATAAGGCGAATGAGGCGCCACCATGACCTGAAAATCTTCATCATTGTAGGAGCGGATTTTCTCAATAATCGCCCGTGTACGAGCCAGAGTCTCTGCTGCTGTTTCAGCTGCTGAGCTAAATAGGGTTGGTGAGAAATAGCAGCGCATACCAGACTGCCGCACAGCCTGATAAATCCGGTCAATCTCCACTCCCTGCGGATTATACATATCGTTAAAAGTCGTTGTTCCTGACTGGAGCATTTCAGCCAGAGCCAGTTGGACAGCCTCGGTCGTTAGATCCGCCGTGAACTGACTTTCTGCTGGCCAAATATAGTCCTCCAGCCATTCGTGCAGATTGCTATCGTCACGAATCCCACGTAGCAAGGTCATGGCCGAGTGAGTATGGCAGTTGACAAGCCCTGGCATGATCCATGCTCCTTCATAATCCACTAGCTCGCTGCATTGTTCTAACCAAGCCTTGTCATGGGGACCACAGTAGGCAATGCGTTCATCTTCCACGACCAACAAGCCTTCCCGATAAACATGAAATGCGCTGTCACAGGTCACCAGATTGACATTCGTATAAGCTTTCATCCTTGCTCCTTCTCATTTCGTTTTAGCTATTATAGCAAGCCTAGTAAACTAGCGCAAGAACTTTCCAAGATTATTTAAAATAAAGATAATCAGGATTGGGAGTCATATAATACAACTCTCCTTTAGAGAAAATCAGATTAATTCTATGTTGCTTATAGCTATATAAAATATAGTCACTCTCCAACTGATAGTCTTGGTTCAAGCTAGCTGCCTGTGCAATATCCGCTGCTGTTACATAGAAAGCCTTTGCCTGCTCTTCCGTCACATGCTGACCTCGATAGAGCTCTTTTATATTTTCTAACTCCTGAGCTTTAAAAGTGTCTTTAATATAGTTTAGATCCTTTATGACAGCCTCTGGCTCGCCAAGAACCTTTTTGACTTGCTCCTCTGTATAGCCTTTGAAATCAGGCGTTTGAGCACTAAATCCTCCTTCAAAAGAACGATAATACACCTTGGCATTACCTGTTGCATAGATCTTGTCTTTATTGGCAGACTGTGCATCTTGAGGCAAGCCATCCGTTACTTCATCTGGCGAACTTGTCGCCTTACTCTCAGAAGCTGGAGCACTAGATGATGAAGTCTGGCTACTCTTTGATTTTTCTTGCTGACTGGAGCCTGTAGCTTTCGTCGATTCTGATTTCTTTGGTATTTTCACCTTTTGGACAGAAGAGGATTCAGACCTAGGAATCCTTTTCTTTGGATAATAGCAAGCTGTCAAAGCCATGATAGCTGCAAGCATGGTTAAAAAGGTTATTACTTTTTTAAAATACATAGTACCTCCATTTCTTAGTTACATTATATCATATTTTAAATTGAGCAGGAGGAGCATCCTGATTTTTGCTGTCTTCTCTAACAAACAAATACTGTGTCTTCTAGAAGCTTAGGAAAAATGATTGATGTTATGCCAAAACATAAGAAAAAACCTATTGCACAAGCTAGGAAGCTGATGCAGTAGGCTTTTGGTTTTTGTCTTATTTAACAGCGTCTTTAAGAGCTTTACCTGCTTTGAAAGCTGGAACTTTAGAAGCTGCGATTGTGATTTCTTTACCAGTTTGTGGGTTGCGACCTTTACGTGCTGCACGCTCACGAACTTCAAAGTTACCAAAACCGATCAATTGAACTTTTTCACCTTTTGAAAGGTATTCTGTAACTGCTGCAAATACAGCGTCAACTGCTGCTGCTGAATCTTTTTTAGTCAATTCTGTAGCTTCTGCTACTTTTGCGATCAAATCTTGTTTGTTAGCCATTTAACAAATCCTCCAATTTTTTTCTGGGTTAATAACCCTAACAGATATTATCATATCTAAAAAAAGCGTCTAGGTCAAGTCTTAAGCAGACATTTTACAAATAATTTACTCTATTTATAGCGAACTAGAACGGCCCATGCATTTTCTCCAGTGTGAGTTTGGATGATCGAACCTGTTTCTAAGACAGGGATTGGTTTTTCAACAAACTCTTGTAACTCTTCCTTCATTTGATTGGCAAATTCTGGTCCACCCGCATAGGAAATTCCGATTTCTTCAATTTCCTTCTCTTTCAGAGACTCTTTCAAGTCATCCAGCCATTTCTTGAAGGTTTTAGCGCCCCTTCCTTTGACAATAGGAGTCAAGGTATGATTTGTCATCTGCATGACGACACGAATATTTAAAAGCGAGCTAATCAAACCAGTCACACGGCCGATACGGCCACCTTTGACCAAATTTTCTAAGGTTGATACGCCAATGTATAGTTCTGTCTTGGCTTTGACTTCCTCAAGTTTTTCTAAAATCTCCTCCAAAGTCGCTCCAGCTTTTGCCATCTTAGCAGCCTCAACGACTTGGAACTTCATCGCTTGGTCCGTGAAAGAACTATCGACAACCGTTACATCAGCCTTGGCCAAGGTAGCACCCTGACGAGCTGCCTCTACGGTGCCAGATAAAGCATGAGACATGTGAATCGAGATAATTTGGACATCTTCCGCTGACAAATCTTCGAAAACCTCAGCAAATACTCCAACTGGTGGCTGGCTGGTCTTGGGCAGATTTTTACTAGACTTCATCAACTGAAGAAATTCTCCCTCCTTCAAATTGGAATCCGAGTAGACTACACCGTCAATCATGACTGTCAAAGGAACTATTGTAATATTCAAATCTTTTGCTAGTTCAGGCTCAATCGTAATTGAAGAGTCTGTCACAATTTTAATTTTTGTCATATTTTCCCTACTTTTATCCTATTATTGAGTCTATTATACCAAAAAATCCTAAGTTTTTGTGAATCAATCTTAGCTTAATCCATAAATCTCAGAAAAATAAGAGCCTTCTAAGTCAAACACTACTTAGAAGACCCTTAATGATTTGATTGAGGCACTAGCTAAAGATCACATCAAGGAGATACCCTTTTAAGCCTCATCATCTTTGCGCTTGCGACCAAGAATCATGAATCCTAGACCCGCAAGAAGAGCACTTGTCGTTACTCCCACGATTGAAACTGGAGCAGTGCTACCTGTATTTGGTAAGGTCGCTTGTTTAGCCTTATCTCCTGCTGGAGTTGGAACAGCTGGCTTAGCATTTGAAACAAGTTTGCTTTCAGGCTTCTTCGCTAACTGATCCGTTTGAACTTTAGCTGCTAAATCAGTCTCTTGATCTGGCTTCACTTCTGGAGTCACTGGTGGAACTGGTCTTGGCTGAGGTTCTGGTTTCGGAACCGGTTGCGGTTGTGGCGCTGGTTCTGGTTTCGGCTGCGGTGCTGGTTCCGGTTGTGGTTGTGGTTGAGGACTAGGAACTTGCTTCGCTTCAAAGGCCCATTTTCCTATGAAAGTCAAACTTGTTCCCTCTTCCACTTTTTCATAGCTCAGGAATTTCCAAGTACCATTTGCAACAGAAACTTCTACAGGCATCGGTGCTTCTGGAACAAAAGCAATCGCTGCAGAAGAACTTGTAGTATATGTCCCACTTTGTGGAAGTAAGCTCAATACTTCTGCTGGCAAGTTGTTGTCTGCTGTCGCACTTTCAAAGCTGTAAGTCACTTGATAGTTTTCAGTTACCGGTGCAGGCAAAACATTAACTGGTACAGGAACTTCAGTAGAAGAACCATCCGGATAATCAACACGCACTGTACCGCTATAAGTACCTGGTTTTGTAGTATCTATTTGACCCGTAGGTGTGATATCAACTACCTTAGTACCAGCTGGAAGGCTTGACAAGTTCGTCACATTATCGATCAAGTTTGGTTTGTCTCCAACCTTGATAGTTTCTTCCGTTACCTGAGGCGTATAAGTTTCAGCATTTTTCGGATTTGCTTTGAATTCCCATTTTCCTACAAACTCTACATCAGCCTTGTTAACAACAGCGCTAGCTGCATCATAGCCCTTGAAGGTCCATGTGCCGTCGTTCACAGTATCGGCGTAAGTGGTTTGGGATGGTTGCTGAGCTGAAACAGAGGCACCATTCTCATAAGTTGCACTGTCGCTTGGGGTCAATGCTGTGATGGCTGCTGGAAGTGCTTTTCCTGCTGTCTCACTCTCGAAGCGATAAGTAGCTTGGTACTTATTGGCTTCAAAGGCCCACTTACCTACAAACCCTACATTAGCCTTGTTGACAACTGCATTAGCTGCGTCATAACCCTTGAAAGTCCAAGTGCCATCATTCACTGGGTCTGTGTAGGTGGTTTGAGATGGTTGCTGAGCTGAAACAGAGGCACCATTCACATATGTTGCACTGTCGCTTGGTGTCAATGCGGCGATGGCTGCTGGAAGAGCTTTACCTGCCGTTGCGCTCTCGAAGCTGTAAGTAGCTTGGTACTTGTTGGCTTCAAAGGCCCACTTACCTACAAACCCTACATTAGCCTTGTTGACAACGGCGCTAGCTGCGTCATAGCCCTTGAAGGTCCATGTGCCATCGTTCACTGTGTCTGTGTAGGTCGCTTGCGATGGTTGCTGAGCGGAAACAGAGGCACCATTTACATAAGTTGCACTGTCGCTTGGAGTCAATGCGGCGATGGCTGCTGGAAGAGCTTTACCTGCCGTTGCGCTCTCGAAGCGGTAAGTAGCTTGGTACTTGTTGGCTTCAAAGGCCCATTTCCCTACAAACCCTACATTAGCCTTGTTGACAACGGCGCTAGCTGCGTCATAGCCCTTGAAGGTCCATGTGCCATCGTTCACTGTGTCTGTGTAGGTCGCTTGCGATGGTTGCTGAGCGGAAACAGAGGCACCATTCACATATCTTGCACTGTCGCTTGGAGTCAATGCTGCGATGGCTGCTGGAAGAGTCTTACCTGATGTTGCGCTCTCGAAGCGGTAAGTAGCTTGGTACTTGTTGGCTTCAAAGGCCCATTTCCCTACAAACTCTACATTGGCCTTGTTGACAATGGCGCTAGCTGCGTCGTAACCCTTGAAGGTCCATGTGCCGTCGTTCACTGTGTCTGTGTAGGTCGCTTGCGATGGTTGCTGAGCGGAAACAGAGGCACCATTCACATATCTTGCACTGTCGCTTGGAGTCAATGCTGCGATGGCTGCTGGAAGAGCTTTATCTGCTGTAGCACTCTCGAAGCTGTAAGTAGCTTGGTACTTGTTGGCTTCAAAGGCCCACTTACCTACAAACCCTACATTAGCCTTGTTGACAACGGCGCTAGCTGCGTCATAGCCCTTGAAGGTCCATGTGCCATCGTTCACTGTGTCTGTGTAGGTCGCTTGCGATGGTTGCTGAGCGGAAACAGAGGCACCATTCACATAAGTTGCACTGTCGCTTGGAGTCAATGCTGCGATGGCTGCTGAAAGAGCTTTATCTGCTGTAGCACTCTCGAAGCTGTAAGTAGCTTGGTACTTCTTAGCTTCAAAGGCCCACTTACCTACAAATTCTACATCGGCCTTGTTGACAACGGCGCTAGATGCGTCATAGCCCTTGAAGGTCCATGTGCCGTCGTTCACAGTATCGGCGTAAGTGGTTTGTGATGGTTGTTGAGCGGAAACAGAGGCACCATTCTCATAAGTTGCACTGTCGCTTGGGGTCAATGATGTGATGGCTGCTGGAAGAGCCTTACCTGCTGTCTCACTCTCGAAGCGATAAGTAGCTTGGTACTTCTTAGCTTCAAAGGCCCACTTACCGACGAAAGCTACATCGGACTTGTTGACAACTGCATTAGCTGCGTCATAACCCTTGAAAGTCCAAGTGCCATCATTCACTGGGTCTGTGTAGGTGGTTTGAGATGGTTGTTGAGCNGAAACAGAGGCACCATTCACATATGTTGCACTGTCGCTTGGTGTCAATGCTGCGATGGCTGCTGGAAGAGCTTTATCTGCTGTCTCGCTCTCGAAACGATAAGTGGCTTGATACTTCTTGGCTTCAAAGGCCCACTTACCGACGAAAGCTACATCGGACTTGTTGACAACTGCATTAGCTGCGTCATAACCCTTGAAAGTCCAAGTGCCATCATTCACTGGGTCTGTGTAGGTGGTTTGAGATGGTTGT
>NZ_RJPN01000016.1:0-10545 GCF_003944225.1 Streptococcus cristatus
GTTATTTGGTATGCCATTGGCATCAGCTGATGTGGTGCAACCATCCAGTTCGGCAACGGTTACTAGCGAGTCATCAGGTGGCAGAGGAAATGATTCTGGTACGGTCGAGCGGGTAGAAGGTCTAACCAGTTTACCAGCTGAATTGGCAGATAAATTAGCAAAAGCCGACTCTGGCGACAATGGAGGAAGCAGTTCTGATAATAGCGGAAATACTTCTGAAGCAACATCAGAGGTAGCTACTCCCAAACCNGCTCAGCCAGTGGCAAATGAGGGAGTCACTCAACCGAAACCTACGCAGCCGAAAACTTCCGCTAGCAATGAAGCTAGCCAGCCCACTTTGCCAGCTCAAGCAGCAAGTCCTACTGGAAATAACGAAACAGAAATTGCTGATTATGGACCACTTCCAACCAAGGCTCAATTGGACTACCACAAAGAAGAATTAGCCGCCTTTATCCACTTTGGTATGAACACCTATACCAACTCTGAGTGGGGAAATGGTCGTGAAAATCCTTCTAATTTTAATCCGACTAATTTAGATACAGACCAATGGATTCGAGTGTTAAAAGAAGCGGGATTCAAACGGACGATTATGGTTACTAAGCACCATGATGGTTTTGTTCTTTATCCGTCTGCGCATACAAATCACACTGTCGCAGCCAGTCCGTGGAAAAATGGTAAAGGCGATGTCTTGGAAGAAGTTTCTAAGTCTGCGACCAAATATGACATGAATCTTGGGGTCTATCTTTCTCCGTGGGATGCCAATCATCCGTCTTATAAGGTTGCCACTCAGGATCAGTATAATGAATACTACCTCAATCAACTCAAGGAGATTTTAGATAATCCTAAATACGGTAACAAAGGAAAATTTGTCGAAGTCTGGATGGATGGTGCTCGAGGAGAAGGAGCGCAGAAAGTCACTTATACTTTTGATAAATGGTTCGAATATATTAAAAAAGCAGAGGGTGACATCACTATTTTCTCTGCTCAGCCAACAAGTGTCCGCTGGATTGGGAACGAAAAAGGCACAGCAGGTGACCCAGTCTGGCATAAGGTCAAACGCGACAAAGTTCTGGCTAATCCGTCAACAGACTATCTGAATCATGGGGACCCTACTGGAGATATGTATTCTGTTGGGGAAGCGGATGTGTCCATTCGCTCAGGCTGGTTCTATCATGAAAATCAGCAACCAAAATCTTTGCGTGAATTGATGGATATTTACTTCAAGTCTGTCGGTCGTGGAACACCACTTTTGCTCAATATTCCACCTAACAAAGAAGGACGATTTGCAGATGTTGATGTTGCAAGATTAAAAGAATTTCATCAGACGCTCAAAGACATGTATTCTACTAATCTAGCAGCAGGTGCCAGTGTGGTAGCGGATTCTACACGGAAGAATGCCAAATACAATGTCAATCATCTGGTTGATGGTGATGACAAGACATCTTGGGCGCTATCAAATGATGCCTTGACTGGTTCTTTCACAGTTGATTTGGGAGAGAATAAGCGTTTTGATGTGGTCGAGTTGAAAGAAGATATTGCTAAAGGTCAGCGGATTTCCGGTTTCAACATTGACGTAGAAGTCAATGGTCGTTGGGTTCGCTATGGCGAAGGCAGTACAGTTGGCTACCGCCGTCTTATCCAAGGCCAGCCGGTCACTGCTAGAAGAATCCGTGTTACTATTACGGGTGCTCAGGCGACTCCGATTTTGACCAACTTTGCGCTCTACAAAACACCTCAGTCTATCGAAAAGACAGATGGCTATCCTTTGGGATTGGATTATCATTCTAATACTGAGGGAAATAAGAACAATACGACTTGGCATCAAGAAAATGAAGGTGTTCGCGGAAGTTCTATGTGGACTAACCAAAAAGATGCCAGCGTTGAATATCAATTCACAGGAACTAAGGCCTATGTCGTGTCTACTGTCGACCCGCAACACGGTCCGATGGATGTCTATGTAGATGGTCAAAAAGTGGCAATGATTGATACGCAGAGCACCGTGCGCAAACGGAGTCAAACGGTATATGAAACAGGCAACCTAGCAGAAGGTACTCATACTATCAAGCTGGTGAATGCTAGCAATCGTGCCATTGCAACTGAGGGGATTTATACTTTGAATAACAAAAGCAAGGGCATGTTTGAGCTAAGTCAAGCAAGCTATGAAGCTGAAAAAGGTAAAACTGTCACTGTTACTGTCAAACGTGTAGGCGGTGCTAAAGGTTCAGCAGATGTCCGTGTGGTGACCGAGCCCGGAACAGGTGTTCATGGCAAGGTTTACCAAGACAAGACAGAGATTTTGCACTTTGCTGATGGGGAAACCGAAAAGACAGTAACGCTCCAGACTATTGACTTTAAAGAACAAGAAGACCAAGTCTTTGACTTTAAAGTTAAGTTGTCTGACCCAACAGAAGGCAGCTTACTTGGCTTTAACTCATCTGCAACAGTTCGTGTCATGAAAGCGGACAGTCTTTCGCATAACCAAAAAGAATACGATGACCAAGCCAGTCAGCTTATCTACAGTTCAAATTGGCACAGACAGACCAATGCTCAGGGAAATTTCAGTAATACAGAAAGTTGGGCTTCTTATAACGGCTTGTCTGCTGATGCCAAGAAAAAACTTTCTGTGACAGCTATTTTCAGCGGGACAGGAATCGATCTAACTGGTTTTGTGGATCCAAATCATGGTATTTATAAGGTCAGCCTAGATGGCAAAGTCTTAGACTATCAAGAAGGTCAAGGAAATGCCACAGAATACAACGGCAAGAAATACTTTAGTGGTAAAGCGGCTCAACGAAAAGGCAATCAAACACTGGTTTCCCTTAAAGGTTTGAAGGACGATGTTCACGTTCTGACCATGGAGCTGGATCCTGAGCGTAATGACTTGGCTAGAAATATCGGAATCCAATTAGATAGGGTCGTGACAAAAGGAACTGGTTCTCATCTCATTTCCAAACAGGACTTTGTAGAAGAGATGAAGCAGTTGAAAGAAACTGTCAATCAAATTACCCCAGAATTATTGAAAGATACCCCGAATAGCCGTACTGCCTTTGTAGAACATAAGACTGTTTTGGAAAATGAATTGGCAAAAGAAACACCAGATGTCCAAGCAATCTTCAATGCAGTTAATCAATTGAAAGAAATTTTGGATAATCCAGATAACTTTATTCCAGAAAATCGTCCAAACCTACCAGAGGAACCAAGTCCATCTCAACCATCCACGCCAGATCAACCTTCAACTCCATCTCAACCGTCTACGCCCGATCGGCCTGCAACACCTGATCAAAAACCAGATCAGCCGATTGTAACGCCTCCAGTCACTAAAGAAGAGAAAGATTTGCTTCAGGCTCGTAAGCAAAACTTTAATAAAGACTGGTACTTTAAACTTAATCCGACTGGCGACCAATCCAAGGAAAATATCAATATGAAGGATTGGACCAAGCTTAATCTGCCACATGACTGGAGTATCTTCTTTGACTTTGATCATTCGTCTCCAGCTCGCAATGAGGGCGGTCAACTAAATGGTGGAGTGGCATGGTATCGTAAGACCTTCACACTGGAGGAAGAAAACAAGGACAAGAACGTTCGTCTGACTTTTGATGGTGTTTACATGGATTCGCATGTCTATGTCAATGGCAAGCATGTCGGCCACTATCCAAATGGTTATAATCACTTCTCTTATGATATCACTGACTATCTCTATAAAGATGGTCGTGAAAATACGATTGCTGTCCAAGTTACCAACAAGCAACCAAGCAGCCGTTGGTACTCAGGTAGCGGTATTTACCGTGATGTTCATCTAGTCATGACAGATAAGCTGCATGTCAGCAAACATGGCAATAAGATCACCACACCGAAGCTAAAAGAACAGCAGCAGGGAGCGGTTGATACAGTTGTTGCCAGCAAGGTTGTCAATACCGATAGCAAGGCGCATCAGGTTTATGTTGAGCACCAGGTCTTTACCAAAGAAGGTCAGGCTGTCTCAGCAGCTGTCCGTTCCGTTGTCAAAGAACTTTTAGCTAATCAGGAAGTTCAATTTGACCAAACGCTTCAGGTCAACAGACCAACCCTGTGGACGACCAAATCAGATAAGCCACAGCTCTATGTCATGAAGACCAAGGTCTATAAAGACAATCAACTGGTTGATGTGACTGAAGATACCTTTGGTTACCGTTACTTTGACTGGACTGCAGCAGATGGCTTCTCACTAAACGGCGAGCGCATGAAGTTCCACGGCGTATGTATTCACCAGGACAATGGAGCACTGGGCTCTGAAGAAAATGCCAAGGCCATCTATCGCAAATTGAAATTGCTCAAGGAGATGGGTGTCAATGCTATTCGTACTTCGCATAATCCAGCCAGCGAACAGTTGTTGAATGCTGCAGCTGAGCTTGGATTCTTAGTGCAGGAAGAAGCCTTTGATACTTGGTATCATAGTAAGAAGACTTATGACTACGGCCGATTCTTTGACCAAGAAGCAACCCATCCAGATGCTAAACCAGGTGAGAAATGGTCTGACTTTGACTTGAGAATGATGGTTGAAAAAGACAAGAACAATCCATCTATCATCATGTGGTCTCTCGGAAATGAAGTTGAAGAAGCCAATGGAGATGCGCGTTCTATTGCGACAGCTAAGCGCTTGAAGGCAGTTATCAAGGCCATTGACACAGAACGCTATGTCACCATGGGTGAAAATAAATTTAGCCAACGTTCTTCTGGCGGCTTTATCGAAATCGCTAAAATCATGGATGTTGTAGGGATGAACTATGGCGAGCATAACTATGAAGCAGTGCGTCGGGCTCATCCAGACTGGAAGATTTATGGATCAGAAACATCTTCTGCAACTCGGACTCGCGGCTCCTACTACGATCCATCACGGATTTTGAACCATGACCACAGTGCTGGTCGTCGTTATGAGCAGTCTGACTACGGAAATGACAAGGTAGCATGGGGCCGGACAGCGACCCAGTCATGGACCTTTGACCGTGACCATGCTGGCTATGCTGGTCAGTTTATCTGGACAGGCATTGACTATATCGGTGAGCCGACTCCTTGGCACAATATGGATCGTACCCCAGTTAAGAGCTCCTTCTTTGGAATTATCGATACAGCAGGTCTACCTAAGAATGACTTCTATCTCTACCAAAGCCAATGGCGCTCAGCCCAAGACAAGCCGATGGTTCATATGTTGCCACACTGGAATTGGGACGAGGAGAGTCTACAAGACAGAAAGATGTTGGTTGATGGCAAGGTGCCTGTCCGCGTCTTCTCAAATGCAGCCAGCGTTGAGCTCTATCTGAACAATGAATCGCTTGGCAAAAAGACCTTCACCAAGAAGCAGACAGCAGATGGCAGAAGCTATCAAGAAGGTGAAAATGGTCAACTCTATCTGGAGTGGAAGGTTGCTTATAAGCCAGGTACTCTAGTGGCGGTTGCCAGAGATGAGTCTGGCAAAGAGATTGCGCGTGATACTGTGACAACTGCTGACCAACCTAGCAATGTCCGTCTGGTTAAAGAAGAGCATGTCATCGGAGCAGATGGAAAAGATTTGACCTACATCCATTATGAAATCGTAGATGCCAATGGTAATCTCGTGCCGACAGCTAATAATCTTGTACACTTCAATTTGCATGGACAAGGCGAAATTGTCGGTGTGGATAATGGTGAACAGGCCAGCCGTGAACGTTACAAGGCTCAAGCAGATGGCACATGGAAGCGCAAGGCCTTTAATGGCAAGGGTGTGGTCATCGTTAAGTCAACAGAAACAGCAGGTAAGTTTACTCTATTTGCTGATTCAGAAGGTCTAGGTTCAGACTCTGCAACGGTTTATACGGTGAAAAGAACACAGTCTGCCAAAGAATTAGTTGACTTGCTTCCAGCAAAAGTAACCGCTATGGTTGGTGACGAAGCACAACTTCCACAGACAGTCAAAGCTGTTTACAATGACGGCAGTACAGAAGACAAGACTGTGACTTGGAAGGTACCAGCTGACCTGACTAAAACGCGTGGTGTCAAAGAAGTTCTAGGAAATGTAGAGGGTACAAACCTGACTGCTCGCTTGATGCTGAAAGTTTTGGATTTGGTAACTTGGTTGCCAAAAACCCAGACAGTGCCAGTCAATACAGCAACAGAAGATTTAGATAAAGTAGTTACAGCAGTCTTTTCTGACGGTACGACATCAGATGCTGAAGTCAGCTCTTGGACTTTGGAAAATCCAGATGCCTTGAAGACTGAAAATGGCGAAACAACAGCGACAGGAAAAGTCGCAGACTCGGACATTTCTGTGTCAGCTAGATTCCGAGCGTCTAATCAGAACTTAACCGAAGGGGCTGTGACAGGTATTCAGGTTGGTGGCAAGGCTCTGGCTGACTTTAGCGCAGACAAGACTTACTATCGCATTCCACTTGCTTATGGTGCAACTGTACCGACAGTTTCAGCGACAACCACAGCAGGTGCAACAGCTACTATACAACAGGCTAGTGCTGACAATGACAAGCTGACTTCTGTCTTTGTGACAGACGAGTCTGGTCGTCTGACTCGAGTTTATCGCCTGCAATTTGTCGAAGCTAGTCCAGCCTTGACTGGTATTGAGCTAGAAGTAGAAAAGACAGAAAATCTGGTCGAAGATCAAGCAGTACCATATAAAGTCAAAGGTGTTTATGAAGATGGCACTCGGGCGCTTCTGTCAGAAAATGATGTTAACATCACGTTTAGCTCAGAAGATGGAGCAGAAGTAAAAGCTGAAAATGGTAAGCTCTTACTCTATCGTAAAGGAACAGCTCGTATCACAGCTCGTCTTGCAAAGGCAGATAAGACTCTGACTTCGCAAGAACTAACCTTGAGCATCGCTGAAAATACACAAGAAAAGACCATTACAGAGCTGCGGACCATTAAGCTATCGACAGATTTGCATAAGGTGCCAACTCTCCCTCAAGAAGTACTGGCAGTTTATAATCAAGGTTTGCCGCGTAAGGTAGCCGTGACTTGGGAGCCGATTTCCCAAGAAAAGGTTGATCGCTATCATAGCTTTACCGTTAAGGGGCGAGTAGCAGGTACTGACATTGAAGCGCAAGCTCATGTGACTGTTGAAGGCTTCTTGACAGCTGAAGAAGTTTCATTGGCCGTGCCAAAAGGTGAGAAGATTAAACTTCCGGCAACAGTCCGTGCTTATCACTCTGATGGCAGTGTCCAGTACAAAGAAGTAAACTGGGATGCTGTTCCATCTGATGCAACGGCTCAAGCTGGAAAAATAGAAGTTACAGGAACAGTCGTGGGACTCAATCTGAGAACCAAGGCTCACATCCGAGTGTCTGAGCAAACGGTCCAAAATAAGAATATCTCTAAACAATGGACAGGGTCAGAACTTCCAGCAGCCTTTGTATCTGATACTGGTGGGGATGATAGCGCTAGTGCTCTAAATGATACCCACATTTCAAGAACTTCAGGCGGAGCTAAGAATCGTTGGACCAACTGGCGTACTGGAAATGAAGAAGATTATGCAGGTATCTTATTTGGAGATGCAGGTGACTTGACTAAACGCTTTGTTGATAATCTAAAAGCAGACTTCTACACGGATGGTTCTATTGGTCTGCCAGAAGAATATGTTATTGAATACTATGCAGGCAAAGATCTTCCAGAATTACCAAAAGATGTTAACCATGTTCGCAAAGAAGCGCAGCATCCATTCAATCAATCAAGTAACTGGAAACAGGTAACTGGTCTTCGTGCGCCTCAGACCCTAAGTGCAAACTCTGAAAATGTCTTCCGCTTTGATAAGGTAGAAACACCAGCTATCCGTATTCGTATGAAGAAGAAAGCGAACACCTCAGGTGTTGGTTTGACTGAGCTCACTGTTATGGGCAACAGTGTTGAAGAGGCGACAAGTGCAACCGCTAAGATCATGATAGATGGACAGCCTATCCCAGGCTTTAACAGCGCTATCAAGGAATATGAGATTGTCAAGAAAGAAACAGGCAATCAAGTGACTGCAGAAGTAAGCGACAATGGGTTAGCGACAGTGATTCCAGCAGCATCTGAAAAGGATCCTGTCCGTGTACTCATCAAGGCTGAAAATGGTCAAATCGTGGATGAGTACCGCATTCGCTTTGTCAAAGAGAGTAAGCAAATAGGTAAGCCTGTGGCTGCTGAAATATTATCAACAGTCGTAAATGTAGGAGAGAGACTCCAGTTGCCATCAACTGTACCAGTTTATTACCCAAGTGGTACTGAGTGGGTTAAGAAAGATTTAGCAGTTACTTGGAATCCAGTTGATGAAAGTCTACTTCGAACTAAAGGTAGCTTTACATTGACAGGAACGATTCCAGGAACAGATCTGCAGGCACAGCTTAAAGTACGGGTAAGCGAGCAAACTGGACGCAATGCTGCTTTAAACCAAAATCATAACGACCAAGATTCACTTGCTTTTGCTTCAACGACTAATGACACAGATCAAGCTTCACAAGATAGGGTTCACTATGTAAATGATGGTTCGACCAACGAAAGCAATCGCTGGACTAACTGGTCAAGACAGGCTCCAAGTAAAGAAGTATCTGTCGGTGTGCTTTTCAAAAAGCAAGGTCAGATTTCAGCTGAGACAGTACAACAAGTTGGTATGCAGTTCTTCAGAGATAGTGGAACAGATGCACCACAAAGTCTCGTCTTAGAATACTATGACGGTCCAGACTTTACTGAGCCAAATCCAGCTTCTCGTTATGCTGAGCAAGCTGATCATCCATTTAACAATGCAAATAATTGGAAGCAATTGAACTATACAGCAGATAGCGAAATCATAGCTGGCAAGATGATTCATTTCAACTTTGATCCAGTTAAAACAAAAGCTATCCGTGCCCGAATGACACGCAAGGATACGACTAACGGGGTTGCACTTGTAGAGTTCACTGCCGTTACACCAACAGAAGCGCTTCAGTCAACTACAGTAACGAACATCACTGTTAATGGTCAAGCCTTGGCTGATTTTGCAGCAGATAAGACAGATTACCGTCTGGAGTATCAAGGTACAAGACCAAGGATTGAAGCTACTGCTACAAACAAAGCAACTGTAACAGTTGTTCAGTCTGATAGCGATGAGCTTCCAAGTCTTGTTCGTGTGGTGACGGAAGACGGTCAAACGACTAAGGAATACCGGATCCAGCTAGTGAAGAAAGCAGCGGATACTACACCTCCAGTTCACAAAACGACTCCAGACGAAGGTGTTAAGATTCAGGTAGTCGAGCAACCACGCTTGGATATTGTGACAGAAGTTCTACCGTTTAATACCGTCGAACGTGAAAATCCACAATTGCCGAAAGGTACACGAAAAGTTGTCCAAGAAGGCAAGGCCGGCGAGAAGACTACACTTGTGGAAGTGACCATCGAAAATGGTCAAGAAACCGGCCGTGTGACTCGCGACAGCTTTGTTTCCAAAGCCCCAGTCGACAAGATTGTGGAAGTTGGCAAGCCAGTTGAGCAGGTTACACCAGCAGAAGGCGTTAAGAATCTGGTTGTAGAGCAGCCACGCTTGGATGTGGTAACTGAAGTTCTACCGTTTAACACCGTCGAACATGAAAGTGCTCAATTGCCTAAGGGCATCCGAAAAGTTGTCCAAGAAGGCAAGACCGGCGAGAAGACCACGCTTGTCGAAGTGACCATCGAAAATGGTCAGGAAACTGGTCGAGTGACTCGCGATAGCTTCGTTTCCAAAGACGCAGTTGATAAGATTGTGGAAGTTGGCAAGCCAGCTGAGCAAGTGACACCAGCAGAAGGAGTTAAGAATCTGGTTGTCGAGCAGCCACGCTTGGATATTGTGACAGAAGTTCTACCGTTTAACACCGTCGAACATGAAAGTGCTCAATTGCCTAAGGGCATCCGAAAAGTTGTCCAAGAGGGCAAGGACGGTGAAAAGACAACGCTTGTGGAAGTGACCATCGAAAATGGTCAGGAAACCGGTCGAGTGACTCGCGATAGCTTTGTTTCCAAAGCCCCAGTCGACAAGATTGTGGAAGTTGGAAAGCCAGTTGAGCAGGTTACACCAGCAGAAGGCGTTAAGAATCTGGTTGTCGAGCAACCACGCTTGGATATTGTGACAGAAGTTCTGCCGTTTAACACCGTCGAACGTGAAAATGCACAATTGCCGAAGGGTACTCGAAAGGTTGTCCAAGAAGGCAAGGACGGTGAAAAGACAACGCTTGTAGAAGTGGCGATTGAGAATGGTCAAGAAACCGGTCGATTGACTCGCGACAGCTTCGTTTCTAAAGCCCCAGTTGATAAGATTGTGGAAGTTGGAAGCAAGGAAGAGAAACTAAACAAACCAACTACACCAGAGAAGCCTGTAGAGCCATCTAAACCATCTAAGCCAGAAAATAACTTGCGTATCTTGACGGACGAAGCTACCAAGGTTCAAGTGATTGGCATGAAGTCTACGCTTGATCAAGTTGTGGCCTTGAAGGTTAAGAAAGTAGCAGCTCAAAGCCTAGAAGGTAAGCTCTACGATGCTTATGACATTAGACTAGAAGACCAATTTGGCCAATCTGTACAACCTAAGGGTAAGGT
>NZ_RJPN01000017.1:0-9751 GCF_003944225.1 Streptococcus cristatus
CCACTAATAGTTTTAATGTTGCTAATTTCTTGGGCACTATTTATTTTATCAAGTAGTAAGCTTCGTAAGCTTTTGTTTGAATTTAAAAAAACATGGCCAATTGTACAAGCAATTTGTAAACCAATTGAAAAGATTATAGTAAATATAATATACGAGATAGGAATATTGCCGTTACTAAACTTTCCAACACTTCCTGTAAATACATACACTATTGGCTGCCTAAAAAATAAACCAACATACACGCCTAGAATACTACCACTCAAACCGTATATGATATTTTCAAGCAATAACATTCTGATTACTTTACCTTTAGTTGCCCCTAAACTTCTAAAAATCCCGAATGTGTATGAACGCTTTTCTAATAATACTTTTGAATTAGATATAATGATGTATATGTTAAGAAGAATAACAATGAATAGTATTACTAATAAAATTGTACGAATCATTGTTACATTATTTCTTATTTCGGCATTACTTACAAGATTCTGTACTACAAAATTTTCGTTATTATTTTTAATATTTTTTTCTACTTTGGTTATGTCATTGTCATTATTTACATTCAGTAATACTGCTGAATTCTGATTACTATTTAAGTTTGTCAATTCCCTTAAGCGTTCAATATCTAAAATAATCAACGGAAAATTTGAACTAATCTTCATTAATCCCTCATTAGCAACAATTGAAGTAAGTTTTAGTTCGAACTGATTCTTTCCATCTGACAACTTAATAGAATCCCCTACATTTAATCCATAGTAATTTGCAGTTTCACTACTCATGACAACACTATTCTTATCTAGTTTTGTATCTGACGTAATTAAAGATTCTGCAACCAAACTATCTATATCTGTTCCTAATAATTTAAAATACGAGTTTTCGACCTTTTTGTTTTCGACCGTGTAATATACAATATCGATCCTTTCACTAACCATTTCTGTTGGATAGGTAATACTTGAAAAATAAGGTTCTTTTCCCTTGATAAGGATATCAAAATCTTGATAAGTTTCCTTATGTATATTTTTATATTGTTGAAGAACATCTTGATTGATTGTAAAATTCAATAATAAAACCATCGCAGAAATCATTATGGACATCGTTATCAATAATGAACGTGCACCACTACTTTTTATAGATCTTAATACATATATCAACAAATCTTTTTTCCTCCTTCTATATGTAAGTTCTTGTTCATTATCTCTATTATTTTATTTTCATAATCATGTATAAAAAAATGAGATCTAGGAAACTTCAAAAAACACATGGTTCTCTAGTATAACTTTTCCATTCATCTATTTTTTCCTGAGTTTCTGAATAGATTACTATAAATTTGAAACTAAATAATATACTATTGCATTGTCCAGTTATTTTAGCACATAATTAATGTCATTTTATTATAGGGATAAATATATCTAATAATTTTATTTAAACAATCGTATGATATAAAGCATTATCTTATCAATATCTGAGGTACTCCATTCTATATAATAAATATTAATCAAAGAAACTCCTTCTACCTAAATTTAATGCCTTCTAAATAATTATAACACAACCTAAAAAAAAAAGTAAAAGCTGATGTTAGTATGAGTTCATGGACACGTTTTGGTAGAATAGTATCTAACCAAAGGAGATATCCAAATGAGCCAAAAATATACCCATGAGTTCAAAGAAACCATTGTTCAATTGTATAAAGCAGGTCAGTCTGTTTCAGATCTAGTCATGGAGTACGAGATTGCCAATCAAACGATTTACAAGCGGAAACAGCTTTATGTAAATTTGTAAAGTCTGAGTCCGAAAATATATCCCTTCATAATCTCCAACAAATACGTAAAGAAATAGCTAAAATGAAAGAGCAAAACGAGGTCTTAAAAAGAACCTCAACGATCTTTGTGAAGAATTAATTATATGATTCCAGTTGAGTGGGATAATCTTTATATCAATTTTGAAGTAGATAGAACTTTAAGTGGAGAAATTTATTTCTTCTTTAAATACAATGGAAAGTACCATTATTTCTTTTATATTCCTCAAGAATTTGGTATCTCTAAATCGGAATTTTCTGACGAATATCGTTTACTATTTAAAAAAGCTCAGGAATTAAAAAAAGTCTTCATGGATAATGAATTGAGCGATTGGTCAGCAGGGTTGATTCATTTGGATGAAAATAACAAGCTATCAGTGAACTTTGATTATGCCCCATGGCTTGAAAGTGACTTTGGACCAAATGCTAGAACTTCTTTTTCCAATATAAATACTTGGGCAAGCAACCTGACAACGAAAAAGAACTAGAACAGTTCAAGGCTATGGAAGCCTTCCAGCAGGAACATAATGAAAAATAATCATAGCTAATCAAAAAGTCACCCTAAAGCTGATTTTAAATATACTAATAGATATTTTATATTTTAAAAGCTACAATTTGTACTACTTCTATATTCTCAAAAGCCATACCACAAGATCACCAAAAATCCCCCTCAGAATCTTCCTTCTAAGGGGGGCTTCTTTATGCTGACTTTTCTCCTGCCTCTTCCGTTTTTGTTTTCTTACTCGAACCAACCAAACGGCGCTTGCTGTCTCGGATTGTATTGAGGTCTTTGAGGAGTTTGGTCAGGTGGGCTCTCTCTGGATAGGCTTCTGCGACGGCTGCTGTGTAGCGCATAAAGAGGTCGTAGGTACGGGAGATTTCGTTGCGTAGCTGTTTGGTTTTACCGACTTCCTTGGCTGACTTGGCTGCACGCGCTTCTGCTTCTCCTTTATCATAGTCCGCTTGAGCCGCTATCACAGCCGTCAGCATAGGGAAAAGGCCTAGACTCGTCACAGCTCCCTGATAGGGCTCTTCCTGCAATGTTTTGAGCAGGCTCTTAATCTCAGCTGTTGCGACAGCATTGGTATGCTTGGTGATATCCTTATATTTTTTAAAGACTGGCAGCAAGACTTCATAGGCTTCTTTCAAGTCTCTATCTTTGATTTTGGCAAAGCCCTTATGCAAGGTAAACAGACCAACCAGAGCGTTATCTCGCTCCTTGTCTAGTTCTACGAGACTCATAGAGTCTTTCTTTTCCACATTGGCCAATTGAGCCTGAAACTGCTCTAGCTTGCTATGAAAGCCCTCTAGGTGCTTACTGTACATATCCTCATCTCTATAGAAACTCGTAAAAATCGTGAGTACCTGATAGGAGTCAACCATTAGACTCTCAAACTCACGGTGGGTCAGATTGCTATAAGACAAGGGGCGAATGGTGTAAGTAGTGTTCATCATAAAACCTCTCCAATATTTTTGATAAAGCAAGTATAGCATGTAGAGATGAAGCTTGGGGCCTCTTGCCCTAAAATGTCATTTTTTATCCCTGAAAGGGGCATTTTTTCAAAAAACGATGTTTCTTGCCAGCTCCTCTTCTTCCCTTTTAAAAGAATAAGACACAAAATCGCCCCTCATCTGCCACTTGTTTTTGACGACAAATGACCGAGGGGCGACGGATCTTATAAATAGCAATGGAAAGAGCCTTCTAGGCCTAGATTGCAAAGATTCTATAGGGAAAATAACCAGTCGAGACCTAAGTTGCCATGATTCTATAGGAAAAGTGACCGGCCGAGGCCTAGATTACCATGAATCTATAGGAAAAGTGACCAGCCGAGGCCTAGGTTGCCATGATTCTATAGGAAAAGTAGCCAGCCGAGGCCTAGATTGCCACGAAACTATAGGAAAAGTGACCGGCCGAGGCCTAGGTCACTACAAAACATCATTAAATACTAATAACTAGTACAGAGAGTAGCTTGATTTCAACTCAGCTGATACCTATCAGGCGCTTAAAAATCCATCCCATCTGGATTAGGTGCTCCGCCTTCCAAACCGCTGATATTTTTAAGAATTTCGAGGTCAGCAGGACTCAGTTCGATGTCAAAGCAATCCAGATTGCTAGCAATCCGACTCGGAGTGACTGACTTAGGCAGGGGTAGGAAGCCTTCTTGTAGGCTCCAAGCGAGAGCGATTTGGGCAATAGTCTTGCCATACTTATCTGCTATCGCCTGCACAGCTGAATTTTGGAAGAGTTCGCCCTGGCCAAATGGTCCCCAAGCTTCAAGTAGGATATCATGGGCACGGCAGAAGTCCACCGCCTCTGTCTGATAGACGCCTGGCGCTAGGCGGATTTGATTGACAGCTGGTGTAACGCGCGCTGTTTCCAGCAGAGCCTCTAGATGGTGAGGCAGGAAATTGCTGACTCCGATCGCTCGGATCTTACCAGCTTGGTAGAGGTCTTCCATAGCCCGCCAAACTTCTGCATTGCGCGTTTGCCAAGCTCCATCTTCTCGTAAAGGCTTAGGATTTGGCCAGTGGATGAGGTAGAGATCCAGATAATCCAGCCCCAATCGCTCCATAGAGCTGTCAAAGGCTTCCATGGCCTCTTCATAAGTGTGCTTGCTATTCCAGAGCTTGGTGGTGATGAAGAGCTCTTCACGCGGAATGCCGCTGTCTTTAATTGCTCGACCGACACTCTCCTCATTCTTGTAGATAGCTGCCGTATCAATGTGGCGATAGCCAGCCTTAAGAGCGGCCAAGACTGACTGATAAGCCTCTTCTCCGTCCTGAGCCTTCCAAGTACCAAAGCCCAAGACTGGAATCTTGACGCCATTGTTAAGAGTATAATTTTGCATATCTGTTCTCCTTATTCTTTCTTTCTTTTGGCCAATTTTGGCTTAAAGATATTTTCCTTGGTTGGAGCCATGCCTCGGCTGAAAAAGCTGTAAATGATAAAGGCCAGCCCAGCAATAAATATCAAGAAACGATGCAGTAGCAATCCAAAGAAGAGGAACACCAAGCCCATTCCCATAAATTTATAATCAATCTTTTTCATCCTGTCCTCCTCGTCTGTGATAACACTATTATAACATCTTCTCTTTCATTGAGAAAGCCCTACCATCTGTTAAGAAAAATTTCTCAGAGACTTTCTAGTTGCGCCAACCATTCTAGCTTTGCCCAAGTCCCTCTAGCAAATCCTAGAGAAAAGTCAGTAACTCCACATTAAAAAGGATAGGTTACCCCATCCTTTCTAAAAATATAAGGAGACTCAATTAAAGAACACTGGAGGCAGCTTCAAAGCGCTTTTCACCATCCAGATAAGTAGCTACCAGCTCTAAATCTTTATCTAAGACGATAAAGTCAGCATCGTAGCCTTCCTTGATCTGTCCGCAGACATCATCAATATGGACTGATTTTGCTGGGATAAGACTGGCCATCATGACTGCTTGGTGAGGATTTGCAATGCCCCACTCAACCACATTTTTCAGGCCGTCTTTGAGCTGCAGGATTGATCCTGCTAGGTTACCAGTCGATTTGAGACGAGCTGTGCCATTGGCTACCACCACTGGAAATTCTCCCAGCATATAGTCGCCGTCTTCCAGCCCACCTGCAGTCATACAGTCTGTGATGAGGGCTACATGTTCATGACCCTTTTGCTTGAGCAAAATATCACAGGCCTTGGGATCCACGTGGTGACCATCACAAATCAACTCTGCATAAGTGTGAGGCAGCTCGTACATAGCCCCAACCATACCTAGTTCACGGTGGGTCAAGCCCCGCATACCATTGTAGGCATGTACCCAAACACTGGCTCCTGCTTCCACTGCTGCCTTAGCTTCGTCATAGGTCGCATTAGAGTGCCCCAAAGCGACTGTCACACCTTCATCAGTGATGGTGCGGACAAATTCCTCTACGCCCTCGCGCTCAGGTGCCAAAGCAATTTTATTTAGCAGGCCATTGGCTGCCTTTTGCCAAGCACGAAATTCATCCATACGAGGATCCTTCATGTAGGCTGGGTTTTGGGCACCCTTGTACTTTTCAGTGAAGTAAGGCCCTTCAAAGTAGAGACCGCGAATCTTGGCACCACTTGCTTCTTGATAGCGCGCACCAATATTCTCCGTCACAGCTAGGAGTTGCTCGTAAGATGATGTCAGCGTTGTCGGCAAGAAACTGGTCACCCCAGTCGTCAAAAGCCCTTCACTCATGGTATGGAGGGTACCTTCGATGTTATTGTCCATGACATCGACCCCACCAAAACCATGGATATGGGTGTCCACTAGACCCGGTGCGACAGAGTAGCCTGTGTAATCCACCACTTCCGCATCCGCAGGGACTTCCTGTACTAATTTTCCAAATTTTCCATCAGTCACTTCCAAAAATCCACCCTTGCGAATCCCTTGAGGATAGAAGAACTGATCGGCTTTTATATATTTAGGCATCTGACTGCCTCCTCTTGTTCTATTTCTATTGACTCTATTATAACGCTTTCTATTTTATTTGTAAATGGTCTATACCTCTTTTTTAGAAAAATTTATTATATTATGTAAAGCAAGAAAAGAGAGTGGGACAGAAATCGGTAATTCGTTAGAATTCGATTTCGTCGTCCCACCTCCGCACAGTTGAGTAGGGCTGTAAAAGGTGATGAAATCAGCGTAGTAGAGCCCACTCAACCACTGCGTCTTGCTCGACAATCCAAAGACAATTGAGAGGCTAGGACTTTTGTCCCAGCCTCCTGTTTTAAATTTGTTCCATTTGTACTTTCTCAGCCAAATTCATGGCGTGGTCAGCAACTCTGGTATAGTGGGAAATAATATCGATGAAGTTGACCCCAGCCTGAGGCGTACATTCTCCCTTGTTGAGACGGGCAATGTGAGTCTTGCGCAAGCTGCGTTCTAGCTTGTCAATAGCTGCATGCTTGGCTTCTAAAGTGTTGGCCAATTCCACATCATTTGTTTCCACAGAAGTCAAAGCTTCTTTGATAAAGTCCAAGGTCAGTTGATAAATGTTTTCCAACTCTGCCAAGGCAGCTGGTGAAAATTCCACTTTCTTGCGGTGCAAGTAGTCTGTCAAATTCAGCAAAGCTTCTGAGTGATCACCAATTCTCTCCAAATCACGGCTAGAGTCCAGAATGCTGGTCAAGACTTCACTCTCTTTTGGATTGAGCTGTTGACCAGATAGGACAATCAGATAGCGAGTCAATTCATCATCAATAGCGTTGATGGCTTCCTCAGTCTTATGACCCTTCTCAGCGGATTTTTCTTCGTAATTAATAATATAATCATAGGCCAATTCGAAAGATTTAGCCGCATAGCCACCCAAGTTAAGGAGTTCCTTTTTAGCATTTCCCAAAGCCAGTGATGGCGCTTGGTCAATCAAAATCGTATCAAGGTAAAGAGATTCGTATTTAACAGTTTCATCTTCACCCGGAATCAACTTGGTAACCAAATATGCTAAAAAGCCAATAAAAGGAAACTGGATAATGGTATTGGTAATATTAAAAGTTCCGTGGGCAAAGGCAATGGTCATTTCTGGTGACAAGTGCAAGGCTGTCTCAAACCACTGAATCAGCGATGTAAAAGGCAACAAGAAAATCATGCAGATGATTGTCCCCAACACGTTAAAGGCCACATGGGCTCCAGCAACACGCTTGGCTGCGATATTAGCGCCCAAGGAAGCGATGATCGCTGTAATCGTCGTTCCGATATTGTCACCAAAGAGGACAGGCAAGGCTCCATGCAAATCAATGAGATTACTGGCATAGAGATTTTGTAGAATACCAATAGTCGCTGATGATGCCTGGATGAGCAAGGTCAAACCCGTTCCGACAAAGACACCTAAGACTGGATTTTTACTCAGCTGAACCATGTAGTCGCGAAAGACTTGCAGATCTTTTAGTGGCTCCATGGCTCCACTCATGAGATTGAGGGCAAAAAAGATCCCGCCAACACCAAAGAAGATGCGCCCGATATTGTTAACAGAGCGATTTTTTGTGAAAAAGAGGCAAACCGCACCGATAAAGAGCAAAGGAAGTGCATAATCACCCAACTTAAAACCAATGATGAAGGAAGTCACGGTCGTACCAATATTGGCCCCCATGACAATCCCGATAGCCTGACGCAGGGTCAACAGCCCCGCACTAACCAGACCAACTGTGATTACCGTCACACCTGAACTAGACTGGATCAGGGCTGTCATCCCAATCCCAACTAGCACACCTAAAAAAGGATTGCTCGTGTATTTATCAATGAAATAGCGCAGACGGTCTCCCGCTGCCTGCTGCAAGCCGTCTCCCATCATACGAATACTGTATAGGAACAGCCCCAAGCCTCCTAAAAAGCTAAATATAATTTCTTGCCAATTAATGGACATTTCTTTTCCTCCGAAAAATAAATAGCGGATAATCTCCTATACTATTTTAAAACATCCAGCCTAATCTCACAAGCCTTTTCTAAAAAAGAATTGAATTATTTTTGCTCATTTTGAAACTTTTATTTTCTTCATACTCAAGAGCAAACTAGAGTAGGCGGCAAGGCCCTCTCACTACAAGAAAAGACAAGTAGACAGAACTAAATTTCAATATTTTTAGCTTGGTTCATCGCTTTCTAGTCTCAGGCTTAAAAGATAAAAATTATCTCAGCACAACTTACATTCTATACGTGCAAAAAGCAAAAATCCCAGATAGCTATAGGCTATCTGGGATTTGCGTTCCATCGCTAAAGTGCTGGTATCATTTTAGCTAGGTCTTAAGATTAGTCTTCCAAGTTCACATCAGATGTTGATTCTTTTTTCTTTTTGTTCTTAAGAAAGGCTGATGCCAACGTTGCTATTCCTAATCCAAGCGCTGCTAATGGATTATTGGCAGTTCCTGTATTTGGCAAAGCTTTAGTGTTTGGAGTAACCTTGACTTTTTCTGGTTGTGCAGGCTGTGGCTTAGGTGCTTGAGAGTGATTTGTCGCACTAGATACAGATGCACTTTCAGACAGACTAGTAGAGATACTTGCGCTATCACTCAGTGACACACTTGCGGATGTGCTCAATGAAGCAGAAACACTCATGCTCAAGTAGGCACTTGCTGAAAGTGAATCGTCGGCGATGGCATGACTGGCACTGATTGAACCTGAAATGCTTGCACTTGTACTCAATGAAGTAGAGATAGACTGACTATCACTTACAGAAGCTGAAGTACTTGCACTTACAGACGCGAGGTAGCTTGGCAGGTTAAACTCTGGCTTAGACTCGCTGGTTGGATCACCCTTACTATAGCTGAATGAGTTTGACTCTTGTGACACACTTGTACTCAAGCTGCTTGAAAGGCTATCGCTAAGTGATGTAGAGGTACTTACACTTACGCTTGCTGAATCTGACGCACTGACTGAAGCCGATACGCTGGTGCTTAAGCTTGCGCTTGCTGATATAGATTCGCTTACGCTCAGTGATGCCAAATCATTTTCACTTGCAAGAGCAGACGCGCTAGCGCTCAATGATACTGAAGTGCTCTCGCTTGTTGAGACTGATTGGCTACTGCTTACAGGAGACGAGGCACTCTCGCTTGCTGAGATTGAAGCACTGAGGCTTGTACTCAAACTTGTGCTTGTTGAATCTGAGGCACTGATCGAAGCACTTAGACTCGTGCTCAAACTTGCGCTTGCTGAATCTGAGGCACTGATCGAAGCACTGAGGCTTGTACTCAAGCTGGTGCTTGCTGAATCTGAAGCACTAATTGAGGCACTTAGGCTTGTACTCAAGCTGGTGCTTGCTGAATCTGAGGCACTGAGTGAAGCACTTAGACTTGTGCTCAAACTTGTACTTACTGAGTCTGATGCACTGATTGATGCACTGAGGCTTGTGCTCAAGCTGGTGCTCGCTGAATCTGAGGCACTGATTGATGCACTGAGGCTTGTGCTCAAACTTGTACTTACTGAATCTGAGGCACTGAGGCTTGTACTCAAGCTGGTGCTTGCTGAA
>NZ_RJPN01000018.1:0-9794 GCF_003944225.1 Streptococcus cristatus
TCCTTCCAGCAAAAAGGTCATTATATCGAGTACATGACAGATCAGCTAGGTGTTTATGCGGTTGTTTACAAGTCAACTGCAACCCCGCAGATGCAGGAGCAAGTGCAAGGAGCTAAAGCAGATGATTCTACTAAAGGTTCAGCCACTAAGTCAGCAACCTTACCAAGTACAGGCACAGCAACAGATTCAGCCTTCCTTCTCGGCCTTCTGTTAGCATTGACAGGATTATTCCTGATGAAGAAGAAGGAAAATATGTAAAAAAACATTTCCGACACAAAGTTTGGTACATAGCCATTAGTCTATGTACCAGCGATTTAAGGGCGGAACATGGCTTGAGAAAAGATATAGTGTAAGTTATGTTCCGTCTGTTTTTACGATAAATTCAATTTAAATAAGTCAAATAAAATATATTTTTTTAAATAAAGTTGCAAACGCTTACTGGTGAGAAGCGTACAGATAGGAAGGTTCCTTTATGGAAAAGAAATGTAAGTTTAGTATTCGAAAATATGCTATCGGTGCTTGTTCTGTTATGATAGGTGTCCTGTTATTTGGTATGCCATTGGCATCAGCTGATGTGGTGCAACCATCCAGTTCGGCAACGGTTACTAGCGAGTCATCAGGTGGCAGAGGAAATGATTCTGGTACGGTCGAGCGGGTAGAAGGTCTAACCAGTTTACCAGCTGAATTGGCAGATAAATTAGCAAAAGCCGACTCTGGCGACAATGGAGGAAGCAGTTCTGATAATAGCGGAAATACTTCTGAAGCAACATCAGAGGTAGCTACTCCCAAACCCTTCAGCACCAACTACACCAGTGAAAGAAGTGGTAAATATTCCTGATGTTAATCATTTATTGAATGCACAGGTGAGAGCGTCCAACCATGAGCAGAATACATCCAATACTGGCGATAAAGCTGTAGATGGAGACGACAATAGTCGTTGGGCGACAGACAAGGATGTAGTAAATCCTCAGTTGACTATGACACTAGATAAAGTGACATCAATCAAGCGGATTGAGATTGATTGGGATCGTAGGCAGAGAGCGGGACAGCCTAATGATCCAAATGTGCAAGGATGGAAACTTTATTATGCTACAGCAGAGGCTATCAATGAAGAGGAAGCGACACGTAAGTGGAAATTGGCCTATGAAAAAGATGGTCAACCTATCTTAGATGAAAGGGTTAATCTTGATACTCCAATTGAAGCCAAATATCTCAAGTTGGAAATCACAAAATACACTGAAGGTAGTATGCACTGGCGCAATGTCGGTATTCAGGAAATACGAGCTTATTCTAACATTCCAGAACCAGATAAGGTAACAAATCTTAACCAAGTAGAGTCACTGACTTTGGCTCAAGATGGACATTCACTTGTTTTACCTGAATTACCAGGTAAAGTTAGCTTAGTTGGTAGCAATAAAACAGGTGTGATTGATCTGAATAATAAAATCCACCAGCCTTTAACAGAGCAGACAGTTAAAGTTTCTTTGCAACAAGTGCATGAAGGCCAAACCATTACCAAGGAATTTGAAGTTAGAGTTCCTGGTCGTTATGCAGACGAGGGAGTTGGAGACAAGCCAACAGTGGCTCCAACTGTTCAGCAATGGCATGGTGAGGAAGGACGTTCTTCTATTTTGGAAGACACTGTCCTATCTGTTGGAGATTCAGGATTTGACAAGGCAGCTAATTTCTATGCTAATGACTTGGTTTCTCGAGGATTAGAGCTTGCCAAGGGAGACAGTACATCCGCGCATCGTATTGAGTTTAAAAAGGTAACGGACAAGGGCTATGGTGAAGAGGGCTATGGTATTACGATTCGTGATAATGTCTTTACCATTGAAGCGCAGACCAATAAAGGTGCTTTTTATGCTACTCGAACCCTACTTCAAATGGGGCAAGAAAATATCCAAAATGGTGAAATTCGAGATTTTCCAAGTTTCAGCCACCGAGGATTTATGCTAGATACTGGTCGTAAGTTTATTCCTTATGATACTCTTGTGGACATTATGCTAAACATGGCTTACTACAAGATGAATGACTTGCAGTTGCATTTGAATGATAACTATATTTTCCTCAAGGAGCATTTAGCAGGTAAACATCTGACCAAGGAGCAGGAACTTGAATATGTGCTCAATCATGCAGATACAGGTTTCCGTTTACAGACAGATATTGTCGGTGACAATGGTGTGTCTTTGACTTCTAAGCAACACTATACTAAGGATGAAATGCAAAGACTCATCGCTTTGGCTGATGAGTTAGGAATCAACTTAGTACCAGAAATTGATACACCGGGGCATGCTTTATCATTTGTGAAGGTTCGTCCAGACTTGATGTATAAAGGACAGCTGAGTCCGAATAAGCACAATGTAGAGCGTGTTGCGATGCTTGATTTGGACAAGAATTATGATGAAACATTGCGCTTTGTCAAGTCTGTTTATGATAAATTGCTGGATGGTAAGGATGCACCGCTTCGTGGTGTTAAGACGATTCACATCGGAACAGATGAGTACTATGGCAACAATGAAAACTATCGTCGTTATGTCAATGATTTGGTCACCTATATCAAAGGTAAGGGCTATACGCCACGAATTTGGGGTTCACTTAGCCGTAAGAGTGGGCAAACACCAGTTGATTTGAAGGGTGTCGAGGTGGATATCTGGAGTCTAGGTTGGCAACATCCACAAGCGGCTTTGAAGGCTGGTGCTAAAATTATCAATATTACGGATGTTCCGACTTACAGTGTGCCAAATGGTAATAACCAGCAAGGAGCATACGGTGATTACTCTTCTTATGAGTATCAATATAATCGCTGGACACCAAATGATTTTACGACAGCCGGCAACGGTCCAAAATTAGCAGCTTCAAACCCTCATATCTTGGGTGGTGGGCATGCTGTTTGGAATGATAATATTGATCTCCATGAAACAGGCATGACTTCTTATGATATTTTCAAGCGCTTCTTTGAAGCAACAAGAGTTACTGCTGAAAAGACTTGGGGATCAAATCGGGCTGCTAACAACTTTGCAGGAAGAACCTTGCCACGCGCAGACTATGTTTATGCACCCGGTAGCAATCCAGAGTACAAGATTGATGATACTGAGACCTATGAAATCAATCCAAAGACAATCAAGCGTTACGATGCAGAAAACATCACACAAAACGCTAAAGGTTTAGTCTTCAATAAAGAAAGCAAGATTGAAAATGCCATTGGGAACGTCGGTCCAAGTCACGTCTTAAAAGTTGATGTGACGGTTACAGGTGACGGTGTGCAGGAGTTGGCTTCTAGTGAGGGGAACAAGCTCTATTTGTCTGATGAGTCAGGTAAAGTAGCCTATAAGTTTGAGCAGCACCATATTCAGTTTGACAAGACATTGGAAAAAGGTAAACGCTATGAGCTAGTCTTTGTCACCAAACCTCAGTCAACTGAGCTCTATATAAATGGTGAAAAGATTAATCGTGTTGCCAACCCAGCTCATCCAAGATTGGCTCACACAAGTCTTGTCCTACCTCTTGAAAAAATCGGAGGTTTTGAAGGTACTTTGCACAATCTCAGCTTGTCTGATAAGCCATTTGTCAATCCACGTTTGATTGCACAGGATCAGATTGCCCGTGTGGAAGCAAGTAGTGAGCAGCTACCAGGAAATGCTACAGAAGGAGCTGTTTCTAAAGCCTTTGATGGCAATCCTGCAACCTTCTGGCATTCACATTGGACGAAGAAGGACCCGTCTTATACGGTTACTATGACCTTGAAGCAAGCAACAGCTGTCAATGCTTTGACTTATCTTCCTCGTCCAGGCGGTGGAAATGGTCTTGTGACTAAATATGAAGTCTATGCTAAAAAGGCTGATCAATTGGTTAAGGTAGCTGAAGGTACTTGGGATAATAATGTAGCTGAAAAGATTGCAAACTTTGAAGCTGTCGAAACGGATACAATCCAGTTGAAGATTCTACAGGGAGTAGAAGGATATGCTAGTGCAGCTGAAATCAATCTTTTGAAACCAATAGCTACATCAGATGAGCCAGCCACACCACCAGCACCAAAACCAGATCCAAAACCTGAAACTCCAGCTCCAACTCCGAAAGATGACGGAACTGTTGAATTAGAAGATACCTTTATCGCTAAAAAACCAGCAGATCCAAGTGTAGTAGAAGCAGCTTTGAGAAGCCAAGAATATCTTAAGAAACAGTATAAGATTTTCCCAACTCCTCACAAGGTTACTTATGGTGATGGCTTAGTACGTCTGGATCAAAAAGTTCATTTGGTAATCGGTGAGCAAGTTGATATTTACACTCGTAATCGACTCAAATCTATTTTGCAAAATAGCAATATCTCCTATACTACTGGTAAGACGGCCGAAGCTGACGCAACCAATATCTATCTGGGAGTTCACCAGACTGGCTCAAAAGCGGAAGAAGCTCAGAGAACAGAGTCTGTTAACCAAGGACTATTTGATAAGATTGATGCTTATTCATTAGTTGTTAAAGGTCAGCAAATTTCCATTGTCGGAAAAGATACAGATGCTGTCTTTTATGGACTAACAACACTCAAGCATATGCTAAATGATAGCTCTGCTCCAGTTCTGCGTGAGGTCAATGTTGAAGATTATGCTGATATGAAGAATCGTGGCTTTATCGAAGGCTATTATGGTAATCCATGGTCTAATAAAGATCGGGCGGCCTTGATGCGATATGGCGGTGATTTAAAACTGACCCAGTATATTTTTGCACCAAAAGATGATCCATATCACAACAGTAAGTGGAGAGAACTTTATCCAAAAGAAAAACTAGAAGAAATCCGCCAACTTGCTAAAGTAGGGAATGAAACTAAGACTCGCTATGTCTGGACCATTCATCCATTTATGAATAGTCGAATTCGCTTCCAAAATGAGACGGTTTACCAAGAAGACTTGAATGCAATCAAAGCTAAATTTACTCAGTTGCTGGACGTCGGCGTTCGTGAGTTTGGTATTCTTGCAGATGATGCAGCTCAGCCTTATGGTGGTTATGAAAGTTATAACCGCTTGATGAAAGATATGACCGATTGGTTGACTGAAAAACAAGCGACTTATCCAGGCTTGAAGAAAGAGATGATTTTTGTTCCAAGTCAGTATTGGGGCAATGGTCGAGAAGACGAACTGCGTTCTCTAAACCGTAATCTTCCGAAAAGTAGCATTATGACTCTGACAGGAGGCAAGATTTGGGGTGAGGTCTCTGAAAACTTCTTGACTCAACTTAAACAAAATATAGAAGCATCTGGTCAACCATATCGTCCCGTTCAACTTTGGATTAACTGGCCGTGTACGGATAATTCTAAGCAACATCTTATCTTGGGTGGTGGTGAGAAATTCCTACATCCTGGTGTGGATCCAAGCTTAATCGGTGGGGTCATGCTCAATCCAATGCAGCAATCAGAACCATCTAAAATTGCTCTCTTCTCAGCTGCAGAGTACAGCTGGAATATCTGGAAGAATGAGGCGGAAGCCAAAGCTGTTAACGATATAGCTTTCAACTTTGCAGAAACAGGTCGTTTTACAGAGACCAAAGAATCTGCAGCCTTCCGTGAGCTAGGTAAGCACATGATTAACCAACATATGGATAATCGTGTTGTGAAGCTAGAAGAGTCTGTAGAGCTAGCTCCGAAACTGACAAACTTCATGAACAAGCTGAAAGCAGGTCAAGATGTCTCAGCTGAGCGCAAAGAGTTGAAGGCAGAATTTGCTAAGCTAAAAGCTGCTGCTGAGACCTATAAAGCATCAGGAAATGAACAGATGCGTGAGCAGATTAAGTACTGGCTTGACAATACCATTGACCAGATGAATGCTCTGGATGCTCTCTTGACAGCTACTGAATTTATTGGTAGCAAAAATGCTGACGGCCTTTGGAATAATTACTACAAGGGCTTAAAAGATTATGAGCAATCTAAGAAACATTCCTTCTGGTATGTTGACCACTATGAAAATGCTGAGCTGGGCGTGCAACATATTCGTCCATTTATCCTTAACCTTAAAGAATATCTAGCTAAGGAAATCGAAAAAGAACTGAATCCAGATAAAGTTGTAACGACCTTTATTACTAACCGTACAGGTGGTGAAGGAGATTTGGCTCAGGTCTTAGACGGAGACTTGTCGACTCAGATTATCTTTAAAAATCCAACTAGAATTAGCGCTGGCGATTATGTTGGACTTCAGTTCAATAAGCCTGTTTCTATCAAGAAATTGAGCTTTGCTATGGGAGCTGTCAGCAATCCGAAAGACACCTTTAACAAGGCCAAGATTGAATACTTAAATGAAGCAGGTGAGTGGACTGCCCTTCCTCAAGGTAACTATGTCGGAAATGAGTCGGAGATTACCTTAGATAATCTTGAAATTAAGGCTAAGGGCGTTCGGATGGTGGCGACAGAAGACCGAGACAATACTTGGTTTGCAGTCCGTGAAATCGCAGTTAACCGTCCTCTTGAAAATGCCAAGAAGAAAGCTGGAAGCATTACCATCAGTCCAAATCTGGTCTATAAACTCAATACAACGGCTGCCAAGATGACAGACAATAATGATAGCACAGAAGCAATGTTGGCAAGTTCTTCAACGGCAAATGGAGAAAGAGATACAACGCCAGTAGATGCTTGGGTGCAGTTGGATCTTGGTTCTCAACAAACAGTCAAGAAGATTCGTTTGGTACAAGGTGTGACAGATAAGCTAGCAGCTGGTGTTATCGAAGTCTCTACTGACGGACAAAACTGGACAACAGTAGCCAACTTGACAGGTGAGCAAAGCAAAGAAGTTGAAACCAATCAGAATATCCGTTATGTACGCGTTAGAAATACGCAAAAGACGAATTTCTGGTGGCGAATTGGCAACCTATCTGTCGAGTCAGAGACTGGAACAGACCAATACACAGATACTAATGTTGATCAACTCAAGGCTACTCAAGTCCATGAAAAATTGGGTCGCTACGAGATGCATATTCCAGCCGGTACAACTTTAGATGCGGGTCAATATCTTGGAATGAAACTAGATCGCCTCCATGAAATTGAGGATTTGAAACTGGGTGAGAATGCTAATCAAGCACTCCAGCTCCGCTATTCTCCAAATGGAGTGGAGTGGTATAGTGCCTCTGAGTTACAAGACCACCAGCTCGTCCGTTATGTACATCTTGAAAACAAGACAGGTCAGAAACAGGCAATCGGAACGACTTCTTTGCTTTTGACTACTAAGGAAATTCAACCAACATCGATTGAGTCTACCAGCATGGGTATTGATCCCAACTATGGTAGCGGAGATGTTCGTAAAGCGAAAAACCTAGACCAGCTCTTTGATGGTGATTTAAACAATTATGTTGAATTTTCTGATTATCCACAAACCGATGGTCATATGACGCTCAATCTTGGAGCAACCCGTCAAATCAAGAAGATTCGTGCCTACATTAAAGATGGTACACAGAACTATCTTCGTGATGGAAAGATTCAAGTTAGCGCAGATGGCAAGACCTGGAAAGATGTCGTTTCAGTGGGAGATGGTCAGGAAAATCCAGCACGTGATGACTCCTTAACTGATGGCTGGACACATGATTCACAGCGACCTGGAAATCGCTATATTGAGGGAGAATTGCCAGAAGCAACTGCGGCGAAATATCTCCGAGTGCTCTACACAGCTCCTTATCGTCATCGCTTTGTTGGATTTACAGAGTTAGTTATCAATGATGGAGAATACACTAAGTCAATCAATAATCCAACTGTCGAAGGTACTGGTACAGAGACCAAGTCATCTGAAAAGAATAATATAGCAGATGGAAATATTCTCAGCAGTTACAAGGCAACCCAAGACAGCGGTGAGTTGATTTACCATCTATCTGAAAAGACAGAATCAAATCACGTTCGCCTGATTTCAGATATTCCAGCAGGAAGCTCAGCGCACATTTGGGCAAGAACCATTTCCAAAGATGGCCAAACAGCTTGGCAAGACTTGGGTGCGGTTACCACAAGTTTCCAAACCTTCCAGCTTGCTAATAGCGCCCACTTATTAGATGTTAAGTTGAAGTGGGAAGGTGGTCGCCCTGAGTTTTACGAAGTCTCTACCTATCATGCTGAGATAGATGAGACACCTAATCCAGATACACCAAAACCTCCAGTTCACAAAACGACTCCAGACGAAGGCGTTAAGAATCTTGTTGTTGAACAGCCGCGCTTGGATATGGTAACTGAAGCTCTACCGTTTAATACCATCGAACGAGAAAATCCACAATTGCCGAAAGGCACCCGAAAAGTTGTCCAAGAAGGCAAGGCCGGCGAGAAGACCACACTTGTGGAAGTGACGATTGAGAATGGCAAGGAAAGCGGTCGTGTGACTCGTGACAGCTTCGTTTCCAAAGCCCCAGTGGATCAGATTGTGGAAGTTGGCAAGCCAGTTGAGCAGGTTACACCAGCAGAAGGCGTTAAGAATCTGGTTGTAGAGCAGCCACGCTTGGATGTGGTAACTGAAGTTCTACCGTTTAACACCGTCGAACATGAAAGTGCTCAATTGCCTAAGGGCATCCGAAAAGTTGTCCAAGAAGGCAAGGCCGGCGAGAAGACCACGCTTGTCGAAGTGACGATTGAGAATGGCAAGGAAAGCGGTCGTGTGACTCGCGATAGCTTCGTTTCCAAAGACGCAGTTGATAAGATTGTGGAAGTTGGCAAGCCAGTTGAGCAAATCACTCCAGCTGAAGGCGTTAAGAATCTTGTTGTCGAACAGCCGCGCTTAGATATTGTGACAGAGGCTCTACCGTTTAATACCGTCGAACGTGAAAATGCTCAATTGCCGAAGGGCACCCGAAAAGTTGTCCAAGAAGGCAAGAACGGCGAGAAGACCACGCTTGTCGAAGTGACCATCGAAAATGGCCAAGAAACTGGTCGAGTGACTCGCGATAGCTTCGTTTCCAAAGACGCAGTTGATAAGATTGTGGAAGTTGGCAAGCCAGTTGAGCAAGTTACACCAGATCAAGGTCTTAAGAATCTTGTTGTCGAACAGCCACGCTTAGATATTGTGACAGAGGCTCTACCGTTTAACACCGTTGAGCGTGAAAGTGCTCAATTGCCTAAGGGCACACGAAAAGTTGTCCAAGAAGGCAAGGACGGTGAAAAGACAACGCTTGTAGAAGTGGCGATTGAGAATGGTCAAGAAACCGGTCGATTGACTCGCGACAGCTTCGTTTCTAAAGCCCCAGTTGATAAGATTGTGGAAGTTGGAAGCAAGGAAGAGAAACTAAACAAACCAACTACACCAGAGAAGCCTGTAGAGCCATCTAAACCATCTAAGCCAGAAAATAACTTGCGTATCTTGACGGATGAAGCTACCAAGGTTCAAGTGATTGGCATGAAGTCTACGCTTGATCAAGTTGTGGCCTTGAAGGTTAAGAAAGTAGCAGCTCAAAGCCTAGAAGGTAAGCTCTATGATGCTTACGACATTAGACTAGAAGACCAATTTGGCAAAGCTGTTCAGCCTAAGGGCAAGGTCTTTGTCAGCCTTCCAGTTGCATCTAACAAAGATGTTGAAAATGTCTTCTTTATGACAGTAGCTAATCAGCTTGATGCGGTATCCTTCCAGCAAAAAGGTCATTATATCGAGTACATGACAGATCAGCTAGGTGTTTATGCGGTTGTTTACAAGTCAACTGCAACCCCGCAGATGCAGGAGCAAGTGCAAGGAGCTAAAGCAGATGATTCTACTAAAGGTTCAGCCACTAAGTCAGCAACCTTACCAAGTACAGGCACAGCAACAGATTCAGCCTTCCTTCTCGGCCTTCTGTTAGCATTGACAGGATTA
>NZ_RJPN01000019.1:0-4747 GCF_003944225.1 Streptococcus cristatus
GAGCCAAAGCGCTTCAGCATCAGTAAGTGCTAGTCACTCAGCATCTGTATCAGCTAGCCAATCAGCTTCAGCTTCAGTATCAGCAAGTCAAAGTACTTCAGCATCAGTGAGCGCAAGCATCAGTGCTTCAGCTTCAGCATCTAACAACCAGAACTCAGCTTCTATTTCAGTAAGCGCGAGCCAGTCTGCGTCAATTAGTGCGAGCCAAAGCGCTTCAGCATCAGTAAGTGCTAGTCAATCAGCCTCTGTATCAGCTAGCCAATCAGCTTCAGCGTCTGTATCAGCAAGTCAAAGTACTTCAGCATCAGTGAGCGCAAGCATCAGTGCTTCAGCTTCAGCATCTAACAACCAGAACTCAGCTTCTATTTCAGTAAGCGCGAGCCAGTCTGCGTCAATTAGTGCGAGCCAAAGCGCTTCAGCATCAGTAAGTGCTAGTCAATCAGCCTTTGTATCAGCTAGCCAAAGCGCTTCAGCTTCTGTATCTGCAAGTCAAAGTACTTCAGCATCAGTGAGCGCAAGCATCAGTGCTTCAGCTTCAGCATCTAACAACCAGAACTCAGCTTCTATTTCGGTAAGCGCGAGCCAGTCTGCGTCAATTAGTGCGAGCCAAAGCGCTTCAGCATCAGTAAGTGCTAGTCAATCAGCATCTGTATCAGCTAGCCAATCAGCTTCAGCGTCTGTATCAGCAAGTCAAAGCACTTCAGCATCTATCTCAGCAAGCATCAGTGCAAGCCAATCAGCAAGCACAAGCATGAGCAACAGCGTATCAGCATCAGTAAGTGCAAGTCACTCAGCATCTGTATCAGCTAGCCACTCAGCATCTGTATCAGCTAGTCAATCAGCTTCAGCGTCTGTATCTGCAAGTCAAAGTACTTCAGCATCAGTAAGCGCAAGCCAAAGTGCCTCAGCTTCAGCATCTAACAACCAGAACTCAGCGTCTATCTCAGCAAGCATCAGTGCTAGCCAATCAGCCTCTGTATCAGCTAGTCAATCAGCTTCAGCTTCTGTATCTGCAAGTCAAAGTACTTCAGCATCAGTAAGCGCAAGCCAAAGTGCCTCAGCTTCAGCATCTAACAACCAGAACTCAGCTTCTATTTCAGTAAGCGCGAGCCACTCTGCTTCAATCAGTGCAAGTCAATCAGCAAGCACAAGCATGAGCAATAGCGTGTCCGCTTCAATCAGTGCATCTGAATCAGCAAGCACAAGCATGAGCAGCAGCGTGTCCGCCTCAATAAGTGCTTCAGTATCAGCAAGCACGAGCATGAGCAACAGCGTGTCTGCCTCAATCAGTGCATCTGAATCAGTAAGCACAAGCATGAGCAACAGCGTGTCTGCCTCAATCAGTGCATCTGAATCAGTAAGCACAAGCATGAGCAACAGCGTGTCTGCTTCAATCAGTGCTTCAGTATCAGCAAGCACAAGCATGAGCAATAGCGTGTCCGCTTCAATCAGTGCATCTGAATCAGTAAGCACAAGCATGAGCAACAGCGTGTCTGCTTCAATCAGTGCTTCAGTATCAGCAAGCACAAGCACAAGCATAAGCAACAGCGAGTCTGCATCACGTAGTGCCTCAGCTTCAGCATCAACAAGCTTGAGCAATAGCATTTCTGCTTCAATCAGCGCTTCAGAATCAGCAAGCACAAGCGTAAGCAACAGCGAGTCTGCATCACGTAGTGCTTCAGCTTCAGCATCAACAAGCTTGAGCAACAGCATTTCTGCTTCAATCAGCGCTTCAGAATCAGCAAGCACAAGCATAAGCAACAGCGAGTCTGCATCACGTAGTGCCTCAGCTTCAGCATCAACAAGCTTGAGCAATAGCATTTCTGCTTCAATCAGCGCTTCAGCATCAGCAAGCACAAGCGTAAGCAACAGCGAGTCTGCATCACGTAGTGCCTCAGCTTCAGCATCAACAAGCTTGAGCAACAGCGTATCTGCTTCAATTAGTGCTTCAGTATCAGCAAGTACAAGCTTGAGCAACAGCGTATCTGCTTCAATTAGTGCGAGCCAATCAGCAAGCACAAGCATGAGCACCAGCGTATCTGCTTCAATCAGTGCATCTGAATCAGTAAGCACAAGCATGAGCAACAGCGTGTCTGCCTCAATCAGTGCATCAGTATCAGCAAGCACAAGCATGAGCAATAGCGTGTCCGCTTCAATCAGTGCATCTGAATCAGCAAGCACAAGCATGAGCAATAGCGTGTCCGCTTCAATCAGTGCATCTGAATCAGCAAGCACAAGCATGAGCACCAGCGTGTCCGCCTCAATCAGTGCTTCAGTATCAGCAAGCACAAGCATGAGCAATAGCGTGTCCGCTTCAATCAGTGCATCTGAATCAGCAAGCACAAGCTTGAGTAACAGCGTGTCCGCCTCAATCAGTGCATCTGAATCAGTAAGCACAAGCATGAGCACCAGCGTGTCTGCTTCAATCAGTGCTTCAGCATCAGCAAGCACAAGCTTGAGTAACAGCGTGTCCGCCTCAATCAGTGCATCTGAATCAGTAAGCACAAGCATGAGCACCAGCGTGTCTGCTTCAATCAGTGCATCTGAATCAGTAAGCACAAGCATGAGCACCAGCGTGTCAGCGTCAATCAGTGCAAGCCAATCAGCAAGCACAAGCTTGAGTAACAGCGTGTCCGCTTCAATCAGTGCTTCAGCATCAGCAAGCACAAGCATGAGCACCAGCGTGTCAGCGTCAATCAGTGCTTCAGTATCAGCAAGCACAAGCTTGAGTAACAGCGTGTCCGCCTCAATCAGTGCATCTGAATCAGTAAGCACAAGCATGAGCACCAGCGTGTCTGCTTCAATCAGTGCTTCAGCATCAGCAAGCACAAGCTTGAGTAACAGCGTGTCAGCGTCAATCAGTGCATCTGAATCAGTAAGCACAAGCATGAGCACCAGCGTGTCTGCTTCAATCAGTGCATCTGAATCAGTAAGCACAAGCATGAGCAATAGCGTGTCCGCCTCAATCAGTGCTTCAGTATCAGCAAGCACAAGCATGAGCACCAGCGTGTCAGCGTCAATCAGTGCAAGCCAATCAGCAAGCACAAGCATGAGCAACAGCGTGTCTGCCTCAATCAGTGCATCAGTATCAGCAAGCACAAGCATGAGCAATAGCGTGTCCGCTTCAATCAGTGCATCTGAATCAGCAAGCACAAGCATGAGCAACAGCGTATCTGCCTCAATCAGTGCAAGCCAATCAGCAAGCACAAGCATGAGCAATAGCGTGTCCGCTTCAATCAGTGCATCTGAATCAGCAAGCACAAGCATGAGCAATAGCGTGTCCGCTTCAATCAGTGCATCTGAATCAGCAAGCACAAGCATGAGCAACAGCGTATCTGCCTCAATCAGTGCAAGCCAATCAGCAAGCACAAGCATGAGCAATAGCGTGTCCGCTTCAATCAGTGCATCTGAATCAGCAAGCACAAGCATGAGCAACAGCGTGTCTGCCTCAATCAGTGCATCAGTATCAGCAAGCACAAGCATGAGCAATAGCGTGTCCGCTTCAATCAGTGCATCTGAATCAGCAAGCACAAGCATGAGCACCAGCGTGTCTGCCTCAATCAGTGCNTCAGTATCAGCAAGCACAAGCATGAGCAACAGCGTGTCCGCTTCAATCAGTGCATCTGTATCAGCAAGCACAAGCTTGAGTAACAGCGTGTCTGCCTCAATCAGTGCAAGCCAATCAGTAAGCGCGTCAGTATCTGCAAGTCAAAGTACTTCAGCATCTGTATCAGCTAGCCAATCAGCAAGCACAAGCATGAGCAATAGCGTGTCCGCTTCAATCAGTGCATCTGAATCAGCAAGCACAAGCTTGAGTAACAGCGTGTCTGCCTCAATCAGTGCAAGCCAATCAGCAAGCACAAGCATGAGCAACAGCGTGTCTGCCTCAATCAGTGCATCAGTATCAGCAAGCACAAGCATGAGCACCAGCGTGTCTGCCTCAATCAGTGCATCTGTATCAGCAAGCACAAGCATGAGCAACAGCGTATCTGCCTCAATCAGTGCAAGCAACAACTCAGGTAGTGGTTCAGGTTCAACAAGTACAAGCAATGGTTCAGGCGATGCCTCAACTTCAGCAAGCATGAGCAACAGCGTAAGTGCTTCAATCAGCACAAGTGAATCAGTCTCAACAAGCACAAGCTTGAGCAACAGCGCAAGTACCTCAGCTAGCTTGTCTGACAGTGCTTCAATCTCGAGTGCTACAAATCACTCTCAAGCACCTAAGCCACAGCCTGCACAACCAGGACAAGTCAAAGTTACTCCAAACGCTAAGGCTTTACCAAATACAGGAACTGCAAGTAACCAATTTGCTGGTCTTGGATTAGGAGTAGCTGCCTTGGTAACTGCCTCTCTTCTTGGTAAGAAGAAGAGATCAGCAGCTTCTGAAATGGATTTAGAAGACTAAGTTCCAAAAATCGGCTACAATGAAATTTTGTTGATATCATTTTAGCGATGAAAATAAGAACCCCGGATGGCTCAAGGCTATCTGGGGTTTTTGGGCTCTTTTCTACCATCTGTCAAGTCTATCAAGGCTTTAAGTAAAAAAAGAGATAAGACAGTAGCTATTCTGAGGTTACTGTCTTATTTTTAACACTTTTTGATCCATAAAAGGGCATGCTAAAAAACACCTCATCTGGTATTTTTTGAAACAAGGTGTTACCATAATACGGCATAGACAGCCTTATCGATTTTGGGTCAAAGAATAATCGTAAAGTTTGTTATGCGTGATGAGGTAATACATTGTTCG
>NZ_RJPN01000020.1:0-4377 GCF_003944225.1 Streptococcus cristatus
TAATGATGATTTACCATCTTCACCCTTAGCTCCTGTTGCACCTGTAGCACCAGTTGCGCCATCTTTGACGATAGTTGTTGAAGTTACTTCACTTGGATCAAGCTTACCGTCACTATTCTTATCAATACCAACTTTAACAGTATGAGTACCGTCGTTGTTGTTAACTACTTCAGTTAATGATGATTTACCATCTTCACCCTTAGCTCCTGTTGCACCTGTAGCACCAGTTGCGCCGTCTTTAACGATAGTCGTTGACGTTACTTCACTTGGATCAAGCTTACCGTCGCCGTTCTTATCGAGTCCAACTTTAACAGTATGAGTACCATCGTTGTTGTTAACTACTTCAGCTAATGGAGACTTACCATCCTTACCGTCTTTAACGATGGTAGATGAGGTTACTTCGTCTGAATCCAACTGACCATTGCCGTTCTTATCGAGTCCGACTTGAACAGTATGGGTGCCATCGTTGTTGTCTAAAACCTTAGCCAATGATGGCTTGCCATCCGCTCCGGTTGCGCCTGTAGCACCAGTTGCGCCGTCTTTAACGATAGTCGTTGACGTTACTTCACTTGGATCAAGCTTACCGTCGCCGTTCTTATCGAGTCCAACTTTAACAGTATGAGTACCATCGTTGTTGTTAACTACTTCAGCTAATGGAGACTTACCATCCTTACCGTCTTTAACGATGGTAGATGAGGTTACTTCGTCTGGATCAAGCTCACCATTTCCGTTCTTATCGAGTCCGACTTGAACAGTATGAGTGCCATCGTTATTGTCTACAACCTTAGCCAATGATGGTTTACCATCCGCTCCAGTTGCGCCTGTAGCTCCAGTTGCGCCAGCTTTTCCATCTTTGACGATAGTTGAAGATGTTACTTCGTCTGGGTCAAGCTGACCGTTGTTGTTCTTATCGAGTCCGACTTGAACTGTGTGTGTGCCGTTATTGTTATCAACAACTTTAGCCAATGGAGACTTGCCATCTTTTCCGTCTTTAACGATAGTAGATGAGGTTACTTCATCTGGATCGAGCTGGCCGTTGCCGTTCTTATCCAGACCAACTTTAACTGTGTGTGTACCGTTATTATTGTCCACAACTTGAGCTAATGATGGTTTTCCATCTTCTCCTTTAGCTCCAGTTGCACCGGTTGCGCCAGTTTCACCTTTATCGCCTTTAGCTCCGGTCGCACCTGTAGCACCAGTGGCACCGGTTGCGCCAGCTTTTCCATCTTTAATGACTGTAGAAGATGTCACTTCATCTGGATCAAGCTGACCATTGTTGTTCTTATCGAGTCCGACTTGAACAGTGTGAGTGCCGTTATTATTATCGACAACCTTAGCTAGTGGAGATTTACCATCCTTACCGTCTTTAACAATGGTAGATGAGGTTACTTCGTCTGGATCCAACTGACCGTTGCCGTTCTTATCAAGTCCAACTTTAACAGTGTGAGTGCCGTTGTTATTATCGACAACTTGGGCTAATGATGGCTTGCCATCTTCTCCTTTAGCTCCAGTTGCACCTGTTGCGCCTGTTTCACCTTTATCACCCTTAGCTCCGGTTGCGCCTGTAGCTCCTGTGGCACCAGCTTTTCCATCCTTACCATCTTTAATGATAGTTGAAGATGTCACTTCGTCTGGATCAAGTTCACCGTTACCATTCTTATCGAGACCGACTTGAACTGTGTGTGTACCATTGTTATTATCGACAACTTGGGCTAATGATGGCTTGCCATCTTCTCCTTTAGCTCCTGTTGCACCGGTAGCACCTGTAGCTCCAGTTGCACCAGCTTTTCCATCTTTAATGACTGTAGAAGATGTCACTTCATCTGGATCCAATTGGCCATTGCCATTCTTATCCAGACCAACTTTAACAGTGTGTGTACCGTCGTTGTTGTCTACGACTTGCGCCAATGATGGCTTGCCATCTTCTCCTTTGGCACCAGTTGCGCCTGTTGCTCCAGTTTCACCTTTATCGCCTTTGGCTCCGGTCGCGCCTGTTGCTCCAGTTTCACCTTTATCACCTTTAGCTCCGGTCGCGCCTGTTGCTCCAGTTGCGCCGGCTTTTCCATCCTTACCATCTTTGATGATTGTAGATGATGTTACTTCGTCTGGATCAAGCTCACCATTTCCGTTCTTATCAAGACCGACTTGAACTGTGTGTGTGCCATTGTTGTTATCAACAACCTTAGCTAGTGGAGATTTACCGTCCTTACCGTCTTTAACGATGGTAGATGAGGTTACTTCGTCTGGATCCAACTGGCCGTTACCATTCTTATCCAGACCAACTTTAACAGTATGCGTACCATCGTTATTGTCTACGACTTGCGCCAATGATGGTTTACCATCTTCACCTTTGGCACCAGTTTCACCTTTATCACCCTTAGCTCCGGTTGCGCCTGTTGCTCCTGTGGCACCAGCTTTTCCATCCTTACCATCTTTAATGATAGTTGAAGATGTCACTTCGTCTGGATCAAGTTCACCGTTACCATTCTTATCGAGACCGACTTGAACTGTGTGTGTGCCATTGTTATTATCGACAACTTTAGCTAGCGGAGATTTACCGTCCTTACCATCTTTAACAATGGTAGATGAGGTTACTTCATCTGGATCCAACTGGCCGTTGCCGTTCTTATCCAGACCAACTTTAACTGTGTGAGTGCCGTTGTTATTATCGACAACTTGGGCTAATGATGGCTTACCATCTTCTCCTTTAGCGCCAGTCGCGCCAGTCGCACCTGTTGCGCCTGTTTCACCTTTATCGCCTTTGGCTCCGGTTGCGCCTGTAGCTCCAGTGGCACCGGTTGCCCCAGCTTTGCCATCCTTACCATCTTTGATGTTTGTAGATGAAGTTACTTCGTCTGGATCAAGCTCACCATTACCGTTCTTATCAAGACCGACTTGAACTGTGTGTGTGCCATTGTTGTTATCAACAACCTTAGCTAGTGGAGACTTACCATCCTTACCGTCTTTGACGATTGTAGATGAGGTTACTTCATCTGGATCCAATTGGCCATTGCCGTTCTTATCAAGTCCAACTTTAACAGTGTGAGTGCCGTTGTTATTATCGACAACTTGGGCTAATGATGGCTTGCCATCTTCTCCTTTAGCTCCTGTTGCACCGGTAGCACCTGTAGCTCCAGTTGCACCAGCTTTTCCATCTTTAATGACTGTAGAAGATGTCACTTCATCTGGATCCAATTGGCCATTGCCATTCTTATCCAAACCGACTTGAACAGTATGGGTGCCGTTGTTGTTATCGACAACCTTAGCTAATGGAGACTTACCATCCTTACCGTCTTTAACGATTGTTGAAGAAGTTACTTCGTCTGGATCCAATTGGCCGTTGCCGTTCTTATCCAGACCAACTTTAACAGTGTGCGTGCCGTTGTTATTATCGACAACTTGGGCTAATGATGGTTTGCCATCTTCTCCTTTAGCACCAGTTGCACCTGTTGCGCCAGTGGCTCCAGTTTCACCTTTATCACCCTTAGCTCCGGTTGCACCTGTGGCACCAGTAGCACCGGTTGCGCCAGCTTTTCCATCCTTACCATCTTTGATGATTGTAGATGATGTTACTTCGTCTGGATCAAGCTCACCATTTCCGTTCTTATCAAGACCGACTTGAACAGTATGGGTGCCATTGTTGTTATCAACAACCTTAGCTAGTGGAGATTTNCCNTCCTTACCNTCTTTAACNATGGTAGATGAGGTTACTTCGTCTGAATCCAACTGACCATTGCCGTTCTTATCGAGTCCGACTTGAACAGTATGGGTGCCATCGTTGTTATCTACAACCTTAGCCAATGATGGCTTGCCATCTGCTCCGGTTGCGCCTGTAGCACCTGTTTCACCTTTATCACCTTTAGCTCCGGTCGCGCCTGTAGCTCCAGTGGCGCCAGCTTTTCCATCCTTACCATCTTTGATGATTGTAGATGATGTTACTTCGTCTGGATCAAGCTCACCATTTCCNTTCTTATCNANACCGACTTGAACAGTATGGGTGCCNTTGTTGTTATCAACAACCTTAGCTAGTGGAGATTTTCCGTCCTTACCATCTTTAACAATGGTAGATGAGGTTACTTCGTCTGGATCCAATTGGCCATTGCCGTTCTTATCCAGACCAACTTTAACAGTGTGCGTGCCGTTGTTATTATCGACAACTTGGGCTAATGATGGCTTACCATCTTCTCCTTTAGCACCAGTTGCACCGGTTGCGCCAGCTTTTCCATCCTTACCATCTTTGATGATTGTAGATGATGTTACTTCGTCTGGATCAAGCTCACCATTTCCGTTCTTATCCAGACCAACTTTAACAGTGTGCGTGCCGTTGTTATTATCGACAACTTGGGCTAATGATGGCTTGCCATCTTCTCCTTTAGC
>NZ_RJPN01000021.1:0-1869 GCF_003944225.1 Streptococcus cristatus
CCAGTCAGTTTCAACAAGTGAATCAGCTTCAACGTCATTGAGTACCAGCCAGTCTGTCTCAGCAAGCACAAGCACTTCAGCATCAGTAAGCTTGAGCCAGTCAGTTTCAACAAGCGAGTCAGCCTCAACTTCATTGAGCGCCAGCCAGTCTGTCTCAGCAAGTACAAGCGCTTCAGCATCAGTAAGCTTGAGCCAGTCAGTTTCAACAAGCGAGTCAGCCTCAACTTCATTGAGCGCCAGCCAGTCTGTCTCAGCAAGTACAAGCGCTTCAGCATCAGTAAGCCTGAGCCAATCAGTCTCAACAAGTGCAAGTGCTTCAGCATCACTGAGCTTGAGNCAGTCTGTCTCAGTAAGTGCAAGTGCTTCAGCCTCATTGAGCCTGAGCCAATCAGTTTCAACAAGTGAATCGGCTTCAGCGTCACTGAGCTTGAGCCAGTCAGTCTCAGTAAGTTCAAGTGCTTCAGCGTCCTTGAGCTTGAGCCAGTCAGTCTCAGTAAGTGCAAGTGCTTCAGCATCAGTAAGCTTGAGTCAATCAGTTTCAACCAGCGAGTCTGCTTCAGCGTCCTTGAGCACTAGCCAGTCAGTCTCAACAAGTGCAAGCGCTTCAGCATCGTTGAGCTTGAGCCAGTCAGTTTCAACCAGCGAGTCTGCTTCAGCGTCATTGAGCGCAAGTCAGTCAGTTTCAACAAGTGAATCAGCTTCAAGCTCATTGAACACCAGCCAGTCTGTCTCAACCAGCGCAAGTGCTTCAGCGTCCTTGAGCTTGAGCCAGTCAGTTTCAACAAGTGAATCAGCTTCAAGCTCATTGAGCACCAGCCAGTCTGTATCAGCAAGTGCAAGTGCTTCAGCATCAGTAAGCCTGAGCCAGTCAGTTTCAACAAGCGAGTCTGCTTCATCTTCATTGAGCTTGAGTCAATCAGTTTCAACAAGTGCAAGTGCCTCAGCATCAGTAAGTCTGAGCCAGTCCGTTTCAACAAGTGAATCAGCTTCAAGCTCATTGAGCACCAGCCAGTCTGTATCAGCAAGTGCAAGTGCCTCAGCTTCGTTGAGCTTGAGTCAATCCGTTTCAACCAGCGAGTCTGCTTCAGCGTCCTTGAGCACTAGCCAGTCTGTCTCAGTAAGTGCTTCAGATTCAGCAAGCACCAGCTTGAGAACAAGCCTCAGTGCATCAATCAGTGCCTCAGATTCAGCAAGCACAAGTTTGAGCACAAGTCTAAGTGCTTCACTCAGTGCCTCAGATTCAGTAAGTACAAGTTTGAGCACAAGCCTCAGTGCATCAATCAGTGCCTCAGACTCAGCAAGTACAAGTTTGAGCACAAGTCTAAGTGCTTCACTCAGTGCCTCAGATTCAGCAAGCACCAGCTTGAGTACAAGCCTCAGTGCCTCAATTAGCGCTTCAGATTCAGCAAGCACAAGTTTGAGCACAAGTCTAAGTGCTTCACTCAGTGCCTCAGATTCAGTAAGTACAAGTTTGAGCACAAGCCTCAGTNCATCAATCAGTGCCTCAGATTCAGCAAGCACCAGCTTGAGNACAAGCCTCAGTGCCTCAATTAGTGCTTCAGATTCAGCCAGCACAAGCTTGAGCACAAGTCTCAGTGCCTCAATTAGTGCCTCAGATTCAATAAGTACAAGTTTGAGCACAAGCCTAAGTGCCTCAATTAGTGCTTCAGATTCAGCAAGTACAAGTTTGAGCACGAGCCTCAGTGCGTCACTTAATGCAAGCGACTCAGCAAGCACCAGCTTGAGTACAAGCCTCAGTGCCTCAATTAGCGCTTCAGATTCAGCAAGCACAAGTTTGAGCACAAGTCTAAGTGCTTCACTCAGTGCCTCAGATTCAGTAAGTACAAGTTTGAGCACAAGCCTCAGTGC
>NZ_RJPN01000022.1:0-1208 GCF_003944225.1 Streptococcus cristatus
TCAGATTCAGCAAGCACAAGTTTGAGCACAAGTCTAAGTGCTTCACTCAGTGCCTCAGATTCAGTAAGTACAAGTTTGAGCACAAGCCTCAGTGCATCAATCAGTGCCTCAGATTCAGCAAGCACCAGCTTGAGTACAAGCCTCAGTGCCTCAATTAGTGCTTCAGATTCAGCCAGCACAAGCTTGAGCACAAGTCTCAGTGCCTCAATTAGTGCCTCAGATTCAATAAGTACAAGTTTGAGCACAAGCCTAAGTGCCTCAATTAGTGCTTCAGATTCAGCAAGCACAAGTTTGAGCACAAGTCTAAGTGCTTCACTCAGTGCCTCAGATTCAGTAAGTACAAGTTTGAGCACAAGCCTCAGTGCATCACTCAGTGCCTCAGATTCAGCGAGCACCAGCTTGAGCACAAGCCTCAGTGCATCAATCAGTGCATCAGACTCAGCAAGTACAAGTTTGGGCACAAGTCTAAGTGCTTCACTCAGTGCCTCAGATTCAGCAAGCACAAGTTTGAGCACAAGTCTAAGTGCTTCACTCAGTGCCTCAGATTCAGTAAGTACAAGTTTGAGCACAAGCCTCAGTGCATCACTCAGTGCCTCAGATTCAGCGAGCACCAGCTTGAGCACAAGCCTCAGTGCATCAATCAGTGCATCAGACTCAGTAAGTACAAGTTTGAGCACAAGTCTAAGTGCTTCACTCAGTGCCTCAGATTCAGCAAGCACCAGCTTGAGTACAAGCCTAAGTGCCTCAATTAGCGCTTCAGATTCAGCAAGTACAAGTTTGAGCACGAGCCTCAGTGCGTCACTTAATGCAAGCGACTCAGCAAGCACCAGCTTGAGTACAAGCCTCAGTGCCTCAATTAGCGCTTCAGATTCAGCAAGCACAAGTTTGAGCACAAGTCTAAGTGCTTCACTCAGTGCCTCAGATTCAGTAAGTACAAGTTTGAGCACAAGCCTCAGTGCATCAATCAGTGCCTCAGATTCAGCGAGCACCAGCTTGAGCACAAGCCTCAGTGCATCAATCAGTGCATCAGACTCAGCAAGTACAAGTTTGGGCACAAGTCTAAGTGCTTCACTCAGTGCCTCAGATTCAGCAAGCACCAGCTTGAGTACAAGCCTCAGTGCCTCAGATTCAGTAAGTACAAGTTTGAGCACAAGCCTCAGTGCATCAATCAGTGCCTCAGATTCAGCGAGCACCAGCTTGAGCACAAG
>NZ_RJPN01000023.1:0-1189 GCF_003944225.1 Streptococcus cristatus
GTTCAAGGGACCTAAGACCTTCGATAATGACGATAAGAAGGATCAAACCTTCACCGTTACTCTTCGTCAAGGTACAGAGAAGATTACAGACCCAGCTAAGCTCAACAAGAAAGTATCACGTACGATCAAGTACGAATACGCAGATGGTCAAACAGCGGGTCGTCCAGCTCTGAAAGCTCCTGTGACTCAAGAAGCAGCCTTCACACGTACAGGTGAACGTAACCGTGTAACTGGTAAGGAAACCTTCACTGCATGGACACCAGCTACGAAAGAATTGGCCCAAGAAGCTACACCAGTTGTAACTGGATTCGTGGCAGATAAAGCCAATGTCGCAGCGAAGACAGTGACTCCTGATGATAAGGATAGCGAAGAAACAGTTAAGTACAGCAAACTTGGTTCATATGTACCAAATGTACCAGACGGACTTCCAAAAGTACCAAACCTTCCATATCCAAACGATCCAACAGATCCAAGCAAACCAGGTACTGATCTTCCAGTGATTCCACATGTACCAGGCACTACACCAGTAGGCCCAGATGGTACTACACCATTGACACCGAAAGATCCGAGCGATCCAAGCAAGGGTTACAACCCACCACCAATTCCAAGTGATCCAACGAAGGATACACCAATCAACTTCGTGAAGGATGGTCAAAAAGCGATTATCAGCTTCGTAGACCAAACTGACGGTAATAAGGAATTGACCAAGGTTGTCGAAAGCGGTAAGTCAGGTGAGCCAATCGGAACAACCAACTACGCAGCTCGTCTGAAAGAATTGACAGACAAGGGTTACGAAGTTGTGAACGATGAGTTCAAGGGACCTAAGACCTTCGATAATGACGATAAGAAGGATCAAACCTTCACCGTTACTATGCGTCAGGTTGTAGTACCATTCGATCCGAATAATCCACCGAAACCAAACGATCCAATGGATCCAAGCAATCCGGATGGACCTAAGTGGACAGATGATAAGATCAAGTCAGCTCAACAAGAAGCTGTGAAGGAATTGAGCCGTACGATCAAGTACGTATACGAAAATGGCAAGGAAGCAGCACCAAGCTTCACAGACAGCGCGAAATTCACGCGTATTCTGAAGATCAACGTCGTAACGAAAGCGATCGTAGAAAAAGGCCCATGGACATCACAAGATGACGTGATCAAGGGACAAACTTCACCAGACATCAAGGGT
>NZ_RJPN01000024.1:0-1059 GCF_003944225.1 Streptococcus cristatus
CACAGGAGCTTTCAGAGCTGGACGACCCGCTGTTTGACCATCTGCGTATTCGTACTTGATCGTACGTGATACTTTCTTGTTGAGCTTAGCTGGGTCTGTAATCTTCTCTGTACCTTGACGAAGAGTAACGGTGAAGGTTTGATCCTTCTTATCGTCATTATCGAAGGTCTTAGGTCCCTTGAACTCATCCGTTACAACTTCATAGCCCTTGTCTGTCAATTCTTTCAGACGAGCTGCGTAGTTGGTTGTACCGATTGGCTCACCTGACTTACCGCTTTCGACAACCTTGGTCAATTCCTTATTACCGTCAGTTTGGTCTACGAAGCTGATAATCGCTTTTTGACCATCCTTCACGTAATTGATTGGTGTATCCTTAGTTGGATCACTTGGAACTGGTGGTGGGTTGTAACCCTTGCTTGGATCGCTCGGATCTTTCGGTGTCAATGGTGTTGTGCCATCTGGGCCTACTGGTGTAGTTCCTGGTACATGTGGAATCACTGGAAGATCAGTACCTGGTTTGCTTGGATCTGTTGGATCGTTTGGATATGGAAGGTTTGGTACTTTTGGAAGTCCGTCTGGTACATTTGGTACATATGAACCAAGTTTGCTGTACTTAACTGTTTCTTCGCTATCCTTATCATCAGGAGTTACTGTCTTCGCTGCGACATTGGCTTTATCTGCCACAAATCCAGTTACAACTGGTGTAGCTTCTTGAGCCAATTCTTTCGTAGCTGGTGTCCATGCGCCGAAGGTTTCAACGCCAGTTACACGGTTACGTTCACCTGTACGTGTGAAGGCTGCTTCTTGAGTCACAGGAGCTTTCAGAGCTGGACGACCCGCTGTTTGACCATCTGCGTATTCGTACTTGATCGTACGTGATACTTTCTTGTTGAGCTTAGCTGGGTCTGTAATCTTCTCTGTACCTTGACGAAGAGTAACGGTGAAGGTTTGATCCTTCTTATCGTCATTATCGAAGGTCTTAGGTCCCTTGAACTCATCCGTTACAACTTCATAGCCCTTGTCTGTCAATTCTTTCAGACGAGCTGCGTAGTTGGTTGT
>NZ_RJPN01000025.1:0-1016 GCF_003944225.1 Streptococcus cristatus
GCAAGTCAAAGTACTTCAGCATCAGTGAGCGCAAGCATCAGTGCTTCAGCTTCAGCATCTAACAACCAGAACTCAGCTTCTATTTCAGTAAGCGCGAGCCAGTCTGCGTCAATTAGTGCGAGCCAAAGCGCTTCAGCATCAGTAAGTGCTAGTCACTCAGCATCTGTATCAGCTAGCCAATCAGCTTCAGCTTCAGTATCAGCAAGTCAAAGTACTTCAGCATCAGTGAGCGCAAGCATCAGTGCTTCAGCTTCAGCATCTAACAACCAGAACTCAGCTTCTATTTCAGTAAGCGCGAGCCAGTCTGCGTCAATTAGTGCGAGCCAAAGCGCTTCAGCATCAGTAAGTGCTAGCCACTCAGCCTCTGTATCAGCTAGCCAAAGCGCTTCAGCTTCTGTATCTGCAAGTCAAAGTACTTCAGCATCAGTGAGCGCAAGCATCAGTGCTTCAGCTTCAGCATCTAACAACCAGAACTCAGCTTCTATTTCAGTAAGCGCGAGCCAGTCTGCGTCAATTAGTGCGAGCCAAAGCGCTTCAGCATCAGTAAGTGCTAGTCAATCAGCCTCTGTATCAGCTAGCCAATCAGCTTCAGCGTCTGTATCTGCAAGTCAAAGTACTTCAGCATCAGTGAGCGCAAGCATCAGTGCTTCAGCTTCAGCATCTAACAACCAGAACTCAGCTTCTATTTCAGTAAGCGCGAGCCAGTCTGCGTCAATTAGTGCGAGCCAAAGTGCTTCAGCATCAGTAAGCGCAAGCATCAGTGCTAGCCACTCAGCATCTGTATCAGCTAGCCAATCAGCTTCAGCGTCTGTATCTGCAAGTCAAAGTACTTCAGCATCAGTGAGCGCAAGCATCAGTGCTTCAGCTTCAGCATCTAACAACCAGAACTCAGCTTCTATTTCAGTAAGCGCGAGCCAGTCTGCGTCAATTAGTGCGAGCCAAAGCGCTTCAGCATCAGTAAGTGCTAGTCACTCAGCATCTGTATCAGCTAGCCAATCAGCTTCAGCGTCTGTATC
>NZ_RJPN01000026.1:0-910 GCF_003944225.1 Streptococcus cristatus
AGAAGGCACACCAGTCGTAACTGGATTCGTGGCAGATAAGGCCAATGTAGCAGCGAAGACAGTGAAAGCTGGCGACGCTAACAGTGAAGAAGTTGTACAATACAAGAAGCTCGGTTCATACGTACCAAATGTACCAGACGGACTTCCAAAAGTACCAAACCTTCCATATCCAAACGATCCAAATAACCCAACTAAGCCGGGAACAGATCTTCCAGTAGTTCCAGATGTACCAGGCACTACACCAGTAGGTCCAGATGGTACTACACCATTGACACCGAAAGATCCGAGCGATCCAAGCAAGGGTTACAACCCACCACCAATTCCAAACGATCCAACTCAGGATACACCAATCAATTATGTTAAAGATGGTCAAAAAGCGATTATNACATTCGTAGACCAAGATGATAACAACAAGGAAGTTGGTAAGGTCGTTGAAAGTGGTAAGTCAGGTGAGCCAATCGGTACAACCAACTACGCAACCCGTCTGAAAGAATTGACAGACAAGGGCTACGAAGTAGTGAACGATGAGTTCAAGGGACCTAAGACCTTCGATAACGATGATAAGAAGGACCAACAATTTGTTGTTACTCTTCGTCAAGGTAAAGAGCCAATTACAGACCCAGCTAAATTGAATAGCAAGGTTACTCGTACCATCAAGTANCAATACGCAGATGGTCAAACAGCGGGTCGTCCAGCTCTGAAAGCTCCAGTGACTCAAGAAGCAGCCTTCACACGTACAGGTGAACGCAACCGTGTAACTGGCGTTGAAACCTTCGGCGCATGGACACCAGCTACAAAAGAATTGGCACAAGAAGGCACACCAGTCGTAACTGGATTCGTGGCAGATAAGGCCAATGTAGCAGCGAAGACAGTGAAAGCTGGCGACGCTAACAGTGAAGAAGTTGTACAA
>NZ_RJPN01000027.1:0-892 GCF_003944225.1 Streptococcus cristatus
AGCATCTGTATCAGCTAGCCAATCAGCTTCAGCGTCTGTATCAGCAAGTCAAAGTACTTCAGCATCAGTGAGCGCAAGCATCAGTGCTTCAGCTTCAGCATCTAACAACCAGAACTCAGCTTCTATTTCAGTAAGCGCGAGCCAGTCTGCGTCAATTAGTGCGAGCCAAAGCGCTTCAGCATCAGTAAGTGCTAGTCACTCAGCATCTGTATCAGCTAGCCAATCAGCTTCAGCGTCTGTATCAGCAAGTCAAAGTACTTCAGCATCAGTGAGCGCAAGCATCAGTGCTTCAGCTTCAGCATCTAACAACCAGAACTCAGCTTCTATTTCAGTAAGCGCGAGCCAGTCTGCGTCAATTAGTGCGAGCCAAAGTGCTTCAGCATCAGTAAGCGCAAGCATCAGTGCTAGCCACTCAGCCTCTGTATCAGCTAGTCACTCATCTTCAGCGTCTGTATCTGCAAGTCAAAGTACTTCAGCATCAGTGAGCGCAAGCATCAGTGCTTCAGCTTCAGCATCTAACAACCAGAACTCAGCTTCTATTTCAGTAAGCGCGAGCCAGTCTGCGTCAATTAGTGCGAGCCAAAGCGCTTCAGCATCAGTAAGTGCTAGTCACTCAGCATCTGTATCAGCTAGCCAATCAGCTTCAGCGTCTGTATCAGCAAGCCAATCAGCTTCAGCTTCAGCATCTAACAACCAGAACTCAGCTTCTATCTCAGCAAGCGCGAGCCACTCTGCGTCAATTAGTGCGAGCCAAAGCGCATCAGCTTCTATCTCAGCAAGCATCAGTGCTAGCCAATCAGCATCAAGCTCAGCAACAGCAAGCCAAAGTGCTTCAGCAAGTGCAAGCGTAAGTGCATCAGTAAGCGCTAGTCACTCAGCATCTGTATCAGCT
>NZ_RJPN01000028.1:0-884 GCF_003944225.1 Streptococcus cristatus
GCTTGTGCTCAAACTTGTACTTATTGAATGCTTGTGCTCAAACTTGTACTTATTGAATCTGAGGCACTAATTGAGGCACTGAGACTTGTGCTCAAGCTTGTGCTGGCTGAATCTGAAGCACTAATTGAGGCACTGAGGCTTGTACTCAAGCTGGTGCTTGCTGAATCTGAGGCACTGATTGATGCACTGAGGCTTGTGCTCAAACTTGTACTTACTGAATCTGAGGCACTGAGTGAAGCACTTAGACTTGTGCTCAAACTTGTGCTTGCTGAATCTGAGGCACTGATTGATGCACTGAGGCTTGTGCTCAAACTTGTACTTACTGAATCTGAGGCACTGAGTGAAGCACTTAGACTTGTGCTCAAGCTGGTGCTCGCTGAATCTGAGGCACTGATTGATGCACTGAGGCTTGTGCTCAAACTTGTACTTACTGAATCTGAGGCACTGAGGCTTGTACTCAAGCTGGTGCTTGCTGAATCTGAGGCACTGAGTGAAGCACTTAGACTTGTGCTCAAGCTGGTGCTCGCTGAATCTGAGGCACTGATTGAGGCACTGAGGCTTGTGCTCAAACTTGTACTTACTGAATCTGAGGCACTGAGTGAAGCACTTAGACTTGTGCTCAAACTTGTGCTTGCTGAATCTGAAGCGCTAATTGAGGCACTGAGGCTTGTACTCAAGCTGGTGCTTGCTGAGTCGCTTGCATTAAGTGACGCACTGAGGCTCGTGCTCAAACTTGTACTTGCTGAATCTGAAGCACTAATTGAGGCACTTAGGCTTGTGCTCAAGCTGGTGCTTGCTGAATCTGAGGCACTGAGTGATGCACTTAGGCTTGTGCTCAAACTTGTACTCACTGAATCTGAGGCACTGAGTGAAGCACTTAGACT
>NZ_RJPN01000029.1:0-875 GCF_003944225.1 Streptococcus cristatus
ATGCACCCTAGAGGAGTCGAACCTCTAACCGCCTGATTCGTAGTCAGGTACTCTATCCAGTTGAGCTAAGGGTGCCCTGTCGCATATCCGCTATGCCGAGGACCGGAATCGAACCGGTACGATCGTTACCAATCGCAGGATTTTAAGTCCTGTGCGTCTGCCAGTTCCGCCACCCCGGCCTCAAAGCGAACGACGGGATTCGAACCCGCGACCCCCACCTTGGCAAGGTGGTGTTCTACCACTGAACTACGTTCGCATCTCTATCCAAAAAAAATGCCGGCTACATGACTTGAACACGCGACCCTCTGATTACAAATCAGATGCTCTACCAACTGAGCTAAGCCGGCTCATTTATATTTCTATGCGGGTTAAGGGACTTGAACCCCCACGCCCTAAAGCGCCAGATCCTAAATCTGGTGCGTCTGCCAATTCCGCCAAACCCGCGCTTATGACCCGTACTGGGCTCGAACCAGTGACCCTTTGATTAAAAGTCAAATGCTCTACCAACTGAGCTAACGAGTCTTTCTTCTTGAAACTGTCTAACAATTTCAACGGTCCCGACGGGAATCGAACCCGCGATCTTCGCCGTGACAGGGCGACGTGATAACCGCTACACTACGGGACCTATATGGGAGTTAACGGGATCGAACCGCTGACCCTCTGCTTGTAAGGCAGATGCTCTCCCAGCTGAGCTAAACTCCCAAAAAGGAAGTACTCCGACTTCCTATCCTGCTAAGCGACTACCATATCTCACAGGGGGCAACCCCCAACTACTTCCGGCGTTCTAGGGCTTAACTTCTGTGTTCGGCATGGGTACAGGTGTATCTCCTAGGCTATCGTCACTTAACTTACTGAATTAACTTACAATATCTTAT
>NZ_RJPN01000030.1:0-796 GCF_003944225.1 Streptococcus cristatus
GATCAAGTACGTATACGAAAATGGCAAGGAAGCAGCACCAAGCTTCACAGACAGCGCGAAATTCACGCGTATTCTGAAGATCAACGTCGTAACGAAAGCGATCGTAGAAAAAGGCCCATGGACATCACAAGATGACGTGATCAAGGGACAAACTTCACCAGACATCAAGGGTTACGTAGCGGATAAAGCAAGCGTAGCAGATGTGAAGGTTACAGCAGATTCAGCTAAACCAGCCGATGAAGTCGTAACGTACAAGAAGGCTGATCAAAAAGCAACCATCACCTTCGTAGACCAAGCTAAGAAAGAATTGGTTAAGATCTCAGAAGGCGGTAAGTCAGGCGAACCAATTAGCCGTGACCAATACCTTGCGAAGTTGAAAGAATTGACTAACCAAGGTTACAAGGTTGTGAACGATGAGTTCAAGGATCCACAAAACTTTGATGATGATGCAAGCAAGGACCAAAACTACACTGTTCAATTGGAAGAAGGCGTAGTACCATTCGATCCAAACAATCCACCGAAACCAAACGATCCGATGGATCCTAAGAATCCGGATGGACCTAAGTGGACAGATGATAAGATCAAGTCAGCTCAACAAGAAGCTGTGAAGGAATTGAGCCGTACGATCAAGTACGTATACGAAAATGGCAAGGAAGCAGCACCAAGCTTCACAGACAGCGCGAAATTCACGCGTATTCTGAAGATCAACGTCGTAACGAAAGCGATCGTAGAAAAAGGCCCATGGACATCACAAGATGACGTGATCAAGGGACAAACTTCACCAGACATCAAGGGT
>NZ_RJPN01000031.1:0-712 GCF_003944225.1 Streptococcus cristatus
AGAAGGAGAAGGCACACCAGTCGTAACTGGATTCGTGGCAGATAAGGCCAATGTAGCAGCGAAGACAGTGAAAGCTGGCGACGCTAACAGTGAAGAAGTTGTACAATACAAGAAGCTCGGTTCATACGTACCAAATGTACCAGACGGACTTCCAAAAGTACCAAACCTTCCATATCCAAACGATCCAAATAACCCAACTAAGCCGGGAACAGATCTTCCAGTAGTTCCAGATGTACCAGGCACTACACCAGTAGGCCCAGATGGCACAACACCATTGACACCGAAAGATCCGAGCGATCCAAGCAAGGGTTACAACCCACCACCAATTCCAAGTGATCCAACACAGGATACACCAATCAATTATGTTAAAGATGGTCAAAAAGCGATTATCACCTTCGTAGACCAAGATGATAACAACAAGGAAGTTGGTAAGGTNGTTGAAAGTGGTAAGTCAGGTGAGCCAATCGGNACAACCAACTACGCAGCTCGTCTGAAAGAATTGACAGACAAGGGCTATGAAGTTGTAACGGATGAGTTCAAGGGACCTAAGACCTTCGATAATGACGATAAGAAGGATCAAACCTTCACCGTTACTCTTCGTCAAGGTACAGAGAAGATTACAGACCCAGCTAAGCTCAACAAGAAAGTATCACGTACGATCAAGTACGAATACGCAGATGGTCAAACAGCGGGTCGTCCAGCTCTGAAAGCT
>NZ_RJPN01000032.1:0-672 GCF_003944225.1 Streptococcus cristatus
TCCCTTGTCAACACTTTTTTGAAATTTTTTTATCTTTTTTTCATCTTTTCTTCCAACCCCCTCTAAAACTACCTAAACTACCTATAAATCAATAAATTAAAAGGGAAAGGTAACATCTCCCTCTTACCTCTCCCCTATCCACTATATCACCGTGCTGCTAAAGTCTATTAAATATTCCTCTAACTCTCGCAACAGTCTTTTCCGTCCCTTAAACCGCTCATCGCCTAGTAAGCGGTGGTATAACTCTAGTTGTTCTTTGTCTAACTTGGAAGTGTAGACTGCTAGAGAACTTCGAAGAGCGACTAAATCATCTAAAGCTAGTTCGCGCTTACTCAGTCTATGACTAATGGTACCAACTTCCTCATAAGACTGTCGATCGAAGCGGCGTTTTTGGCTCTCTTGCTTGCGAAGAATGTCATGAATATGATTCCGAAATTTTGTCTTGAAGTAACGATAGAGGCGGCCTTCATCTTGACTGATATCTGGATGACTTTCTTCCAGCTGGTGATAAACCAGCATACCCTCTTGTTCCCAGTCACTACTCTCCCATAAATGTACATAATAATCTCGTGCACAGCGCCAGACGATCCACTGCACTTTCTCATAGCGTTCCTTGAAGTTCATGTTATCTCCTTTTTCTTTGATAATATGATTCTACAAGAAAAACTCTTC
>NZ_RJPN01000033.1:0-644 GCF_003944225.1 Streptococcus cristatus
ACAGATGCTGAGTGACTAGCACTTACTGATGCTGAAGCGCTTTGGCTCGCACTAATTGACGCAGACTGGCTCGCGCTTACTGAAATAGAAGCTGAGTTCTGGTTGTTAGATGCTGAAGCTGAAGCACTGATGCTTGCGCTCACTGATGCTGAAGTACTTTGACTTGCTGATACAGACGCTGAAGCTGATTGGCTAGCTGATACAGATGCTGAGTGACTAGCACTTACTGATGCTNAAGCGCTTTGGCTCGCACTAATTGACGCAGACTGGCTCGCGCTTACTGAAATAGAAGCTGAGTTCTGGTTGTTAGATGCTGAAGCTGAAGCACTGATGCTTGCGCTCACTGATGCTGAAGTACTTTGACTTGCAGATACAGACGCTGAAGCTGATTGGCTAGCTGATACAGATGCTGAGTGACTAGCGCTTACTGATGCACTTACGCTTGCACTTGCTGAAGCACTTTGGCTTGCTGTTGCTGAGCTTGATGCTGATTGGCTAGCACTGATGCTTGCTGAGATAGAAGCTGATGCGCTTTGGCTCGCACTAATTGACGCAGAGTGGCTCGCGCTTGCTGAGATAGAAGCTGAGTTCTGGTTGTTAGATGCTGAAGCTGAAGCTGATTGGCTTGCTGATACAGACGCTGA
>NZ_RJPN01000034.1:0-633 GCF_003944225.1 Streptococcus cristatus
CCAGTCAGTTTCAACAAGTGAATCAGCTTCAACGTCATTGAGTACCAGCCAGTCTGTCTCAGCAAGCACAAGCACTTCAGCATCAGTAAGCTTGAGCCAGTCAGTTTCAACAAGCGAGTCAGCCTCAACTTCATTGAGCGCCAGCCAGTCTGTCTCAGCAAGTACAAGCGCTTCAGCATCAGTAAGCTTGAGCCAGTCAGTTTCAACAAGCGAGTCAGCCTCAACTTCATTGAGCGCCAGCCAGTCTGTATCAGCAAGTACAAGCGCTTCAGCATCAGTAAGCCTGAGCCAATCAGTCTCAACAAGTGCAAGTGCTTCAGCATCATTGAGCTTGAGTCAGTCTGTCTCAGTAAGTGCAAGTGCTTCAGCATCAGTAAGCCTGAGCCAGTCAGTTTCAACAAGTGAATCAGCTTCAACGTCATTGAGTACCAGCCAGTCTGTCTCAGCAAGCACAAGCACTTCAGCATCAGTAAGCTTGAGCCAGTCAGTTTCAACAAGCGAGTCAGCCTCAACTTCATTGAGCGCCAGCCAGTCTGTCTCAGCAAGTACAAGCGCTTCAGCATCAGTAAGCTTGAGCCAGTCAGTTTCAACAAGCGAGTCAGCCTCAACTTCATTGAGCGCCAGCCAGTCTGT
>NZ_RJPN01000035.1:0-624 GCF_003944225.1 Streptococcus cristatus
GATGGAAAAGCTGGTGCAACCGGTGCCACTGGTGCAACAGGCGCAACCGGAGCTAAGGGCGATAAAGGTGAAACAGGCGCAACAGGTGCAACTGGAGCTAAAGGAGAAGATGGCAAGCCATCATTAGCCCAAGTCGTGGATAATAACAACGGCACGCACACTGTTAAAGTTGGTCTGGATAAGAACGGCAATGGCCAATTGGATCCAGACGAAGTAACCTCATCTACCATTGTTAAAGATGGTAAGGACGGAAAATCTCCACTAGCTAAGGTTGTTGACAACAACAACGGTACTCATACTGTTCAAGTCGGTCTGGATAAGAACGGTAACGGTGAGCTTGATCCAGACGAAGTAACTTCATCTACAATCATCAAAGATGGAAAAGCTGGTGCAACCGGTGCCACTGGTGCAACAGGCGCAACCGGAGCTAAGGGCGATAAAGGTGAAACAGGCGCAACAGGTGCAACTGGAGCTAAAGGAGAAGATGGCAAGCCATCATTAGCCCAAGTCGTGGATAATAACAACGGCACGCACACTGTTAAAGTTGGTCTGGATAAGAACGGCAATGGCCAATTGGATCCAGACGAAGTAACCTCATCTACCATTGTTAAAGATGGTAAGGAC
>NZ_RJPN01000036.1:0-616 GCF_003944225.1 Streptococcus cristatus
CAGTAATGGTAACCATTTCCACTTGTTCCACCTCTGGAAAAACTTCGCCATACTTACCAACCTTACCAAGGTAGTCCGCACTATCATCAATGACTACGCCTTGACTGCCACATTCGATTAAAATATTGGAGGCCGCTTCTTCTGCCTCACGATTGACTGTGATGGTTAATTCTTGCCATTTGTCCATTTGTTTTTCCTTTTTTTCTTTTTGATAGTTGCTTTAGACGATGAGGAACACAAAACGATTATCGGTGTAAGCTAAACTATTATCTAAAAAATTCACCATAAATGAGTAATAACTTTGTATGCAAACTTTGAACAATCGCCTTAGACGTGTAATTTTGAATGTGCCTCTAATACTTTGATCTTTTAGTTATCTAACAATCTCTTTTTGCCAACTATGCTACACCATTATCACGAGCATTTTTGTCTTCTTCTCACCAAACGCAGCCAGACTTCTTCGATCATTAAAGCAACGAAAGCAAAGAAGCTACAAAGAGTTCCAATGTTGGAACCAATTGCTGTTCCTGCATAAATCTTATCATTTAGTACAATGTCATACAGCGGCAGACCTAAAAAGGTTACAGTATAGGATTTTACCGAGATCGCATTGGCG
>NZ_RJPN01000037.1:0-593 GCF_003944225.1 Streptococcus cristatus
CCCTGGAGGAACGAACGGCAGCCCATAGGAACCTTGAAAGAACCAGTCAACTCGATAATCTTATCATAGGATAAGACATCCGGGTACATCCGTTTGGTTGCACACTCTAGGGCCAACTGTTTGATGTCATAGTTTGGAGTCCCTTCTTCCAAGTTAAGGCCTCTTTTAAGCGTAAAGATGAGTTTAGGGAAGATGGCTGTGCGGTGTTCTGAGCCAAGACCCTTGATACGAATGGTCAAGATAGCTTTTTGAATTTCCCGTTCAAAACGACTAGTTCCTAGACCAAAACCTAGTGAAGTAAAAGGTGTTTGTCCATTTGAAGTGAAGAGGGTGTTGATTTCATACTCGAGAGATTGCATGGCATCATAGATGTCTTTTTGGGTTTTCTGCCAAGCATAATCATCCCGTTTTTCAGGCAAGACCCATTCTTCTGCATCTTTGAGGTGCTTTTGGTAATTCTTCTCTGCATAAGGAGCTAAGACTTCATCGATACGGTCAGCTGAGCAGCCCCCGTACTGGCTAGAAGCAACGTTGGCGATGATTTGGGAAATCTGAGCTGTAGCAGTCTGGATTGACTTGGGACTCTCTACCTC
>NZ_RJPN01000038.1:0-588 GCF_003944225.1 Streptococcus cristatus
ACAAGCCTCAGTGCCTCAGATTCAGTAAGTACAAGTTTGAGCACAAGCCTCAGTGCATCAATCAGTGCCTCAGATTCAGCGAGCACCAGCTTGAGCACAAGTCTAAGTGCTTCACTCAGTGCCTCAGATTCAGTAAGTACAAGTTTGAGCACAAGCCTCAGTGCATCAATCAGTGCCTCAGATTCAGCAAGCACCAGCTTGAGTACAAGCCTCAGTGCCTCAATTAGCGCTTCAGATTCAGCAAGCACAAGTTTGAGCACAAGCCTCAGTGCATCAATCAGTGCCTCAGATTCAGCAAGCACCAGCTTGAGTACAAGCCTCAGTGCCTCAATTAGCGCTTCAGATTCAGCAAGCACAAGTTTGAGCACAAGTCTAAGTGCTTCACTCAGTGCCTCAGATTCAGTAAGTACAAGTTTGAGCACAAGCCTCAGTGCATCAATCAGTGCCTCAGATTCAGCAAGCACCAGCTTGAGTACAAGCCTCAGTGCCTCAATTAGTGCTTCAGATTCAGCCAGCACAAGCTTGAGCACAAGTCTCAGTGCCTCAATTAGTGCCTCAGATTCAATAAGTACAAGTTTGAGCACAAGC
>NZ_RJPN01000039.1:0-566 GCF_003944225.1 Streptococcus cristatus
GAATCAGCAAGCACAAGAGCATGAGCAACAGCGTATCTGCCTCAATCAGTGCAAGCCAATCAGCAAGCACAAGCATGAGCAATAGCGTGTCCGCTTCAATCAGTGCATCTGAATCAGCAAGCACAAGCATGAGCAATAGCGTGTCCGCTTCAATCAGTGCATCTGAATCAGCAAGCACAAGCATGAGCAACAGCGTGTCCGCCTCAATCAGTGCATCAGAATCAGCAAGCACAAGCATGAGCAANAGCGTGTCCGCTTCAATCAGTGCATCTGAATCAGCAAGCACAAGCATGAGCAACAGCGTGTCCGCCTCAATCAGTGCATCTGAATCAGTAAGCACAAGCATGAGCACCAGCGTGTCTGCTTCAATCAGTGCTTCAGTCAGCAAGCACAAGCTTGAGTAACAGCGTGTCCGCCTCAATCAGTGCATCTGTATCAGTAAGCACAAGCATGAGCAACAGCGTGTGTCTGCCTCAATCAGTGCATCCGCATCAGCAAGCACAAGCATGAGCAACAGCGTGTCCGCGTCAATCAGTGCATCTGAATCAGTAAGCACAAGCATGAGC
>NZ_RJPN01000040.1:0-566 GCF_003944225.1 Streptococcus cristatus
CAAAGTACTTCAGCATCAGTGAGCGCAAGCATCAGTGCTTCAGCTTCAGCATCTAACAACCAGAACTCAGCTTCTATTTCAGTAAGCGCGAGCCAGTCTGCGTCAATTAGTGCGAGCCAAAGCGCTTCAGCATCAGTAAGTGCTAGTCAATCAGCCTCTGTATCAGCTAGCCAATCAGCTTCAGCGTCTGTATCAGCAAGTCAAAGCACTTCAGCATCAGTGAGCGCAAGCATCAGTGCTTCAGCTTCAGCATCTAACAACCAGAACTCAGCTTCTACTTCAGTATGCGCGAGCCACTCTGCGTCAATTACTGCGAGCCAAAGCGCCTCAGCATCAGTAAGCGCTAGTCAACCAGCCTCTGTATCAGCTAGCCAAACCGCTTCAGCTTCTGTATCTGCAAGTCAAAGTGTACTTCAGCATCAGTGAGCGCAAGCATCAGTGCTTCAGCTTCAGCATCTAACAACCAGAACTCAGCTTCTATTTCAGTAAGCGCGAGCCAGTCTGCGTCAATTAGTGCGAGCCAAAGCGCTTCAGCATCAGTAAGTGCTAGTCACTCAGCATCTGTA
>NZ_RJPN01000041.1:0-559 GCF_003944225.1 Streptococcus cristatus
TAATAATCCTGTCAATGCTAACAGAAGGCCGAGAAGGAAGGCTGAATCTGTTGCTGTGCCTGTACTTGGTAAGGTTGCTGACTTAGTGGCTGAACCTTTAGTAGAATCATCTGCTTTAGCTCCTTGCACTTGCTCCTGCATCTGCGGGGTTGCAGTTGACTTGTAAACAACCGCATAAACACCTAGCTGATCTGTCATGTACTCGATATAATGACCTTTTTGCTGGAAGGATACCGCATCAAGCTGATTAGCCGCTGTCATAAAGAAGACATTTTCAACATCTTTATTAGATGCAACTGGAAGGCTGATAAAGACCTTACCCTTAGGTTGTACAGATTGGCCAAATTGGTCTTCTAGTCTAATGTCATAAGCATCGTAGAGCTTACCTTCTAGGCTTTGAGCTGCTACTTTCTTAACCTTCAAGGCCACAACTTGATCAAGCGTAGACTTCATGCCAATCACTTGAACCTTGGTAGCTTCGTCCGTCAAGATACGCAAGTTATTTTCTGGCTTAGATGGTTTAGATGGCTCTACAGGCTTCTCTGGTGTAGTTGGTTTG
>NZ_RJPN01000042.1:0-556 GCF_003944225.1 Streptococcus cristatus
TAAAGTTGGTCTGGATAAGAACGGCAATGGCCAATTGGATCCAGACGAAGTAACCTCATCTACCATTGTTAAAGATGGTAAGGACGGAAAATCTCCACTAGCTAAGGTTGTTGATAACAACAACGGCACCCATACTGTTCAAGTCGGTTTGGATAAGAATGGAAATGGTGAGCTTGATCCAGACGAAGTAACATCTTCTACAGTCATTAAAGATGGAAAAGCTGGTGCAACTGGAGCTACAGGTGCTACCGGTGCAACAGGAGCTAAGGGTGATAAAGGTGAAACAGGCGCAACAGGTGCGACTGGCGCTAAAGGAGAAGATGGCAAGCCATCATTAGCCCAAGTTGTCGATAATAACAACGGCACGCACACTGTTAAAGTTGGTCTGGATAAGAACGGNAATGGNNANNTNGATCCAGACGAAGTAACNTCATCTACAATCATCAAAGATGGTAAGGATGGAAAAGCTGGCGCAACCGGTGCAACTGGTGCTAAAGGAGAAGATGGTAAGCCATCATTAGCCCAAGTTGTCGATAATAACAACGGCACGCACACT
>NZ_RJPN01000043.1:0-528 GCF_003944225.1 Streptococcus cristatus
ACTAGCTAAGGTTGTTGATAACAACAACGGCACCCATACTGTTCAAGTCGGTTTGGATAAGAATGGAAATGGTGAGCTTGATCCAGACGAAGTAACATCTTCTACAGTCATTAAAGATGGAAAAGCTGGTGCAACTGGAGCTACAGGTGCTACCGGTGCAACAGGAGCTAAGGGTGATAAAGGTGAAACAGGCGCAACAGGTGCNACTGGNGCTAAAGGAGAAGATGGCAAGCCATCATTAGCCCAAGTNGTNGATAATAACAACGGCACGCACACTGTTAAAGTTGGTCTGGATAAGAACGGCAATGGCCAATTGGATCCAGACGAAGTAACCTCATCTACCATTGTTAAAGATGGTAAGGACGGAAAATCTCCACTAGCTAAGGTTGTTGATAACAACAACGGCACCCATACTGTTCAAGTCGGTTTGGATAAGAATGGAAATGGTGAGCTTGATCCAGACGAAGTAACATCTTCTACAGTCATTAAAGATGGAAAAGCTGGTGCAACTGGAGCTACAGGTGCTAC